>NZ_JAPYPS010000019.1:0-129 GCF_029937575.1 Nocardioides sp.
GCTCAACCCTGCCAGCCAGCCCCGGGCTAGCCAGGACCAACACTCACAGCCTCGAACCCAGCGAGACGATCGACAGGGCCTCGTCATCGGCGTGCGGCTGGTGGTCGGCTCACGGGATTTCGTCGCGCT
>NZ_JAPYPS010000019.1:229-65189 GCF_029937575.1 Nocardioides sp.
CGTGCGACTTCGTACCTCAGTCGCGTCGCTTGCTCAATCTCTTCGGTCGACGTGGCCCACTCCTTCGTCGTGGTCCACTGACCTCAGACGTCGCGCTCGTGCGACTTCGTACCTCAGTCGCGTCGCTTGCTCAATCTCTTCGGTCGACGTGGTCCACTCCTTCGTCGTGGTCCACTGACCTCAGACGTACCGCTCGAGGATCGTCGACTCCGCCAGGCGGCTGAGACCCTCACGTACGCTGCGGGCGCGCAGCTCGCCCACGCCGTCCACGGCCTGGAGGTCGTCGACGCCTGCCGAGAGCAGCTTCTGCAGGGTCCCGAAGTGGTCCACCAGTCGATCGACCACGGCCGGAGGGAGGCGGGGGACCTTCGCGAGCAGCCGGTAGCCGCGAGGGGCGACCGCACCGTCGAGGTGCTCTCCGGTGCCGAGTCCGAGGACGCGGGCCGAGGCGCCGGGGTCGACCAGCTCGGTGGGGGAGAGTGCCTCGAGCCGGGCCAGGAGCACCTCGGGGCTCTTGCCCTTGCGGCCGGAGGGCACGTAGTCGCGGATGACGAGCTCGCGCTCGGCATCGACGCCGGTGATGAGCTCCTCGAGCTGGAGCGAGAGCAGTCGACCGTCGGTGCCGAGCTCGAGCACGTAGTCCTCGATCTCGCGGGCGATCCGGGTCACCATCTCCAGGCGCTGGGCCACCACCGCGACGTCACGCACGGTGACGAGGTCCTCGATCTCCAGGGCGGACAGGGTGCTCGACACCTCGTCGAGGCGGAGCTTGTAGCGCTCGAGGGTCGCCAGGGCCTGGTTGGCCCGCGACAGGATCTGCCCCGAGTCCTCCAGGACGTGACGTGTCTCGCCGACGTAGGCGGCGATGATCTGCATCGACTGCGACACCGAGATCACCGGGAAGCCGGTCTGCTTGGCCACCCGGTCGGCGGTGCGGTGGCGGGTGCCGGTCTCCTCGGAGGGGATCGAGTGGTCGGGCATCAGGTGGACCGCTGCGCGGATGATCCGGGTGATGTCCTTGTCGACGATGATGCCGCCATCCATCTTGGCCAGCTCGCGCAGTCCTGTCGCCGTGAACGGGACGTCCAGGGCGAACCCGCCCGTCGCGATCGACTCCACGGTGCGGTCGTGCCCGATGACGACGAGGGCACCGGTGCGTCCGCGCAGGATCCGCTCGAGGCCGTCACGCAGCGCGGTCCCCGGGGCGATGGAGGCGAGGGTGGCGCGCAGGCGCAGCTGCTCCTCGCTCCGATCGGTGGCACTCACGAGTGCACCTTAGTACCGGTCAACGCCTTGACCTGCCTTGACAGGGGCGTGGCGGGCCATGCCGGACGAAGTCCGGACAGGGACGAGGCGCCGGCCGCGCCCAGGGTCAGGGCCCGTCCCGCGGGCCTCAGTGGTCCTCGACGACCTCGAGCGCATGCTTGGTGCGCTCGCTGAGGTGGAGCAGGCGCAGCGCGGTGTGGACGTCGGGGGCCTCGACGACGCGCATCCCGTCGACCATCCGGCCCTCCGAGGACGGGCGGGGTCCGCCCGGGAGCGTGTGCTCGCTGGGGACGACGGCCATCGAGAACCCGAGCCTGGCGGCCTCGGCGAGTCGCTGCGGCATGTCGCGCACCCGGCGCAGCTCGCCGGCCAGGCCGATCTCGCCCATCGCCACGACACCCTGCGGTGCCGGGCTGACGAAGTGCGACGACGCGAGGGCGACGGCCACGGCGAGGTCGCTGGCCGGCTCGGTGAGCCGGGCGCCGCCGACCGTCGAGGTGAACACGTCGTGGTTGTGCAGCCGGATCTTGCAGTGCTGGTGCAGCACCGCCAGCACCATCGCGAGCCGCGAGTTGTCGATGCCGGAGGTCGTACGGCGGGGACGCTCGCTGCCGCTGAGGGTCACCAGGGCCTGCACCTCGGCCAGCATCGGACGCCGGCCCTCCATCGCCACCGCGACGCAGGTGCCGGACACGCGGCCGTGGTGCTGCTCCAGGAAGAGCCCGGTGGGGTCCTCGACCGCGCTGATGCCGTCCGGGCCGAGGTCGAAGCAGCCGACCTCGTCGACGGGACCGAAGCGGTTCTTGACCGCGCGCAGCATCCGGAAGCGGGAGTTGCGGTCGCCCTCGAAGTGCAGCACCACGTCGACGAGGTGCTCGAGCACGCGCGGACCGGCGATGCCGCCGTCCTTGGTGACGTGACCGACCAGGACGGTGGCGATGTTGCGGGTCTTGGCCACCCGCACGAGCGCGGCGGCGACCTCCTTCACCTGCGTCACGCCGCCGGGGACCCCGTCGATGTCGGAGGCGCCGATCGTCTGCACCGAGTCGACCACCAGCAGCGTGGGGCGCACCTCCTCGATGTGGGTCAGCACGGCTCCGAGGTCGGTCTCCGCTGCGAGGAACAGCTCGTCGAAGACCCCTCCCGTGCGGTCGGCGCGCAGCCGCACCTGGCTCGCCGACTCCTCTCCGGTGACGTAGAGGACCCGCTGCCTGGTCGCGGCCGAACGGGCGGCGACCTCCAGCAGCAGGGTGCTCTTGCCGACCCCGGGCTCGCCGGCCAGCAGGATCGCGGCACCCGGCACGACGCCGCCACCCAGGACGCGGTCGAGCTCGGGGACTCCGCTGACGCGGGCGACCGAGTCGTCGACGGAGACCTGGGCGATCGGGACGGCCGGTGACGTGACGGGGCCTGCCGCCGTCCGCGCGGTGACGGCGCCGGCCTCGGCGACCGAGCCCCAGGCCTGGCACTCGCCGCAGCGCCCCACCCACTTGGCGGTCTCCCAGCCGCACTCGGCGCAGCGGTAGCTCGGTCGGGGAGATCGGGGTGCTGACTTGGCCATGCACCGAACGCTAGGCGAGCCCACCGACACCGACCGACGTGACACTCGTGTGCCGCCCCGCAGATCGCTCTATGCTGGCGCCTTGGATCGTTAAACTGGTTCGTCGACGACGGGTGAGTGGGGTGAGATGGACAGGACCACCGGGACGTCCGGGCTCGCCGGGATCTCCGCCCACGTGCCGCTGTCGCCGCCCACGCTGGCAGACGTCGCCGAGCGCGCCGGGGTCTCGCGCCAGACCGTCTCCAACGCCGTCAACAACCCCGACCTGCTGCGCGCCGAGACGCTCGTCCGGGTCCAGCACGCCATCGAGGAGCTCGGCTACCTGCCCAACCGGGCCGCCCGCAACCTGCGCACCCGCGCCTCGCACCTGGTCGGCCTGCGGCTGAGCCCGGTCCAGGAGGGCACGGCCAACGCTGCGATGGACCGCTTCGTCCACTCGCTGGTGTGGACCTCGCGCGAGGCCGGCTACCACGTCCTGCTCTTCTCGGGCGAGGGCGCCGACCCGCTCGAGGGGTACGACGACCTGGTGCGCTCGACGGCGGTCGACGCATTCATCGTGACCGACACCTACCTCGGCAATCCGCAGGCGACCTGGCTGCGTCAGCGACGCGCGCCGTTCGTGGCCTTCGGGCGTCCCTGGGACGACCCGGAGGCGCGTCACCCGTGGGTCGACGTCGACGGGGCAGCCGGCACCGAGCTCGCGACCCGTCACCTGCTCGAGCGCGGACACACCCGGATCGCCTGGATCGGTTGGCGCAAGGAGTCCCGGATCGGGGAGGACCGTCGCTCCGGCTGGAGCCGCGCGCTCAAGGAGCGCGGCCTGTCCACCACCGGCATGGCCTCCCGGGTCGAGGACACCGTGTGGAGCGGCCGCGACGCCAGCAGCCACCTGCTCGACGAGGCGCGTCCCACCGCGTTCGTGTGCGCCTCGGACACCCTCGCGATGGGGGTGCTGCGGACCCTGGCCGAGCGCGGGCTCCACCCCGGCAAGGACATCGCCGTCGTCGGCTTCGACGACTCCCAGGTCGCCCAGGTGGTCTACCCCGGGCTCACCTCGGTGCGTCAGCCGCTCGAGGAGGTCGCGGTCGCCGTCGTGCGCGCCCTCGAGGACCTCCTCGGCGTGCCGACGAAGGTCGCCGACGGTCTGCTGCTCACTCCGCACCTGACCATCCGCGCCTCGTCCGGGGCGTAGGGCGCAGCTCCGCGGGTCAGTAGGTCCGGCTCCACAGGTTGACCGCGTAGTCGACCTCCAGGCCGGTGTGCTCGCGCAGGATCTCGTCGGCGGTCTCCGGCCTGAACTCGATCCGGACGACCGCCTCGAGGTCGGCGCGTGAGGTGAAGCGCCACCCCATGTCGACCGGTGTGCGGGTCCACCCGCGCAGTCCCCAGAAGCGCTCGATCTCGTGTGGCGAGGGGAGGTGCGGGTAGCCGCGTCGGAACCACGAGCCGAACGTCGAGCGCGAGCCGTCGTTGTCGATCACCAGGGCGGTGCCCCCGCGGCGCACGACTCGGTCCAGCTCGGCGAGGCCGGGCTCGCACCCGGGGCCGAAGAAGTAGGCCCAGCGGACGTGGACGACGTCGACCGCGGCGTCCGGCAGCGGGATGGCCTGCGCGGTGCCGGGCAGCACGCTGACGTGGTCGAGCCGACGGGTACGGCGTGCGGCCAGCGCCGCCAGGTCGGGATGCGGCTCGACGCCGGTCACCGTGCGTGCGTCCTCGGCGAAGGCGGGCAGGTGGAAGCCGGTCCCGCAGCCGAGGTCCAGCACGTCGCGACCGGCCCACGTGGCCTGGTCGGCCATCGCCGTCCAGAGCCGACCGTCGGGGTCGACGGCGTCGTTCTCGATCTCGTAGGTGGCGGTGTGCTTCCAGATGTTGGGGCTGGGGATCGCCCCCGCAAGCGGCTTGCTCAGCGGCTCAGATCCGGATCAGGCCGGCCGGCGTCTGGACCTGGGCGGCGAGGATGCCCGGGGTGCCGTGCGGGGCGACCCACTCGACCTTCACGTCCTCCAGCGGTGCCTCGACGGTCTCGCCGAGCCACTCGCTCACGCGCTGCGGGTCGCCGGCGATCTCGAGGCAGGCAAGGCTCATCCCCTCGTCGGCCCCGGCGGACGGGTGCAGCTCGGCGGCGACGTCCCACTGCACGAAGAACGGCAGCTGCGGGTCGGCGATCGTGCCGTTGACGCCGATCTGCTGCCAGCGCAGCTCGGTGCCGTCGGGGCGGTGCCGGTTGCCGGCCACGGCCGAGCGGCCGAGGCGCTCCTCGACGACGGAGATGTCGTCGACCGAGACGACCCAGCCGAGCCAGCCGCCGCCGAGCGCCGAGCGCGCCTTGACGGCCTGCCCGAACGGCGCCTTGTCGGAGGCGGGGTGGTCGAGGGCCTCGACGATCTCGATGTAGGTGCCGTCGGCCAGCGCGAGCGTCATGTTGACGGTGCCGAACCGGGGGTGGATGCCCCCGTCGGCGAAGGTGCCGCCCAGCAGTGACCCGATCTTCTCCGCGGTGGCGGCGAGGCCATCGGGTCCGGCAGCGTACGAGAGATGGTCGAGTCGCATGCCGAACATTCTCAGCCCCGCCTCAGTCAGTGCTGACCCCGGGGTGGTGGTGTCTCGACGTCGAGACACCCACGGATGGTCAAGGCGCTCGCTGCGCTCCCCGTCGAGCGGCCTGGCTGCGCCAGGGCGTCAGGGCGTGGTGCGGGAGGCCGGATGGATGGCGAGCGCGGACCGGGAGCGCAGATGTGCCTCGCAGTGGCGCACGAGCTCGTCGTAGGCCGCCTTGCCCATCAGCTCGGTCAGCTCGGCCTCGTTGGTGACGTAGACGGGGTCGGGTGCCACGTGGGCCTCGGTGTTGCCCGAGCAGTACCAGTCGAGGTCGTGGCCGCCGGGGCCCCAGCCGCGGCGGTCGTACTCGGCGATCGTCACCTCGGTGTAGGTGGAGCCGTCCTGCTGCTCCACGTCGCGGAACGTGCGGCGGATCGGGAGCTGCCAGCACACGTCGGGCTTGGTCTCCAACGGGTTGCGACCCTGGTCGAGAGCCAGGCCGTGCAGCGCGCAGCCGGCACCGACCGGCTGTGCGTCGGGTCCTCCGGGGGCGAAGTCGGCTCGGTTGTGGAAGACGCAGGCCTGCTGCCCGTCGACGGTGATGGCGAGGGTCTTGCGCTCGCCGTCCTCGTCGGTCTCGATCCAGTCCTTCTTCTTGACCGCTCGGCCCGGGTGGAACTGCCACTGCTCCGGGGTCAGCTGTGCCACGAAGCCGGCGACCCGCTTCTCGTCCTCCTTGTCGGCGAAGTGGGCGCCGAGCGTGCAGCACCCCGTGTCCGGTGCATCGGCGTAGATGCCGGCGCACCCCTGGCCGAAGATGCACATGTAGGCGCTCGTCAGCCACGTGAGGTCGCAGCGCATCACCTCGGTCTCGTCGGCGGGGTTGACGAACTCCACGAACGCGCGCGGAAAGACGAGATCGACCTCAGGCATGGGCGCGAGCCTACGGCGGCCCCGCCGAAGGTAGGTTGGTCCCATGCGCTTGGGCGTCCTGGACATCGGGTCCAACACCGGCCACCTGCTGGTGGTCGACGCTCACGACGGCGCGGCACCGCTGCCGGCGTACTCCTACAAGCAGCCGCTGCGCCTCGCCGAGCACCTCGACGAGAGCGGTGCCGTCTCCACGAGCGGCATCGAGGCGTTGGTCGACTTCACGGCCGAGGCACTCGTCGTGGCCGAGGAGAAGGGCTGCGAGGACATGCTCGCGTTCGCCACGTCCGCGGTGCGTGACGCGGTCAACTCCGACGAGGTGCTGGCCACGGTGCGCAGCAAGACCGACGTCGAGCTCGGCGTGCTCTCGGGCGAGGACGAGGCCCGCCTGACCTTCCTGGCCGTACGTCGCTGGTTCGGGTGGTCGGCCGGCCGGCTGGCCGTCTTCGACATCGGTGGTGGCTCGTTGGAGATCGCCGGTGGCGGCGACGAGCGACCCGACGTGGCCTGGTCGCTCCCGCTCGGGGCGGCGCGGCTGGCGCGGGCCCACTTCGAGGAGCGTCTCGACGAGTCGGACCTGAAGAAGATCCGCAAGCGGATCCGCACCGACATCGCCCGCGACGCGGGCAACCTGCTGCGCGCCGGCACTCCGCACCGTGCGGCGGCGACCTCGAAGACCTTCCGCTCCTTGGCGCGCATCTGCGGTGCCCCGCCGTCGGCCGACGGCCCGTTGGTGCCGCGGGTGCTGCACCTCGACGACCTGCGTGACTGGATCCCCAAGCTGGTGGACATGGGCGCCGAGGAGCTGGCGGCGCTGCCCGGAGTCTCCGGCAGCCGCGCCCACCAGGTGCTGCCCGGAGCGCTCGTCGCCGAGGCGTGCATGGACATCTTCGACCTGCCTGCGTTGGAGATCTGTCCCTGGGCCTTGCGTGAGGGCGTCATCCTTGAACGCATCGACCGGCTCAGCGTCACCGAGGGCCCCCGGGCCACCTGACCAGAGTGCGCAGAGCACCACGAGGGAGTAGTTGGAGTGAGGCATCGCAACGAGGTGAGCCGCGCGTGACCCGCATCGGCCTGTCCACCTCGTCGGTCTATCCCGAGTCGACCGCCCACGGGTTCGCCTACGCCTCCGCCCTCGGCTACGACGCGGTCGAGGTGATGGTCGGCATCGACGCGCTCAGCCAGCAGACCTCGGCGGTCCGCCAGCTCTCGGAGCACCACGAGATCCCGATCTGCGCCGTCCACGCCCCGACCCTGCTGCTCACCCAACGGGTCTGGGGCACCGAGCCGTGGGGCAAGCTCGAGCGGTCGGCAGAGATGGCGCACGAGGTGGGCGCCGACGTGGTCGTCGTCCACCCGCCGTTCCGGTGGCAGAAGGAGTACGCCCGCGACTTCGTCGACGGGATCGCCGCGCTCGAGAACTCCACCGGCATCCGCTTCGCCGTCGAGAACATGTACCCCTGGCGCGCCACCAAGAAGCGCGGCGCCGAGATGTACCTCCCGGGCTGGGATCCCTCCGCGGAGCCGTACGCCAACACCACCATCGACCTCTCGCACGCCGCGATCGCGCACTCCGACGTCGTCGAGATGGCCCAGCGGCTCGGGGAGCGGCTGCGCCACGTCCACCTCACCGACGGCAGCGGCTCGGCCAAGGACGAGCACCTCGTGCCCGGACGCGGAGCGATGGACGCGGCCGGCTTCCTGAAGCACCTGGCATCCACGCCGTTCGCCGGCGCCGTGGTGCTGGAGATCAACACCCGGCGGTGCAACAGCCGCGAGGAGCGCGAGGCCGACCTGCGGGAGTCGTTGGCCTTCGCGCGCGAGCACTTCGTCGTACCCACGCCCTGACGAGCCGCGACGCCGCCCGGATCCTGCCAGGAGGGCACGCCGAGCGGTTCAGGCCGCCGGCAGCGTGACGGTGAACGTCGTGCCCTCGCCGAGCCGGGACCTGACGGCCACCGTGCCCCCGTGGCGTTGCGCGATGTGCAGCACGATGGACAGTCCCAGGCCGGTGCCGGGCTCACGCAACGCCTCCGGGTTGGTGGTCCGGTAGAACGAGGTGAACAGGCCCACCTGGTCGGCCTCGGAGATGCCGAGCCCGTTGTCGACGAGCTCGAGGACGACGGTGCTGTCGCGACGGACCACCGAGAGTCGGACCCGCCCGTCACGAGGCGTGTACTTCACCGCGTTGCTCAACAGGTTGCTCAGCAGCCGGTCGAGCTCGGCATCGTGTCCGGAGACCGTGAGGTCGTGGTCGCTGAGGCGGACGTCCAGGGTGAGCCGCTTGGCGCGCACCGGGTTCTCGACCAGGGCGACCACGTCGTGAACGACCTGACGCAGGTCCACGGGAGTGCGGACCAGCGGGTGGTGCGGATGGCTGACTGTCGCCAGGAGGAGGAGGTCGTCGACGACGCGCTGCATCCGGGTGGTGCCCCGGGTCATGGCGTCGCGCAGATGGCTCGCCTCCGCGTCGAGCTCCACGTCGCCGAGCATCTCGAGGTTGCCCGTGATGACCGTCAGGGGAGTACGCATCTCGTGCGACAGCGTCTCGATCAGGTGGGTCCGGTAGTCGTCGACCTGGCGCAGCTCCTCGACCAGAGCCCGCTGGCTCTCGAGCGCCTGGGCGGTCATCAGGGCAGCGCCCAGGTCGTGGCCGATCTCGAGGGCGGAGTCGATCTCGACGACGGACCAACGGGGGTCCTGGGCCCTGCGGGTGAGAGCGAGGAAGCCCAGGCACTCCTGGCCCACTCCCAACGGGACGGCGAGCACCGAGCCCAGCCCCAGAGCGCGCAGCTGCTCGTGGGTCTGGTCGAGCAGGTCCTGGTCCAGCACCCCGGCCGACAGGTTCGGCTCTGCGCTGTCGTCGACCACGAAGACCTGCTGGTGCGCCCAGAGGCGGGGGGCGAGCTCGTCGGCCAGGGTGGCCACGTCGGCGGGCAGTCGCACGGCGCTGCCGTCCCGTGCCCGGGCGCGACCGCGCCGGGACTCGTCGGCGCCCAGCACCTGGATCCACGAGCCGGAGGCGTCGAAGCCCTCGACGAGTGGCCGGTGCGTGTGGTCGAGCACCGCCTCGAGAGAGGCCTGGGCGGGCATCGAGGCGGAGCGGACGAGCCGACGCGCCGCCTCGGCGTGGGCGATCTGCTGCATCAGGGCATCGCGCTCGAACGCGGTGATGACGGCACGCTCGGCCTGGGCCGCATACCGCTCGAGCAGCCGCCGCTGGTGTCCGTCCGGGCGTCTCCTGGAGACGGGCATGTCCACCGACAGGATCCCGCACATCTTGCCCTGGTCGTCGGAGAGGACGCCGAGCAGGACGTCGCGCGGATGCCAGCCGTCGGGCGCCTCCAACGGATCGGTGACGGTCTCGACCCAGGTGCCCTCCAGCTCGCCGACGATATCCTCGGCGGCCAGGAAGCGGAAGCGGCCCCAGGTCTCCGCCTGCTGCAGGATCGGGTCGAGCACGGAGGCGGGGTCGGTCGTCATCACCTCGTCGCGGAACTCCTCGGGCCCGGCATAGGCGACGGTCACCAGGTCCTGGCCCAGCACCACCGAGAGCACGGCCACCCGGAAGCCGATCATCTCGGTCACCGACTCGACCATCAGCTGGAGCACGGAGCGGGCCGACGAGTCCGACCAGGCGTCGTTGCCGGGGCGCGCAGGCACCCCGAGACTCCCCTCCGCCATGCTCGTCGTCTCCCTGCTGTCCCGTCCCCTGCCGCCATTGTGCGCTACGACGTGACTCCGCGGGCGGCAATGCGAAGGACGGACCTCCGTGGTGGCCACGTAGATTGGGATCCATGTCCCTGCTCCGCCAGCCGATCCTGCTCCTCGCCCGCAGCAGCGGGGTGAAGAAGCTCGTCAGCACGATGCCGGTGACCTCCGGGATCGTCACCGGCTACGTCCCCGGCGAGTCCACCGAGGCCGCCGTCGAGGCCAGTGCCGGCCTGATCGACGACGGCCTGAAGGTCACCCTCGACTACCTCGGCGAGGACACGCTCGACTCCCAGCAGGCCGACGCCACCGTGGCGGCGTACGTCGAGCTGCTCGCGGCCCTCGGGTCGCGGGCGCTGCCGCGCAGCGCGGAGGTATCGGTGAAGCTGTCGGCCATCGGACAGGCCATCCCCGAGATCGGCGACAAGCTCGCTCTCGAGAACGCCCGCACGATCTGTCGGGCGGCCCGCAACGCCGGCACGACGGTCACCCTCGACATGGAGGACCACACGACGACCGATCGCACGCTCGCCGTGCTGCGCGACCTCCGCAAGGACTTCCCCGAGACCGGCGCCGTGGTGCAGGCCTACCTGCACCGCACCGAGCGCGACTGCCGCCAGCTCGCCCACGAGGGGTCGCGCGTGCGGCTGTGCAAGGGCGCCTACAACGAGCCCGACGACGTGGCCTTCCAGGACAAGATCGACGTCGACAAATCCTACGTGCGCTGCCTCAAGGTGCTGCTCGGCGGGGACGGCTACCCGATGATCGCCACCCACGACCCCCGGATGGTGGAGATCGCCGCCTCCCTCGCCAGCCGCTACGGGCGGGCGCAGGGCAGCTACGAGTTCCAGATGCTCTACGGGATCCGTCCCGACGAGCAGCGGCGCCTGGCCGGAATCGGCGAGACCGTGCGGGTCTACGTGCCCTACGGTCAGGAGTGGTACGGCTACCTGATGCGGCGCCTCGCCGAACGCCCGCAGAACCTGTCGTTCTTCCTCAAGTCCCTGATCTCCAAGAAGTAGGTGCCCCTGTGACCGGTTCCGCGACCCCGTCGGTGGGTCCGTCAGTGCAGACGGCCGTGATCGGAGCCGGTGTGATGGGGGAGACCCTCCTCTCCGGGCTCGTGCGTGCCGGGCGCCGCGTCGACCGGCTCCTGGTCGGCGAGAAGCGAGCCGACCGTGCTCGCGAGCTCGAGGAGCGGTACGGCGTCGCCGTGGTGTCCAACATCGAGGCAGCCGCGAAGGCCGACACCGTCGCACTCGTGGTGAAGCCGCAGGACATGGCCGACGTCCTCGCCGAGATCTCACCGTCGCTGCGTGCCGGTCAGCTCGTCGTCTCGCTCGCGGCCGGCATCACGACGTCCTTCATCGAGGCCCGCGTCCCCGAGGGTGTCGCGGTCGTGCGGGTCATGCCCAACACGCCCGCGCTGGTCGACGAGGGGATGGCGGCGATCTCGCCGGGCTCGCACTGCTCCGACGCGCACCTCGCCGAGGCCGAGTCGCTGCTCGCCTCCGTGGGGCGTGTCGTGCGGATCCCGGAGCGCCAGCAGGACGCCGTCACCGCGATCTCCGGCTCCGGCCCGGCGTACATCTTCTTCGTGGTGGAGTCGATGATCGAGGCCGGCGTCCACCTCGGACTGCCGCGCTCGACGGCGAGCGAGCTCGTCATCCAGACCCTGGTCGGGTCGGGCAAGATGCTGCGCGAGACCGGTACCCACCCGACGGTGCTGCGCGAGCAGGTCACCTCCCCGGGCGGCACGACCGCCAGCGCGCTGCGCGAGCTGGAGGACCACAAGGTGCGTGCGGCGTTCCTCGCGGCGATGGAGGCCGCGCGCGACCGGTCGCGCGAGCTGGCCGAAGGCTCCTGAGCCCCACCCCGAACCACCTCCGAGCAAGACTGGCGCCATGACCGACTCGTCGTACGACCTCGAGAACCCCGACGTCCGCTTCTGGTTCGACCCGGTGTGCCCGTTCGCGTGGATGACGAGCAAGTGGGTGCGCACGGTCCAGGCCCAGCGCGACTACACGGTCGAGTGGCGCTTCATCTCGCTGCGGCTTCTCAATGCCCACATCGACTACGACAGCCACTTCCCGCCGGAGTACGAGGACGGCCACACGGCAGGGCTCAAGCTGTTGCGCGTCTTCGCCCACGTCCGCGACGAGCACGGTCCCGCGGCTGTGGAGGCGCTCTACCCGGCGGTGAGCAGTCGGGTCTTCGACGAGCCGCCGGGCTCCTACGAGCCGACCGACCTGCGGCCGGTGATCGTGGGTGCCCTGGCCGACTGCGAGCTGCCGACCGAGCTCGCCGAGCATCTCGAGGACACGTCCAGGGACGCCCAGATCCAGGCGGAGACCGACGAGGCGCTGACCCTGACCGGCAAGGACGTCGGTACGCCGATCCTGCACATCGCCCCGCCGCAGGGCGCTGCGTTCTTCGGCCCGGTGATCAGCCGACTGCCGTCCGACGAGCAGGCCGGTGAGCTGTGGGACCACGTGGTCGGGCTCGCCACGTTCCCGGGCTTCGCCGAGCTCAAGCGCAGCCTGCGCGAGCTGCCGCAGCTGCGTGCCCTGGGGGTCGAGGAGGACGGGGTCGGGAAGTCCGAGGACTGGCACGGCGGGTCGCGGCGCCAGAAGAAGTAGCGCCGCCTGGGTGGTGCTGGTCTAGACCCTCACCGAGGTCGAGGCGCCCCACCAGTGGACCGGAGGCTCGGCCGCTTCAGCGGATGGCGCTGTGCTCGCGCACCGTCGAGAGCCGCGCCTTGATGCTCAGCAGGGTCTCGATGATGTTGTCCTCGCGACCGCCGGTCAGCCGGCTGATCGGTGCGGCGACGCTGAGGCCGTCGGAGCCGGGGAGCCCGAAGGGGAGCGAGACGCCGAAGCAGCGCACGCCCATGCAGGACTCCTCGCTCTCGACGGTGTAGCCGTCCCGCTCGGCGGCGTCGATGATCGCGAGCACCTCGTCCTTGCCCGTCGTGGTCTTCGCGGTCAGGGGAGCGATCTCGTCGGGCACGAGCCGGGCGCGCTCGTCGGCGGGCAGCTCGGCCAGCACGGCGCGACCCAGCGCGGTGGAGTAGGCAGGCAGGCGTCGCCCGACCGCGAGGTGCATGCGCAGGGGGTGCACGGACTCGCGCTTGCCGGTGTAGATGACGTGGTCGCCGTCGCGACGCGCCAGGTTGACGGTCTCCTCGGTGGCGGCGGCGAGCTCGTCCATCACCGGGTTGGCGCGCGAGAGCACCGAGTCGCCGGTGAGGTAGGCCGAGCTCACGACCAGCGAGTGGATCCCCAGCTGGTAGACGCTGCCGGTCGGGTCGGTCTGCAGCCAGCCGCGCTCCGTCATCGTCTTGAGCAGCGCGTGGAGGCTGCTCTTGGGGATGCTCAGGCGGGTCGACAGCTGGAGCTGGGTGCCGGGACCGTGGGTGGCGATCTCGTCGAGCAGGTCCAGTGCCCGCGCCGCTGACTTGACCGGCCCGGCAACCGAGGTGCTGGTGCCGCTGGCGACCGTCGTCTTCTCAACCTTCATCGCGACGCCTTCTGTCGGTGGGTCATGGGAGGGAGTGGCGAAAGCATACGCCCAGTTCGCATACATGGACAACAATCGACCCCTTGACCGTGACCGCCGTCACGTGTACGTTGCAGTTCACATAGACGAACGTAGTTCAAGAAATGAGGATCATTCGTGATTCAGGTTCGATATTCGACGTCGCCGTCGAGCGTGGAGACTGCCACGACCGCGGAGCTGAGGGACCAGTTCCTGGCTGGCGACCTGTTCAGCACGGGTGAGGTCAACGGGGTCTACACCCACGACGACCGCCTGGTCATCGGTGGTGCCATGCCCCACGACGAGCAGCTCGAGCTCCCCGCGTGGGAGGAGGTCCTGGGCGCGCAGACCCACCTGACGGGTCGCGAGCTGGGAGTCATCAACGTCGGGGCCGCGGGCCACGTGCTCGTCGACGGCGAGAAGTTCGAGCTCGACCACCTCGACGGCCTGTACGTCGGTCGTGGCAGCGAGGTCGTCTTCGCCGGCGCCGACGCGGCCTTCTACTTCGTCTCGGCACCGGCCCACGCGACCTACCCCACCACGCCGCTCCAGCACGGCAAGGTGGAGCCGCTCGCCCTCGGGACTCCCGAGGCGGCCAACGAGCGCAACCTCTACCGCTACGCCTGGGGCCAGGAGCTGAAGACCGCGGCCCTGCAGTTCGGCCTCACCGTCATCTCCGAGGGCTCGGTGTGGAACACCTTCCCCCCGCACCTGCACGACCGTCGTACCGAGGTCTACATGTACGTCGACCTCGACGAGAGCGACCGGGTCTTCCACCTGATGGGCCAGCCCGGGGCCACGCGGCACCTCGTGGTGAGCGACCGCCAGGCTGTCATCTCGCCGCCGTGGTCGATCCACTCCGGCGCCGGCACCGGCTCCTACGCCTTCATCTGGGCGATGACCGGGGAGAACAACTGCTACACCGACCTGACCCCGGTCGCGGTGGAGGACCTGTGAGCACCCTGACGGCGACCGAGCGTCGATCGCCCTTCGACCTGCACGGCAAGCGCGCCGTGGTCACCGGCGCCGGTCGGGGACTCGGCCAGGCGGTGGCCCTCGGGCTGGCCGAGGCCGGAGCCGACCTCGTGCTCGTGGGCCTGCCCGGCAGCCAGGAGTCGACCGAGCGACAGGCCGCCGACCTGGGCCGCGAGGTCGAGGTCCATGACCTGGACGTCGGAGACCTCGACGCCGTCGAGCGGATCGCGGCGCAGGTGACCGGGCGCCACCAGATCGACATCCTGGTCAACAACGCCGGCATCATCGACCGCGAGGACTCCGTCAACGTCTCGGCCGACGCCTGGAACCGCGTCCTCGACATCAACCTGTCCGGCCTCTTCTTCTTGTGCCAGCAGCTCGGTCGGCCCATGGTGGAGCGTGGCCAGGGAAAGATCGTCAGCATCGCGAGCCTCCTGGCCTTCCAGGGCGGCCTGCGCGTCGTCTCCTACGCAGCCTCCAAGCACGGGGTCGCCGGCATCACCAAGGCACTGGCCAACGAGTGGGGACCGCGCGGCGTCCAGGTGAACGCGATCGCTCCCGGCTACATGGCCACCGACAACACCACCGCGCTGCGCGAGGACGCCGATCGCGCGCAGTCGATCCTCGACCGGATCCCCGCCGGTCGATGGGGCACCGCCGCCGACGTGGCCGGTGCCGCCGTCTTCCTCAGCAGCCCCGCTGCCGACTACGTCAACGGCCACGTGCTGGTCGTCGACGGTGGATGGATGGCGCGCTGACCACGACACCATCGCGGCCGGCCTCGCGCCAGTCAGCACCCGACCCACCAGCACGTTGCACCAGCACCAGCACCACGCCGTACCCCTCTCGGATCCAACCCCGCCGGATTTCCTGGCACGAAGAGAACGAGGATCAACGATGACCCTGAAGTCACGCCCCGCCATCGCCCTGCTCAGCCTCTCGCTGGCCGCGATCGCCCTGACCGGCTGCAGCGAGGAAGCCGCGGGTGGCAGCGACGCCGCCGGCGACTCCGGCTCGTGCGCACCCGAGGACGTCCAGCTCGTCGGGCAGGTGCGCAACGAGTCCAACCCGTACGAGGCCTCGTGGCTCGACGGCGGCGACGCCTTCGCCGCGTCGGTCGGCCTCGAGCAGAACCGCCTGACCTACGACGGTGACTCCACCAAGCAGCAGGAGCAGGTCCGTCAGCTCCTCGCCGGCGACACGTCCTGCCTGGTGATGAACGTCCTGCCCAACGGTGACTCCGACACCACCCCGATCGTCAAGGGTGCCGACCAGGCCGGCGCCTACCTCGTCACGCAGTGGAACAAGCCGGCCGACCTCGACCCGACCGACTATGAGCGCTGGATCAGCCACATCACGTACAACGGTGTCGAGTCCGGTCAGCAGATCGGCGACGCGCTCGTGGAGGCGATCGGCGGCTCCGGCGGCATCATCGCGCTGCAGGGCGTCCTGGACACCGCCGCCGCCAAGGACCGCTTCGCGGGCCTGGAGGCGACGCTGGCCGAGAACCCCGACGTCACGCTGCTCGACCAGCAGGCGGCCAACTTCTCCCGCGCCGAGGCGCTGGAGGTGACCAAGACGCTGCTCACCAAGCACGGTGACGACGTCCTCGGGATCTGGGCGGCCAACGACGACATGGCGCTGGGGGCCCTCGAGGCCCTCCAGCAGGCCGGTCGGGCCGGCGAGGTCGCGGTCGTCGGCATCGACGCCGTCCCCGACGCACTCACCGCGATCGAGGGCGGGGAGATGACCGCGACGGTGTCGAGCGACGGCCCGTGGCAGGGCGGGATCGGCCTGGCCATCGGCTACTGCGTCGCCACCGGCGACCTGGCGGTGGACGACGTCTCCGACGAGGACCGCGCGTTCTTCGCCGAGCAGTTCCTGATCACCGACGACAACGTGGGTGAGTACCTCACCCCGGAGACCGACGCCGCCGACTTCGAGTGCGACAACGTCTTCAACCGTGTGGCAGGTCCGCTGTCGTGACGATGACATCCCCCGCCGAGGACTCCCGAGAAGTCGTCACGGCGCCCCCTCGGCCTCGGCGGGGGGTGTCCCTGCGCGAAGCCGGTCCGCCGGTCGCGCTGATCGCGATCTTCACGGTCTTCGCCGCGCTCAGCTCGCAGTTCCGCACGGTCGGCAACATCCAGAACATCCTCGACGCGGCGGCCGTCCTGGCCGTCGTGGCGTGTGGGATCACGTTCGTGCTGATGATGGGGTCGATCGACCTCTCGGCCGCCGGGGTGATGGCCACCTCCGCGCTCGCCGTGGCCCTTCTGGTCGAGAACAACCGCAACGACAACGACCTCGGGCTCATCGGGATCGTGCTGGCGGTGCTGCTCGCAGCATCGCTCGGAGCCCTCAGCGGTGTGCTGCTCGTGCTGCTCAAGGTGCCGTCGTTCATGACCACCCTGGGCGTCTCCGCCATCGGTCTGGGTCTGGCCACGCTGATGTTCGCCGGCGTGCAGCCCAACATCTCCGACGCAGGCCTGGAGAGCTGGGCCGTCGAGCGGCTCCTCGGCTTCACCTACCTGACCTGGATCGCGGCCGGCTGCGTGCTGGTCGGTTGGCTGATCCAGCGCTACACCCGGCTCGGGCGCTACGCCTACGCGATCGGCGGTGCCGAGGAGGTCCTCGCCCTGTCGGGCGTGAAGGTGGCGCCGTACAAGGTGGCCGTCTTCACCCTGGCCGGGGCCTTCTACGGACTCGGCGGGGTGATGGTCACCAGCCAGCTCGGCGCGGGACTGGTGCAGGCCGGCAAGGGTTACGACTTCCTGGCCATCACCGCCGCCGTCGTCGGCGGCACCCTGCTCACCGGGGGCCGGGGCGGCGTGCTGCACACCACCGTCGGTGTGCTGCTCATCGTCGTGCTCACCAACGGCCTCGTGCAGGTCGGCGTCAGCCCCTACTGGCAGGGCGGCGTGCAGGGCCTCATCGTCGTCGCCGCGGTCGCCGCGGCAGTCGTCCCGCTGCGACACAGGAACCAGGTGGTCAAGTGAGCATCGATGCAGAGCTGGAGCTGGACCTGAGCAGGAGCGCTCCGGTGCCGGCGCTGGAGGTGCGCGGCCTGGTCAAGCACTACCCCGGGGTCAAGGCCCTCGACGGCGTCGACCTGGTCGTGCACCAGCACGAGGTGCTCGGACTGGCCGGCGAGAACGGCGCCGGCAAGTCGACGCTGCTCAAGGCCCTGGTCGGACTCGTGCGCCCGGACGCCGGCGAGATCTACGTCCGCGGCGAGCAGGTCCGGCTGCGCAGCGTCGTCGACGCCGCCCACCACGGCATCGGGATGGTCTTCCAGGAGCAGTCGCTGGTGCCCAACCTCACCGCCGCCGAGAACATCGTCCTCGGCAGCGAGGGGGTCGGCGTGCGCGGCGGGATCTACCGCTGGGATGCGATGCGGCGGATGGCCCAGGAGCAGCTCGACAAGATCGGCTCGAGCATCGACCCCCTGGCCCGCACCGACTCGCTCTCCTTCGCGGAGCGACAGATGGTCGAGATCGCCAAGGTGCTGCGCATCGAGGAGCGCTCGAAGTTCGCGCCCGTCATCATCCTCGACGAGCCGACCTCGGTGCTCGAGCCGAGTGAGATCGAGACCCTCTTCGAGCAGGTACGACGGCTGCGCGAGTTCGCCTCGGTCGTCTTCGTGTCCCACCGTCTCGACGAGGTCCTCGACGTCTGCGACCGGGTCAGCGTCCTGCGCGGAGGCCAGTCCGCCGGCGAGGTCACGACCGCTGGAGCGGTCCCGGCCGAGTTGCACCGGATGATGATCGGCTCCACGGGCTCGGAGGACCACTACCACGACAACGTGGCCGAGCGAACCCACGGCTCCGACGAGGAGGCCGCTCCCCGGCTCTCCGTGCGAGGCCTGACCAGCGCCACCTTCCGCGACGTCGACCTGGACGTGGGCGAGGGCGAGATCGTCGCCGTCGTCGGCGTGCACGGCTCGGGTCGCGAGGACCTGTGCCGCGCGCTGTTCGGCGCCGCGGAGACCGCTGCGGGGTCGGTGGAGCTCGACGGGAAGCCGCTCGACCTGTCCGGCACCCGCTCGGCGTGCGCCGCCGGGGTCGGCTACGTGCCGGCCGAGCGCAAGACCGAGGGCATGGTCGGCCCGATGTCGGTCGCCGACAACATGACCCTGACCAAGCAGGGGGTGCGCTGCCGCGGGCCGCTCGTCGTACCGACCAAGCAGGCCTCTCTGGTCGACAGCTGGATCAAGCGGCTCTCGATCCGCACGCCCCACCGCGGGACCGCGATCCAGCGACTCTCGGGAGGCAACCAGCAGAAGGTGGTGCTCGCCCGGTGGCTCGTGGGCGGCGACATCCGCCTGCTGCTGCTCGACCACCCGACCCGTGGCCTGGACATCGGAGCGCGCTCCGAGGTCTACCGGCTGATGCGCGAGCTCGCCAACAGCGGCGTCGCGACGGTGCTGCTGGCCGACAGCCTCGAGGAGGCGATCGGGATGGCGGACCGGATCGTGGTGATGAACGACGGCCGGATCACGGCCGAGGTGGGGTGTCCCGCCGGGAGCAAGCCGACGCCGTTGGACCTGGTCAAGGAGATGGTATGAGTACGTCCGTCCAAGCGACGCCCACCGCCGACGAGGCCGTCCACCGACGTCCCTCGGCCGGGGACCGGCTCACCTCCTTCATGCCGGTGATCGCCCTGGTGGCGATCATCGGCGCCCTGACCGTGGCCGACCCCGACTTCCTGACCCGCTCCAGCCTCACCGCGGCGATCAACACGGCCGCACCGCTGGCTGTGCTCGCCGGCGGGGCGACCCTCGTCGTGCTCTGCGGGGGCATCGACCTGTCGATCGCGGCGATGGCCTCGCTGTCCACGGTCTTCCTGGCCCTGTGGCTGCCGGACCTCGGCGGCCTGACGACGTTCGCGGTGATCGTGGTGGCCGCGTTGATCGGAGCCGTGCAGGGAGCCGCCCACGTGTACCTGCGGATCCCCTCGTTCATCGTGACCCTCGGTGGGATGAGCATCTTCGCCTCGGTGGCGCTCGTGGTCTCGGACGCCGGCACGGTGCCAGTCGTCGACGACAGCCCGATCCGCTGGCTGAACCTCTACATCGGCGGCTACGTCCCGACCTCGGTCGTCGTCGCCGTCGCGGTCGTCGGCGCGCTGGCCCTGGTGATCAAGGCGACGCCGCTGGACAGCTGGATCAAGGCGACCGGCTACTCCGAGGCGGCCGCGCGGCTCGCGGGCATCCCGGTGGACCGGGTCAAGATCGGTGCCTTCTGCGTCTCCGGCGCCTGCGCCGGACTGGCCGCGGTGATGCTCGTGTCGCGCAACTACAGCGGCAGTCCCACGATGGCCGACAACCTCCTGCTGCCGGCGGTGGCGGCGATCGTCGTCGGCGGTACGGCGATCACCGGCGGCCACGGCAGCCTCTGGCGCTCCCTGGCCGGGGCCCTCGTCGTCACCCTCCTGCGGGTCGGGCTGCCGATCGTCGGCGTCCCGTCGGCCTACGAGCAGATCCTCTACGGCGCGATCATCGTCGTCGCCGTGGCGCTGACCCTCGACCGCTCCAAGGTGCTGATCATCAAGTAGCCCCAGCCCGCCCAGCGCAGCCCGTCCAGCCCACCCAGACCGCACAGCCTGACAGCACTCCCGACCACCTCGACCACACGTCGTACCAACGGTCCCACCGGACCACCGTCACCCAGGAAGGCACCATGTCGAACGACACCTCTCAGCTCCTGCCCGCAGTCCGCTCGTTCCTGTCCTCGCCCAAGAAGCTGTTGATCGACGGCGAGTGGGTGGACGCCAAGGACGGCAGGACGTTCTCCACCGTGAACCCCTCGACCGAGGAGGTGCTGGTCGAGGTCGCCCACGCCTCCGACGTGGACGTGGACCGTGCCGTCGTCGCGGCGCGCAACGCCTTCGAGGCCCCGTCGCCCTGGTCGAAGATGACGCCGCGCGACCGATCCCACCTGCTGTGGCGCATCGGCGACCTCATCGACGCCCACGCCGACGAGCTCGCCCAGCTCGAGGCCCTCGACAACGGCAAGCGGGTCGAGGCCGCGCGCGACGGCGACGTGGCCACCGCTGCCGAGCTCTTCCGCTACTTCGCCGGCTGGGCGACGAAGATGGAGGGCACCACGATCCCGATGTCGGTGCCCGACCGCTCCTTCCACGCCTACACCCGTCGCGAGCCGATCGGGGTCGTCGCGGGCATCGTGCCGTGGAACTTCCCGCTGCTCATGGCGTGCTTCAAGATCGTGCCGGCCATCACCGCCGGCAACACAGTGATCCTCAAGCCCGCCGAGCAGACGCCCCTGACGGCGCTGCGGCTCGGTGAGCTGCTCCTCGAGGCCGGCGTGCCCGCCGGCGTGGTCAACGTCGTGCCCGGCTTCGGCGACACCGGCGCCGCACTCGTCGACCACCCCGGTGTCGACAAGGTCGCCTTCACCGGCAGCACCGACGTCGGCAAGAAGATCGCGGCCGCCGCGTCGAGCAACCTCAAGAAGGTCTCGCTCGAGCTCGGTGGCAAGGCGCCCAACATCATCTTCGCCGACGCCGACATCGATGCCGCCATCGCGGGCGCCGTCCTCGGTGGGTACTTCAACGAGGGCCAGTGCTGCGTCAACGGCTCGCGTCTCTACGTGCAGCGCGAGGTCTTCGACCAGGTCGTCGAGGGCGTCGCTGCGGCGGCCCGGGCGATCACCGTGGGCGACGGGTTCGCCGAGGGCGCCCACATGGGCCCGATGGTCTCGCAGGAGCAGCACGAGAAGGTGCTCGGCTACATCCGCGGCGCGGTCGAGGCCGGTGCGGTCCTGGCCGCCGGCAGTGCCGATGCTCCGCTGGAGCGCGGCTACTTCGTGCAGCCCACGCTGATCACGTCGGTCACCGAGGACATGGCGGTGCAGACCGACGAGATCTTCGGACCGGTCGTCACCGCGATCCCCTTCGACACCGAGGACGAGGTCGTCCAGGCCGCCAACAACACCGTCTACGGCCTGGCCGCGGGCGTGTGGTCGCGTGACCTCGGTACGGCGCACCGCGTGGGCGCGCGCCTGCGCGCCGGCACGGTCTGGCTCAACACCTGGCACGCGGACGACGTGACGCTGCCGCGCGGTGGCTTCAAGCAGTCCGGCTGGGGCCGCGAGCTCGGGTCGTTCGGCCTGGACGACTACACCGAGCTGAAGACCGTCATCGCCGAGCTGCGATGACGTTCGCTGACCTGCTCGGCTCCCACCGGGTCGTGCCCGTCGTCGTCCTCGACGAGGTCGAGGGCGCCGACGGGCTGGGCCGCGCCCTGGTGACCGGCGGCCTGCCGGTCGCCGAGGTCACGCTGCGCAGTCCCGGTGCCTCGGCGGTCCTCGAGGCGCTGGCGGCGAGGGGTGACGTCCTGGTGGGGGCGGGGACTGTCGTCTCGGCCGAGCAGGTCGACGTGGCCGTGGACGCCGGCGCACGCTTCGTGGTCTCCCCGGGCGTCAGCGCGAGCGTCGTACGGCGGTGCCAGGACCGCGACGTCCCGGTCGTGCCCGGCGTGAGCACGGCCACGGAGGTCATCGCGGCGCTCGACCTCGGGCTGAGCACTGTCAAGCTCTTCCCGGCGGAGGCGTGCGGGGGTCTGCGGACCCTCGCGGCGCTGGCCGCCGCCTTCCCGCAGGTCCGCTTCCTGCCGACCGGAGGGATCACCGCTGCCCTGGCGCCGAGCTACCTGGCTCACCCGGCGGTCGCCGCCGTCGGCGGCAGCTGGATGGTTGCCGCCGACCTGCTCCGGGACCGGAGGTGGGGCGAGGTCGCCGACCTCTGCGCCGAGGTCGTCGCGTCCACGGTCGCGGCCCCCCGAGGCGACCTGGCCGGAGCCAGCGCATGATCACGATCCGGCCCGCGGGGGAGTGCGATCTCGACGTCGTCGCGCTGGGCGAGGTGATGCTGCGGCTCGACCCGGGCGAGGGCCGCATCAGGACCGCTCGGAGCTTCCAGCCCTGGGAGGGCGGCGGGGAGTACAACGTCGCCCGAGGGCTCAGCACGGTCTTCGACCAGCGCGCCGGCGTGGCCACCGCCCTGGTGGACAACGAGATCGGTCGCCTGGTCGAGAACCTCATCCGGCAGGGCGGTGTGGACACCTCGCTGATCAGGTGGCAGGGCTTCGACGGCATCGGCCGGACCGGCCGCAACGGCCTGAACTTCACCGAGCGCGGCTTCGGGGTCCGCGGCGCACTGGGCGTCTCCGACCGGGCCGGCACCGCGGTCAGCAAGCTGTCCCCGGGGATGATCGACTGGGACGACCTCTTCGGTCGACGCGGCGTGCGGTGGCTGCACACCGGCGGCATCTTCGCCGGGCTCTCCGCCACCACCGCGGACGTGGCGGCGGAGGCGATGGCGTGCGCACGCCGGCACGGCACCGTCGTGTCCTTCGACTGCAACTACCGGCCCAGCCTGTGGGAGGGCATCGGCGGCAGTGCGTACGCCCGCGACGTCAACACCCGGCTCGCCGAGCACGTGGACGTGCTGATCGGCAACGAGCAGGACCTCGACGCGTCGCTGGGCTTCGACGCCGGGCCTCTCGCCGGGCCTCTCGATGGGCGGGCCGACGAGCCGCTGCGACGCTCGCCGGTCGACGGCTTCACCGCGATGGTCGACACCCTGACGCAGAAGATGCCCTGGCTCTCGGTCGTCGCCACCACCCTGCGCACCGTGCACGACGCCGGCGACAACGACTGGCAGGGCGTCGCCTGGTCGCGCGAGAGCGGCGTGCTCGCCTCGGTGGCGCGCGACCACCTCGACATCCTCGACCGCGTCGGCGGGGGCGACGGCTTCGTCTCCGGCCTCGTCCACGGACTGCTGGAGGGTGAGGACCTGCAGACCTGCGTCGAGCTGGGTGCCGCCCACGGCGCCCTCGCCATGACCACTCCGGGCGACACCTCGATGGCCACCGGGCAGGAGGTCCACGCCTTGGCCACGGGCAGCAGCGCCCACGTCCGACGCTGACAGAGCTCCGGTGGGTCGGGACGTCCGGCCCACCGGTCACCAGATGATCTGATCCACCCTCACCACCCACTCCAGGCACCAACCCCCGTCACCACCCCCCGTCACCAACCCCGTCACCAACCCCCGTCACACCGGATCGCCGACCTTCCTGGTCGCGGCGACGGTCAGGCACGTCCCGATCCAGTTCACATCGGGTCAGAAGTATCGAAAGTTTCACCACCAAGAATCGAGTACCAAAGGAGCCTCATGAACGTGCTTCGCAGGTCCATCAGGAGGCGGGTGAGTGACCGCCTCCGGCGTCTGCTGATCCCCCTCGTCGCGGTGGCGGTAGCCGCCGTCGCGCTTCCGGTGATCGCGCTCGCGTCGCCGGCCGCAGCCGCAGAGGACGGGACCCTGCGGGTCCTGCTCTTCTACAAGCCCAACTTCCACGCCTCCAACGTGCAGGCGCGCGAAGCCGTGCGCGACCTAGCCGGCGAGCTGGCCGACGAGTACGGGCAGGAGGTCGAGATCCAGGAGACCGACGACCCGATCGCCTTCACGGCCGAGAATCTCGCGACCCGCGACGCCGTGGTCTTCGCCCAGACCGGCGGGGTGCTGTTCAACGACGCCCAGCGCACGGCCCTGGAGGACTACATCCGCGGCGGCGGAGGCTACTTCGGGCTCCACTACGCCGGCTGGTCGGTGGGCCAGAGCGAGCACGACGTCAACCCGTTCTACGCCCAGCTGGTCGGCGCCTCCTCGGAGGGCCACCCGGAGAACCCGGCGGTCCGCCCGGGCCGGGTCGAGGTCACCGCGGTGGACCACCCGCTGACCCAGGGACTCCCGGACGAGTTCACCCGCAGCGACGAGTGGTACGACTGGCTGGTCAACCCGGCGCCGACCGTGCGCACGCTGCTGTCGGCCGACGAGTCGTCGTACGGCATGGGGCGGCAGGGGACCTCGCACCCGATCACCTGGTGCCAGGAGATCGACGCAGGTCGGTCCTGGTACTCCGGGATGGGTCACGAGGGCACCGCCTACTCCGAGCCCGTCATCCGCACCCAGATGCGCAACGGTCTCGCCTACGCCGCCGGTCTGCTGCCGGCCGACTGCTCGCCGCCCGCCAAGGGCGACACCGGGGCCTGGAGCGGCGTCACGCCGTGGCCGCTGGTCCCGATCAACATGTCGTTGACCGCGGACGGCAAGGTGCAGTCCTTCGGCAGCGTCTCGACCGGCTGCACCGACGACACGCCGTACGACTTCACGGGCAACAGCTGCGTCTCGCAGGGTGGCCAGTTCGAGATCGACGTGTGGAACCCCGAGGTGCCCCGCACGCTCGCGAACGTCACGCACGGCCTGGTGCCGAACACGACGTACACGGACCTGTTCTGCTCCATGCAGGTGCAGAATCCCCGCAGCCAGGTGACGATGACGGTCGGCGGTGACGACGGCCTCGGTGCCAACGCGCCCAACGACGCCGCCATCGGCGTCACGAGCTACTCGACCAGCAAGGGCCTGCACGACGAGGCTCCGATGAACTACCCGCGCTGGTACCCGACCGGGACCACGCTGCCCAGTGGCGACATCGTCGTCCAAGGCGGCAGCCTGCGCGGCGGACCGGGCGGACCGGGTGTGAAGACGCCTGAGCTCTACGCCCCCGACGAGGGCAACGGCTGGCGTCTGCTCGACGGCGCCACCAGCGCGGTCGCGTACGGCGACGGCGGGGCCGACCACGAGGGCCAGGACGAGAACCGCTGGTGGTATCCGCGCGCGTTCGTCGCGCCCGGCAACGGCAACGTCTTCAACATCAGCGGCACGCAGATGTTCGAGCTGGACCCCAGCGGGGACGGCGAGATGATCCTGCGCGGCAAGGTGCCGGCCGCCTCGGCCAACCAGGGCGACCTGGGCAACCCGGTGGGCGCCACGTCCACGGCCACGATGTACCGACCGGGCAAGATCCTGCAGGTCGGCGGCGGCTGGTGGGGCAACGGCGGAGGGCCGGACGGCGCGAGCGCCGGGTTCACCGTCGACATCACCGGACCCGACGGGACGGCGTCGCCGATCGTCGAGCCGACCGAGCCGATGACCTACGAGCGGCACTGGCCCACCTCGACGGTCCTGCCCGACGGGGACGTCCTGGTCACCGGGGGGTCGCGGGTCAACAACGGCAACGACGGCTACGTCACCAACGCCGAGATCTGGAACCCGGACACCGGTGAGTGGTCCGAGGTGGAGGCTCCCTACGAGCACGCCCGCCTCTACCACTCGACGGCGCTCCTGCTGCCCGACGGTCGCGTGATGATGGGCGGCGGCGGCACTCCCGGCCCGCGCAGCTACACCGACGTCGAGTACTACTCGCCGGCCTACCTGTTCGACGGCGACGAGCCGGCCGTGCGTCCGGAGATCACCGACGCACCGCTGGAGATCGGCTACGACGGCACCTTCGAGATCGCGACCGGCACCGACGTGTCCCGCGTGACCCTGGTCCGCAACGGATCGGTGACGCACGGCTTCAACAACGACCAGAACTTCCAGGACCTGGACTTCACCCAGGCCGACGGGTCGGACACCGTGAGCATCACCTCCCCCGTGGACGGGACCTACGCGCCTCCGGGCGCCTACATGCTGTTCGTCTTCGACGAGGACGGCACCCCGTCGGTCGCCTCGATGATGAACATCAGCCCCGAGGTCGAGATGGACGCGCGCTCGCCCGAGCTGGTCGACCAGTTCGAGTACCCGCGGATCCCGACCGAGTGGCGCTCGGCGAACCCGCCGGCCGTCGTCGACGTCGACGCCGGCAACGGACGGATGGCCCCGTGGGCCGTCGACGACGGCGTGCAGCTCGTGCGCGCCGCCAACGGTGCCAACGGTGGTCTCGGCTCCGCCGGCTACCACCTGGCACTGGGTGACACGGGCTCGCTCGAGCGCACGCTCGACGGTCTGGACCCGGGCCGCGAGTACCGGGTGTCCCTGCGCTTCGCCCGGGACAGCCGCGACGCGACGGGGGTCGGTCCGGCCGCCGCTCAGCTGAGTGTCGGCTCGCTGGACACCACCGTCACCGCGGGGACCGACACCCCCTCGCAGGCCGGCAGCGGAACGACGTTCGACACGCTCATCGAGACGTTCACCGCCGACAGCCGCTCGGAGACGCTGCGCCTCGCCGCTCCCGGCTCCGGGGCCGGGCTGGTGGTCGACGACCTCGTCGTCATCGGCGTCGACCCGGGCCTGGGCGACGTCCCGGTCCACTACGAGTTCGAGGAGGGTGAGGGGTCCGCGGCCGCCAACAGCGGCACCCAGGGGACCGCCGGCGCCGCAGTGCTCACCGGCGACACCACCTGGTCCGAGAACGGCGTCTTCGGGGGAGCGCTGGACCTGGTGGGTGGCACGAACGCCAACGCAGCCGACCTGCCGGACAACCTCCTGCAGGGCGAGGACGACTTCTCCACCGCGTTCTGGGTCCGACCCGACACCAAGGGGAACTGGATCGGTCTCTTCCACATCGGGGACGGTCTCGGTGGCGACGGAAGCTTCTTCCAGATCCAGATGCAGACCCAGGCCGACGGCAACACCGGTCTGGCGGCGACCTTCAAGCAGAAGGGCAGCCCGGACCAGGAGCGCGTCTACGCCACGCCGACCCAGGACGTGGTCGCCGAGGAGTGGAACCACGTCGCCTTCACCCGTGAGGGAGCAGTCGGCACGCTCTACCTGAACGGCGAGCCGATCGCCTCCCGTGACGACCTGACGATCACGATGAGCGACGTCGGGCCGACCAGCAACAACTGGCTGGGCCGCAACGGGTTCCCGGACCCGTCCTACGACGGACTGATGGACGACGTGCGCGTCTACACCTCGGCCCTCACCGGGGACGACGTGTCGCGGCTGCACGCCGACGGCTCGGCGCTGCGCACGACGACGTCGGTGTCAGTGACACCCGTCTCGCCGTCGCCGTTCGCGGCTCCGTTGACGGTCTCGACATCGGTGCAGGACGAGACCGAGCAGTCCGCCGACGGCTCGGTCGAGCTGTGGGTCGACGCGGCACGTGTCGGTGTCCCGGTCGAGCTGGCCAGTGGAGCGGCGACGTTCCCGGAGCTCACGCTCGGTCGCGGCGACCACGAGATCGAGGTCCGCTACAGCGCCGACGAGGGCTGGCGGGACTCGGTCGCCTCGGTGACGCACACCGTCGAGCGGCCCCCGCCGGGAGAGGGTGTGCCGATCCACTACGCCTTCGACGAGGGCGCGGGCACGACGGCAGCCAACACGGGCGGGGACCCCTCCGTGGGCGACGCGACCCTGATGGGTGACACGACGTGGACCCAGGACGGCCAGTTCGCGGCTGGTGTCTCGCTTCCCGGTGGCGGAGCCGGCACCGGCAACCACGTCCGGCTCCCGGACAACATCGCCGAGGACATGGACGAGGAGTTCACCGTCTCGATCTGGACCCGACCCGACGCCCTGCCCAACTGGGTGCCGTTGGTCCAGATCGGCAGCAGCACGGACACGTTCTTCCTGCTGCAGTCCTCCACGCAGGCCGACGGCCCCACCGGGTTCGCGGCCACGTTCAAGGCACCGGGCAACCCGGCGCAGGAGCGGCTCACCCTCGGTGGAGGCAATGACACCCCCCTCAACGCGTGGACCCACGTGGTCTTCACGATGAGTGGCTCGACCGGGAAGCTGTACTTCGACGGCGAGCTGGTGGGCACCCGGGACGACTTCAGCCTCGGCATCGGGGACGTCGGCGTGGACGGGACCACGACGGCCAACTTCATCGGCGGCACCAGCTGGCCCGACCCGCGCTACGACGGCCTGGTCGACGAGTTCCGGATGTTCGACTACGAGCTGACCGAGGAGCAGGTCGGCGAGCTGTTCGAGGGCCCGCCCGTGAACGCCGTACCGGTGGCGGTCGACGACGCCTACAGCACCGACGAGGGCGACCCCCTCACGGTGCCGGCCCCCGGCGTCCTGGGCAACGACACCGACGCCGAGGGCGACCCCCTCACCGCGGTCGGTCTGACCCAGCCCACCAACGGCACCGTCGCGCTCGAGGCGGACGGCTCGTTCACCTACACGCCGGAGGCCGACTTCGCCGGCGCCGACACCTTCACCTACCGCGCCACCGACGGGTCGGGCGAGTCCGCACCCGCCACGGTGACGGTCACGGTCGAGGAGGACGACGAGTCGCCGTTGGTCGAGACCTCGCTGACGGCCACGGCCGACGAGATCGTCTACGGACGTCCGGGCGCGGTGACGGTGACGATCTCACCGGTGGCCGCAACCGGATCGGTGCTCTTGATGGACGGGGACACCGAGCTCGGCTCGGCGGACCTCGCGGAGGGCGAGGCCACCATCGCGGTGCCCGGCAAGGTGCTCGTGCCCGGGTCCTACCCGCTCGAGGTGCGGTACGGCGGTGACGACGTGCACGCCGCGTCGTCGAGCACCCTCACCCTGCAGGTGGACAAGGTGGCCCCCCGCCTGAAGGTCAAGGCGCCCAAGAAGATCAAGCAGGGCAAGCGTGCCAAGGTGAAGGTGAAGGTGTCCGCAGCACACCAGGTCCCGGCGACGGGACAGGTCAAGATCAAGGTGCGGCCGGGCAAGACGATCACCCGCACGGTCAAGGACGGCAAGTTGCTCACCGTCAAGCTGCCGCGTGTGAAGCGCACGAAGAAGCTGAAGGTCAAGGTCGTCTACCTCGGTAGCGACCTCGTGGAGCGGACGTCGTCCACGGTGGTGATCCGCGTCAAGAGGCGGTAGCACCGCGACCACCCATAGCTGAGCGGGTCCGGGGGAGTCAGCCCCCCGGGCCCGCTCTGGTGCGTCCGGCGGGATCGATCCGCAGGCAGACGCACAAGAGCCGGCAGCCGACCATCTCTGGTCGGCTGCCGGCTCTTGGAGGTACGCCGGGGCCCGGTCGGGTCAGTCGGCGAGGGCGGCGACGACGCCGGCCCGGCTGTCGTCCTCGCTGGCCAGCACGCCGCCGTTGGCCACGATGTCGGGGGTGATCTCGCTGAAGACCATCCGGACGTCCTGGCGGCGGGCGCCGAGGATCTCCACGGCCTGGTCGGCCACGGCCTGGGCGAAGTCGCGACGTTGCTCCACGGTCCGGCCACGCAGCAGCTCGACGGTGATGTTGGGCATGGGATTTCCCTTCGTGACGGCGTCCCTGAAGGTTCAGAAAGACGACCTTGGTTCGGTGATGTGAACTTGCGGCGATGCTACGCCCACTGGGGGGTCAGGCTCAAGGAATCTGTTCACATTCTTGACAGAGGTTCGGCTGGCTGGTTCAGTGTGGTCGAGGTCACGTCGTCGGACCGAGTTCGCCTCCGCGAACCCCGCGCGGGCCGGAGCGCCGCGGTGTGCGGCGAGAAGAGGACCTCACGATGCAGCGACCAGCTCCCCGTGCAACCCGGCTCGGTGCGGTGGTCACGGCCGCTGCCGCGGCGGTCCTGGTCGCCTCCGCGCCGGCGCAGGCCCACGTGTCGATCACCCCGTCCACGACCGCGGCCGGAGCGTACGCCGTCCTCGAGCTCAGCGTGCCGCACGGGTGCGACGGCTCGCCGACCACGTCGGTGACGATCCAGATGCCCGAGGAGATCACGGCCGTGACCCCCACCCGCAACGCCCTGTGGACGGTGGAGAAGGAGTCCCAGCAGCTCGACCCGCCCCTCACCGACAGTCACGGCAACGAGATCACCGAGCGGGTCACCACGGTCACCTACACGGCGAGGACCCCGCTGCCCGACGGCTTCCGGGACGCCTTCGAGCTGTCGGTCCAGCTGCCCGAGAGCGTGGGGGAGGCCTTGGTCTTCCCCACGATCCAGACGTGCGAGCAGGGCGAGTCGGCCTGGATCCAGGTGCCGCAGGAGGGGCAGGCGGAGGACGAGCTCGAGCTGCCCGCACCGGCCTTCGTGCTCACCGAGGCGACCGGTGGGGGGCATCACGGCGAGGAGAACGGGGCAGCCGAAGGCGTGGCTGCCTCCTCCGACGACGTCCAGCGGGCCTCGAGCGTGGCCCCGGAGACCAGGTCCGGCAACGTGGTCCCGGTCCTCGGGCTCGTCGCCGGACTCATCGGTGTGCTGCTCGGCGGCGCGGCCCTCGTGCTCCAACGCCGCCGCGTGTGAGCCGACCTCCGCGGCGCTCGACCTCGCGGTCGTCGTTCGCCCGGTCGCTCGTCACGCTGGCGCTCCTCGTCGTCGGCCTGGTGCTCGGGCCCGCGGGGCCTGCCGGCGCGCACGCCACCCTGATCGGGACCGATCCCCAGCAGGGTGAGGTCCTTGCCGCCGCTCCGGAAGCGATCCGGTTCAGCTACACCGAGTCCGTCGCCGCGGTGCCCGACGGCACGCAGGTCTTCGACTCCACGGGGCAGGTGGTCGCCTCCACGGCGACCAGCAGCGGCTCCGACCTCGTCGTCACGCTCGCCGAGCCGGTCGCCGACGGGACGCTCGTCGTGGTGTGGCGGGTCATCTCCGAGGACGGTCACCCGGTCAGCGGGTCGCTCAGCTTCTCGGTCGGTGCTCCGAGCGCGGGCGCCGCTCTGGTGCCCCCCGACGTCGGTGGGGCCACGGACGCGCCGGCGGCCCTCAGCGTCGCGCGTGCCGCCGGGTACGTCGGACTCCTGCTGGCCGCAGGGCTCGTGGCCTTCCTCGTGCTCTTCCTGGGCCCGCACCAGCTGAGCGCACCGGTGCTGCGTCGCGTCGTGCGGCTCGCCAGAGCCTCGGCGGGGCTCGCTGCTCTCTCGTGGGGGGTCGCCCTCCCGCTCACGGCCACCTACCAGCTCGGCACCGACCTCGGAGCCCTCGGGAGCCTCGACACCTGGCGCGTCCTGCCCGTCGAGGTGTACGCCGTCGCTGTCGTCGTGGCGGGTGGGCTCGGCGCGGCGGTCGGGCTCCTCGGTGACCACGCGGTGGTCGGGCGACGGGCCGCGGCGGCGCTGGGGGCGGCGCTGCTCGCCACGATCGCTCCGGCCCTGACCGGTCACACCCGAGCGGTGAGCCCCGAGTGGCTCGTCGTCGGCACCGACGCTCTCCACCTCGTGACGGGGGCGCTGTGGCTGGGCGGCCTGGTGGGTCTCGCGCTGGCGCTGCGCGACCTGGCCGAGCGGGGAGCGGTAGCCGGCGACGTGCTGGTCCGCTTCTCGACCTGGGCCGCCGGCACCCTCGCGCTGCTGGTCGTGGCCGGCTCGGTGCTGACGTGGCGGATCCTCGGGTCCTGGGGGGCGATCCTCGAGACGGGCTACGGCCGTCTGCTTCTCGTCAAGGTGAGCGTCGTCGGCGTGGCGGTGCTCCTCGCCGCCTGGAACCGCTACCGGCTGCTGCCACTCCTGACGGACGCGAGCAAGCGGAAGGGTCGCCGCACGGCCGCGTCGATGATCGTCGGGTCGGTGCGTGCCGAGGCGGTGGTGCTGCTGGTCGTCCTGGCCCTGACCGGCGTCCTGGTCGACCGGAGCCCGGAGCCGGACGAGGCGTTGAGCGCCGGTCCTCGTCCTGGACAGGAGCCGCGCTCGGCGATGCTCGACGACGTCAAGGTGCTGGCCACGCTCGCGCCCCTGGCCGTGGGCCCCAACACCGTGACCATCGAGCTCACGGACTCGGCGGGTGCGCCGGCCGAGTTCATGGTGCCGCCGAGCGTGCGGCTCTTCAACGACGAGGTCGATCTCGGGACGGTCCCTCTCAACCCGGGAGTCGTCGGCTCGCACACCGCCGAGGTCGTCCTGCCCTCGTCCGGTGAGTGGCGCGTGCAGGTGTCCCTGCGCACGAGCGCCTTCGACAACCCGATCGCGACGCTGGCCTTCGAGGTGCCGTCGGCTGCGGGGGATGCCGCCCCGGACTAACGTCGCCGGTTGCCAGGCGGGTGGCCGATCAACTGTATACAGTAAGCCATCATCACCTGACGAGAAGGACTCCGAGATGGCTTTGCGCCTGCGTGCCAGTTTCATGCCCAACCCACGGGTGCTGCCGTTGCTCGACGTGACAGTCAGCCCCAGTGGGATCGACCTGGACTGGGAGACGGGTGATGCGGGCGACCTCCACGAGCACCACTTGCGCCACAGTGACTTCGACGTCTTCGAGTTCTCGATCTCCAACTACCTGGTGACCCGGGACCGGCCGCTGGACCTGTGGGACTGGGTGATGATCCCGGTCTTCGCCAGCAAGGCGACCCTCGGCATCAACACGTGGGTGCACCGTGACGCCGAGATCGACGGGGGCGCCGACCTCGCAGGCAAGCGGTTCGGGCTGCCCGACTACACCATGACGGCCGGGCTCTGGATGCGTGCCCAGCTCGAGACGCTCTGGGGAATCCGGTCCCGCGACATCGAGTGGTACCTAGGTCGCGAGGGGGAGCACAGCCACACACGACAGCTGGGGTTCGCCGACGAGCCCCCTGCGGGTGTCAGCCTGACGTGGTCCAACCCGACAGAGCTCGACCGGCTGTTGCAGGAAGGGCGGGTCCACGCGGCCTTCGGATCGCTCGACGTGCCCCTCGACACTGCCAGCGGCCGGGTGCACCGACTCTTTCCCGATCGGGGGAGGGCGTTCTTCGGCGACTTCCAGGCGGCCGTCGGCTTCCTCCCGGTCAACCACGTCGTGCTCGTCCAGCGGCGAGTCGTGGAGCGCCACCCGTGGGTGGCTGAAGCGCTGCTGGATGCATTCGAACGCGCGAAGCGGGTCGCGTATCGCCGCGATCCGACCGCCGCCGGCGTCTTCCGTGGCGGCAACGACGACATGGACGCCCAGCGGGACATGTTCGGACCCGACCCGTTCCCCTACGGGCGTGTGGCCAATGTCGACATGCTCGAGATGGTCGCTCGACAGTCGCACGCGGACGGGCTCACCTCACGCCAGATCGACCTCGCGGACTGCATTGCCGCCGGCGTGCGTGACGACTAGCCCGCCAAGAAGTTTGTGGCCAATCTGCCGATAGGTCTTGACTCGCGTAGCGACGTCAGTAATCTGTATACACATTGACCGGGTGATCGCAGTCACAGCAACGAGCGCGATGCTGTCACGAGAGACCACTCGGGGGAGCAACATCCGATCCCCGTACGACGCCGTCCCGATCGGGAGGCTGAGGAGGAAAAACGCAGATGAGCGGCGCTTCGCCCCAGGGCACAGGAGACGTGACGCGGACCCCCGTCGTGGAGTTCAAGCACGCCGAGGTGACCTATCCCGGAAGGCAGGTCACCAGGCCTGCGGTGATCGACGTGGACCTCAGCGTCGGCCGCGGTGAGTTCGTCTGCGTCGTGGGCCCTAGTGGATGCGGCAAGTCCACGCTGCTCCACGTGTGCTCGGGGCTGATGAAGGTCTCCGACGGCGAGTTCTTGTACCTCGGGCAGGAGTGGAAGAAGCTGCACCCCGACGTGGGCTATGTCACCCAGAAGGAGACGTTGCTGCCGTGGAAGACGGTGCTGGGCAACATCGCCCTGCCACTGAAGCTCAGGGGAGTGCCGAGGGCCGAGCGGAAGTCCCGCGCCGCCGACATGGCAGCTAGCGTCGGGCTCGGCGACTGGCTCGACCGCTACCCGCGCGAGCTGTCCGGCGGCATGCGGCAGCGGGTCCAGCTCGGGCGGACCCTGGTGACCCAGCCGACGCTCCTGCTGATGGATGAGCCGTTCGGAGCCCTGGACGCCGTGCTGCGGGTTCGGATGCAGGAGTTCTTGAAGTCGCGTATCCAGGGGACCGACCTCACCACGATCTTCGTAACTCACGATCTCAACGAGGCGCTGACCCTCGGCGACAGCGTCGTCGCCATGGCTGGGGCGCCCGGGACGATCGACCAGGTCGACCACCTCGACGATCTCCCACGCGGAGTGTCCCCTGTGGAGCTGCGACAGTCGCCGGCGTACGCCGAGCACGAGGCCCGGCTCTGGAAGGTGATCGCCGGCCATCTCAGCGACGACGGCAAGGCACTCGACAACGACTCGTTCGTCCGTCGCGACGCCGAGGCACTACGGGCGGCAGCCCAGGAAAGCAGAGGAGCCTGATGACCACCCACGCAGTTGCGCCGACCCGGACCGATCGTGGAGCGCCGCCGAAGAGACGCCCGGTGAAGAAGCAGCGCAGCCAACGCTCTGCCTGGGCGCTCGACATGCTCATGCTCTGGGGCATCCGCGCCGTCATCGTCGTGGCGATGCTCGGCCTCTGGCAGTTCTGCAGCGGTCGCGTCTTCCCGGTCTTCATCGTCTCCAGCCCCCAGCTCGTCTTCGAGCGGTTCGGGGACTTCATGGAGGGCGGACAGCTGCTGAGCGACCTCAGTTACACGATGCGAGCGTGTCTGATGGGCTTCGCGATCGGGGCCGTGATCGGCAGCTCTCTCGGCCTGGCGTTCGGCATCTTCGAGTCGGTCGCCCGCACCATTCGGCCCTTCGCCGCGATGCTCTACTCGACGCCCAAGATCATGCTCGCCCCGCTGATCGTGGTCTGGTTCGGCGTCGACCTGCAGATGAAGGTCGTGATCTCGGCCTTCTCCTGCATGTGGGTGATCTTCTACAACGTCTGGAACGCCACCCGTGCCATCGACCGCAACCTGCTCGACCAGTTCCGGCTCATGGGGGCCAACCAGCGACAGATCATCGCCGGCTTGTACTTCCCCTCGGCGACCACGTGGCTGCTCACCAGCCTGCGCGTCGCCTTTCCCATCGCGCTGATCGGTGCAGTCGTCGGTGAGTTCGTCGCGTCCAACCAGGGTCTCGGCCACCTGGCACTCGACTCGGGCCACCGGTTCGACACAGCGGGCGTGCTCGTGGCGGTCCTGACCATCACGTTCACCGCCATGCTGATCGACAGCCTATTGACCGCTCTGCAGCGCAAGGTAGCGCTGTGGCAAGGTGAAGGAGAACGAAAGTAATGAACATCCCCATCGCACGAGGCAGCCGTCGGTTCCGCCGAACGCTTGCCACCGTCGGCGCTCTCACGCTGGCGTCCGGGCTCCTGGCCGCTTGCGGAGGCAACGGCGACACGATCGAGGCCAACGAGGAAGGCAACCGGGTCATCCGGGTCGCGGCACCGTTCGTGTCGACGATGAACTCCGCCTTCCTCTACGGAGCGGGCGCCGGCATCTTCGACAAGTACGACATCGAGACCGAGTTCGTGGAGATCGACGGTGCGCGAGGGCTCGCCGCGTCCATGGGCGGCAGCGTCGACATGGCGATCACCTCGGCGGTCAACCCGCTGGCCGCCCTTGAGCAGGACCAGGCGTTCTACGTCATCGCCCAGGTCGGCAACGGGTTCCCCGAGTCGGTCCTCATCGAGACGGAGGCCTACGAGAAGAGTGGACTTGACGACGACTCGACCTTCCAGGAGAAGATCGAGTTCCTCAAGGACAAGCCGTGGGGCGTCTCCAGCCCAGAGGGATCCTCGGTCTACATGGCGCGCTACATGTTCGAGCTGGCCGGGCTGTCGCAAGACGACTTCAACGCCAACTCCCTGGGCTCGAGCTCGGGCACGCTCGCTGCCCTGCAGGAGCAGAAGGTCGTCGCCGGCAGCATGGGATCGCCGTTGCCGCAGGTGGCCGAGGCCGAGGGTTACGCCAAGGTCTTCCTCGACGTCACTGCTGGCGAGGTCCCCGAGCTGCAGAACACGCTCACCTCGGTCGTCGCCGTCACGCCGGAGTTCTACGAGAACAACAGGGAGCTCGTCGACGACTTCCGGGAGGCACTGGCAGAGGCTCAGTCGCTCGTCTACAACGACTCGGAGACCGTCGACGAGTGGATGTACGAGAACCACTTCGACGGTTCTCCGAAGGAAGCCGTCCTGGCCGGTGTCGCCAGCCAGCGTGCGGGGGGTTCCATCGCCCAGCAGCCGGAGGTCGACCCCGAGGCAGCCGACAAGCTCGTGAGCTTCATGCGGGCAACGGGCCAGCCGATCACGGACGACTACAAGAAGATCTTCATGGACTTCCCGGAGTTCGAGGGCTGATCTCCTGACCGCACCATCTCGGGAGCCGAGCCAACGGTCGTGGGGCGGGAGACCCGCCCCACGGCCGGCACGCGGGCGGGAGCCCGCCGTCAACACGAACGCAGCCGCGGCCCAGGGGGCCGCCGCAACAGAAAGAGGACGCGCCGATGATCGAGAACCCGGCCTACATCGACGGGCGCATGCTGATCAACGGAAAGCTCGTCGAGAGCACGACCGGCAACTGGCTGGAGTCCATCGACCCCGCCACCGAGCAGGTCATCGGTCGGGTGCCGGCCGCGGGACCCGAGGACGTGGCGATCGCCGTGGACGCGGCGCAGGACGCGCAGAAGGACTGGGCAGCGCTGTCGGTCATCGAGCGCGCCAAGATCCTCAAGCGGTACGCCGCGAGGCTCTCCGAGGAGGGCGAGCGGCTGCTCGCCGTCGAGGTCCGCGACACGGGCAACACGATCGCGAAGCTGCGCCACGACATCTCCAACGCCGTGCGGGGCATCGAGTACTTCGCCGGCCTCGGCACCGAGCTCAAGGGTGAGACCGTGCCCGCGAGCGGTGAGTTCCTGCACTACTCGGAGCACCAGCCGTACGGCGTGGTGGGGCGGATCGTCCCGTTCAACCACCCCATCCTCTTCGCGGCGAAGTTCGGCGCGCCGCTGATGGCCGGCAACGCGGTCGTGATCAAGCCCTCGGAGCAGTCGCCTCTCTCCTCGGCGCTGCTGGGCGAGATTGTCGCCGAGACCCTGCCGCCGGGAGTCGTCAACATCGTGACCGGTGACGGGCTGGGGGCGGGGCTCCCGCTGGTCCAGCACCCCCAGGTCAAGCGCATCTCCTTCATCGGCTCCGTCCCGACCGGGATGGCCATCCAGCGGGCTGCGGCCGAGGTCGGTGTCAAGCACCTGAGCCTCGAGCTCGGCGGCAAGAACCCGATGATCGTCTTCGACGACGCAGATCCGGAGACGGTCGCCAGCAACGCGATCGGTGGGATGAACTTCGGCTGGATGGGTCAGTCGTGCGGTTCGATGAGCCGCATCCTGCTGCCCGACGCCATCTACGACGAGGTCCTCGAGCGCATCGTGGCCAAGGCCGACGCGATCGCCCTGGGCGACCCGTCCCTGGAGGAGACCGGTGCGGGGCCGATGAACAACCGAGGCCAGCTGGAGAAGGCGCTGCACTACATCCAGGCGGGCAAGGACGACGGCGCGCGCCTCGTGTCAGGCGGCGTGCGACCCGACGGCGCCGAGTTCGAGAAGGGCTTCTGGCTGCGCCCGACAGTCTTCGCGGACGTGACGCCCGACATGCGCATCTTCCGCGAGGAGATCTTCGGGCCGGTGATGTCGGTGGTTCGCTACAGCGGTGACTTCGACGAGGCGTTGGCGCTGGCCAACGACGTCGAGTACGGGCTGACTGCGTCCATCTGGACCAACGACCTGCGCAAGGCCAACCGTGCCTCCCGCGAGGTCCGCGCGGGCTACGTGTGGGTCAACGGCGTCTCGAGGCACTTCCTGGGGACGGGCTTCGGGGGCTACAAGAACTCCGGTATCGGGCGCGAGGAGTGCTTCGAGGAGATGCTGAGCTACACCGAGACCAAGACCGTCCACGTCCGCTACTGAGACCATGGCCGAGCCAGGCCAGGAAGGGGCGTCTGCGTGAAGCCCGAGAAGCTCGTCGTCCCCGTTACCGACAAGCCCGAGCTCGAGTTCGGCAGCGACGCCGTTGCCGAGCTCTTGAGCCGACTCGACCTGCCCTACGTCGCGATGGTTCCGGGGGCCAGCTACCGAGGACTGCACGACAGCCTCGTCAACTACCTCGGCAACACGGGACCGCAGATGATCGTGTGCCTCCACGAGGAGCACGCCGTGGCCATCGCCCAGGGCTATGCCAAGGTCACCGGCAGGCCGATGCTGGTGGCACTGCACGCCAACATCGGGCTCCTGCACGCGACGATGGCGATCTACAACGCGTACGGCGACCGGGTGCCGATGGTGATCCTGGGCGCCGCGGGACCCGCTGACGCCGCCAAGCGACGTCCCTGGATCGACTGGATCCACACCTCCGCCGATCAAGCCGCGCTGGTGCGCCACTACGTGAAGTGGGACGATCAGCCGGCCTCGGTACAGGCGGCGGTCGACTCGGTGATGCGTGGGTACGTGCTGACACAGGCCGAGCCTTCAGCACCCGTCTACGTGTGCCTCGACACCGAGCTGCAGGAGGACCCGATCGAGAGCCCGGTGACGATCCCCGACCCGGATCGCTACCCGGTGCCGCTGCCGCCGGCACCCGACGCGGGCACGGTCGGTGACCTCGCAGCTGCTCTGCGAGACGCGGAGCGACCTGTGCTGATGATCGGGCGCGCCGGCAGGGACGAGGCCTCCTGGCACTCCCGGGTGCAGCTGGCTGAGCGATCCGGGGTCGCGGTCCTCACCGACCTGCGCAACCCCGCGGTGTTCCCCACCGACCACCCCGCGCACCCGGCCCAGGTGAGCGCAGGAAGGCTCAGCGCCACCGGACTCCAGCTGCTGCGCAGCGCCGACCTCGTCCTCGCCCTCAACTGGACCGACCTGGCGGGTCCTCTGAAGGCAGCGTACGGCGACGGGCAGCGGCCGCGCGTCGTGAACGTACGCAACGTCAACGCGCTGCTCAACGGATGGACCAAGGACCACTACGCTCCGGTCGCGACCGACCTGGAGATCACGGCCGGTCCCGACGAGCTGATCACCGCGCTTCTCGCCGAGCTCGGGGACGAGCAGCCACAGCAGCGGGAGGCCTGGCCCCCGTCGTACCCGGATGAGGTGGCCGCACGTCCGCAGGTGGAGGGCGACCAGATCCTGATGCGTGATCTTGCCGAGGCGTTGCGAGACCTCGCTGACGACGGTGAGCTGAGCTACACCCAGTTGCCTCTGGGGTGGTCCGGGGCCGACGCCCGATTCGCGCACCCCTTGGACTTCCTGGGCCGTGACGGAGGCGGCGGCCTCGCCTCGGGCCCGGGCATCGCCGTGGGCGCAGCCCTGGCGCTGGACGGCACCGGGAGGCTGCCGGTTGCAGTTCTCGGGGACGGTGACTACCTCATGGGGAGTTCCGCGCTGTGGAGCGCGGCGCACTATCGCCTGCCCCTGCTGGTGATCATCGCCAACAACCGGAGCTATCACAACGACGAGAAGCACCAGGCGACGGTGGCCGAGCGCCGCGGTCGTCCGGTCGAGAACCGGATCGTCGGTCAACACCTGCGCGATCCCGACCCGGACCTGGCCGGCATCGCCCGGGGCCACGGGCTCACGGCGTACGGACCGGTGATCGAGCCCGACGAGCTCCTGCTCACGCTGGGCAAGGCGCTGGACGAGGTGCGGGCCGGCGGCACCGTGCTGGTCGACGTGCGGGTCAACCCGCACGGCTACGGCAAGGGCTGACCCTGGGTCCAGACTTGGCCCGCAGCCGGCCAGCACAGCGAAAGGGGCCTGTGATCCGATCGGATCACAGGCCCCTCTCGCGTGGGCATCGAGCTCAGTCCCGGCCGCTCACCCGTGCGGCCAAGGACAGCGCATCCCCTTGCGCGGGGTCGCCGCGCCAGGCCACGTGTAGGTCGGGTCGCACGAGCACGGCCGGGGCGCCGTATGCCGCAGCCAGGTCGTCGCTCGGTACCTCGAGCACCCTCAGCGGCACCCCGAGGCGCTCGAAAGCGGCTCGGAAGTCCTCGATGCCTCCCACGTCGGCGAGTCGCAGCAGAGTGAACTCCTGACGTCCGAGCTGGTCGTGCAGGGCCACGCCATCTTCCAGCCACATGTGAGGGAGCCGGGCTCCGGGGCGTGCAGTGGGCAGGTAGACCTCGGGCACGTCGGGGAGATCGAGCTCGTCGTCGCCCTCCACGATCACCGGCGAGCCGATGTAGGTGTAGCCCAGCTCGGTACCGACCATCTCATGGGTACGCCGCTGGGTCGTGGCCGCCACGTGGGTGACCGCACGCTGGACGCCGGCCGCCTCGGGGTGGGACGCGTCGATCTCGGGGCGCATCAGCTCCTGCCAGGCGCGCTGACCCTGGTGGGCGTAGCGGGAGCCGGCGACGCTTCGCAACGCCACCGGGCGTCGCTCTGCCTCGTAGGAGGCGAGCAGCCGCTCACCACCCCACCCGCGCACGGCTGCCTCCAGCTTCCACGCGAGGTCGGTGGCGTCGCCGATGCCGGTGTTCAGACCGAGGCCGCCGGTCGGGATGACCAGCCGGAGTGAGTCCCCGGCTAGGAAGACTCGACCTTTCCCGAAGTGGTCGGCCACGAGGAGGTGCAGCTTCCACGCGTTCGTGGAGATGAGGTCGACCTCGATGTCGAGTCCGACCAGGTCTCGGACGAACTGCGTGGTCTCGGCCTCGTCGCCCTCGAAACGGGTGTTGATCCTCAGGTAGGTCGGATCGTCCTGCACCGTGAGCACCGAGCGATCGGCATTCATGAAGAAGTACATGCGGCACGGCTTCGCACCGGCCTTCTCGAAGAGGTCGGGGGAGCGGAAGAAGATCTGGTTGCGCTCCGCCAGGGAGCCGTCCCCCTCGAGCTTGAACCCCAGCTCCTTGCGCACCACGCTACGGCCGCCGTCGCACCCGACCAGGTAGGCGCTGCGCACCGTGAACGAGGTGCCGCTTGCAGTCCGGATCTCGGACGTCACGTGGTCACCCTGGTCGGTGTGGGAGGCCAGCTCGTGACCGAAGAGGACCTCGACATTCTCGAGCTTCTCGGCGTGCTCGCGCAACAGAGGTTCCAAGGTGTACTGCGAGATCACCTGGTAGGGCTCGAGTGGGATCGAGCCGTCGCGGCACTGTGCGGACGACTCCCGGCCCTCGTCGACGGTGGGGTAGGGAAGCCGGATGACGGGTTCGCCCACCAGGGTCGTGACGACGCCGATGTCCATGCTGGCGTCCGTCGGGGAGCTGGCGGAGCGGATCTCGTCGGCGAGCCCCAGGCGACGGTAGATCTCCATGGAGCGCGCATTGCAGCGTTCCATCTTGGGGAGGAACAACGACTCCGTGCGCGCCTCCACCAGCAGGCACCGGAGGCCGCGCTGGCCCAGGTCGATGGCCAGGGTGAGTCCCACGGGTCCACCCCCGGCGATCACCACGTCGAAGTCGAGTGCGACCGTGGACGGGTCCGTCGCTCCGGTCCCCGCCGCCGGGTCGGCGGTCACAGGGCGCTCACGGTCTCGGCGAACATCGAGCGGGGCTCCACCTTCGCTGCCGAGAGCCCCTGCTCGTGGTGGTACTGCGTGATCGTCTCGAGGAGGTTCTCGTTGGCGTTGTACCCGTACTGCATGGCCTCGGTCCCGGCCCGGAACTTGTCGATGTCCACCGCGCCGAGGGCCCGGCTGGGTTCCAGGGCGCGCTCCATGCGTTGGATGCCGATGGCCCGGGCCTCCACGAAGGCGTCGTAGAGGTTGCGGGCGACCCACGGGTACTTCTCGGTGATCTCCTCCTGCAGGACCAGGAGGTGGTTCATGTGGAACACGCCGTGCTTCTGGAAGTACGCGTAGCCCGCGGACGCATGGTCGGGGTGGAGCGCTCGAGTTGCCGGGTGCTCGTCCAGGTCATACCAGGCCGGATCGATCTCGCTGCGTGCCGCGGTGCGCTTCGGCGGCTCCTGGCCCAGTGCGAGGCCGCTGCGCTGCAGGCCGCCGCTGTAGGCGACGATCGCGTCGATCTTGCCCTCGACGAGCCAGGCCGCGATGTTCTCACCCTCGCTCAGGTGCTCGAAGCTGAGGCCCTCGGGGGGCGTGAAGCCGGCATGGACCCCGTGGCTGCGGGACAGCGGACGGCCCATCACCCAGTGCATGTCGGTGGGCTTGATGCCGTAGTCGTGCTCGAGCACGCCTCGCGTCCACAAGGCCGCGGTCTGCTGGTACTCCGGGAGCCCGATGCGCTTGCCCTTCAAGTCGGCCAGTGACTCGATGCCCGAGTGCCGGTTGATGTAGATCCGGGTGTGGAAGTAGCCGCGCGACGGGAAGGCCGGAATGCCCTTCCAGCCGCGCAGGCCGTTGGCGTTCATGCTGATCAGCTGTCCGATGGAGAACTCCGAGGCATGGAACTCCTGGTGCCGCAGCTGGCGGTAGAAGAGGTCGTTGGGGGGAACGACCGAGGTCACCAGGTCGACGCCCTCCACCTCCACCTCTCCGTCGAGGATCGGGGCGGTCCACGCGTTGCGTGCGTAGGCCAGGCTGATCGTCACTTTGCTCATCGTTGCCACCTGTCGTCGGGCTGTCTTGGGGAGCGTCGGCACCGAGCTCTGGAGCCATGCTCCACCACGGGCGACACCCTCTGCTTGTCTGCGCACAGTATACACTTTGCTACGCCTCGAGCGACAGTGTGAAATCTGTCTTGACGTGGCGATAGTCTGCAATACACTGTATACACTTCACACTGTCGCTACTCCCGCATCTTGCCCGGTGCTCACCAGAGAGGACCCGATCGTCATGACGATCCTGCTCACCGACGAACACATTCGCAGTCTCCTCGACCCTCCGGACCTGGTTGCGGCCATCGAGCAGGCGATAATCGACGAGCGCACCACCCCATCCGACGTCCCGGACCGGCTGAACCTCGCCGGGGCCGGCCGCTTCCTGCGTGTGATGCCGGCTGTCGTCCCCAGCTCCGAGGTGATGGGGTTGAAGACCTTCTTCGGAGGCGGGGGCACGGGCGTGCGGTATGTCATCCTGCTGATGTCGAGCGTCACGGGTGAGGTCCTGTCGGTGATGGACGCGTGCTATCTGACCGCTGCGCGCACGGCCGCGACCAGTGCCGTGGCGGCGCGAGCGATGGGCGTGAAGGCGCAGACGCTGGGCGTCCTCGGTACGGGTCTGGAGGCAGCTGCCCACGTGCGGACCTTCGCCCTGCTCGACGCGCCCCGCGAGATCAAGGTATTCAGCCCCAACCCGGAGAGCCGTGCTCGCTTCGCAGAAGCGATGCTGGCGGACTACGACATCGAGGTCATGGTGTGCGAGTCCGCCCAGGAGGCGGCCGCTGGGGTGGAGCACCTCGTGACCGCGACCAACACCGGCTACGGCGGGCCGATCGCCTGCCGGTCCGAGTGGATCGAGGCGGGCACGCACCTGTCCGCCATCGGGTCCACGCACCAGGAGCTGCGTGAGCTCGAGGCGGCCATCCTCGGGCGGGCCGACATCCTGGTCTTCGATGCTGACCCGGGTCAGATCGCCGGCGAGTCGGGAGACGTCCGCGACTATGCCGCGCAGGGAGGGGACCTTGCACGGGTCGTCGCCCTGGACGACCTGCTCCAGGCCCAGGTCGCGATCCCCGGATCGCCCCAGGACCTCAGCATCTTCAAGTCTGTCGGCACGGCCCTGCAGGACATGGTCGCCGCCGACCTCGCGTTCCGACGTGCCGCCGAGCTCGGTCTCGGCACCACCTGGGACGACATCGCATTGCCCAAGGGCAACCGCTGACCGCCCCACCCATCTGAACAGGAGAACGACCGATGCCGTCAACGATCGACAAGCAGGACCTCCGGGCCTGGGCCTGGGAGCACTTCCACGGAGTCAACAACGTGGTGATCCCCAGCTTCAGCCAGGACCTGACGCGACTCAACGAGAAGGGGATCCGTCACGACGTCCGCAAGGTCATCGACCTCGGCTTCACGGGCACTCTGCTGGTCGGAGAGCTCAGCATCTCGCTCGAGGAGTACGTCCACTTCACAGAGATCGCCCAGGACGAGGCGAACGGCGCCCTGAACCTGATCTTCCACGCCTCCTTCAACACGTTGGAGGAGAACATCGAGGCGGCCCGCAGGGCGCATGCGGCGGGCGCGAAGCTGGCCCTGCTGTCGTACCCGTCTTGCTTCTATCCCACGAGCCTGCAGGACATCTTCGACTACACCAAGGCCTTCTGCGACGCCACGGACCTTGCGGTGATCCTCTTCCCAATGACGCACTGGGGCTTCGAACGCCTGCACTCGGCGTCCATTCCCGTCGACATGCTCGTCGAGCTCACCGATGCCTGCCCCAATGTCGTGTCCGTCAAGGCCGAGGGCGGCTTCCCGTCGGTCGCTGGGTTCTCGCACGCCTGGAACAGGCTCGCCGAACGAGTGCTCATCACGATGCCGATCCTGCAGGAGGCCATAGCCCTGGCGAACCTGGTCCCGCTCCAGGTGATCGCTACCTCCAACACGGAGTACTTCTCCGACGCGGCGCCGAGGATGCTGGCGCTGTCCCAGGCCGGCAAGGTCGACGAGGCGATGGACCTGCTGTGGGAGATCGCTCCCGCGTGGCGTGCCAACGGGACCGTGGCGCCTTTGCCGCACGCCCACTCGGTCAACCGGGCAGCGTGGAAGTACCAGGCCTGGCTCGCCGGGTTCAACGGCGGCCCGATGCGCACGCCGGCGACCCGCCTGCATGCGGGGGAGATGGGCGCCTTCCGCAAGGCGTTGGTGGACTCGAACCTCCCGGTGACCGAAGATGGGGACGAGCTCTACTTCGTCGGGCGGACCTCGGATTGAGACTTCTGCTCGCGTGACGACGACAGGCAACTGTATACGGGTCTAGGATGCGAGCATGAAGAAGCAAGCGGTCGTGGCGGAGTCCGGCATGAAGGCCGTCTCCCGGCAAACTCTCGGGGACCACGTGTACGAGCAGGTGCGCGATGCCATCATGCGTGGCGAGATCGCGGGGGGGACCGAGATCAACCAGGTTGATCTCGCCAACCGGCTCGGGGTGAGCCGGGTGCCGGTGCGGGAGGCGCTGCGGCGACTCCAGGCGGAGCGACTCCTCGAGGCCAACCCGTTCCAGCGTTTCGTGGTCACCAAGTTGTCGAGCGAGCAGGTGCTCGAGCTCTACGACCTGCGTGCCGAGCTCGAGGTCTTCGCGGCCCTGCGGGCGCGCCGCCGGGAGGGCTTCGTCGAGAATGAGCTCCCGGATGCCCGGGCGGCGGCGAAGGGGCTGAAGCTGTCGATGGGAAGCGAGGAGTGGTTGCAGGCCGACATCGACTTCCATCGCGCCATCAACGGGCGCGACTCGGCGGTGGCCTCGATCATCGACGAGGTGCGGTTCCGTATCTACCGTTACCTCCACCTCGCGGAGCCCGATCCGGCGCGCCGCAGGGAGGTGCTGGTCGAGCACCAGGCGATCCTGGACGCCATCGAGCGCGGCGACGATGCCGAGATCCGCGAGACCATCGGCGAGCACGTGTCACACACGCGGGACCGCCTGACCAAGCTCGGCAGCGACACCTGAGCCCAGCCTGATCGAACAAACGCCACGGGGCGCCTCACGGGGCGCCCCGTGGCGTTTGTCACGCTTGCCAGCGTTGTGCAAACTGAATACAGTTGGCACAGCCGCACAACACCGACGAAGGCAGGTGCGTATGCAATACGGCAGGGACGCAGGAGCGCGAGCTCGGTTCGCGACACTGGGAAGTAGCTTCACCTTCGCCGGCCAGGCAACCGAGGCTTTGCTCCGGCACCGCTCGGCACCCGACGCGCAGTGCGACTACTTCCCGACGATGGATGCGGTCGCCGAGGCTGTCCTGGACGGCGTGGTCGACGCTGGGGTGTTGACCTCGGAGACCTCCCGCACGGCCTGCACGGACACCGCCGCGAGGATCCTGGCAGGCGATCCGCTCTTCGTCGTCGACGAGATCGTGGTGCCCTACCGGTGCGCGCTCCTCGGTCGCCCCGGCACTCGGATCGACCAGGTCACGCACGTGGGCGGTCACGGATCCATCCGTCAGTGCGCGGAGTTCCTGCGCACCCGGATGCCTCACGCGAGTGCGGCCATGCACGAGCAGAACTCCGTCGTGGCTGCACAGGAGGTGCTCGACGGGGACGGGACGACAGCGGTCATCGCCACCGAGGCGCTGGCGCACCACCTCGGTCTTGAGGTCCTCGAGACCGAGGTGGACGGTGGAGCCCTCGGCGGATGGTGGGCCCTCGCCGCCCGACCCTCGCGACCGACGGGCGCCACTCACGTCGCGCTGCGAGTCGTCGGCTCGGCGGCGCTCACCCGCTCCCTGGCCACGTTGTCGGGCAGCGGCCTTCAGGTCCGCACCGTCACGAACCAGCCGACCGGCGACCTCTTCAACTATCGCTACCTCGTCACCGCCCGCACCGTCGACGACCGGGCCGTCCCGGACGACGTCCTCGATGCCGTGGGCGACCACCTCGTCGGGGTGTTCTCGACGACCACCGTTCGCTGACCATCCATCACGGCCACCCTCCCGGAAGGCCGAGCCCGATCAAGGAGCAGACATGACCGACTTCGAAGGTGCCGACCTTCTGCAGAAGTACATCGACGCGTGCAGCAACTGGGGCAGGTGGGGCGGCGACGACCAGCTCGGCACGCTCAACCACATCGGACCCGCACAGCTCCGGGCTGCCGCAGCACTCGTGGAGCACGGCATCAGCGTCAACGTATCGCTGCCTTACGACCAGCGGGGCCCTCAGACGGGCAGCCTGCGGGCCAACCCCCGCAACATCATGACCGCCACCGGCGCCGATCACGTTGCGGGGGCCCAGGAGATCCTGCCGGCCGGTTTCGGCCCGGCGAAGGGCTACGGGCGCTCTGACGACATCCTGATCGTTCCCAACCAGGCGGGCACCCAGTGGGACTCCCTCTCGCACATCTTCTGGAAGGGCAAGATGTACGGCGGCCACTCGGCCGGCCTGGTCTCGTCGGCGGGTGCTGCCCGCAACGGGATCGAGAACTACGCCGGCAAGCTGGTGATGCGCGGCGTCTTCCTGGACGTCGCACGTCACCTGGGGGTCGAGGCTCTCGAGCCCGGGCACGCGATCTCGGTGGAGGAGCTCGAGGCCACCGCCGCGGCGCAGGGCGTCGAGATCCGCACGGGGGACTGCCTGCTCATCCGCACCGGTTTCCTCGAGGCACGGCGCGAGGCGTGGGGGGACTACGCCGGAGGCGCTTCGCCGGGGATCTCGCTGCACACCGCGCCCTGGATCCACGAGAAGGAGATCGCGGCCGTGGCCTCGGACACGTGGGGGGTCGAGGTGCGGCCCAACGAGGTGGACTGCTTCCAGCCCTTCCACGTGGTGGCGCTGGTGCACATGGGCCTGGCGATCGGCGAGATCTTCGACTTCGCCGAGCTTGCGGAGACTTGCGCCCGCCTCGACACCTACGAGTTCCTGTTCGCCGCGCCCGCCCTGCCCATCACCGGGGCCTCCGGCTCGCCGGTCGCCGGCGTCGCAGTCCTGTAGAGAGAAGGAAGAGATGACCATCAGTCCCGAGAAGTACCAGACCCCCACGCTGCCCGCGGTGCCGACCGGCCTGCTGATCGGTGGATCCTGGCGGCCGGCCACCGGTGGTGCCACCATCGCCGTCGACAACCCGGCCCCCGGGGAGATCCTCGCCGAGGTCGCGGACGGCACCGAGCAGGACGGGGTGGAGGCGCTGCGTGCGGCGGCCGCCGCCCAGGGTGCCCTGCACGCGATGACGCCCACCGAGCGCGCCCGACTGTTGCGTCGGGTCGAGACCGAGCTGCGAGACCGGATCGAGGAGTTCGCGCTGCTCATCACCGCGGAGATGGGCAAGGCCCTTCCTGAGGCCCGGGCCGAGGTGAACTACTCCGCCGACTTCTTCGGGTGGTTCGCCGACGAGGCCGTCCGGGTTGCGGGTGACTATCGACTCTCCCCGAACGGGTCGACGCGCATCCTCGTCTCGCACAAGCCGGTGGGTCCCTGCCTGCTCATCACGCCGTGGAATTTTCCCCTGGCCATGGGGGCGCGCAAGATCGCCCCGGCCCTCGCCGCCGGCTGCCCCTCGGTCCTCAAACCCGCCGGTCAGACGCCGCTGAGCAGCCTCCTGCTGGCCGAGGTGATCGAGTCGGCCGGCGCGCCGGCCGGAGCCGTGAACGTCGTGACCACGTCGCGCTCGGGGGCGGTCACGACGGCGATGATCGAGACCGGCCTGGCGCGCAAGCTTTCCTTCACCGGATCCACGGCCGTGGGCAAGATCCTGCTCGGGCAGTGCGCGCGCCACGTCATGCGTACCTCGATGGAACTGGGCGGCAACGCGCCGTTCCTGGTCTTCGAGGACGCCGACCTCGACGCAGCCGTCGAGGGTGCGATCGTCGCGAAGATGCGCAACGTCGGCCAAGCCTGCACCGCCGCGAATCGCTTCATCGTCGCGGCCGGCATCGCGCAGGACTTCACCACACGCCTGGCCGCCCGCATCGCCGCGATGGAGTCGGGCCCGGGCTGGGTCGAAGGAGTCGAGGTCGGCCCCCTGGTCGACGACGCCGCCGTCGCCAAGTTCGAGGAGCTGCTCGCCGACGCCGTCGCCAAGGGCGCCACGGTCGTCACCGGTGGGGGCGCGAGCTCGGGTCGCTTCGTCGAGCCGACCGTCCTGGCCGACGTCGCTGAGGGCAGCGCAGTCCTGGCCGAGGAGATCTTCGGCCCGATGGCACCCGTGGTGACCTTCACGAGTGACGCGGAGGCCGTGCGGCTCGCCAACGACACCGACTACGGCCTGGTCAGCTACGTCTACACCCGCGACCTCGACCGGACTCTCGCGATGGTCGATCATCTGCACACCGGCATGGTCGGCATCAACGTGGGCGTGGTGTCCAACGCCGCCGCCCCGTTCGGCGGGGTCAAGGAGTCGGGACTCGGCCGCGAAGGCGGCTTCGAGGGCCTCTCCGAGTACCAGGACACGACGTACGCCGCGTTGCCCGCCCCGAGGCACAGCCCGTGACCCGGGTCGTCGGCCTGCGCCAGCACGGCGCCGTGTCGGTCGGTGTTCTGCGATCCGATGGCGTCCGGGTCCTCACCTCGCTCGAGGAGTTCTGGCAGGCACCGTCGTGCTGGCTCAGCAGAGTCGGCGAGGCGGACTCATCGCGAGCATTGGTCCCGACCGCCGAGGTCGAGCTGGTCCCGCCAGTGCTCCCCGGTGCGCGGGTGCTGTGCATCGGCCTCAACTACCTCAAGCACGTGGCCGAGGGCTCCTACGCCGGGGACGGGGTGCCGAAGCACCCGACGATCTTCGCGCGCTGGACCAGCTCGCTCTCGGTCGGGGGCCAGGCCATCCCGGTGCCGCCCGACGAGGACGGCCTCGACTGGGAGGGCGAGGTCGTGGCCTACATCGGAGAGACCCTGGTCGATGCCAGCCCCGAGGAGGCGCTGGCCGCCGTGGTCGGCTACTCGACCTTCAACGACGTGACCGCGCGCCGGGCGCAGAAGCTCACCTCCCAGTGGATCCTGGGCAAGAACGCCGATCACTCCGGTCCGTTGGGTCCGATCGTCCCGGCCGGAGAGGTGGGGGATCTGCGTGACGGGCTCGAGGTCGTGACGCGGGTCAACGGTGAGGTTGTGCAGCAGGGCCGCACCGACGAGATGGTCTATACGGTCGGTGACACGCTGTCGCTGGTCAGCAGAACCATCACCTTGCGACCCGGCGACCTCCTGGCCACCGGCACCCCGTCGGGGGTCGGCTATACCCGGACCCCGCCGTGGCTGCTGAACGCCGGCGACGTCGTCGAGGTCGAGGTCGAGTCGCTGGGCACCCTCACCAACGCGATCGTCAGGCACGAGGCGCGGCGACCGGAGGAGCGTTGACGTCCACGGGCCCGCTGTCGGGCGTGCTGGTGGTCGACCTCTCCCGCGCCCTGGCAGGGCCGCACGCCACGATGATGCTGGCCGACCTCGGAGCCCGCGTGATCAAGGTCGAGTCCCCCGATCGTGGCGACGACACCCGCGGGTGGGGTCCTCCGTTCGTCGACCCGCCCCACGGTGAGCGGGAGTCGACGTACTTCCTGTCGGCCAACCGCAACAAGGAGTCCATCTGCCTCGACCTGAAGGATGGCGACGACCTGCGCGTGCTGCTCGACCTGGTCTCGCGCGCCGACGTCGTGGTCGAGAACTTCCGCACCGGGGTGATGGAGCGACTGGGCCTGGACCCGGGCATGTTGAGCGCACTCAACCCGCGACTCGTCCAGCTGTCGATCAGCGGGTTCGGGCACGACGGACCCGAGGGTGGCCGCGCCGGCTACGACCAGATCGCCCAGGGCGAGGGTGGTCTGATGTCGATCACAGGTCCGACACCCGACCAGCCGCAGCGGATGGGTGTGCCGATCTGCGACCTTCTCGCTGGCATGTACGGCGCCTATGGCGTCCTCGCAGCGCTCCACCACCGGGAGACCACCGGACAGGGCCAGGTCGTGCGCACCTCCTTGCTCGCAGCGGCGGTCGGTGTGCACGCCTTCCAGGGCACCCGATGGACGGTCGGCGGTCAGGTCGCGCGGGCCGACGGGAACCACCACGGCGCGATCGCGCCGTACGGACTGTTTCGTTGCGCCGACGGCGCCGTTCAGCTCTCGGTCGGCAGCGAGGCGCTGTGGCTGCGCTTCTGTGCGGGCTTCGATCTCGAGGCGACGGATCCGGCCTTCGCCACGAACAGCGACCGGGTGGTCCGGCGTGACGCCCTCGTGGCCGTGATCGAGCGTGCCTTCGCCTCCTGGGAGGCCGTTGACCTGTTGGACCGCCTCGCCGAGCTGGGTGTCCCCGCCGGACGGGTGCGTTCGATAGACGAGGTCTACGAGTGGGATCAGACGCGAAGTCAGGGACTGGTCGTCGATGTGCAGCACAGCACGCTGGGTGGCCTTCGTCTGCCCGGACCGCCGCTGCGCTTCTTCTCCCCGGAGGGCGACGAGCGAACGCCTGGAGACCACGCTGCCCCGCCTGTCCTCGACGAGCACGGGGCGTCCATCCGAGCGTGGCTCGCGTCGCCGCGATGAGCGCCGCCGACTTCATCGACACCCTCGTGGACGAGGGTTCCTTCCGCTCCTGGGACCTGCCGATCGACCTGCCGGACGACCCCGACTACGCGGCCGCGCTGCGGCGCGCCCACGCCCGCAGTGGCGCCGACGAGGCGGCTGTGACGGGTCGAGCACGGATCGGCGGTCGGGACGTCGCACTCGTGGTCGGCGAGTTCGGATTCCTGGGCGGGTCGGTGGGCGCGGCCGCGGCGCTCCGGGTGGTCGAGGCGGTGCGTCGGGCGACCCGCGAGAGGCTGCCACTGCTCGCGGCACCGGCATCGGGCGGCACCCGGATGCAGGAGGGGACTCCAGCCTTCGTCAAGATGATCGACCTCGCGCGAGCCGTCGCGGCCCACAAGGGGTCCGGCCTGCTGTATGCCGTGTACCTCCGGCACCCCACGACTGGCGGCGCGCTGGCCTCGTGGGGGTCCCTGGGACAGGTGACCTTCGCCGAACCCGGGGCCTTGATCGGGTTCCTGGGCCCGTCGGTCTTCGAGGCACTGAAGGGCTCGCCGTTCCCCGAGGGGATCCAGACGGCGGAGAATCTGCATCGGGTGGGGGTCGTGGACGGCGTGCTGTCGGGCGGAGAGCTCGCGGCGGTGATGAGCGACCTGCTTCGCCATGTCGGCGCGCCCGGTCTGGTCGCGGACCGGAGTGGTTTGCGGGACGGAGCCGGGGCCTCGGCCGAGCCCCCGGTCGAGGCCTGGACCTCGATCCAAGTCACCGCGTCAGCACGGCGCCCGGGCGCTCGCGAGTTGTTGAGCACGACCGCCAGGCGCGTCGTGAAGCTGTCGGGCACCGGGCAAGGAGAGCGCGGCGCCCGTATCCTGGGGTGCGTTGCGGAGGTCTGCGGCGTCTCATGTGTCGTGGTCGCGCAGGACCGCGCCGCGCAGGAGGCGCTCGGGCCGCTGGGGCCTGCGGACCTGCGTGCCGCCCGCCGGATGGTGCGTCTGGCCGACGAGCTCGGGCTGCCTGTGCTGACGATCATCGACACCTCCGGCGGCGACCTGTCGGTCGACGCGGAGGAGGGAGCGATCGCAGGAGAGATCGCACGACTCCTCCAGGAGCTCGTCAGCACCCGGGTCCCGACCGTCTCGATCCTGCTGGGCGAGGGATGCGGCGGGGCTGCCCTGGCGCTGCTTCCTGCCGACCGCGTCGTGGCCGCCCAGCACGCGTGGCTCTCGCCCCTGCCGCCGGCCGGTGCCAGCGCGATCCTGCACGGCACCGGGGAGCGGGCAGCGGAGCTTGCCGCCCACCAGCGGGTGAGAGCGCACGACCTGCTCGCCGACGGGATCGTCGACGTGCTCGTGGCCGAGGACCCGCCGGCAGACGACGACCCGCAGGGCTTCTGCCGCCGGGTCGCCGGCGCTGCCGCCGATGCCCTGGTGCGTGAGTTGGCCGGGGAGCCGCAGCCGGCCGATCCGGGCCTGTCGGCAGGGCCAGCCGGGTCGGGCGAACGCGCCGACGCGACGGTCAGCTGATCTCTCGGCCGACCGTCGCGCGGGATGGAGCAGGGTCGTTCAGGCGATCGAGTTGGCGATCCGGGCCAGGCCCTCGTCGCTGGAGGTGACGCCCATGGCGGCGTTCGTCAGGCGCTTGATCTCCTCGCGGGAGGTGCCCTGCATCCAGACGTCGCGGCTGATCGGGGTGGCCTCGAGGATGCGCGCCCGGTGGTCGGCGTCCACGATGTCGTGCTCGGTGCAGAACTCGAAGGAGATGCCGGCGGCCGGGTCGGCGATGTAGACGCTGATGGAGCCCGAGGCGGCGTGACGCAGGACGTCCTTCTGCAGGGTCGCCCCCCTGCTGGTTGCGATGTTGCGGGCTCGCATGACGTCGTCGATGCTCTCGACCAGGATGCAGAAGTGGTCCATCGTCGCGGCCCGCTCTGGACTGCCGCGGAAAATGCCCATGGAGTGGTGGTAGTTGTTGCCAGAGCGCATGAACACGGCGTTGCGCTTGATCCAGTCGGACGCACGGAAGCCGAGCACCCCGCTGTAGAAGTCGTGCGCGGCGACGGGATCGGTGGAGAACCAGACGGCGTGCAGCATCTCCTGCATCCGTACCAGGTTCTGACCTGGCTTCGTACCGCGCGACAACATCTGCGTGTAGACGTCGATCTCGAGGCCGTCGGGGTCGGTGAAGCGGACGCCTCGGTCGATGGCGTCGCCGTCGAGGTCGCCGAACTCCTCGTAGGCGATGCCCCGCGCATCCAGGCGGTCGGTCACGTCGCCGAGGGCGTCGTCGCTGCCGAGTTCGAAGCCGACCCGGAGCAACCCGCGACGCTGGTCCTGCTGCTCCAAGCGCAGCCAGTGATGGTCGTAGCCTCCACCGAGGAAGGCGGTCCCAGCCGAGGAGTCGTGCACCGTGAGGTGGCCGACGTCGCGATAGAAGTCGGCTGATCCTGCAACGTCTGGCACGCCCATCACCACATAGCCGAGTCGCTCTACTGCCTGATCCATTCCCGTGCCCTCCACGCCGTGGTGAATTCCTCGGCTCGTCGATCTTTGTCTCCCAGCAGCGCTGGGACTCTGCTCAAGAGACTAGTGTATACACTTGCGTCCTTCAAGTGGTGAAGTGCATGTCGAGTCCTCCTAGGCGTCTCGACCATGGGGCGGATGCCATAGTCGGAGCATGCAGACCTACCGCACGCCCGAGGACGCCTTCGCCGACATCGACTGGCCCCGCGCCGGCACCGAGACGTCGTACGCCGAGGTGGCCGACCCGGACGGCGGGGAGCCCCTACGAATGGCGTACGTCGACGTGGTGCCCGACGGCTGGGCGGCCGGCGGGCCGGTCGTGCTGATGCTGCACGGAGAGCCGACCTGGTCCTACCTCTACCGCGACGTCGTCGACGCGGTGAGCGCCGCCGGCGCCCGCTGCGTCGTGCCGGACCTCGTCGGCTTCGGTCGCTCGGACAAGCCGCTGGCGATCACCGACCACACCTACGCACGCCACGTCGAGTGGGTGCGCAGCCTGGTGGTCGACCACCTCGACCTCGCGGGAGCGACCCTCCTCGGCCAGGACTGGGGTGGCCTGATCGGGCTGCGCCTCGTGGCCGAGCACCCCGGGCGCTTCGCCTCCGTGGTGACCGCCAACACCGGTCTGCCGACAGGGGACTTCGACATGCCCGAGATCTGGTGGCAGTTCCGCAACGCCGTCGAGAAGGCGCCGACCCTCGACGTGGGGCGGTTCGTCGAGTCGGGGTGCGTGCGCGGCCTCGACGACGCCGACCGGACGGCGTACGACGCCCCGTTCCCCGTCGAGGAGGCCAAGGCCGGGGCGCGCGCGATGCCGACCCTCGTCCCGACCCGTCCCGATGACCCCGCCACCGAGGCCAACCGGGCGGCGTGGGAGGTCCTGCAGACGTGGGACAAGCCGTTCCTGACGGCGTTCAGCGACTCCGACCCGATCACCGGGGCAATGGCGCCGATCCTGCGCAAGATGATCCCCGGTGCCGCCGGTCTCGAGCACCCGACCGTCGAGCGCGCCGGGCACTTCCTGCAGGAGGACGCCGGAGCCGAGCTGGGCGAGATCGTGGCGCGCTTCGTCGGCTGAGGCGTCACAACCCGATCGCCGCGTACGCCGCAGCCAGCACCGGCTGGGTGACCGACCGAGCCCGCTCGGCACCGCGCGCGTAGGTCTCGGTGACGTACGCACGCTCGGCGGCCACCTCGGCGTACCGCTTCTGGACCGGATCGAGCTCGGCGACCACCGCGTCGGTGACGGCGCGCTTGAGAGCGCCGTAGGTCGTGAGTCCCTCGGCGCTCCCGCCGCACGCCTCCAGGATGTCGAGCAGGTTGGTGACGCCCGGCTTCTCCGCGCGATCACGCCGCACGGCGTCCGGGCCGGTGTCGCTGTCGGTCACGGCGCGGGCGACCTTGCGCCGTACGACATCGGGAGGGTCGAGCAGCCGGATCACGCCGGGACCGTCCGCCGCTCCCGACTTGCCCATCTTGCTGGTCGGCTCGGCGAGGTCCATGACCCGCGCGGCCACGGGCGGGGTCGTGATCTCCGGGACCGTGAAGACCTGGCCGTAGGTGGCGTTGAAGCGCACGGCGAGGTCGCGGGTGAGCTCGACGTGCTGGCGCTGGTCGTCGCCCACGGGCACCTGCTCGGGGCGGTAGAGCAGGATGTCGGCCGCCATCAGCACCGGGTAGGTGAGCAGGCTCGCGCGGGTGGACTCGACGCCGCGCCCCTTCTCCTTGAACTGGATCATCCGGCCGAGCTCGCCAGTCGTCGCCACGCACTCGAGGAGGTAGGCGAGCTGGCTGTGCGTCGGCACGTGGCTCTGCACGAACAGCGTGGCGGCGTCGAGGCCGACGGCGATCAGGGTCGCGGCCTGCTCGGCGACCAGGGAGCGGAGCCGTGCGGCGTCGTGGGGGATCGTGAGCGAGTGCAGGTCTGCGAGGCCGAAGAAGCAGTCGGCATGCTCCTGCGTCGCGGCCATCGGCCGCAGGGCGCCGAGGTAGTTGCCGAGCGTCAGGTGGCCGGTGGGCTTGAGCAGCGACAGCGCGCGCGGTCGGGTCCGGTGGGCGGGAGCGAGGTGGTCGGGCTGGTCGGGCTGGTCGGGCTGGCAGAGCTGGTCGGTGCGGGTCATGGGGGTCTCCTGGGATGAGAGCCCACGGGTCGGCGCCGTCCGGTCGAGTCGACGGAAATGCCGAACGGCCGCCCGTGGGCGGCCGTTGGTGTCGGTGCGTCAGTGCACGCGACCAGGGATGGTCCGCCGGGTCAGGCGGGCCACCACTGCATCGAGGACGTCGTCAGCACGCGGCTATCATGCCACGGCGGCCCGCCGGCCGGGCATGTTACTGACCGCTGTGACTACTGCCCAGCGGTTACAACCGTCAGGTAGTAGTCACAGCGGTCAGTAACATCCCCCCGGAGCGCGCGGCCTCAACCCCGCGGCGATGCGGGCGCCGACGAGTCCGGCCCGCCAGCGGTGCCCCGAGCCTCGGTCAGCTCACGGCGCAGCGCCGCGACCTCGTCGACGAGCGCCTTGATGTCCCCGTGCGTGGCCTGGCCGGCGTCGTCCTCGATGTCCTGCACCCGGTCGAGCAGCCAGGAGGCGAGGGAGGCGGTGACGACACCGAGCAGGGCGATGCCGGCGAGCATCAGGCCGGCGGCGACGAAGCGTCCCGTCGTCGTCACGGGGAAGTGGTCGCCGTAGCCGACGGTGGTCACGGTCGTCATCGCCCACCACAGCGCGTCGGCGAAGCCCCCGATGTTGGCGTCCGGCGCGCCGCGCTCGGCGTCGAGGACGGCCAGGCTGGCCACGAACATCACGATCGAGGAGGCGCCGGCGACGTAGAGCGCCACCCGGCCGCGCAGCGACCCGCCGGCGTACCGGTTGAGGACCGACAGCAGCGTGAGCAGCTGCAGCAGCCGCAGCGGTTGCAGGATCGGCAGCACGACGATCGCCAGGTCGAGCGGGTGCTGGCGCACGAACTGCCACCGGTGCCCGGCCCCGATGAAACGGATCACGTAGTCCACGACGAAGACCAGCCACGTCGCCGCCGTCACCGAGCGGCACAGCGCCACCCACTCCTGCTCGAGCCCGGGGTCGAGGATCGGCCAGGCGTACGCCGCCAGGAAGGCGACCGCGGCCAGGGTCATCGGCACGTCGCGGCGCAGGCTGAACCTCGGCACCGAGCGCGGCACCACCTTCTTCAGTCCCGCTCCCGCCGCCTTGCTGACCTTCTGGGTGACCTTCGCCATCGCTCCAGGCTGTCACGACCCGTGCTCACCCGCTGGGGGTCACGGAGGGAAGTCGCTGGGCGGCTCGAAGACCACCAGCCACCAGATCCACCCGACCTGGCCGACGAAGCCCGCCAGCACCCAGAACGCCGTACGCCAGCGCCACCACCGCGACAGCGACATCCGGTGGGCCCCGACCAGGACGGCCGCGACCGGGAAGAGCGGCACGAGGTAGCGCACGATGCTGGTGTTGCCGTCGACGACGGCGAGCAGGTAGACGGCGTACGCCACGGCCCACACGCGCAGGCGTACGTCGATCCCCGGCGCGAGGCGCGGCACGAGCAGGACCAGCGACAGCACGAGGGCGAGCACCATGCTCAGGGCGGGGACGACGGTCTCGGGGGTGCGCTGCTCCCACGCCCACTCGATGGTGCGTCGCCACGGCTCGATCGGGTCGATCGCCGCCTCGCCCCGCCACGCGGTCATCGTCGTCGGGTAGGCGTCGCGCTGACCGGTGCCGGCCCAGGCGAGCGTGGTCCACATGATCCCGGAGATGCCGGTCGCAACCACCGCGACGCCGATGCCCAGCCGCTCGCCTACGCCCACGGGGCGGGTCTCACGCTCGCGCCAGCGCAGCCACACCGCGACCAGGACGACGACCGACAGCGGCAGGGCGATGGGTCGCGTCAGCCCGAGCAGCAGCGCGGTCAGTCCGCACCCGACCCAGCTCCCGCGGACGAGCAGGAGCAGGAAGGCGACCAGCAGCAGCATGCTGAACGACTCGGTGTAGGCCATCTGCAGCACCGGCGCGGCCGGCTGGGCAGCCCACACCGCGACGACCGCGAGGGCCGGTCCCACGCGCGAGCCCACGTCGTACGGCGAGGTCTCGACCACCAGGCGCGCCATGAGGATCGCGGCGCCGAGCCCGGCGACCAGCGCCAGCAGCGGCGCGACGGTGGCGAACTCGAGCGTGGTGGCCCAGGAGACGAAGCGGATCGCGTAGGGAAAGAGGGGGTAGAAGGCCCACGGGTTCTGCCGCACGCGGCCGTCGTCACCGACCGGGAGCCCGTCGGGATAGCCCTCGGTCGCGATCCGCTCGTACCACTTGGCATCCCACGAGAGCGCCAGGTCGATGTCGCCCTCCGCGGGCCCGGTGACGGCGGGGAACCAGACCTGGTCCTGGGCAGCCAGTGCTAGCAGCACGCCCGAGACCACGCGGATCGCGAGGTAGAGCGCGGTGACCTGGGCCCACAGCGGCCACTCCCGTGGGTGACCGGGAAGTCCGGGAGGTCCGGGAAGTCGGGTCCGCGAGGGCGGGCGCTCGCCGACGGTGTGGGCCACCCGACCAGTCTCGCTCATGCGACACAGGAGTCTGCTGCAGGCGGTCCAGCGGCCGTACGGCGTGCCTCGTCGAGGCCGCGGTTCCCTAGGCTCGGGTGATGCTCGCCCCCGCCGACCAGTGTCAGGGACCCGCCACCGTGGTCCACGACCCGAGCCTGACCGACTACGACTTCGGGCCCGACCACCCCATGTCACCGGTGCGCGTCGACCTGACCGTCGTGCTGGCGACCGGCCTCGGCGTGCTGGGTGCGCCCGGAACCGCCCCCGCACCGGGCGTGCTGCGCGCCGTACCCGCGCCGATGGCCAGTGCCGACCAGCTGGCCACCGTCCACGACCCGCGCCTGATCGAGGCAGTCATGGCCGCCGGAGCCGATCCGTCGAGGGCGTCGGCCGCCTTCGGCCTCGGGACCGAGGACAACCCGGCGTTCGCGGGCATGCACGAGGCGGCCTCGCACGTGGTCGGGGCGTCGCTGGAGGCGTTCCGGCAGGTGTGGTCGGGGGAGTCGTTGCACAGCGCCAACATCACCGGCGGGCTCCACCACGCGATGCCCGACCGGGCCAGCGGATTCTGCGTCTACAACGACGTCGCGGTGGGGATCCAGTGGCTGCTCGACCAGGGGGCCGAACGCGTGGCCTACGTCGACGTGGACGTGCACCACGGCGACGGGGTGGAGCGGATCTTCTACGACGACCCGCGGGTGCTGACGATCTCGTTGCACGAGTCGGGTCAGTTCCTCTTCCCGGGCACGGGGGAGTGTCGCGACTCCGGGGGGCCCGATGCCAAGGGCTCGGCCGTCAACGTCCCGCTCCCTCCCGGCACGGGCGACGGCGGGTGGCTGCGGGCCTTCCACGCGGTGGTGCCGGCGCTGCTGCGCGAGTTCGACCCCGACGTGCTGGTCACCCAGCACGGCTGCGACTCCCACGCCGACGACCCGCTGGCCCACCTGATGCTCAGCGTCGACGGGCAGCGCTCCACCTACCTGGCGCTGCACGACCTGGCCCACGAGGTTGCCGACGGGCGCTGGGTGGTCACCGGTGGCGGCGGCTACGCGCTGGTCCAGGTCGTGCCGCGGGCGTGGAGCCATCTGCTCGCGGTCGTGGGCGGGCGTCCCCTGGACGTCGACCTCGACACCCCGGCGGCGTGGCGCGACCACGTCGAGCACCTGCTGGGGCGTCGAGCGCCGGAGCGGATGGGGGACGGTCGCGAGCCGTCGTACCGACCCTGGGAGGAGGGCTACGACCCCGACACCTGGCTGGACCGCAGCGTGAATCTCGCCCGCACGGAGCTGTTTCCGTATCACGGCCTGGACCCGTTGCCATAAGGACACGCCGTGATTTGGGAAGAAACATGAGGCTATCTCTTCCCCACACGTCACATCAGGCCCTAGTGTCATCCGGGTCGTGCCCGACCAACACTGGTGGGGAAGCCAGTGGCGGGCACTTGGAAAGCTGGTGCCCCCCGTGTCGAACTCTCCTGGTCCTACCTCCGACCCGAAGTTCCTGACCATCGCCGAGGTCGCGGGCATGATGCGCGTCTCCAAGATGACCGTCTACCGCCTGGTCCACGGGGGTGAGCTGCCCGCCGTACGCGTCGGACGCTCGTTCCGCGTCCAGGAGGACGACGTCGACGACTACCTGCGCAAGAGCTTCTTCGACGCCGGCTGAGCCGCGCCTGACCGCTCTCGCTCGCGACACCGATTGCGGGTCCTGCGTGCGCGCCAAGTAGGCTGTGCCGGTCCCGGCGCTCGTGCTGGGTGCAACCTGATCTGAAGAGGTTTTCGTGGGTTCTGTCATCAAGAAGCGACGCAAGCGCATGGCCAAGAAGAAGCACCGCAAGCTTCTCAAGAAGACGCGCGTGCAGCGTCGCAAGCTCGGCAAGTAACGCACCGTAGCGATGGCCGGCGGCAGCAAGGTCGTCCTCGTCACCGGGGTCTCCCGTGACCTCGGCCGTCGCTGTGCCTCGGCCATCGCCGAGCACCCCTCGGTCGGTCGCGTCATCGGCGTCGACGTCGTCCCCCCACGTGGGGACGTCGGCGACGTCTCCTTCGTGCGCGCCGACATCCGCAACCCGGTCATCGCCAAGGTCATCGCCAAGGAGGACGTCGACACCGTCGTCCACATGAGCGTGATCGCGACCCCCGGCAGTGTCGGTGGTCGCAACACGATGAAAGAGCTCAACGTCATCGGGACGATGCAGCTGCTCGCGGCGTGCCAGAAGGCGCCACGGGTCACCGACCTCATCGTGAAGTCGACCACCACCGTGTACGGCGCCAGCAATCGCGACCCGGCGATGTTCACCGAGGACATGGAGCCGCGCCGCGCGCCGCGCGCCGGGTACGCCAAGGACGTCGCCGAGATCGAGGGCTACGTCCGTGGGCTTGCGCGCCGTCGTAGCGACTGCCGGGTCACGATGCTGCGCTGTGCCAACGTGATCGGGCCCCACGTGATCAGCCCGATCACCTCCTACTTCCGGCTCCCGGTGCTGCCGACGGTGCTCGGCTTCGACGCGCGACTGCAGTTCCTGCACGAGGCCGACCTGATGGCCGTGCTTCAGCACGCCGTCGACGACGGTCCGGCCGGCACGTTCAACATCGCCGGTGACGGCGTCCTGATGCTCTCCCAAGCCGTACGTCGGCTCCAGCGGCCAAGCGTGCCGATGCCCGGCTTCGCCGTGGGCTCGCTCGGCTCGGCGCTGCGCTCGGCGCGGGTCGCCGACTTCTCGCCCGAGCAGCAGGACTTCCTGACCTACGGGCGTGGGGTCGACACCACACAGATGCGGGAGACGCTGGGCTTCACCCCCCGCTACACCACCGCCGAAGCGTTCGCCGACTTCGCCGCCGGCCTCGCGCCGACCGGCGGACGCACCGAGAGGGCTCTCGCCGCCGTCGCCGAGCGCCTGCCCAGCACCCACACGCTCGACGACGCGGGACGACCAGCCCTCCAGGGACCGCGTGCGGTCCCGGACCTGGTCGGTTCCTCGGCACCCAGACGATCACGAGGTGACTCCCATGGGTGACGCAGAGATCATTCCGATCGGCACCCGCGGGCGCCCCGGTCGTGGCGCCGGCAAGCAGCCGTCCTCGGCGGCTCGCGGCCTGGCGCCGACCAAGAAGGCGCCGGCCAAGAAGGCGCCGGCCAAGAAGCCCGCTGCCGGCACGGGTCAGGGCGGCCCGGGTCAGGGCGGCCCGGGTCAGGGCGGCACGGGCTCGGGCGGCACGGGCGCAGACGCCACGGCCGAACCGACCGGGTCACAGCAGAGCACGACCGACGAGCCGAGCTCCGCCGAGGAGCAGCAGACGCCGCCCGCGGCCCGCGAGGGCGCGCCGACGCGCGACGCCCAGGCCTCGTCCGACGAGCAGGGCACGCGTGCTGGGGAGGCCGAGGAGTCGTCCCCGCTCTCGGCCAGCAGTGCCGCCACTGATGCGCCGCTCGCCTCTCCACTCAGCACGCGTGAGCGCAACCCGCTTCGCTCGATCCCCACCTCGGCCTGGCTCTCCGCCTTCCAGGAGGCCGCGATGGAGGTCTTCGGCGACTCGTGGGAGCCGCGCCTCGCGGAGTTCCTCGCCTTCCTGCGCCGCCGGATCACCGGCGACTACGTCGTCGACGAGTACGGCTTCGACGCCGAGGTCACCCAGCGCTTCTTCATGGCCGCCCTGCGCCCGATCGCCCAACAGTGGTTCCGGATCGAGGTGCGCGGCGCCGAGAACATCCCCGCCGACGGGGGCGCCCTCGTGGTCTCCAACCACTCGGGCACCGTCCCGGTCGACGGTCTGATGACGATGGTGTCGATCCACGACCACACCGGCCGCCACCTGCGCGCCCTCGGTGCCGACCTCGTCTTCCAGCTGCCGGTGATCTCCAGCCTGGCCCGCAAGGGCGGGGCCACCCTGGCCTGCAACGAGGACGCCGAGCGGATGCTGCGCGGCGGCGAGCTGGTCGGGGTGTGGCCCGAGGGTTTCAAGGGCATCGGCAAGCCGTTCTCCCAGCGCTACAAGCTGCAGCGCTTCGGTCGGGGTGGCTTCGTCTCGGCCGCCCTGCGCACCGGCGTCCCGATCGTGCCGCTTGCCGTGGTGGGCGCCGAGGAGATCTACCCCCTCGTGGGCAACATCCCCGCACTGGCCCGCCTGATCGGGGTGCCCTACATCCCCGTCACGCCGCTGTTCCCGCTGCTGGGCCCGCTCGGCCTGATCCCGCTGCCCTCGAAGTGGCTCCTCGAGTTCGGGGAGCCCATCCGCACCGACGAGTACGACGACGGCGCGGCCGACGACCCGATGCTGGTCTTCGACGTCACCGACCAGGTGCGCGAGACGATCCAGCAGACGCTCTACTCGCTGCTCATGCAACGGTCGTCCGTCTTCGGCTGAGGTCGAAGCCAACGCCGAGGGGGCGTGCGGCCACTCCGATGCGGCCGCTTTGAGCCGCGCGATCCCGCGCCGACGCGACGTAGGCCCCGCGAGCGGTCGCCCCCTCGCGACGAAGCTGCGGCCTACTTGTCGCCGGTCAGCCCGCCGAGGCCCTTGCCCAGGCCCTTGACCACGTCGTCGACGATCTCGGCGGTGCCGGTGAGCAGATCACCGATCGGGTCGTCGGAGCCCTTGACGATGATGTCGTCGAGCAGCCCGCCGTTGCCCTTCTTGGTGCCCTTGCCCTGGTCGTCGTCCGTGGCTGCGGGGCCCTGCGGCAGCACCGGCTGGTCGGGCTTGCTGGTGCCGGAGCCGGGGGTGCTCGGCGGTGAGACCTGGGTCGGGGCCTTGTTGGCTCCGTCCGTGGCCTTCTTGCTCTTGCCCGACTTGTCGGTGCTGGAGGTCTTGGTGTCGGTCGCCGGGACGACCGTCTCCAGGAGCGGGCTGAGCACGTCGTCGAGGAGGTTGTCGACCGTCTTCTGCGCGAAGACCGGGGCCTGCATGATCGGCAGGTCGGTGCACGCAGGGCACAGGCTCTGGGCCTGCACGTCGATCGCGTTGATCACCTGCGAGGCCTCGATCAGCGAGGAGCGGGCCGCTGCGGGGATGACGCTCTGCAGGCTCGAGAGCGCCCCCATGCTGTCGGCGGTGAACGTGCGCAGCTCCTCGATCGAGGAAGCATGGCCGTTGTCGGCGAAGTCGCCCAGCAGCAGGTCGGAGGCCTCGGTGGCCTGCTCGACGAAGTCCTCGAGCGTGGTGGCGATGGCCCGGGCGTCGTCGTCGCCGGAGCGACTGAGCGCGCCGACCTCGTCGAGTCGCCCGGAGGCGTTGCCGAGCAGCGTGGTGCCCTTGCCGTCCGCGTCCCGCTGGACGCCGGCCTGTGCGTTCTCGATCGCGCGCTTGAGCGGGTAGAGGGTGTCGCCCGGCAGGGAGCTCTGGGCAGCGACGGCCATCGAGCCGGTCGCGCTGACGATCGCGAAGCCACCGACGGCAGCAGCGATCCGCCGCTCGCGGGGGGTACGGCGTACGGGCCTGGCGGTGCGGGCCGCGCTCTGCGCCGGGGAGTCGGGGGCCAGCGCCGTCTCGGCGGCGGCCATGAGCCGACCGCGCAGGTCGGCAGAGAAGTCCGCCCGGGGCTCGACGAGCGGAGCGTGACGCAGCGTGGCGACGACCCCGAGGAGCTCCTCGAAGCGCGGGTCGGCCGAGGGCGCGGAGGATCCGGAGGTGGTGGCGCGCGTGGCGCGCTCGAGGAGCAGGTCGAACTCGTCGGCGCGTCGGCGCGAACCGAAGACGGGGTTCATCACTGTCCTCCTCTGCTGAGTGTGGTGCCCGTGGGCCGGGCGGTGCACGGACCCGTGCGGTCCGACACCTGTTTCAACGACGGGTGGAGCGCGGAGGTTACGGGCGATCGCCGGTGAGATGAGGAGGAATGTCCGAAGGGGGCCATCAGTCGCGGATCCCTTCGGGCATCAGCTTCGCGAGGTTGCGCACGCCGCGGAGCTGGAGCTGCTTGACGGCGCCCTCGCTGCGACCGAGGACCTCGGCCGTCTCGGCGATGCTCATCCCCTGCAGGAACCGCATCACCAGGCAGTCGCGCTGCTCGTCGGGCAGCTCGGTCAGCGCCTCGAGGAGCAGCTCGTTGGTCAGGCTCGCCAGGACCGCGGCCTCCGGGCCCTCGGTGCTGGCGTCGTGGTCGCCCATGTCGTCGGTGGTGAGCTCGAGGCGGGTGCGTCCGGCCTTGAAGTGATCGGTGGCCAGGTTGCGGGCGATGGTCATCAGCCACGCCCCGAAGTCCTTGCCCTGCCAGCGGAAGCTCTTCATGTTGCGCAGCGCCCGGAAGAACGTCTCGGAGGTGAGGTCCTCGGCCAGGGGCGCCGAGCGCGTGCGATAGAAGAGGAAGCGGTAGACCGAGACGTGGTAGTGGTCGTACAGCAGTCCGAAGGCCTCGGAGTCGCCGCCTCGGGCGAGCTCGACGAGCGCGATCAACCGGCTGCGGTCGTCCTCGGACTCCTCCGACGACGTGGCCAGGTCGGCGTCACCGAAGCCTCCGCTCCCGCGCTCGGGCCCGCTCGGTGCGCTGCTGTGCCGGTCGTCGGCCAGCGCTTCCGAGAGCAGCCACCCGGGGCCACCGACGGGGCCACCGGCAGGGCCACCGGCGAGGGCCGGGGCAGGGTCGAGGAGGCTCAGCACGGCCGCGCGCAGGGCTTCGAGCCCGCGCGCGACATCTGGCCTCTCGTGAGGCATGCTTCCCGCCCTCCCGCAGAAAATGCTCCCGACTGACCTCGTGATCCTAGGGCAGGTCGGCTACCTGCGGGTAGGAATCGGCCCGATCGCGGTCCAGACCACCCGACCGGGCGATGTCACGACCGACCGATCGGCCGGCGAGCGTGCGGCCCGCCTCGGCGGCCCGATGCGCTGCCCGGAGCTCAGC
>NZ_JAPYPS010000089.1 GCF_029937575.1 Nocardioides sp.
CTGTCGTGGCGCACCGTCGACCTCGAGGCCGAGACCCTCGACGTCGACGACTTCCAGGGCACCGGCGTGGTCAACTACAACGACCAGGACGTGCCCTGGACCCGGATCCTGGAGTTCAAGCACCTGCACCCCGAGCGGACCTACCTGCCGGGCAAGACGATCGTGGTCCACGAGTACAGCCGCTTCGCCGAGGACGACGACGAGCCGTACTACCCGATCAACACCGCCGACGACCGGGCCAAGCTGCTCGCCTACCGGGCCCTGGCCAAGGAGGAGGCGGCGCAGCACGGCGTGCTCTTCGGTGGCAGGCTCGGCACCTACCAGTACCTCGACATGCACATGGCCATCGGCTCGGCGCTGTCGATGTTCGAGAACAAACTCAGGCCGCACTTCGTCGACGACGTGCCGCTGACGAGCGGAGATGAGGCCCGATGAGCAGCACCCCGACCGGCGAGATCGCGATCGGTGACACCGACACCGCCACGGCCACCGACAGCACGAGCACGAGCACCCCGGGCACCGCGCGCCGTCTCCTCCAGCGTCAGATCCTGCCCCAGGACAAGGACTTCGACGTGCTGGCGCTCTACGTCGACCGCGACCACGGCTCGGTGGACGTCGACAACGACGACTCGGCCCTGAGCCGGGTGGCGCGGGACCTGCAGGGCGCCGCCTCGCGCGCGGCCACCTCGTCGGGGCTCTCGATCCACCCCGACCAGATCGAGTCGCGCACCGCGCTGCGCATCAAGTCCGGCGACCGGATCTCGTTCGCGACGTACTTCAACGCCTTCCCGGCCAGCTACTGGCGCCGCTGGACCGTGGTGGACTCGATCCGGCTGACGATCACGGTCAGCGGGCGCGGCGCCCACGTGATGGTCTACAAGTCGATGGCGCGCGGCAACTCCCAGCGCGTGGACGCGGCGATGGCCGAGACGCACGAGCCGAGCACGTTCACCTTCGACCTGAGCCTGAAGCCCTTCGTGGACGGCGGCTGGTACTGGTACGACGTCGTGGCCGGCGACGAGGACGTCGTCGTCGAGTGGGCCGAGTGGAGTGCCGAGGTGCCCGAGGACCGTGCCCAGCACGGCACCGCCGACATCTGCGTCACCACGATGAACCGACCCGACTTCTGCGCCGAGCTCCTCGGCCAGATGGGCGAGGACGAGGACCTGGCGCCCTACCTCGACACCGTCATGGTGATGGAGCAGGGCACCAAGCTCGTCGTGGACTCCGAGCACTTCCCGGCCGCCCAGGAGGCGCTGGGGGACAAGCTGCGGATGATCAAGCAGGGCAACCTGGGCGGCTCGGGCGGCTACGCGCGCGGCCAGCTCGAGTCGGTGCGCAAGGGCACCGCGACCTATGCCCTGATGATGGACGACGACGTCGTGTGCGAGCCCGAGGGCATCATTCGCGCCATCACGTTCGGCGACCTGTCGCGCCGTCCCACGATCGTGGGTGGGCACATGTTCTCGATCTACTCGCGCTCGCGGCTGCACAGCTTCGGCGAGATCGTCCAGCCCTGGTACTTCTGGTGGCAGTCGGTGCCCGGCACCCACTCCGACTGGGACCTGTCCGCGCGCAACCTGCGCACCGCCCGCTGGCTGCACAAGCGGATCGACGTGGACTTCAACGGCTGGTTCATGTGCCTCATCCCGCGCGTCGTCCTCGAGGACGTCGGGCTGTCCCTCCCGGTCTTCATCAAGTGGGACGACTCCGAGTTCGGGCTGCGCGCCAAGGCCGCCGGCTACCCGACGGTGAGCTTCCCGGGTGCCGCGGTGTGGCACGTGCCGTGGAGCGACAAGAACGACGCGCTCGACTGGCAGTCCTACTTCCACCAGCGCAACCGGTTCATCGCGGCGCTGCTCCACTCGCCGTACGCCAAGGGCGGCCGGATGGTGCGCGAGAGCCGCAACCACCAGATCGCCCACCTGGTGTCCATGCAGTACTCCACCGTGGAGCTGCGTCACCAGGCGCTCCTCGACGTCCTCAAGGGGCCGGACGCGCTGCACGAGGTCCTGGCCACGCGCCTGCCGGAGATCAACAAGATGCGCAAGCAGCACTCCGACGCCGTGCTCGAGGCCGACCGCGACGCCTTCCCGCCCGTACGGCGTACCAAGCCGCCGCGCAAGGGCCGCGACGCGGTCTCCGACCCCGGCCGGTTCAGCGGGATCATCACCGCGACCGTCCAGCCGCTGCGCCAGCTCAAGAAGCCACGCGCCCTCTCGCGCCGCTACCCCGAGGCCGAGGTCCGGGCGATGGATGCCAAGTGGTGGCGCCTGGCGATCTACGACTCCGCGGTCGTCTCGATGGCCGACGGCACCTCGGCGGCGCTGTATCGTCGGGAGCCGGAGCAGTTCCGCACGATGATGAAGCAGACCCTCGAGATCCACGAGCGGCTCAAGCGCGAGTGGCCACGCCTCGCGGCCGAGTACCGCGCCAAGCTGGGAGACATCACCTCGCCGGAGGCGTGGGACGCGACGTTCGCACCTTGGACCAGTGAGCAGGAAGAGGCCGATGACTGACAGCCTGCAGGCCAGTGCCGGCGCCTCCGTCGATCCGGCTTACGACCTGGGGGAGGACCGCCCCTGGGAGGATCCGGCGCCCAGCCGCGGGCTCCTGGAGGTCTTCCGTCGTCGCTACCTGCTCAAGCTCCTCGTGCGCCGGGAGATCAGCGCGCGGTACTCCGGGTCGTTCCTCGGCCTGATCTGGAGCTACATCAACCCGTTGTCGCAGTTCTTCATCTACTTCGCGATCATCGGCGTGATCTTCCAGCTCCACGACTCGATCCCGAACTTCCCGATCCACATCTTCTCGGCGATCATCATCGTCCACTTCTTCACCGAGACGTTCAACGCCGGCACCCGCTCGATCGTGCGCAACAAGGCGATCGTGAAGAAGATGGCCGTGCCCGCCGAGATGTTCCCGGTCGCCTCGATGCTGGTCTCGCTCTACCACGTCTTCCCGCAGCTGGTCATCCTGCTCGTCGCGGTGCTGTTCATGGGCTGGACGCCCACCTTGAGCGGCGTCCTGGCGGTCGCGATCGCCCTGACGATCATCATGACGCTGGGCACGGCGATGGCGCTGTTCTTCAGCGCCGCCAACGTGCTCTTCCGCGACTTCGCCAGCTTCGTCAACATCCTGACCAACTTCGTGCGCTTCGGCGTGCCGATGATCTACAGCTACACGATGGTCGGCGACCGTTTCGGACGCTTCGCCGACTACTACGTGCTCAACCCGATCGCCGACGCCGTGATGCTCATGCAGCACGCCTTCTGGATCGGGACGCTGACCGAGGCGGAGCTCAACTTCGACGACAAGGGCCAGGCCGTCGACCGGCTTCCCGACCACCTCTTCACGCTCGGCTTCACGATGATCGGCGTCTCGCTGCTCATCCTGGTCCTGGCGCAGTACGTCTTCAGCAAGCTGGAGAAGCAGATCCCGGAGCGCATCTGATGGCAGGTGAGTGCTGATGGCAGAGTCCATCCGCGTCGAGAACGTCACCAAGGAGTTCACCCTCCGCTACCACCGCACCTTCAAGCAGGTGACGGTCGCGCTGGCGCGTGGCCGCCAGATCAGCGACACGTTCCCGGCCGTCGACGACGTCTCCTTCACCGTCAGCCAGGGGGAGTCCATCGGGCTGATGGGGCTCAACGGGTCCGGCAAGAGCACCTTGTTGAAGATGATCAACGGGGTGATGCGCCCCGACCACGGCACGGTGCGTACCCGGGGTCGGATCGCGGGGCTGATCGCCACCGGCGCGGGCTTCCACCCGCAGCTGAGCGGCAAGGAGAACATCATGCTCAACGCCGCGATCCTGGGCATGAGCGAGAACGAGATCGCCCGCAAGTACGACGACATCGTCGACTTCGCCGAGATCCCGACCAAGTTCCTGCAGACCGAGGTCGGGCACTACTCCTCGGGACAGTCGGCCCGCCTGGGGTTCGCGGTCGCGATCCACGTCGACTCCGAGATCTTCCTGGCCGACGAGGTGCTGGCGGTGGGGGACAAGCCGTTCAAGAAGAAGTGCCTGGAGCGGATGGAGCAGGTGCGCGACTCCGGTCGCACGCTCTTCTACGTCTCCCACGCGGGCGGCTCGGTCAAGCGGATGTGCAACCGGGTGCTGATCCTGGAGCAGGGGCGCCTGATCTTCGATGGAGACGTCAAGGAGGGGATCAAGGTCCTCAAGTACGACGACGAGCGCCCCGAGGACGAGGAGCACTTCGACTCCGACGAGGAGCTCGGGGCCGACATCTGAGCGCTCCCGCGCGCTTCCGCGTCCTCGGTCGCGCTCTCGGCTTGACAAATCTCCGAACCACCGGCGTGTCGGCTGGTAATTACAGGTTTGTAGTTACTCACCACCTCTTCCCAGGGCCTGTTACGGGTGTGACAGTTGCTTCTCGTGTGACTCTTCCCCCGCACGCAGGAGTAGTAGCTGATGTCTTCCCGACACCCCCGTTTCGTCACCGCATGCCAGCAGCTGCTGGTGCTCGGAGTGATCTGCGCCGCCCTCACCCCGGCTGCCGGAGTCGTCAACCTGGAGCTGGTCCCGCGCCCGCCGGACGGCGGCTCCGGAGCGGCCCCGTCGCCGACCGGGCTGGGCTCCGACCTCTCGATGGCGGCCTACGCCAAGGCCACCACCCTGAAGGCCACGGTGCCGACCAAGGCGGTCGACCCCACCGTGGAGGAGTACTCCCTCACGGCGCCGGCCGGCGCTCGGATGCGTCCCGGAGCACTCGCCGCGAGCAGTCGCCGTACGACCGGAGGCGCTGACCGACTCGTCAGCGACCCGCAGCCGGTGACCGGGTACGGCGCCGTCGGCGTCACCTGGGCGCCCGGCCCGGTCCTGGGCGAGGAGGACATCGCCGTCGAGGTCCGCACCAAGGACGCCGCCGGCTGGTCCGGGTGGACCGAGGCGCACTACAGCGACGAGCACGGACCGGACCCGGACAGCCAGGAGGCCATCACGGCCCGCCCAGGCACCGACGAGCTGCTGGTCGGTGAGGTCGACGAGGTGCAGGTACGCATCGACAGCGAGGGCGCCAGCCCGGCCGACCTCAAGCTGGCCGTGATCGATCCCGGCGTCGCGACCTCCAGCGACCGGGAGCGGGCCGCGATCGACACCGCCACCCTCCCGAGCGCGACGCAGGGCGGGGCCGACGAGCCGGCTCCCGACCCGGTGCCCGAGAGCGACCCCGGCACCACCGGTGAGGCCACCGGTGACGGGGACCTCGACCTGGCGGCGGGTTCGTTCACGCCCAAGCCGAAGATCTTCAGCCGCGCCCAGTGGGGTGCCAACGAGTCCCTGCGCGACGCCGGCTCGCTGCACTACTTCGAGGTGCACGCCGGCTTCGTGCACCACACGGTCAACGCGAACGGGTACAAGAAGCGCGACGTGCCCTCGATCCTGCGTGGCATCTACGCCTACCACACGCAGTCACGGGGCTGGAGCGACATCGGGTACAACTTCCTCGTCGACCGCTTCGGACGCGTCTGGGAAGGGCGCTACGGCGGCGTCGACCGGCCCGTCGTCGGTGCTCACACGCTGGGGTACAACGACGACTCCTTCGCGATGAGTGCGATCGGCAACTTCGAGACCACGACGCCCTCCAAGGCCATGATCGAGGCCTACGGCGCTGTCTTCGCGTGGAAGCTGTCGCTGCACGGGGTCAAGGCCGGCTCCATGAACCAGTACGTCACCTCGCGCACGTTCGCGGCGATCAACGGCCACCGTGACGCGGCCTCCACCGCCTGCCCGGGGCAGTACCTGTACGACCAGATTCCGCAGATCCGCAAGCTCGCCAAGCAGACCCAGGTCGGCTTCTCGGGGCGCCAGCTGGAGTCGAACGTCGCCGCGAGCGCGGAGCCCGACATCATCGCTCGGCGCACCAGCGACGGAAGGGGTGTGCTGATCCCGATCGAGAAGACGACGAGCGGCTACCGCACCGGCAAGGCGATCCCGCTCGCGGTCGACCTCAGCGGGATGAGCCGGATCCTCTCGGCGGGGGACTGGGACCGCGACGGCGTCGCCGACCTGATCACCCGCCGCAAGGTCGACGGACGGCTGACGCTGCGCCTCGGCCTGGGCAACGGCACCTTCAAGCCGGTGCAGTTCCTGGCCAACGGCTTCAAGGGCGTCAAGCTCCTTGCCGCGGTGGGTGACATGACCGGTGACGGCTTCCCCGACCTGATGGGCCAGCGCAAGGGCAAGCCGATGATGATCTACCCCGGCCGCGGCACCAACGGTCTGGGCACGCCGTACGTCGCCTACAGCTCGATCAAGGGCAGCAAGCAGATCAGCGTCGGTCGCTGGGACAAGGGTGGGGCCCCCGACACGCTGGTGCGTCAGGGCAGGAACCTGATCCTCTACATGGGCAACGGTCCCGGTGGGTTCACCGGGTCACGGCAGCTGCCGATCGACGTCTCGCCGTACAACTGGGTGGTCGGCATCAGCGACGTCAACCTCAAGGGCCACCCGGACCTGGTCGTCCGGGCCAAGGGCACCGGGCAGCTCTACCTCATCCCCGGCCACAAGAAGTCGTTCGGCGACCCGATCCTCCTCGGTCGAGGCTGGGCGAAGTACAACATGGTGGAGTGAGGAGCGCCCACGAAGCGGTTGTCTGGTCCTCAGGCAGGGAAGCGGGCGGTCGCGCGCTCGGCGACGTAGGTCGCCTCCACGCGCTCCCGTCCGGCCCGGGTGACCAGCACCAACGAGCCGCCGCGCAGCAGCGGCTCGACGAAGGCGGCGAGTCCCGGTGGGGAAGCCGGGTTCGCCTCCGTGAGGAGCCGGCCGCCGTCGGTGACGAGAGTCCCGGCGGCGGCCGCGTTCCACAGGCTCGACTGGGAGGTGCGCTCCCCGCGGTGCTCGACGGCGACGTCGTCGCCGGTCGGCGGGTCCCACGGGGCGAAGGCGTCGGGCTGGCCCCAGATCTCGACACCGACGTCGTGCACCCCCGCCGGGACCTGCTCGGCGAAGCGGACGCCCAGGGGGAGCAGCGCGCAGGCCAGCACGGGCAGCTCGCCGGCTCGCGGAGCCCACACGTCGAGGGTGCTCGGGCCGCACACGACGGCGTCGGGTGCGTCGTCGACGACGGCGATGCCTGCCGTCCACGCGGCGCCGAGGAAGACGGGGACGAGCCAGTGCGCAGGCAGGTCGACCTGCAGCCGGGCGCCGCGCTCGAGGTCCAGGTCGTCGACCAGCAGGGAGGCCGCCTTGGCCACCCAGTTGGCGTACGTCGTGACCGACAGCTCGACGCGCTCGCCGCTCTCGTCGTCGTAGAAGGTGACCAGCGGGCGGCCGGCATCGCTGCGCAGCTGCTCGGAGAGGACGTCGGCGAAGGTGGTGGGGTGGTTCATGCCCCCAGTGTGGTGGCCCGGCCCTAGGCTCGGCACATGACCTCCATCGACAACTTCTGGGCCGTCGTCCCGGCCGGCGGAGCGGGGACGCGGCTGTGGCCGATGTCGCGCTCGTCGTCCCCCAAGTTCCTGCGCGACCTGACGGGCACGGGGCGGTCCCTGCTGCAGGGCACGTGGGACCGGTTGGCCCCGATCGTCGACGACCGCTTCCTGGTGGTCACCGGGCAGTCGCACCGCGAGGCGGTGTCCGGGCAGCTGCCGGAGGTGTCGGCCGAGGCGATCGTCGCCGAGCCCTCGGCACGTGACTCGATGGCCGCCATCGGTCTCGCCGCCGCGATGCTCGAGCTGCGCGACCCGGACGCGGTGATGGGCTCCTTCGCCGCCGACCACGTGATCGCGGACCCCGCTGCGTTCGGCCGCGCCGTCGAGGTGGCGGCAGCTGCCGCCCGCGACGACTGGCTGGTGACGATCGGCATCGACCCGACCTTCCCGTCCTCGGCGTTCGGCTACATCCACCTCGGCGACGACCTCGCGGGTCATCCCGGCGCGCACGCGGTGCAAGAGTTCGTCGAGAAGCCGTCGGTCGACGTGGCGGAGGGCTACCTCGCGACGGGCCGCTACCGCTGGAACGCCGGGATGTTCGTGGTCCGGCCCACGGTGCTGCTCGAGCTGCTCGCCGAGCAGGACCCCGACTTCACCGCGGCGCTGCGCGCCATCGCCGCGGCCCCCGAGACACTGGAGGCGGCCTGGGCCTCGTTGCCCAAGATCGCCCTCGACCACGCCGTCGCCGAGCCGGCCGCGGCCGCGGGCCGTGTCGTGGTGGTGCCCGCCTCGATCGGGTGGGACGACATCGGTGACTTCGACTCCCTGGCGACCCTGCTGGAGGACACCACGTCGGCCACGACGACGGTGCTCGGCGACCCGGCGCTGGTGCAGGCGGTCGACGCCACCGGGCTCGTGGTGCCCGCGGGCGGCAAGATGATCGCCGTGGTCGGCCTCGACGACGTGGTCGTCGTCGACACCCCCGACGCGCTGCTCGTGACCACCCGGGCCCACGCCCAGTCGGTCAAGAAGGTCGTCGCCGGTCTCAAGGACGGCGGGCGGGCCGACCTGACCTGAGTCAGATCGCCCCGGCCTCGGGTGCGTCGGTGTAGGGATACTCCGCCATGAAGCTCTCCAGGGCGGCGCCGCTCGTCTCGGAGCAGAACTGCGTGACCCCGGTGGACTCCGTCTCGTCACCCTTCCAGTGGGTGAACGCCACGTGCTGGCCGTCGGGGAACGCTGCTCCGTCCTCGTCGTCGGAGGTCCACGGCGCGGCGATGAACTTCAGCCGGAAGTTGGTGTCGTCGAGGTCGAACTTCTTCGCGATCGCCCGGATCTGGCTCATCTGCCCGGCGTCGTCGGCGACGGTCTCGTCGTACCAGAGGATCGTGTAGCCGTGCTCGAGGTTGTGCACCAGCGCCTCGAGCGGCGGGCGGTCGTCGGCGTCGTAGAACTTGTCGGTGAAGGGGGCCGGGGCGACCCCGGCGACGTTCCAGTGCGGGCCGAAGGCCGGCGGCGCGAAGTCGTAGGTCACCTCGGTGCCCTGCGGCACGTGGTTGTTGACGTCGGTCGCGGTCTCCGTGGTGATGTCCTGGCACACCGATGCCGCGGCACCGACCTCCGCGATCTCCACACCGGCGTACTCGCTCTCGTCGAAGGCGCTCTTGATCGGCTGGAAGGCCGCGGCGCCGATGAGGCCGAGACCGATCACCACGGCGATCCCGACGATGAGGTTGCTCTGACGCTTCTCCGCGCTGCGCTGCTTCTTCATCGCTGAGTCGATCAGCGCCTGACGCTCGCTCTTGGCGGACTTGGACGACTTGGCCACAGCCGGGATACCTCGGTTCGATGGGGCGGGAATCGCGGGAAGTCTACGGACTCACCGGGCGGAACCGGAGATCGGTGTCCAGCGCACGCTCGTGCGGCGTGGTCGGGGACGGTTCGCGCTCCCAGCCGCAGGCGAAGAGGAGCACGTCGAGCACGACGTCAGATCCGGTGCCGGCCGCGCAGGACACCGCGCCGTCACCGGTGATCACGGCATCGAGTCCGGTGGAGTCCCGTACCGCCACGCAGAGCTCGGCGGCGCTCATGGGAGCGCCGAACGGGGCGCGGTCGCCGGGCTGACCTCGTACGGCGCGCAGCACGGCTTCGCGCGCCCCGAAGCCGAACAGGTCGCCTCCCTCGGCACGGACCAGGGCGCCGGCACCCGGCCCGTCGGCCGCGGGGTCCAGGACCAGGTCGGCGCGCCCGCGGACGACGGCGAAGGGGCGGCCGCCGAGCTTGCCCTGGGCGAGCTCGGCGAGGCCGGCGATCTCGTCGGCGACAGCCGGAGCCGTGACGGCCAGCTCGTTGCCGTGCCCGTCGAGCTGTCCGGCGAAGTCCTGGGCCACCAGCAGTCCGGCCGCGCCGATGGCGATGTCCGTCTGGCCCTCGCGCCAGGCCCGACCCGCGGTGTCGGTGACGACGACGCCCAGCACGAGGCCGGTGCGCTCCTGGAGGTCCGCCCGGATGCGGCGGGCCGAGGCGTCGGGATCGAGGGGAAGCAGGACCGAGGCGCCCCGCTCGACGTTGGAGTTGTCGATCCCTGCGGCGGCCAGGGTGAGGCCGTGGTGGGTCCGCACGATCGTGGTGGGGCCGCGTCGGGCGACGACGCGCGCCGTGGCGTCGGGGAGGTGCTCCTCGCGAGAACCTGGGACGACGCGTCCCTCCGCCTTGCTGACCACCTTGCTGGTGATGACCACGACGTCGCCGTCCTGCAGGTGGTCGGGACCGAGCAGCTCCAGCAGCACGCCCGCGAGGTCGGTGCCCTCCACGATCTCGGGGGCGCCGTCGGGAGCCATGGCGCTGACCAGGCCGTGGCTCACGCCGTACCGTCCGGGTGCGACGTCACCAGGCGGATCGCGGCCGCGGCCATCGCGGCGGTCGCCGCGTGGTCGGTCATCATCAGCGGTACGGCGGCGCACGCGATCCCGGCGGCCTCGACCTCGGCCACCTGGTCGGCGTCGCTCTCATCGACCAACCACGCGTCGAGCACGCCCTCGGGTGCGGACCTGGCGCCGAAGTGGCGGGCGACGGCGCCGGCACCGACCTCGACGCCGATGGACGTCAGCATCTGGTGGGCCATCCCGCGCACGTGGGTGCCGCCGACGATGGGCGAGAGCCCCACGACCGGCGCGCCGGTGCTGTGCAGCGCCTCCCGGACGCCCGGCACGCCGATGATCGTGCCCACGGACACGACGGGGTTGGACGGCGGCAGCACGACCAGGTCGGCGCCGGTGATCGCCTCGATGACCCCGGGGCCGGGTGTCGCGGCCTCGAGTCCCACGAACACCACCGTCTCGGCCGGCACCTCGGCGCGCAGTCGCACCCAGTACTCCTGGAAGTGCACCACCCGGCGCCCGCTGGGGGAGTCCGGGTCGGCGATGGCGACGTGCGTCTCGACCCGGTCGTCGGTCATCGGGAGCAGCCGCACGCCGGGCTGCCAGCGCCGGCACAGGGCGTCGGTGACATCGGAGAGCGGATAGCCGGCCTCGAGCATCTGGGTGCGGACCAGGTGGGTCGCCAGGTCACGGTCGCCGAGCCCGAACCAGGTCGGCTCCACGCCGTACGCCGCGAGCTCGTCCTTGACGCTCCACGACTCGTCCCGTCGGCCCCAGCCGCGCTCGGGATCGATCCCGTCACCCAGGGTGTACATCACGGTGTCGAGGTCTGGGCAGATCTTCAGGCCGTGCATCCACAGGTCGTCAGCGGTGTTGGCGATCGCGGTGATCGTGGCCTCGGGTGAGACACCCGGGAGGGTTCCCTCGGCGAGGCCGTGGCGCAGTCCCTGCAGGAAGCGGGCCCCGCCCATGCCGCCGCACAGCACGGTGATGTTCTTCATGGTGCCTACTCTGCCGCGTCGCTCGCCGGCGGATCCGGCGGGCCCGGGAGGCCCGACCGGGTGGCCGCGGCCCCGTGATCAGCGCCATAGCAGATACGGGGCTTGACTTACGGGTACGACAGGCATGTAATTCTCACAGTGTTGTTCACGGCAATGCTTGGGTCGAGAGGCAGATAACCATGAGGGAACTCTTTCTCCTGGAGCCGGAGACGGACGAGGCAGGGTGGCAGGAGCGCGCGCTGTGCGCGCAGACCGATCCTGAGGCGTTCTTCCCCGAGAAGGGCGGGTCGACACGTGAGGCCAAGAAGGTCTGTCTCACGTGCGAGGTGCGCGACGAGTGCCTCGAGTCGGCCCTGATGAACGACGAGCGCTTCGGCATCTGGGGCGGACTCTCCGAGCGAGAGCGTCGCAAGCTGAAGAAGCGCGCCGTCTGAGCAGGTAGCAGGCAGCGCACACGCAGAGCAGGAAGGCCCCGGTCGACGATGACCGGGGCCCTGCGCTTTTTGGCGGGTTGCCCCGACGTTCTAGTGTGCGCTGGTGCCTTCCCCCGCTCTCGCCACCGCCCGGGTCGCCGTGCTGGTCGTCAGCCATGACGGCGCCCGCTGGCTCCCCGGAGTGCTGGAGGGCCTGGCCGAGCAGGAGCTGCACGGGCGGGTCGTGGCCGTCGACACGGGCAGCCTCGACGAGAGCGCGGCCCTGCTGGCGCCGGTGGCCGACGTGGTGACGGCGACGTCCTCGACGTCCTACCCGGCTGCGGTCCGGATGGGCCTGGAGCGTCTCGAGGCCCTGGAGGCCCTGGACCCACTCGACTCTGGAGCCCATGACTGGGTCTGGTTGCTCCACGACGACTCCCGGCCGGCACCCGGGGCGCTGGCGGCGCTGCTGGCCGCCGCCGCGCGACGACCTGACGTCGACGTCCTCGGGCCCAAGCTGCGCGAATGGCCGTCCCTGGCCCGTCTGCTGGAGCTGGGGGTGACGATCTCCGGGACCGGGCGGCGCGAGACCGGGCTCGAGCGCGGCGAGTACGACCAGGGTCAGCACGACGAGCAGCGAGAGGTGCTGGCGGTCAACACCGCCGGCATGCTGGTCCGCCGGGCGGTGCTGGAGGAGCTGGGCGGCTTCGACGAGCACCTCCCCGTCTTCGGCAACGACCTCGACTTCGGCTGGCGCGCGGCGAGCGCCGGGCACACCACGCTGGTCGTCCCCGAGGCCGTCGTCTTCCACGCCGAAGCCGCTCACCGTGGGCTGCGCAGGACGTCGCTGACCGGCCGTCACACGCACTACCAGGAGCGGCGCGCGGCGCTCTACACGTTGCTGGTCAACTCCTCGGCCCGCGCCCTGCCGTGGCGGGTGGTCCGCCTGGTCCTCGGCACGCTGCTGCGGATGATCGGCTTCCTGGCGCTGCGCTCGGCGGGCGAGGCCCTCGATGACCTCGCGGCCCTGCTCTCGGTCCTCTCGCGGCCCGGCACGATCGCCGCGGCGCGCCGCGACCGCCGTACGGCTACCCGGCGTTTGACCGCGGCACGGCCCATCTCCTCTCCACACCAATCCGGGCCCGTGTGTGCGGCGCGCGGCCTCGCGCCTGCCGCGACCTGCGCGCGCAATGCCCACTGACGAATCCCACTTGGGATTCGGAGGAAGTACC
>NZ_JAPYPS010000020.1:0-23333 GCF_029937575.1 Nocardioides sp.
GGTCGAAGGTCCCCTCGAGGTCCCAGTAGGAGGCCAGCTTGAACTTGATCCGCTCCCGCTCCTTGTCGACGACCAGGCGGGTCGCGACCGACTGCACGCGCCCGGCCGAGAGCCCGGACATCACCTTCTTCCACAGCACCGGGCTGACCTCGTAGCCGTAGAGGCGGTCGAGGATGCGGCGGGTCTCCTGCGCCTCGACGAGGTCCATCGCGATGTCGCGCGGGTTGTCGGCGGCCTCGAGGATCGCGGCCTTGGTGATCTCGTGGAAGACCATCCGCTTGACCGGGATGCCCTTCGGCTTGAGCTCGTCAAGCAGGTGCCAGGCGATCGCCTCGCCCTCGCGGTCCTCATCGGTGGCGAGGAAGAGCTCGTCGGCGTCCTTCAGCAGCGACTTGAGCTTGGAGATGTGCGACTTCTTGTCACGCGGCACGACGTAGTAGGGCGTGAAGCCGTCCTCGACGTCGACCGCGAGCCGGCCCCACGACTTGTCCTTGATCTTGGCCGGGGTGTCGGCGGCGTTGTTGGGAAGGTCGCGGATGTGTCCGATGGAGGACTCCACGACATAGCCGTCGCCGAGGTACCCGCCGATGGTGCGGGCCTTCGCCGGGGACTCGACGATCACCAACTTGTGTGCCACGGACTGGTCACTTTCCTTCTCTGCTGGGTCGAACGTGGGGCGTTCGGGTGGGCTCCGGGCGGCACCGCTCGGAGGCGCGAGCCACCCGAGAAAGGTGCTCACGGCCGATCACGGTAGCGCGTGCTGTCCACCCGACCGGCGGCGCTGGGTGGTTGCGGACCGGTCCGGCCTCCCGTCGGCCTCCTGCCCGAGGCCGGTCGAGGGGCGCCGCCCGTCACCGGAGCTCGAGCTCCCCGACCGCCGCGTCCTGGGCGTCGATCATCGCCTGGTCGCCGATCGGCACGACGCTGACGAACAGCGCGTACGACGAAGGGTCGCCGGTGTCGACGACGACGACCTTGGCGATGTCGCCCTCGACGCTGAGCTCGGGGTCGTCGATCCGGATCTCCTGGGTCAGCTTCCAGGCCGGGGCCCCGTCGACCACCGTCTCGGTCGAGTCGAGCTCGGTGCTGCCGGTGAAGTCGGAGTAGAAGTTCGGCGAGCCGGCCATGCACTGCACCACGACCTCGGCGGCCTGGCGCGGCGACTCGAACCCGTTGCCGCGGCTCAGGCTCCCGAGCGCGTAGGTGGCCACCCACCCGGAGGTGAGGCCCTGCTCGATGATCTTCGAGGGAGCGAAGACGCCGTCGGCGAAGGTGAAGGCCGAGCCCTGGTCGAGGGCCGACTCGTAGTCGGCCGGCTTCGGCACCCGCAGGCCACCACCGGTGATGAAGCGCCCCCGCTCACCGGTGACGCCCTGCTCCGGCAGTCCGCCCGTGCACTGCAGCACCGACGGCCCGTCCGGGTTCGGCCCCTCCGGGTTGGGCTCGGTCGGCTGTTCTGTGGGCGGGGCGTCCGGCGAGGCCTCCGGCGTGGGGTCGGGGTCGTCGGGCTGCGGGGTCGGCTCGACGGTCGGGGCGGGAGTCGCGGTGCTGCGAGCGCCCGCGTCGTCCTCGTCCACGAGGGCGCCGACCACGAAGAACGTGGCGATCCCGAGGAGCAGCGTCGTCGCCACGGCCACCAGCACCAGGCCGACGGTGCGGCCCGACCCGTTGCCGGGGCTGCTCGGCGGCGGGACCTGGCCCTCCCACGAGGGTGGGCTCGGCGGCCCGAGCGGCCCGATCGCGGCGTACGACTGGAAGCCTCCGCCCCCGGACGGCGTACCCCCGGGCACGACGGTGGGCTGGTCGAAGCCTCCCGGAGGAGGCGGCGGAGGTGGGCTGGTCGCGATCGGCTGGGTGGGGGCGGGCGGGGCCGGTGGCGCGGGCGGTGGCGCGACACCACCAGGCGGCGGGCCGTACGGCGTGTCGGCCAGGGTCTCGCTCCAGACGTCGCCGTCCCAGTAGCGGAACGCACCCGGCTGACCGGACGGATCGGGGTACCAACCAGCAGCTGCCACGCTCCGAGGCTACCCGGCGCGTCTCGGGTGACGGGGTCGGTCAGACCGTCAGGAAGCCCTCCGCGACCAGCTCCGCCACCACCGGCAGGTACGTCGTGCGCACCCGCTCCGCTTCGTCGGCGTCGTGCCCCAGCAGCTGGGCGACCGCGTCCAGGATCTGCCCGACGCTCAGCTCACCGTCGCAGGCTCCGACCAGCGCGGCCTCGACGGTGTCGGCCTGCCTGGCGCGGCGCAGCCCGCGTTGCTGGCGCAGCACGATGGTCGACGGGTCCTCGGCCCCGACTGCACCCACCGTCTCCTGCACGACGTCCGCGCGGGCGACCAGTCGGGAGTCGAGCGTGACGGCACTGGGGTCGGCCCGACCCCAGTCGCCGATCGCGGGCGCGATCGGCTGCTCGACGTCGTAGGGCCACTCGAGGAGCTCGACGCGGGCGCGGGGCGCCGGTGCGCTCCCGCCCGGTGCGCGCAGGTTGATCCATCCGAACCCGATCGCCTCGATCCCCTGCTCGTCGAACCACGACAACCACGTGTCGTAGCGCTGCAGGTAGTCGGCGGCGCCGTGCTGCCCGGCGTCCTTGAGCCACAGCTCGACGTAGGCCGACGGGTCGAGGACCTCGCGCTGCACCACCAGCGCGTCGTGGTCGGGGGCGATCCACTCGGACAGCCGCTCGTCCCAGGGACGGTCCGCGGCGATCACCCAGTTGGCCAGGATCTGGCACCACCCGCCGGGCGTCAGGTGGGCGGGGGCGGCGCGGACGATGTCCTCGACGACGCGGTCGCCGGGCAACCCGGAGTCGCGGTAGACGAGGCGTTCGCCCCGCTGGTGGTGCAGCGCCGGCGAGATCACGAACGGCGGGTTCGTGGCGATCAGGTCGAAGCGCTCGTCGCGCACGGGCTCGAAGAAGGAGCCGTCGCGCACCTCGACGACGTCGGCGACGTCGTTGAGGGCGGCGTTGAACCGGGCGACCGCCAGGGCACGGGCGTTGACGTCGGTGGCGACGACGCGCTGCGCGTGCCGGGCGAGGTGCAGCGCCTGCACCCCGCACCCGGTGCCGAGGTCGAGCGCGGAGCCGACCGGCTCGCGCAGGGTGAGCTGGGCCAGTGACGTGGAGGCAGGGCTGATGCCGAGGACGTGGTCGGCCACGACCCGTTGGGGTCCGCCGTCGAGGCCCGGCGTCAGGTCGCTGACCACCCACAGCGGGGTGTCGTCGTCGGTGCCGTAGGGACGACAGTCCAGGCGCGCGCGCACCTCGCTCACGCTCTGCTCGAGCAGTCCCGCCACGGCGAGGCGGTCGACCAGACCGGGCAGGGCGGCCTCGGCATCGGCGACCGACACGGTGGTCTGCAGCAGGAAGAGGCGCACCAGCGTCTCGAGCGGACTGCCTCCCGTCGTACGGCGCAGTCCCGGCGTCGTCTCGTTGCGGGCCAGGGCGTCGTGCGCGCGGGTGCCGAGCAGGTCGGCGGTGCCCTCGTAGGTGAAGTCGGCGGCCAGCAGCGCTGCGCGCAGCGGGCCCGCCAGAGCGGTGTTCGCCAAGGTCATCGGTGCGTCTGCCTCACGAGTGCCCCTTCTCAGGAGTGGTAGTAGTCGCTGAGCGCGAGGCGCCCGGCGCGGTAGTCGTCGAGTGCCCGACGGTAGAGCCCCAGCCTCAGCTCCGCCTCGTAGCCCTCGTACTGCGGGCAGCCGACCTCGCGGGCGTGGGCCAGCTCGGCCCCGACGTCGTAGGGCACGCGCACGAAGGCGATCGAGATCGGGGCCGGGCCGGGCTCGTCGAGCAGCCCCTCGAGCACGACGTACGACGCGGTCGGGTCGCCCATCGCGTTGCCGGCGCTGCCGGTGTTGAAGAGGGTGCGGCCCTCCAGCTGGGTCTCGTAGAAGGGTTCGTGGATGTCGGCGTACCCCACCATGTCGGGGACCGGCCCGTCGCCGACCGCGGCGATCGTGGCCGGGGTGTTGACGAACTGGCCGAGGAACTCCTCCTGCGACTTCACGTAGCGCACCCGGCGGTGGACGGTCTCCGAGGAGGCGTGCATCAGTCGGATCCGTCGCCCGCTCATCAGCAGGTCGTGGCAGAAGGGCAAGCCGCGCAGCCAGTCGCCCTGACCCGGCGAGAGCTGGTCGGCCCACCACCGCAGCGCCGCGTCGTCCGGCCGGTCGGGGTCGGGCAGGAAGTCGTCCCAGTTGCCGAGGATGTTGACCTCGCAGCGCTCCTGGCACCTCTCGACCACCTCGCGACCGCGCGGACCCTTGCCGACGAAGTCGCCGAGGTTGAGGATCCGGGTGATGCCGCGGTCGTCGATGTCGGCGAGCACCGCCTCGAGGGCGGTCAGGTTGCCGTGGACGTCGGAGATGAGGGCGAGCCGCTCCCGGGTCATGGCGCCAGTGTGTCAGTGCGCAGGCCGTCACCCGATTCGCGTCGTCCCGGGCCTCGCACGGCCTACCCTCAGTGGTGTCCCCCCGCATCCTCCCCCGCACCGTTGCGGGGCACCCCGGAGGTCCCGCCATGTCACCTGCTCCCCTCACCCGACGCGCCTCCCGCGGCGCCCTCGCCTGCACCGTCGCGGCTCTCGTCGCCACGACGGCCCTCACCGGTCTGACCGCGTCGGCGAGCGCCGCCGTACCACTGCCGCGGGAGACGTGCGTGCCCGTGCCGGGTCTGCCGTGCCTGCCCGACGTGCCGGGAGCCGCACCGGTCGCCGAGACCCCGGCCGCGATCACCGGCACCCCGAAGGTCGACGAGACGCTCACCTCCGTCGAGCCGACGTGGGACAACCCCGTGACCCTGACGTCGTACCAGTGGCAGCGCGACGGCGTCGACATCGAGGACGCGACCGAGAGCACGTACGTCGTCGCGCCGGCCGACATCGACGCCGCCATCACCGTCGACGCCACCGGGACCGTGCTCCTGCTCGCGTCGACCGTCTCCACCAGCGAGCCGGTCACCGGGCTGATCGGCGACGCACCGGTGCCGACCACGCCACCCACGATCAGCGGGTCGACGCGCTTCGGCGAGACCCTGACCGCCGACCCCGGCGAGTGGGCCGACTTCTCCGAGCTGAGCTTCGACTACCAGTGGTACCGCAGCCAGGGGAAGAAGAACGTGCAGGCCATCGCCGGCGCCGACGACCGGGGCTACCGGCTGACGGCGACCGACGCCGGTCGCAAGATGGCGGTCGTCGTGGTCGCCACCCGCGCCGGGCACACCCCGACGACCGGCGTCGCCGCCACCGGTCCCGTCGACAAGCTGGCCTCCGAGATCGACCTGCGGGTCAAGAGGGCGAGCATCACCAAGAAGAAGCGCGCCGTCGTGGAGATCGAGCTGAGCAGCGCCGACAGCGGCACCCCGTCGGGCAAGGTCGTCATCCGCGACGGCGGGCGCAAGGTCGGCACCGGCCAGGCCTCCACCGTCACGGGACGCGCGACGGTGAGGCTCAAGCGCCTCAAGCCGGGCACCCACCCGGTCGTGGCGACGTACACCGGCACGAAGGCCTACTCGCGCGCCCAGTCGTCGCCGGTCACGATCACGGTGACCCACAAGTGACCTGCCCCTGACCCTCGCCGCCGCCGGCGCCGCCGGGGGATGGTGGGAGGACCATCACCCGGCGACGCAGGACTGGTGGATCAGTCGAGGCAGATCCCGAGCGAGGCGCCCGGCACGTGGGCGCCGAGACGACCCCCGAACCGGCTCCCCTGGTCGCCACGTCGGTCGCCGAAGCGCTCCCGGAGGTCCTCGACGCGCTCACCCAGCGTCTCGGCGCGATCCTGGACCTCGTCCCCGTAGCTCCCCGCGAGGGCGTCCTCGTGGATCTTCTCGACGGCACCACGCCGGTCCTCGACCGGGAGCTCGCGCACGGCCAGCAGGTCCTCGCGCAGGGCCTCGGGCAGCCCGTCGAGCCGGGCCTCGACCCGGTCGCGGAGAGCCCCGTCGAAGCGTCCGTCGAAGCGTCCGTCGAACTGCCCGCTGAGCTGGTCCGCGCGCTCCTGCGCCCGGTCCCCGTACTCGCCGTCCAGGGCGCGCTGCCGGATCGCGTCGAGCTCGTCCGCCCGCTCGTCGGGGTCGAGGTCTCGCAGCGCTTCGAGGTCCTCGCGCAGGGCCTCGGGCAGCCGAGAGCCGAGTGGTCGGCAGTCGGCCTCGTCGCGCTCGTCGGTGACCGCTTCGGGCTCGGGCTCGGTCGCGAACGTGGCCGCGGATGCAGCACTCTGATCAAGACGTACGGCGTCCGGCTGCTGGACGACGACGACCAGGGCCGTGGCGGCGATACCGGCGAGGCCGGCAGTGGCTGCTGTGATGATCCTGATGAGCACGACGTGCTCCCTTCGCTCGGGTGGTGCCGGTCTGATTGACGACCTCACCGTGCAACGCCCAGGTGGCGTGCACGTCTGGCGAATGTTCGGGCTGTGTCAGGGCTGTCTGCGTCCGGCGACGGTGCTGCCCTCTTCGCACTAGCGTGGCCGCATGGAGACGTCGCCGCGCGGGTTGGTCCTCGTGGTGGAGGACGAGCCCGCGATCGCCGACATCCAGCGGCGCTACCTGACCCGCGAGGGCTTCGGGGTGCACGTGGAGACCGACGGGCACGCCGCCCTCGCCGCTGTCGCACGGCTGCGTCCGGTCGCCGTCGTGCTCGACGTCGGGCTTCCCGGCCGCGACGGCGTCGCCGTGTGCCGAGCGCTGCGCGAGTGTGGTGACTGGACACCCGTGCTCTTCGTGACCGCCCGTGACGACGAGACCGACCGCATCGTCGGCCTGGAGATCGGCGCCGACGACTACCTCACCAAGCCCTTCTCGCCGCGCGAGCTGGTGGCTCGGGTCAAGGCGGTGCTGCGCCGCGGGGAACCTCGCCAGGGAGGCCGCCTGCTCACCGCCGGCCCGGTCGAGCTGGACCCTGCGACGCGCCGGGTCCGGCTCGAGGGCGAGGAGGTCGCCCTGACCACCACGGAGTTCAACCTCCTGGAGGCGCTGCTCGACGCCGACGGGCGGGTCGTCGAGCGTGCCGAGCTGCTCGCCACCGCCTGGGGCGTCGCCGACTACGGCAGCAGTCGCACGGTGGACGTGCACGTCGCGCAGCTGCGCGCCAAGCTCGGCACGCGAGCACCGATCGAGACGGTCCGCGGTGTGGGCTACCGGGCCGTGCCGTGACCCGGCCACCACCGCCCCCACCCCGGCAGACCCCACCGCCTGTTGGGTCGCCTCCCGGTCCACCTCCAGCGCGCACGAGACGCCGCCCCCGGCTGCTCGGCAGCCTCCACCGGCGCCTGATGGTGGCGATGGGGGGTGTCGCCCTGCTGACCGCCCTCCTCGCCGGGCTGCTCACCGCCCCCCTGCTCGGCTCCGCGACCGAGGACGCCGTACGCGAGCCGCTGAGCCGGCAGGCCGACTTCCTCGCCCGGGTCGTGCCGGTCACCGGGCCGGGCTTCAGCAGGGGGCCGGCGGCCGCCTTTCGCGCCGAGCTGAGCGTGGGTCTGGTGGACACCGACGGATCGACCACGGGGGTCGCCGCAGTGCTCACCTCCGCCGAACGGGCAGCTCTCACGGCCGGGCAGCCGGTCTCGACCGACGGCGTCTTCGAGGGCGAGTCGGTCGTGATCGAGGCCCGAGCGCTGCGTGACGGCGGTGCGCTCGTCCTGGCGACCGACGCGGCCTTCGTCGACGAGGCCTCGGCGACCCTGCGTCGTCGAGTGCTGCTCGCCATCACGCTCGGGCTCCTGGCCGCGCTCGGGGTCGCGTGGTTCGTCGCCTCGCGCGTCGGACGGCCCCTGACCAGCACCGCCGAGGCCGCCCGACGACTCGCGGCCGGCGAACGTGGCATCACGCTCGCGCCGACCGGCACCAGCGAGGTCGACGACGTAGCGGCGGCCCTCACCGCGCTGGACCAGGCGCTCAGCCGCAGCGAGGGGCGGCAGCGGGACTTCCTCCTGTCGGTCTCGCACGAGCTGCGGACCCCCCTCACGGCCGTTCGCGGGTACGCCGAGGCGCTCGCGGACGGGGTCGTGCCGCCCGACGAGGTCGGCGACGTGGCCACGACGATGCGGGCCGAGGCCGATCGGATGGCCGGGTACGTGGAGGACCTGCTGGCGCTCGCCCGGTTGCAGGCCGACGACTTCTCGCTGCACGTGGGAGCGGTCGACGTGGGCGAGGTGCTTGCGGCCACGCACCGGGCCTGGTCCGATCGGGCCGGGCGAGCAGGGCTCGCGCTCGTGACCCACGCCGTACCGGTCGTGCTCGACACGGACGGCGAGCGGCTGCGTCAGGTGCTCGACGCGCTGCTCGACAACGCCGTGCGGGTCTGCTCACCCGGCGATCGGGTCGCGCTCGAGGCGAGCGCGACCGCGGCCGCCGTACGGGTCGAGGTCCGTGACTCCGGCCCCGGACTCACCGAGGACGACGCCCGTGTCGCCTTCGTGCCGGGCGCGCTGCACGAGCGGTACGCCGGGCAGCCAGGGCAGCCAGGACAGGACCGTGGAGGTCAGGGCGTGGGGCTGGCGCTGGCTGCGCGCCTGGTCGACCGCCTGGGCGGGACGATCGCGGTCAGCAGGGCGCCCGAGGGCGGTGCCGCCTTCGTCATCGACCTGCCTCGGTAGGGAGAGCAGGTCGTACGCAGGGTGGGCCGATGCCTGCGCCCACCGAGATGACGACGGCCCGCCGCCCGGGACATCCCCGTCCAGGCAGCGGGCCGACGCCGAGGGACGACTCAGGCGGCGCCTTCGGCCACCGGGACGTCTTCGCCGAAGGTGGACTCGCGGCGCTTTGAGATGACGACCGCCGCCGCGATGATCGCGACCGCACCCAGGGCGATGAGGATCCGCAGCGCGTCGTTCTCGTCCTTGCCGATCGACAGCGAGACGACCGCGCTGGCGATGAGCAGCGAGACCAGGTTCATCACCTTGATCAGCGGGTTGATCGCGGGACCGGCAGTGTCCTTGAACGGGTCGCCGACGGTGTCGCCGATGATCGTGGCCTCGTGGGCCGGGGACCCCTTGCCGCCGTGGTTGCCGTCCTCGACGAGCTTCTTGGCGTTGTCCCAGGCGCCTCCGGCGTTGGCCAGGAAGACCGCCATCAGGGTGCCGGTGCCGATCGCACCGGCGAGGAAGCCGGCCAGGGCGGTGACCCCGAGGCCGAAGCCGACGGCGATCGGGGCGAAGACGGCCAGGATGCCGGGCGTGATGAGCTCGCGCAGGGAGTCGCGGGTGACGATGTCGACGACCTTGCCGTACTCGGGGCGACCGGTGCCCTCCATGATGCCGGGGATCTCGCGGAACTGACGACGGACCTCGTAGACCACCGCTGCGGCAGCGCGGGCGACCGCGTTGATCGCCAGGCCCGAGAAGAGGAAGACCACGGCGGAGCCGAGCAGCACCCCGACCAGGACCGAGGGGTCGAAGACGAAGAAGCCGAAGAGCTCGCCGAACGCCTCCTCCTCGTCGGTGATCCCGGCCTCACCGAGCGCCTCGAACGCCTCGGTGGCGTAGGAGCCGAACAGTGCCGTCGCCGCGAGTACGGCGGTCGCGATCGCGATCCCCTTGGTGATCGCCTTCGTCGTGTTGCCGACCGCGTCGAGGTCGGTGAGGATCTGGGCTCCTTCCTCACTGACGTCGCCCGACATCTCCGCGACGCCCTGGGCGTTGTCGGAGACCGGGCCGAAGGTGTCCATCGCGACGATGACGCCGACGGTCGTGAGCAGACCACAACCGGCGAGGGCCACTGCGAACAGCGAGACCGTCAAGGACGCGCCGCCGAGCAGGAACGCGCCGAAGACCGCCGCACCGATGACCAGCGTCGTGTAGACCGCGGACTCGAACCCGACCGAGAGCCCCGAGAGGATCACGGTCGCGGCGCCGGTGAGCGAGGTCCGCCCGACGCCCTTGACGGGCTCGTACTCGGTGCCGGTGTAGTAGCCGGTCAGCGCCAGGATCCCGGCCGCCATCACGATCCCGATGACCACGGCCGCGGCCGCGATCAGGGCTGGGTTGCCCTCTGGCGATCCGGTCAGGTCGAGCGGGTTGTCGACGGGGAGGTTGGAGAAGTCGGCGAAGCTCGTGGGCAGGTAGACGAAGGCGAGGATGACGCTGGCGACGGCGGCGATGCCCGAGGACAGGTAGAAGGAGCGGTTGATCGTGCTGAGACCGCTCACCCCTGGTGTCGGCCGGGTGAGGTAGACGCCCGCGACCGCGGTCAGCGCTCCGATGGCGGGGATGAGCAGCGGGAAGACCAGGCCCTTGTCGCCGAAGGCCTGCGAGCCGAGGATCAGCGCGGCGACCAGGGTGACGGCGTACGACTCGAAGAGGTCGGCGGCCATGCCTGCGCAGTCACCGACGTTGTCGCCCACGTTGTCGGCGATCGTGGCGGCGTTGCGCGGGTCGTCCTCGGGGATGTTCTGCTCGACCTTGCCGACGAGGTCGGCACCCACGTCGGCGGCCTTGGTGAAGATGCCGCCTCCCACGCGCATGAACATCGCGAGCAGCGCGGCTCCGAAGCCGAAGCCCTCCAGGACGTCGGGGGCGGAGTCCTGGAAGAAGATCACCACGAGGCTGGCGCCGAGCAGGCCGAGCCCGACGGTCAGCATGCCGACCATGGCGCCGGTGCGCAGACCGATGGCCATCGCCTTCTCCCGCCCGCCGGGGCCGGGCTCGTTGGCAGCGGCCGCCACGCGCAGGTTGGCCCGCACCGCCAGGGACATGCCGAGGTAGCCGACCGCAGCAGAGAAGCCGGCGCCCAGGATGAAGAAGATCGAGCGGAAGATCCGCACGGTCGTGTCGTCGGCCGGCAGGACCAGCAGGACGAAGAACGCGACCCCGGCGAAGATCGCCAGGGTCCGGAACTGTCGTTGCAGGTAGGCGTCGGCGCCCTCCTGCACCGCTTGGGCGATGTTCTTCATGTTCTCGGTGCCTTCGGCGGCGGCCAGGACCTCGTTGCGGAACACGTAGGCCATCGCGAGGGCACCCAGGGAGATCAGGGCGACGATGATGACCAGGACGAGGTTGCCACCGGAGACGTCGACGGCGAGTACGGGAGAGATCCCGGGCATCTATTTCCTCCTGCGTTGGAAAAAGCGTCATGCGCGGCCGATGTGACCTACGTCATGCCGGACGCTCGGGAGTTTACGCAGAACGAGGCGCCGCAGGGACAGAGGATGTGACGCGCGCCACAGCGTGTCGCACTCCCACGGGGTCCACGAGAGTCCCGGCCGGGGCCGGGGCAGGTCCGATCGACCGACCAGGGTGACCCGTCAGGGCGACCGTCAGGCGAGAGCGGCCTCGGCGGTCTCGTGGATCACGAAGACCTTCGCCAGGCCGGTGATGCGGAAGATCTTCAGCAGCCGGTCCTGGTTGCAGATCAGGTGCAACGAGCCGTCGTGGGCCCGGACCTTCTTCAGCCCGCCCACGAGCACACCCAGACCGGTCGAGTCGAGGAACTCGACGGCCTCCATGTCGATCACGAGGTCATAGGTGCCCGCGGCCACGAGCTCGGTGATCTTGTCGCGCAGCTTGGGGGCGGTGTAGACGTCGATCTCGCCGCCGACCGCGACGATGGTGCGCCCATCGACGTCGCGCGTTTCCAGAGTCAGGTCCACGTGTTCTCCCAGAGGCACGGTGCAGGGGGAGCCGATCCCGGGCGCACACATCCCGAGCCTCAGCCTGGTGTATCAAACCATGGCGTCTGCGCGCGCGACCACCGGAGGGAGAGAATCGCGGCACACTCCGGACATCTCTGGACAAAAGCTTCGCCGTTGTACAGCGCCTGTCCGACGGTCCGCCGGGCTCCGCGGGGCTCTGCGGGGCTCTGCGGGGCCGACTCCAGGATGTCGGCGCGCCTTGCCACAATCGTCGCCATGCCCCGGCCTGCAGCAACCCGATCGGTGGCCGGCCTCCTGGACCGGCTGTCGGCTGCGCCGGGTCGGGACGGACGTCTCACCCACGTCGAGCGGGTGCCCGCCCGGCACGCACGGACGGCGCCGTGGCCCACGTGGGTCGATCCCGACGTACGGCGTGCCTACGTCGAGCGGGGAGTGGTCGAGCCCTGGAGGCACCAGGTGGCGGGAGCCGACGCCGCCCACTCCGGCGAGCACGTGATCGTCTCCACCGGTACGGCGTCCGGCAAGTCGCTGGCCTACCAGCTGCCGGCGCTCAGCGCCGCCCAGGAGCAGCGCGGCCCCCACGGCACGCGCGGTCGACACGGCGCCGCGACGCTCTACCTGGCGCCCACCAAGGCGCTGGCCCACGACCAGCTGTCGTCCTTGCTGGAGCTGGGGCTGCCCACCAGGATCACGACCTGCGACGGCGACAGCAGTCGCGACGAGCGCGACTGGGCCCGGGCCCACGCCGAGTACGTCCTGACCAACCCCGACATGCTGCACCGCTCGATCCTCCCCGGCCACGAGCGCTGGGCGGGGTTCCTCGGCGCGCTGCGCTACGTGGTCGTCGACGAGTGCCACCACTACCGGGGCGTCTTCGGGGCGCACGTCGCCCACGTGCTGCGCCGGCTGCGGCGCCTGTGCGCGTCGTACGGCGCCACCCCGACGTTCGTGCTCGCCTCGGCCACCACCGCGGAGCCGGCGCTCACCGCGTCTCGGCTGACCGGTCTGGCCGTGCGTGCGGTGACCGACGACGCCTCGCCGCGCGGCGAGCTCACGCTCGGGCTCTGGGAGCCACCGCTGACGAGCTTCGAGGGCGAGAACGGCGCCCCCGTACGACGCGCCGCGAGCTCGGAGACCGCGGACCTGCTGGCCGACCTGGTCGCCGAGGACGTGCCGACGCTCGCCTTCGTGCGCTCACGGCAGGGCGTCGAGCAGGTGGCGCTGACCGCGGCCTCCCTCCTCGACGAGGTGGCGCCCGAGCTGAGCTCACGGGTCGCGTCCTACCGCGGCGGCTACCTGCCGGAGGAGCGCCGTGCGCTGGAGGCGGCGCTGCGCTCCGGGGAGATCGTGGGGCTGGCCGCGACCAACGCCCTCGAGCTCGGCATCGACATCCACGGCCTCGACGCCGTGCTGGTCGCGGGCTTCCCGGGCACCCGTGCCGCCCTGTGGCAGCAGCTCGGTCGGGCAGGCCGGGGCAGCCAGGACGCGCTCGGGGTGCTGATCGCCCGCGACGACCCGCTCGACACCTACCTGGTGCATCATCCAGACGCCCTCCTCGGACGCCCCGTCGAGGCGCAGGTCTTCGACCCGGACAACCCCCACGTGCTCGGCCCGCACCTGTGCGCGGCGGCTCAGGAGCGCCCGCTGACGGCTGCCGACCTGCCGCTCTTCGGGCCTCGTGCGCGCGACGTGACGCTCGCCCTGACCGACGCCGGACTGCTGCGCCGCCGGCAGGCGGGGTGGTACTGGACCGACCGGGAGCGCGCCGCCGACCTCACCGACATCCGCTCGGCCGGCGGCCTGCCCGTCTCGCTCGTCGAGTCCGGCACCGGTCGCGTCGTCGGCACGGTCGACGGTGGCCGGGTCGACAGCACGGCCCACACCGGCGCGGTCTACCTGCACCGCGGTGAGACGTGGCTGGTCGACGAGCTCGACCTCGAGGACCGCGTGGCCACGATGACGTGCTGCCCGCCCGGCTTCCCGGGCTACACGACGTCGGCCCGCGAGATCACCGACATCGCCATCACCACCGAGCGCGAGCACCAGGAGTGGGGGCGGTGCCGGCTGTCCCTGGGCGACGTCGAGGTCACCCACCAGGTCATCTCCTACCTCAAGCGCCGTCAACCCTCCGGCGACGTCGTCGCCGAGGAGCTCCTGGACCTGCCCGAGCGGACCCTCGAGACCACGGCGGTGTGGTGGACGGTGCCCGACGACCTGCTCGCCGGCGTGCTGCCCGCCGGGACGGACCTCCCCGGTGCCGCGCACGCCGCCGAACACTGTGCGATCGGGTTGCTGCCCCTCTTCGCCACGTGCGACCGCTGGGACATCGGTGGCGTCTCGACGGCGCGTCACGCCGACACCGGCCTGTTGACCGTCTTCGTGCACGACGGCCATCCGGGTGGTGCCGGCTTCGCCGAGCGGGGCTACCGAGCGGCGCGCCAGTGGCTCACGGCCACCCGGCAGGCGATCGTGTCGTGCGAGTGCTCCGACGGGTGCCCGTCGTGCGTGCAGTCGCCGAAGTGCGGCAACCAGAACAACCCCCTCGACAAGGCAGGCGCCGCGGCGCTGCTGGGGCTGCTGCTCGACTGCTCGACCCAGTAGCCTCGGGCCATGTTGATCCTGGGCCTGCTGGTCATCCTCGTCGGCGTCGTGCTGATCCTGCTCGGCGTCTTCGCCACCGACGTCAGCACGACCGGCACCATCGACATCATCGGGATCGACATCGGGACCACGACCCTCTTCGTCCTCGGCATCGTCGCCGGGGCGGCTGTGCTGTGGGGAGGCTCCATCAGCAAGTACGGCATCCGGCGCGAGCTCAAGCAGCGCAAGGAGAACAAGAAGATGGAAGAGCTCTCCGAGAAGCTCGACCGTGCCGAGGCCGAGCGTCGCAAGGACCTCGACGACGACCGCTGAGCGCGGCCTCCGAGGCCGAAGGCCGATCCGCGTCACGGAGCGGGCCCGGCTCGACTCTCGCCGACGAGGTCGCCGGTGGACAGTCCTCGCCACTGCGGGCCCTTCACCGAGACCGTCACCCGGACCTCGCGCCCGTGAGGGACACAGGTGACGAGGCGGGCCTGGTTGGCCGCCGCGACCGAGGCAGCCGTGCCACAGACGTCGCGACCATCCACGACCGCAGCCGCCCCGGCCAGCGAGGCCAGGTCGGCGGCGGCCTGGGCACGACGGTGCGCCGCGAAGATGCCGCCGACCACGGCGAGCGCCGCGCCCAGCACCAGCAGGAGCCCGAGCAGGGCGACCACCACGACGGTGGCCGCCCCTCGCTCGTCGATGCGCCGACTGACACAAGTCGCACTCACGGCGACTCCTCGGCGCCGGCCACGGCCTCGGCGTGCAGGATGACGGGAGGCAGCATCGCGAAGAGGCCGCCGGGCCCGGAGACCTGCGCCGTCGCCTCGGCGACGACCTGACCTCCAGCACCGTCACCTCTGGACCGGACCACGACCCGCCCCCCGTCCGGCACCACCTGCTCACCTGCCGCCACCGCTGTCGCGACCGCGTCGCCACGAGCCACGGCCCGCGCGGTCTCCCGGGCAGCGTCGATCACCCGCAGCTGAGCAGCCCCGAGGGAGAGCAACCAGACCAGGCCGACCGTCAGCGCGACCAGGATCGGCAGCGCCATCGCCAGCTCGGCCGTCACGGCGCCACGCTCGCTGCGGCGGTCGGCTCGACGTGACCTCTCGGGCCGCTGGCTCACCCGACCCCGAGCAGTGAGAGCACGTGGTCGAAGAGCGTGGTCAGCAGCTTGTCGCCGAAGCCGCCGGACAGCATCGTGTAGAGCAGCCCGGCCAGCCCCGCCCCCGCCGCGGTGCCCACGGCGTACTCCGCCGTCGTGATGCCCCGCTCGTCGCGACGCTGCGTCCCGGTGGAGCTGAGCTCGGTCGTCTCTGCGTGGGTGTCGGTCATCGGTCGTGCTCCCTTCGTCGGGGCCACCCGCTGCGGCCCGCCGACAAGAAGCCTCCGCCCTGACGGGCCGGCACACGAGGGTCGCGGCGACGGGGTGTGGACGACCGCTCGCTGGGGCGCGCTGTGGGCGACTCGTGGGTAGGACCGGCTCGATCGTCACCAGCTCAGGGACAGGACGAGGCCGGCCACGAGCGGCACGATCCCGATCAGGACGAAGGCCGGCAGGAGGCAGAGCCCCAACGGAACCGCTGCCTTGACCCCGATGGCCCGCGCCTTGTCCTCGGTGGCGGTGCGCGCGGCACGTGCGAGATCGGTGGCGAGTCGTTCGACGGCCGCCACCACCGGGGCTCCGGTCGCCTGGGCGCGCGCCATCGTCCGCCCGAGTGTGGCGAGCTCCGGGTCGCGCGCCAGGTCGCTCCACACCAGCGACGGGTCGCCACCGAGGCGCAGGCGCGCCGAGACCGCGGCGAGACGCTCTGCGGCCGGGCCCGGCCGGGCGTCGGCCACGACCGTCACCGCCTCGCCGGGGTCGGCCCCGGCACGCAGGGCGTCCGCCAGCAGCGTCACGACGGCCGGCAGGTCACGCCGTACGGCGTCCCGCTCGGCGCGGGTGGCGGGGGTCTCCGAGCGCCCGATCACGACCCAGACCACCGCGGCCGTCCCCAGCCCGGCCGGTCCACCGACCGCGCCGCCCACGAAGGTGAGCGCGCCGATCCCGGCGAGCAACGACCAGACCAGACGGTGTCGCAGCAGCCACCCGGGGTCCTCGTGCTGCGGACCGGGTGACGGCGTCCGGGTCGGCTGACCCCGCGGTGGGACCGCCAGCGCCACGGCGCCCGCGGCTGCGACGACGCCCAGCAGGACGGCACCGGTCACCGTCGGTCGACCTCGCGCGCCAGCGCCTCGATCCAGGCCAACCCGGCCAGTGCGAAGGCAAGACCCAGCGCCAGGCACCCGAGCCCTACGGGGTGGCTCAGCAGGAAGCCCCACGGGTCGCCGCCGGTCCCGGCCCCGAAGGTCAGGGCCAGGACGGGGAGCAGGGCGATGAGTCGTGCGGTGGCACGGGCCGAGGCGAGCTCGCCGGCCACGACCCGTCGCGTCGCGCGTTGGGCACGCAGGTCGACTGTGACGTGCTCGAGCGCGGAGGCGAGGCCGGCTCCGGTGCGGTGGGAGACCTGCCACGCGGCGGCGACGACGCGCAGATCGGCGGCACCGGGCCGCTCGGCGACCTGGCGCCAGGCATCGGGCACGTCGGCGCCGACCCGGAACGCCTCGGCCACCGGACCGATCGCGTCCCACTCGGCGGCGCAGTGCTCGAGCGCCGCGCTCGGCGGACGGCCAGCGACCAGCTCCCCGGTCAGCTGCTCGCAGGCCTCGAGCAGGCGCACCGACGTCTGCTCGGCCGCCCTCGCCGCTCGGCGCCGACGCACCAGGAGGGCCCCGCCCCAGCCGGCGCCCGCGGCGATCAGGGCGAGGACGACGTGCTGGATCGGCAGCACCGCAGCAGCCAGCACCCCGCACGTCACGACGACGAGGGGCGTCGTCACCCCACGCCGACCGCCCGGCTCACGCCCCGAGAACCCGGCGCGGGCGGGACCGAGCGACAGCAGGCCCGGGCCCGGCCATAGCAGGGCGGCGGCCACCCCGGCGCTCACCACGGCGAGCAGCGCGGGCACCCCGATCGCCCCGCTCGCGCTCACGGCCGCTGCCGACTCGACAGCAGGGCGAGGAGAGCATCGAGGGACGGGCCCTCGGTGACGACCCGCGCCCCCGCCGCGGGCGACGCGGCGACGGGCGATGCCCTCGTCTCGGCCGCGAGGCTCATCTCGACCAGACCACGCTCGTCTCGTGTCGGCACCGCGACCTGCGCCAGATGACGCCCGGTGCGGTCGCGCTCGAGGTGCAGCACCACGTCGAGGGCGGAGGCGAGCTGGCTGTGCGCGGCCTCGCGCCCCAGGCCGGCAGCCAGGGCGAGAGCCTCGACCCGGGCGGGTACGTCGTGCGCCGAGTTGGCGTGCAGGGTGCCGCACCCACCTTCGTGACCCGTGTTGAGGGCGGCGAGCAGCTCCACGACGTCTCCCCCGCGGACCTCGCCGACCACCAACCGGTCCGGCCGCATCCGCAGCGCTTGGCGCACCAGGCTGCGGACGTCGATCGCGCCCGCGCCCTCGACGTTGGCGGGACGACCCTCCAGCGCCACGACGTGCGGGTGGCGTGGTCGCAGCTCGGAGGAGTCCTCGACGAGCACCAACCGCTCGTCGACGCCCACCTCGCCCAGGAGCGCCGAGAGCAGGGTCGTCTTGCCGGTGCCGGTGCCCCCGGTCACCAGGAAGGCGAGCCGAGCCGCCACCACGCGGCGCAGCAGACCTGCGAGCTCCGGGGCGACCATGCCCGTCTCCACCAGGTCGTCGAGGGTGAAGCCCGCCGGCCGGGGCACGCGGAGCGAGATCACCGTGCCGGGCCGGGCCACGGGCGCGAGCACCGCGTGGAAGCGGGTGCCGTCGGCGAGCCGCAGGTCGGCGTACGGCGTGGCGTCGTCCAGGCGGCGACCGGCGTGCGCGGCCAGGCGCTGGGCGAGCCGGCGTACGGCGTCCTCGTCGGCGAAGGTGACGTCGGTGCGCTCGAGACCGTCGCCGCGGTCGAGATAGACGTCGTCGGGTCCGTTGACCAGCACGTCGGTGACACCCGGCGTCCGCAGCAGCGGCTCGAGCGGGCCGGCCCCGACGACGTCACGACGCAGGGCCTCGTAGACCTCCAGGACCGTCGCGTCCCCCACCGGACGTCCGGCGGCGCGCAGGGCCTCCGCGACGCGGTGCGGTGTGAGCTCGCCCGGCGAGGAGGCGAGCCGCTCGCGCACCGCGGCCACCAGGGCGCTCACGGCCGTCCCGCGGCCGGACTCATGCCGCGACCCGTCTACCGGCGAGGTCGGTCAGGTCGTCCACCAGGGCCGAGCACGTGCGGGCCAGCGGACTGCGCCACGAGCGCACCGGTCCGAGGCCGAGGTCGATCGACTCGCTGAGGCCGCGTTGCTGCGGCACCCGAGCCACGACGGGCAGACGGGTCGCCCGGGTGATGTCGTGCTCGGCGACCCCGGTGCCCCGCAACACGATGCCCGGTGAGGCTCGGTCGGCCAGGCGGGCGGCGAGCCGGGTCGCCGACGCGACACCGGGCACCGTCGGGACGACGACCATGACCACGGCGTCGCAGCGAGCCAGGATCTCCTCGCCCAGGGAGTCGATCGTGCGCGGCAGGTCCACCACGACGACGTCGTGCCCGCGCCGCGCTGCCGAGAGCGCCTCGCGCACGGCGAAGGCCTGGGGCGTCGCCGTGGAGCCGGCCTGCCACGTCAGGACCCGCAGCCCGTCACGCTGGGGCAGGGCGTCGCGCAGCGCACGGGCACTGAGCCGTCCGGTGGTCTGGCACAACGCCTCCCACCGCGATCCATCGCGATCCTCGAGGCCCAGGACCCGGTCCATGCCGGGCCCCAGGGGATCACAGTCGACGACGACCGTCGGGCCCCGTCGCGCCGCCGCCTGACCGACGGCACAGGCCAACGTGGTGGCCCCCGCCCCACCCGAGCCGCCCAGGAACCCGACGACCAGGCCCCGTGTCGCACCCGGATCGCCGGCGTCGGTCAGTCGCTCCACGATCCACGCCGCCGAGCCGGGCAGGTCGACCACACCCTCGGCGCCGAGCCGCAGCGCGACCTGGAAGAGCGCGCCGTCCACCGGCCCGTCGGCCTCACGGGCGATGACGTGCACGCCGTCGCGACGCTCCGGGGCCAGGTCGGCGAGGGCCGGCGCGACGTCGGCGCCGACCAGGACCACCGAGGCCGAGGACCAACCCCGCAGGGCACCGTTCACGTCGTGGGTGACCTCGGGCGCGATCCCGGCGGCCGCGGCCAGGCGGAGCAGGTCGTCGCGCAGCGGGGGCGAGGCGGTGACGACGAGGGGTGGATGAGCAAGGGGCATGGAGGTCACGCTGCCCCGCCGTACCGCCGCGTTCGAGCCCTGCGCACCGAGCCTGTGGACAACGGGGCGCGGAGCGCGCCTGTGGACGACTCGTGGGTAGGCAGCGGGCCGATGGCTGTGCCCCTACGATGGCGACATGGGGCCGACCGCGGCGTTCTTCGATCTCGACAAGACGATCATCGCCAAGTCGAGCACGCTCGCGTTCTCCAAGCCGTTCCAGGCGGGCGGCCTCATCTCCCGCCGCGCGGTGCTCAAGTCGGTCTACGCCCAGTTCGTCTTCCTCGTCGGAGGCGCCGACCACGACCAGATGGAGAAGCTGCGGGCGTTCATGTCCTCCCTCGTGGCCGGCTGGGACGTCGCCACCGTGCGCGAGATCGTCGCCGAGACGCTGCACCACGTCGTCGACCCGATCGTCTACGACGAGGCGGTCACCCTGATCGCCGAGCACCAGCTCGCCGGGCGCGACGTCGTCATCGTGTCGGCCTCGGGCACCGAGGTCGTCGAGCCCATCGGCGTCCTGCTCGGCGCCGACCACGTCGTGGCCTCTCAGCTCGAGGTCGTCGACGGCCACTACACCGGCGAGATCCACTACTACGCCTACGCCGAGGAGAAGGCCCGCGCCATCGAGGCGCTCGCCGCCGAGCGCGGCTACGACCTGGCGCAGTGCTACGCCTACAGCGACTCGGTGACCGACATCCCGATGCTCGCCGCGGTGGGGCACCCCCACGCGGTCAACCCCGACCGCGACCTGCGCAAGGCCGCGGCCGAGCGCGGCTGGCCGGTGCTGGTCTTCACCAAGCCGGTGGCGCTGCGCAGCCGGATGCCGCTGCCGCCCGCCAAGCCCACCCTGGCCGCCGTCGCCGTCGGTGGCGCGGTCGCAGTGGGCGGGGTCGTGTGGGTCAACGTGCGCAAGCGTCGCGTCGGCTGAGCACCGGCTGCACCGACCGGCGACCATCAGGACTACCGCGGGCGAAAGTGGGGAAGGACGGACGTCATGGGACTGCTCTCACGCATGCTGGGCGGGCGCCCGGGCGCTGCCGCGATCACCGAGACCATCGGCGACGCCGTGCGCGTGCTGCCCGGAGTCGTCCAGTCCTCGCTGGTCTTCAACCACCAGCCCCACTCGTCGGGCGCGGTGTCGGGAGTCGTCGACGTCAGCGACACCCCGACGTTCCTCGAGGTCCTGCGGACCGTACGGCGGGTGCTCGAGCCGCTGCTCGGCGACGGCGCAGACCGGGTGACGTTCTACCTCACCGGCCGCACCCTCGACGGCACGACGGTGCAGCCCGGCGACCTCGGACTGAGCCAGCCTCCCAACGGCCGGGAGATCCGTCAGCGCCTGCTCGGCCCCTGACCCACTCCGACCCATGGTGTGATCTGGGGTGTGATCTGGGTCACCTCGCCCCTCGGCCAAAAGTCAAGCCCTTGCGACTCTTGAAGGTGATTGGCGACAGGCGTAGACAAGACCTCAGAACAACTCAACAGCAGCACGTGAAACCGGGTACCCACGCGGCGATCCACCCTTCTTGAGGGCGCATGTCGACGGGATACTCCCGAGGCAGCAATTGAGACAGCACGCCTGGTAGCCAGCGGATTTCACGTGTCAGCGGTGGCGCTCGAGACATTGATGACTCGGGCGCCACCTGCATGTCCGGAGCAGGTCGCCCGGCACCGCGGGGCGACCTGCTGGCTACTCCGCCGCCGCCCGCCGCAGCGGGCTCGCCTCGGCGCCGGCGGCGAACGCCTCGGCGCCGTACAACACCCATGCATGCACGCCGGCCGCGCCGCCCTCGGCGTACCCCCTCAGGTTCGACTCGTACGCCGGTCGCAGGGCGAGGTGCCCGGCCTCCGGCACGCAGAGCGACTTCTCGTCGACACCGCGCGCCACGATGATCAGCCGCTCGACGGCGCGGGCGACGATGCCGTTGTGGGAGACGAAGGGCGCGGCCGAGATCAGCTCGGCGTGGACCATCGCCGCGACCAGCAGCGCCGGCGCGGCACCTTCGGACCCCTGAGACGTCGCCACCGTGGCGATGTCGCGCAACCGGCCGGCCGCCTCGGGGTCGCGCGGTCGACCCAGCCGGTCAGGCTCGACGGAGCCGGTCGCGGCCAGGGCGTGGATCCGGGCGAAGGCCTGCAGCGGCGACTGCCGCACCCGCGGCACCAGGGAGAGCAGCTCGGTGGAGACCCGGACCGCGTCGCGGGCGACCTCGTCGCCGGCGCCCTCGCGGACCTCGGCGAGGGTGGAGGAGGAGCCCTCGAGCACGGCGCTCGCGTGGGCGCCGCGGAGCAGGGACTCGGCGGTCGTCTCCGGGGAGGTACGGCGCAGCCCGCGGTCGCGCAGCATCACGTCGATGCCGTCGCGGGTGGCCGCGTAGGCCGAGGGCACACCCTCGAGGGCGACCAGCCAGGCCAGCGGGTCGGGGCGGCCGGGCGGAGCGCTGGCTGAAGGGCCGGGGGGAGGAGCTGCACTACTCACCCCGCGAGCCTAGGTCGCCGTACGACGGGGCGGCGTGCCGACCCGATCGGGAGCGTCACGAGCCGTAGCATCGCGACCCATGAGCGATGACCTCCAGCACCGGGCGCGCTCCTTCGGGGGCGTCGCCGACGCCTACGACCGCGGGCGGCCGTCGTACCCCCGCGACGCCGTCTCCTGGCTGATCACCGGCACGGTCCCCGACGACGCCGACGACGCCTCCGGCACCTCGGGCGGCGACCAGCTCACCGTGCTCGAGCTCGGCGCCGGCACCGGCAAGCTGACCCGGCTCCTGGTCGAGGCCGGCCACGACGTGCACGCCAGCGAGCCCGACGAGGCGATGCTCGCCCTGCTGCGTCGCGACCTGCCCGGCGTCCGCACCTCGATGACGGGCGCCGAGGACATCCCCCTGGGCGACGCGTCGGTCGACGTCGTCGTGGCAGCGCAGTGCTTCCACTGGTTCGACAGCGAGGCCGCGCTCGACGAGATCTCGCGGGTCCTCAAGCCCGGCGGGCAGCTCGCGCTCGTCTGGAACGAGCGCGACGAGCGGATCCCGTGGGTCAAGAAGCTCGGCCGGATCATCGGCAACCAGGACCACCTCGTCGAGCCGGCCGCCGACGTGAGCGCCTCGCCGCTCTTCGGCGAGGTCGACGACGCGACCTTCACCTACTGGCAGCAGGTCAACCGCCGCAGCATCGTCGACCTGGTCGCCTCACGCTCCAACGTCGCGACGATGGGCGAGGCCGAGCGCGAGCACACGATCGAGAAGCTGCTCGCCCTCTACGACGACTACGGCCGCGGCATGGACGGCATGCAGCTGCCCTACCGCACCCGCTGCTTCCGCAGCGCGGCGCGACCGCGGCCCCGGCCGAAGCCCGCCCCCGCGCCCGAGCGCTCCCCCGCGGAGTCCGACGACGGCGACGGCACGGAGCCCGGGTCCCTGCTGACCCGCACCCGCGTCGGCGCCTCCTTCGACCCGGCCCTCGACCTGCCCGACCCGGAGATCGACCCGCTGCTCGAGCCGACCGTGCCGATCTCGGTGGCCGACTACGTGGCGGCCGGGATCGCGCGCTCACAGCTGCAGCGTCGCGGCTCCACCCAAGGTCACGACCCGATGACCGACTCCGCCGACCGTATGCCACGCGTCGCGTGGGACGACCCGGACGACGACACCGGCATGATGCTCATCGACTTCCGCTGACCCGTCACACATGGCGGACGGGTCGGCGTCATCGCCATCGACCCGTCACACATGGCAGACGGGTCGGCGTCATCGCCATCGACCCGTCACACATGGCGGACGGGTCGGCGCCATCGCCATCGACCCGTCACACATGGCGGACGGGTCGGCGTCGTCACCATCGACCCGTCACACATGGC
>NZ_JAPYPS010000020.1:23433-63668 GCF_029937575.1 Nocardioides sp.
GACGGGTCGGCGTCGTCACCATCGACCCGTCACACATGGCGGACGGGTCAGCGTGAGGCGGGGGCGAGCTGCGTGGCGCGCTGGACGACCAGGTCGACGACCCGCTCGTGAGCTCCCATCACGTCGGCGACGACGACACCGTCGGGAGCCTCGCGGCGCAGCCGGTCGTGGAAGAAGCCCGGCGAGAGCAGGTACGGCGAGACCGCGTCGCCCGGGCGGATGACGTCGACGGGGCGCTCGCCGTGACCGGACAGCGTGGCCAGCTCGACCTGGCCGTCCCAGGCTCGCGCGAGGTGGGCGACTGCGCACATCTGGTCGCAGGTGGCGCTCTCCTCGCTGGAGCCGGCCGCGACGAGCACGACGCGCTGGCCGGGACGGGCCCCGGCCTCGAGGAGGCGTTCGACCTGGGCCCGGGCGAGCAACGGGTCCGGCCCGAGCTGGCGGCCGAGGCTCACCGGCACCGAGGCGAGCGCAGCCTGCTCGGGCAGGTCGGTACGCATGTGGAAGCCGGTGGAGAGCAGCAGCGGCACGACGACCGCCGGGTGCTCGGCGTTGGTCATCACGTCGGCGAAGAGCGGCTCGGACAGCTCGACGTACGACGCCACGGTCGGGCGCCCGAGCCGCTCGCCGGCCGCGGCCGTCAGCCGCCGGGCGACCTCATTGCCCTCGGCCTTGCGGGTGCCGTGCGCCACCGTGACGAGAGTGGTGTCGGGAGGCAATCGCCTCGGCTCCGTCGCCTCAGCCGACACGTCGGCCACGGCGCGGTCAGTCCTGACGGTGTGCCCCACCCGGAGGATGATCCGCGCACCTGCGCGCCCATGCAAGCCCCGGTGACGGCCGTCACGTGTGATCATGGGCGCATGGTGCGCGTGTGGCGGCGGACTCATCTCGGCACGGAAGCCGACCGCGCGACCTTCCGGACGCTGCACCGGGCGTCCCAGGCGGCCCCCGCGCTGCGCGAGGGACTGACCCGCGACAGCGCCGAGCGGTCGGTCAAGCACCTGCGCGCACTCCTCGGCACGTCGGCGCTGGCGATCACCGACACCGCGGGGTGCCTGGCCTGGGACGGATCCGGCGCCCACCACCGCGCGCAGATGAGCACTCTCGTGGCCGCGACGCTGGCGCGCGGACGCACGCGCAGCATCGACCGCGGCGACCTGCGGTGCGACGAGGCGGGCTGCCCGGTGCGCACCGCCGTGGTGAGCCCACTGGTCGTCGACGAGCGCATCGTCGGCACCCTCGCGGCCTTCGCCGCGACCCCGACGGCGGGTCTGGCTCGCGCGACCGAGGAGGTGGCGACGTGGGTCTCGGGCCAGCTCGACTTCGCCGAGCTCGAGTCGTCGCGGGCCCGCCTGGCCGAGGCCGAGCTGCGGGCACTGCGCGCCCAGATCAGCCCCCACTTCATCTACAACTCCCTCGGCGCGATCGCCAGCTTCGTGCGTACCGACCCCGACCGGGCCCGCGAGCTGCTGCTGGAGTTCGCCGACTTCACCCGCTACTCCTTCCGGCGCCACGGCGAGTTCACGACCCTGGCCGAGGAGCTGCGCTCCGTCGAGCGCTACCTCCTGCTCGAGCAGGCGCGCTTCGGCGACCGTCTGCTCGTGACCCTCAGCGTCGCGCCCGAGGTGCTGCCGGTCGCGATCCCGTTCCTCTGCGTGCAGCCGCTGGTGGAGAACGCCGTGCAGCACGGCCTCGCTCGCAGCGAGGGCCCCGGCCGGATCACCATCACCGCCTACGACCGGGGCCAGGACTGCGTCATCGAGGTCGAGGACGACGGCGCCGGCGAGGAGCCCGAGCGGGTGCGGCTCGCGCTCGCCGGGGACACCACCCCCGGCTCGGTCGGGCTCGGCTCGGTCGGGCTGGGCAACGTCGACGCACGGTTGCGGGCGACGTACGGCGACGACTACGGGCTCGTCGTCGAGACCGCGCCCGGCGCCGGGACCAAGGTCGTCGTCCGGGCTCCGAAGTTCGCGGCTGGGGTGAGCGCGTGACGCCGGCGTCGGGCAACGGCCTGCGGGTGCTCGTCGTCGACGACGAACGCCCCTCCCTCGACGAGCTCGCCTTCCTGCTGAGCGCCGACGAGCGGGTCGTCGACGTCGTCAGCTGCGACTCGGCCACCGAGGGCCTGCGCGTGCTGCGCACCGACGAGGTCGACTGTGTCTTCCTCGACATCCAGATGCCGGGCCTGACCGGGCTCGAGCTCGCCGACGTCCTGAGGCGCTTCCGCGAGCCGCCGCCGATCGTGTTCGTCACCGCCCACGACGAGCACGCGGTCGAGGCCTTCGACCTGCGCGCGGTCGACTACGTCCTCAAGCCGGTGCGCCGCGAACGCCTCGCCGAGGCCGTACGGCGCGTGGTCGACGCGCGCCACCTGGCGCCCGGGCGCGTCGGCGCCCCCGCGCCCGCCGCCGCATCCACCGCCGCGTCCACGGGCGCGGGAGCCGACGGTGCCCACGACCTGCAGATCCCCGTCGAGCTCGGCGGGGTCACCCGCTTCGTCGAGCGCTCGACGGTGACCCACGTCGAGGCGCACGGCGACTACGCGCGGCTGCACACGCCGTCCGGCTCCCACCTGATCCGGGTGCCGCTCTCGACGCTGGAGGAGGAGTGGCGTGCGGCCGGCTTCCTGCGCATCCACCGCTCCTGCCTGGTCGCGATCGCGCACATCAGTGAGGTCCGGATGGACTCCGGACGCTGCAGCGTGGTGGTCGGACGGCGCGACTCCGGCGGGGCGGGGAGCGGACCGGTCGAGCTGTCGGTCAGCCGTCGCAACACCCGCGAGCTGCGCGAGCGCCTGGTCAAGCGGGGCGACTCGTGACCGAGCGGGTGCGCGTCACCGGACCGGACCGTCGCTCCCGGCCCTTGGCGCGCACCCATGACATCGACGAGGAGACGTCGCTCGGCAGCGTCTACGTGCGCTCGCTGATGCGCGCCCAGCTCTCCCTGGCCCTCGGCGTCGTCGCCGTCCTCGCGGTCACCATCGGCGCCCTGCCGCTGCTCTTCCACCTCGTGCCCGAGGTCGGCAACGCCCAGGTCGCCGGCCTGCCGATCGCCTGGCTGGTCCTCGGGGTGCTCGTCTATCCCTGGCTGCTGCTGCTCGGCTGGGCCTACGTCCAGCGCGCCGAGCGCAACGAGCAGCACTTCACCGAGCTGCTCGGGCCGCACGAGTCCCGCCCCGAGACCGCAGGCCCAGCAGGCCCGGCAGGCCCAGCGGGGCCGACGGGGTCGACGGGGCCGACGGGGCCGTGAGCGACCTCACCGCCCTGCCCGGGCTGATCGCGGTCATCCTCGTCTCGCTGCTGACCCTGCTCGTCGGCACGTGGGGCATGCGGGTCTCGCGCACCACCAGCGATTTCCTCGTCGCCTCGCGCACCGTGCGTCCCACGCTCAACGCCTTCGCGGTCAGCGGCGAGTACCTCTCGGCCGCCTCCTTCCTCGGCATCGCCGGGCTGCTGCTCGCCTACGGCGCCGACATGCTCTGGTACCCCGTCGGCTGGACGGCCGGCTACCTGCTGCTCCTCGTGCTCGTGGCCGCGCCGCTGCGCCGCTCCGGCGCCTACACGCTGCCCGACTTCGCCGAGGCGCGGCTCGAGTCCCGCACGGTCCGCAGCATCTGCTCGGTCTTCGTGGTCGCGATCGGGTGGCTCTACCTGCTGCCGCAGTTCGAGGGCGCCGGCTTCACCCTGGCCACCGCCCTCGGGGCCCCGCGCTGGGTCGGGCCGGTCGCCGTCGGACTGGTCGTGCTGATCGGCGTGGGTGGCGGTGGGATGCGGTCGATCACCCTGGTGCAGGCCTTCCAGTACTGGCTCAAGCTCACCGCCCTGCTCGTCCCCGCGGCCGTCCTGCTGGTCGTGTGGACCCGCGACGAGACCGCGGGGTCGCTGGGCGCCGGTGATCCGTCGTGGTCGATGCCGCTCGTCGGCAGCGGCGGCGCGGGCCTGTACACGACGTACTCGTTGATCCTGGCGACGTTCCTCGGCACCATGGGACTGCCGCACGTGGTGGTGCGCTTCTACACCAACCCCGACGGCGGAGCGGCACGCCGTACGACGCTCACCGTGCTGGCCCTGGTGGGCGGCTTCTACCTGATCCCGCCGGTGTACGCCGCCCTCGGGCACGCCTACGGGGTCGGGTCGGGCGACTCCTCGACGCTGATGCTCGACCTGCCGCGCCTCGCGCTCGACGGGCTCGGCGGCGAGCTGCTCACCGGGCTGATCACCGCGGGTGCGTTCGCGGCGTTCCTCTCGACGTCGTCGGGCCTGGTGATCGCCGTCGCCGGCGTGCTGTCGCAGGACGTCACCTCGCGGCGGCTCCCCGAGATCGCCTCCTTCCGCGTCGCCGCCGCCATCGCGGTGCTGATCCCGATGGGAGCGTCGTTGGCACTGCCCAACTTCGGCGTCGCCCAGTCCGTCGGGCTCGCCTTCGCCGTCGCCGCCTCGACGTTCTGCCCGTTGCTGCTGCTCGGCATCTGGTGGCGCGGACTGACGCCGACCGGGGCGATCGCCGGGATGCTCACCGGCGGCGCCGGCTCGGTCGTCGCGGTCGGCTGGACCCTGTCGCACGGCGCGCTCGACGGCGTCACCGACGGGTGGGCCGACGTGCTCCTCGGCCAGCCGGCCGCCTGGAGCGTGCCGCTCGCCTTCGCCACGATGATCCTGGTCTCGCGGGCCACCGCGTCCAGCACCCCGAGGCACGCGAACCGCTTCCTGGCGAGGCTGCACGCGCCGGAGTCCCTCGACCTCGAGCGGTCGGGAGAGCGGTGATGTTACTGACCGCTGTGACTACTACCTGACCCTTACAACCGCTGGGCAGTAGTCACAGCGGTCAGTAACATCCCTCAGATCTCAGGCCGCCGACACCCGCAGCATCCGCACCCCCGCGACGCAGGCAAGCACGCCACCACCGACGACGAAGACCAGGCCGACGCCCGGCTGCCAGCCGCCGAAGCCGATCAGCTGGACAACGTGCACGACCTGCCAGGCCACCAGGCCGAGGGCGATCGCGCCGAAGACCAGGGCGTGCCCGGCGGCCACGCGCAGGCGGCCGGTGCCGGAGATGATGGCGCCGGCGATGCCGACCCAGGCGGCGTAGAAGGTCCACAGACCGGCCCCGACGATGCCGGACACGGCCCCGAGGGCGGTGTCGACCCACGGCATGAAGGAGCCGAGGACGACGAGCAGCGACGCGCAGGCGAGGGCCTTGCGGCCCGGGACGGCAACGCGGGTACGGCGCGCGGTCGCGGCCTTCGAGCCGGCAGCGGTGGTGGCGGGGGCGGGTGTCGTGGTGGCCATGCGCCGACTGTACGAACGCCCATCCGTCCCTCGGGCCAGCCGACGACCGCTCGGCCGGCCGCCCGCCACGACGAGCGGTAGGTCAGCCGCGACGAGCGGTCGCCGTACCGCTCCGAACGTCAGGACAGACGTCGTCTCCCCCGTCCTGGCGCCGCTGAGCGCGACGACCCCACCGCTCACCGCTTCGAGTGACCGGGGTCACATCTACCCCTTGTGACCCGTCCCCGCGGGGCGGTTGTCTGCGGCCATCGCACACCCGTCCTGCCCTCTCCCACCTGACTGGAGGCACACCCATGGATGACCAACAGCGCCAGGAGTACTGGCGCAAGAACCTCCGGCTCCTCGCCGTGCTGCTGTCGATCTGGGCCCTGGTGTCCTTCGGCGCCGGCATCATCTTCGTCGAGCCGCTCAACAAGATCGAGATCGGTGGGTTCCCGCTGGGCTTCTGGTTCAGCCAGCAGGGCTCGATCATCACGTTCGTCGCGCTGATCGCCTACTACGTGTGGCGGATGGACAAGCTCGACGACGAGTACGGCGTCGACGAGCTCGACAGCGCCTCGGCCAACACGACCGGTCACCCGGGCCCGGCAGGGGGCGGTCACTGATGAGCGACATCCAGCTCTGGACGCTGATCTTCGCGATCATCACGTTCAGCGTCTACATCTACATCGCCTACGCCAGCCGGGTCTCCGACACGGCCGGCTTCTACATCGCCGGCGGCGGCATCCCGGCTCCCGCCAACGGCGCGGCCATCGCAGCCGACTGGATGAGCGCGGCGTCGTTCATCTCCCTGGCCGGCATCGTCGGCCTCTCCTACAACGGGTACGCCGGCGGCGTGTTCCTGATGGGGTGGACCGGCGGCTACGTCCTGCTCGCGCTGCTCCTGGCGCCGTACCTGCGCAAGTTCGGCAAGTACACGCTGCCCGACTTCGTCGGCGACCGGTACTCCGAGACCGCCCGCCTCGTGGCCGTCCTGGCCGCCATCGTGGTCTCGTTCGTCTACGTCGCCGGACAGATGGCCGGCGTCGGGCTGGTCTTCACGCGCTTCCTCAACGTCAACACCACCACCGGCGTGATCATCGGCATGACGATCGTCTTCTTCTACGCCGTGCTCGGTGGGATGAAGGGCATCACCTGGACCCAGGTGGCGCAGTACTCCGTGCTGATCATCGCCTACCTCATCCCGGCGGTCGCGGTCTCCGCGAAGGTCACCGGCATCCCGCTCCCGCAGATCGGCTTCGGCCGGATCCTGGAGGAGCTCAACGGGCTGCAAGCCGACTTCGGGCTCGCCGAGTACTCCGGCGCCTTCACCCAGATCAGCATGCCCAACATGATCCTGATCACCGCCGCCCTGATGTTCGGTACGGCGGGCCTGCCGCACGTGATCGTGCGCTTCTACACGGCCAAGAGCGTGCGCGCAGCGCGCTACTCGGCGCTGTGGGCGATCTTCTTCATCGCGATCCTCTACACGACGGCGCCGTCGGTCGCGGCCTTCACCAAGCTGCAGATCATCAAGGACCTGACCGCGACGTCGCTGGCCGACGTACCGGGGTGGTTCAACACGTGGTCCGACGTCGGACTGATCACCACCTCCGGTGGCGGCCCGGTCAGCGACCTCGGGACGAGCACGTTCAGCTACTCCGACGTGATGATCAACAACGACATCATCGTCCTGGCCAGCCCCGAGATCGGCGGGCTGCCGGCTCCGATCGTCGGACTGGTCGCAGCCGGGGCCCTCGCCGCCGCGCTGTCGACCGCCTCCGGCCTGCTGCTGGTGATCTCGTCCTCGGTCGCCAACGACGTCTACTACAAGCGGATCAACCCCGCCGCCACCGAGGCCAAGCAGCTGCTGGTCGGACGGTGCGCGATGGCCGCGGCGATCGTGGTCGCCGGCTACCTCGGCATCAACCCTCCCGGATTCGTGGCGCAGGTGGTCGCCTTGGCCTTCGGGCTCGCAGCGGCCAGCTTCTTCCCGATACTGGTGCTCGGCATCTTCTGGAAGAAGGCCACCGCTGCGGGCGCAGCCGCCGGCATGATCACCGGCCTCACGGTGACGATGGCCTACATGATCTGGACGATCGACATCTACGGGAACTCCGACGGGCTCTGGAACATCCCGGAGACCGGTTTCGGGACGATCGGGATGCTGATCAACTTCGCGGTCACGATCGTGGTCTCCCAGTTCACCAAGAAGCCCTCGCCGCAGATGCAGGAGCTGGTCGAGGAGATCCGCTACCCCGGGCGCACCCAGCTCGTCGCCGCCCACCAGGACGGCGAGGTGTAGCCACCCGGGGCCACGCCCCACCCCATACCCACGTGCCCCGGCGAGGACCTCGCCGGGGCACGTGGCAGCACCGGACAACCAGCGGGACAACCAGCGGGACAACCAGCGGGCAACCCACACACGCCACGATGAGCCCACCGTCCTACTGTGATCAGAGCCACCGGATCCACCCGAGCAGACATCAGGAGAGCGCACCGTGAGCGACGAGACCCTGTCGAACCTCTTGAAGGAAGACCGACGCTTCGAGCCGCCGGCCGAGCTGGCCGCCGACGCCAACCTCACCGAGGAGGCCTACGCCCGCGCGGAGGCCGACCGGGAGGGGTTCTGGGCCGAGCAGGCCGACCGCCTCTCGTGGGACACCCGCTGGGAGCGCGTCCTGGACTGGGACAACCCGCCGTTCGCGAAGTGGTTCGTCGGCGGCAAGCTCAACGCGGCGTACAACTGCGTCGACCGCCACGTCGAGGCCGGCAACGGCGACAAGGTCGCCTTCCACTTCGTGGGCGAGCCGGTCGACGACAAGCAGACCATCACCTACGCCGAGCTCAAGGACCTGGTCAGCCAGGCGGCCAACACCTTGACCGACCTCGGCGTGCAGACCGGTGACCGGGTCGCGATCTACATGCCGATGATCCCCGAGGCCGTCGTCGCGATGCTGGCGTGCGCGCGGATCGGCGCCCCGCACACGGTCGTCTTCGGCGGCTTCTCCTCCGACGCCCTGGCCTCCCGGCTCGAGGACTGCCAGGCCAAGGTCGTCGTGACCTCCGACGGCGGCTACCGCCGCGGCGCGCCCTCGCCCCTCAAGCCCGCCGTCGACGAGGCGGTCGTCAAGGCCGCCGACCTCGGCCACACGGTCGAGAAGGTGCTCGTGGTCCGCCGTACCGGCCAGGACCTCGGCGCCGACGGTTGGGACTCCGACATCGACGTGTGGTGGCACGAGTCGGTCGAGCAGGCCTCGACCGAGCACGCGTGCGAGTTCTTCGACGCCGAGCACCCGCTCTACGTCATGTACACCTCCGGCACGACGGGCAAGCCCAAGGGCATCCTGCACACCACGGGCGGCTACCTGACCGGAGCGGCCTACACGCACTGGGCGGTCTTCGACCTCAAGCCCGAGACGGATGTCTACTGGTGCACCGCCGACATCGGCTGGGTCACCGGGCACTCCTACATCGTCTACGGGCCGCTGGCCAACGGCACCACCCAGGTGCTCTACGAGGGCACCCCCGACTCCCCAGAGCGCGGCCGGTGGTGGGACATCATCGAGGAGTACGGCGTCACGCTCTTCTACACCGCGCCGACCGCGATCCGCTCGTTCATGAAGCAGGGCCGTGAGATCCCCGACGCGCGCGACCTGTCCTCGCTACGGCTGCTCGGCTCGGTCGGTGAGCCGATCAACCCCGAGGCCTACGTCTGGTACCGGCACGTCATCGGCGGCGACCGCACCCCCGTGGTCGACACCTGGTGGCAGACCGAGACCGGCTCCATCATGATCAGCCCGCTGCCGGGCGTGACGCACGGCAAGCCGGGCTCGGCGATGACCCCGATCCCCGGCGTCGCCGCCGACGTGGTGACCGAGGAGGGCGAGTCGGTCGGCCCCGGCAACGGCGGCTACCTCGTGCTGACCGAGCCGTGGCCCGCGATGCTGCGCACCATCTGGGGCGACGACGAGAGGTTCAAGGACACCTACTGGAGCAAGTACCGCGACCAGGGGTGGTACTTCGCCGGCGACGGCGCCAAGCTCGACACGGACGGCGACCTCTGGGTGCTGGGCCGCGTCGACGACGTCATGAACGTCTCGGGCCACCGGCTCTCGACCACCGAGATCGAGTCCGCCCTCGTGTCGCACCCGAAGGTCGCCGAGGCCGCCGTCGTCGGGGCGAAGGACGAGGACACCGGCCAGGCCGTGTGCGCCTTCGTCATCCTGCGCGACGAGGCGGGGGACGGCGGAGACGACATCGTCGAGGAGCTCCGCGCCCATGTCCGCACCCAGATCGGGCCGATCGCCAAGCCGCGCCAGATCATGGTCGTGCCGGAGCTGCCGAAGACCCGCTCCGGCAAGATCATGCGCCGCCTCCTGCGTGACGTCGCGGAGAACCGCGAGGTCGGCGACGTCACCACCCTCGCCGACTCCTCCGTGATGGACCTGATCTCGAAGGGGGTCTCGTCCGGCGCCGGTGGCGAATAGCCCCGCCCCGCCGACCACTACTTGCCGCGCGAGGCCTTGATCAGCTTGGGGACACCCCACCGCAGCGGGTCGTTGAACCACGCCCAGTTGTGCACGCCGCCGGTGGCGACCCGGGCGGTGTAGGGGATCTGGTTCACGGTCAGCTCGTAGAGGAAGCTGCGCTGGGTGTTCCACAGGGTCTGCTCGAAGGTGCCCGAGTAGATGCCTTCGTCGCTCGAGGCCGCGTAGCCGGTGCCGGAGGCGATCAGGATGCGCAGGCCTCTCAGCCGAGGGGCCAGGTCCTTGGGGTTGTGGTCCTGCCAGTTGGCGCGGTCGACGATCGGGTCGCCCCAGATGCGCCGCAGGTCGGGGTCGGCGTACCCGAGGATCGAGCTGATCGCCGGGTGCAGGCCGTACGTCGCCATCGTCGTCGTGTCGAGGGCTCCGGAGATGCTCAGCACCCCCTTGAACATGCCGGGGTTGTGCGCGGCGTAGTTCATCACCCCGATCCCGCCCATCGACGCGCCGACCGCCGTGCGGGCGCCCGCGATGGTGCGGAACCGCTTGTCGACCCACGGGACGACGACCTTCGTGTGGTAGGTCTCCCAGTCGAACGAGCCGTCGTGCCAGTCCGAGAAGAAGCCGGCGTTCTTGCCGAAGCCGCCGTCGGGCATGACCAGGATGGCCTTCCAACGACGTGACATCTTGGTGAGCTCGGTCTTGAAGGTCCAGCCGTCGTAGGTGCTCTGGCCACCGTTCCAGAGGAAGACCACCGGGTAGCGCCTGTCGGCGTTGCGGGCCCTGTCGTACCCCCTGGGCAGCAGCACCCGGGTGGTCGCGCCCTCCGAGACCTTCACTCCGCGCGGCGCGCGCACCTGGTGGTCGGTGCACCGGCGCGGCGGGCACGCCTCACCGCCACCCTCGCGCGGAGCACGTACGTCGGGGATCTCACCCGTGTCGGCGGAGGGGGTCGCCATCAGGCGGGCGTAGGCGCCGAGTCGCTGGATCACGCCGGACCCCGGGTGGGTCCGGACGACGACGACCTGGTCGTCGCCGTCGGGAGCCGCAGCGGCCGTCGCGGACGGGGTCAGGGGGACGGCGGCGAGCGCGGCCGCGAGACCGGTCGCGGCCAGGAGCCGGGTGATGGGGGTCACGCTGATCTAACGGCGGACGGGGCGCTGAGTTACGAGGGGTCGAGCTCCTGCATCCCCCAGGGGCTGCCGTAGTCGGTCAGCAGCTCCAGGAACGGTACGGCGTCGAACGCCTCGGGCCCGAGCACGCCCACTCCGCCCCAGACACCGGTCGCGAGCAGCTCGAGGGCGATGACGGGGTTGATCGCGGTCTGCCAGACGACGCACTGGTGGCCGTACTCCGCCATCGTCCACGCGTTGTCGACCACGTGGAACAGGTACGTCGAGCGCGGCTCGCCGTCGATGCCGGTGCCGGTCACCCACAGGCCGGCGCAGGTCTTGCCCGTCATCCGTTCGCCGAGCGTGGCAGGGTCGGGCAGGACGGCGGCGACCACGTCGCGCGGGCTGACCTCGACCCCCTTGACGCGGACCTTCTCCGTGCGGTCGAGGCCGAGCGTGTGCAGGACCTTGAGGATGGTGATGAACTCCTCGCCGAGGCCGTACTTGAAGCTCGCCCGCTTGCAGTCGATCCACCGCGGCATCAGGAGCACCTCCTCGTGCTCGACGTTGACGCACTCGACCGGCCCGATCCCCTCCGGGAAGTCGAAGATCTCCGGCTCGCTGAACGGTGCGGTGGTGTGCCACTCGCCTGCGCCCGTGCCGTCTCCCGCCCAGATGACCGGTGGGTTGAGGCACTCCTCGATCGTGGTCCACATCGAGAACGACGGCGCGAAGATCTCCCTGCCTGCCTCGTCCCGGACGACGAGGTCGGCTCCGTCGCGGGTGCCGAGCTCGTCGATCTCGGAGAAGAGGTGGTCGGCGGCGTAGCGCGCGAAGACGTCCGACAGCCCGGGCTCGACGCCCATCCCCACCAGCGCCAGTCGACCGGCCGCCTCCCACTCGGAGGCGACGGCGAACTGCTCGTCGCCGAGCTTGACCCCGCACTGCTCGTACGGCGACTCGGCGTGCGGCCGCGACAGGGACATGGCCATGTCGAGGTAGTCGGCACCGGCAGCGAAGGCACCGGCGAAGATCGCCATGTTGAAGACCGGGTCGACGGCGTTCATCACGTGGGTGATCCGGTGCTCGTGGCACAGCGCGGTGACCGACCCGGCGTCCGAGGCGTCGACCTGCGCCCCGACGTACCGCTCGTCGACGGCGGCCGCCCGGGTCGCGCGCGCCTCGTCGTAGTCGGCGATCACGACGGTCTCGAAGAAGTCGCGGCGCGCCGCGATCGCCGCGAAGGCGCCGCCCACGCCGCCGGCGCCCACGAGCAGGATGCGCATCTCACTCACCGATGTACGACATCACGTGCTTGATCCGGGTGTAGTCCTCCAGGCCGTACATGGAGAGGTCCTTGCCGTAGCCGGAGTGCTTGAACCCGCCGTGCGGCATCTCGGAGACGAAGGGGATGTGGGTGTTGATCCACACCACGCCGAAGTCGAGCCGCTTCGACATCCGAAGGGCGCGGGCGTGGTCGGCGGTCCACACGCTGGAGGAGAGCCCGTACTCGACGCCGTTGGCCCAGGCGAGCGCCTCGGCCTCGTCGCCGAACTTCTGCACCGTCATCACCGGCCCGAAGATCTCCTGCTGCACCTGCTCGTCCTCCTGCCGCAACCCGGAGAGCACCGTCGGCTCGTAGAAGTAGCCGCGCTCGCCCTTGCGGGCGCCGCCAGTGACCAGCGACGCATGGTCCGGAAGCCGGTCGACCATCCCGGCGACCTTCTCCAGCTGGGACTGGCTGTTGAGCGGTCCGTAGTACGTCGCCTCGTCGTCCGGCATCCCGGTCGGCATCCCCCGTGACGCCTCGGCCAGCGCCGCGACGAACTCGTCGTGCACGCCGGACTGCACGAGGACCCGGGTGGCCGCCGTACAGTCCTGGCCGGCGTTGAACAGCCCCGCACCGGCGATCCCCTCGGCCGCCTTGGCGATGTCGGCGTCGTCGAAGACCACGACCGGGGCCTTGCCGCCGAGCTCGAGGTGGACCCGCTTGAGATCAGCCGCCGCCGCGCCCGCGACCTCCATGCCCGCGCGCACCGATCCGGTGATCGCCACCATCTGCGGCGTCTGGTGGGCGACCAGGGCGCGACCGGTGTCGCGGTCGCCGCAGACGACGTTGAGCACGCCCGGCGGCAGGAACTCCTGGCACAGCTCGGCGAGCAGCGTCGAGCTGGCGGGGGTGGTGTCGCTGGGCTTGAGCACGATCGTGTTGCCGCCCGCCAGGGCCGGTGCGATCTTCCAGATCATCATCAGCAGCGGGTAGTTCCACGGCGTCACCTGACCCACGACGCCGATCGGCTCCCGGCGGATCCAGGACGTGTGGTCCGCCATGTACTCGCCCGCGGAGAGGCCCTGCAGGATCCGCGCCGCGCCCCCGAAGAAGGTGAAGTGGTCCGAGGCGTAGGGCATCTCCTCCGACATCGTCAGGCCGTGCGGCTTGCCGGTGTCGCGGCACTCGACGGCGTTGATCTCCTCGGCGCGCTCGTCGATGGCGCGCGCGATGGACAGCATCGCCTGGGCCCGGTCCTGCGGAGTGGTCTCGCCCCACGACTCGAAGGCGGCCGCGGCCGCGCCGTACGCCCGGTCGACGTCCTCGGGCCCCGACAGCGGCGCCCGGGCGTAGACCTCTCCGGTACTCGGGTCGATGACGTCGTAGGTCTCCCCCGACGCTGCGTCGGTCGACTCGCCGTTGACGACGTTCTTGAACCTCAGGTCTGCCATGGTCGGAGACTACTGATCGTCCGACGGAATCTGTAGGTCTTGGCCCGCTTTGGTCGCGGATTCGGTTGTGACCGACGCCTCGCGCGGATGATCAGCGCAGCCAACCTGCTTGCCCAGAAGGGGTGCCAACGCGCACCATGGACCCATGCCCATGGACTACGACCACCTGCAGCAGGCCGCCAAGGACCACCTCTGGCTGCACTTCACCCGCCACGGCGGCTACGAGACCTCCGACGTCCCGATCATCGTCAAGGGCGAAGGGGCCTACATCTACGACGCCCAAGGCAAGCGCTACCTCGACGGTCTGGCCGGGCTCTTCGTCTCCCAGCTCGGCCACGGACGCACCGAGCTCGCCGACGCAGCAGCCGCCCAGGCCCGCGAGCTCGCGTTCCACCCGCTGTGGTCCTATGCGCACCCGTCGGCGATCGAGCTCGCCGAGAAGGTCGCCTCCTACGCGCCCGGCTCGCTCAACCGGGTCTTCTTCACCAGCGGCGGCGGCGAGGCGGTCGAGTCGGCGTGGAAGCTGGCGAAGAACTACTTCAAGCTCACCGGAAAGCCGATGAAGCACAAGGTCATCAGCCGCACCATCGCCTACCACGGCACCACCCAGGGCGCCCTCTCGATCACCGGCCTCCCCGGCCTCAAGCAGCAGTTCGAGCCGCTGGTGCCCTCGACCTTCCGGGTCCCCAACACCAACTTCTACCGAGCCCCGCTGCACGCCGACGACGAGGAGGCCTTCGGTCGCTGGGCCGCCGACCAGATCGCGGTCGCGATCGAGAACGAGGGGGCCGACTCGGTGGCCGCCGTCTTCCTCGAGCCCGTCCAGAACGCCGGCGGTTGCTTCCCGCCGCCCCCCGGCTACTGGCAGCGGGTGCGCGAGATCTGCGACGAGTACGACGTGCTGCTCGTCTCCGACGAGGTGATCTGCGCCTTCGGCCGGCTCGGCCACATGTTCGGGGCCGAGCGCTTCGACTACCAGCCGGACATCATCACCTGCGCCAAGGGCATCACGTCGGGCTATGCCCCGCTGGGCGCGATGATCGCCGACGACCGGCTCATGGAGCCGTTCCTGCAGGGCGCCACGTCGTTCGCCCACGGCTACACCTTCGGGGGCCACCCCGTCTCCACGGCCGTGGGCCTGCGCAACCTGCAGATCTTCGAGGACGAGAACGTGCTCGAGCACGTCCGCGACAACCGCGACAACTTCCGGGCGACCCTCGAGCGGCTCAAGGACCTGCCCATCGTCGGCGACGTGCGCGGCGACGGCTACTTCTACGGCATCGAGCTGGTCAAGGACCAGACCACCAAGGAGTCCTTCACCGCCGAGGAGTGCGAGCGGCTGCTCTTCGGCTTCGTCTCCAAGCAGCTCTACGCCGAGGGCCTCTACTGCCGCGCCGACGACCGCGGGGACCCCGTCGTACAGCTCGCGCCTCCGCTCATCTGCGACCAGTCGCACTTCGACGAGATGGAGCAGATCCTTCGCGTCGTGCTCGACAAGGCGTCGTCGATGATCTGACCCCGCGCTTCGGGGTCGGTGGTTGGTGGGGACTTCGGGGTCGATGTCGATGGGGCCGCGCGGCCCCACCCGTCCCACGGGTCACATTCGCTCGTCCGTTGGGTAGAGACGACATGAAAACCGGCCGGAAACCTGCAGTCTCCGCCCAACCGATGAGGCGATGTGAAGGGTGTGACGGGTGTGGCGCCCGCGCATGCGGCGGCGTGGGCGGAGCCCTCGCCGTTGAGCGCGCCGTTCAGTCGACCGCGAGACCCGGTCGACGACGCCCCGGGCGCCACACCAACCCCGAACACCCCACCAGGACCAACTCCGAAGGACAGCCCCCGAAGAACGATCACGAGTCGAAGCCCAATCCCACCCGGTCCAGCCCCCGCAGCCACAGGTTGCGATGACCCCCGGAGCGGTCGGCGCGCTCCAGGGACCAGCGGGTCGCGTTGATGCCCAGCGCGCGCAGCGGCTCGGGCGGGAACGGCAACGGCTTGGTGCGCACCATCTCCAGCTCGGCGCGCTCCGACGCCACCCCGTCGAGGAGGTCGAGCATCACGTCGGCGCCGAAGCGCGTGGCCGCCACCCCGAGCCCCGTGTAGCCCAGGGCGTACGCCGCGCGCCCGGCGTACGCCGTCCCGAAGAAGGCCGCGAAACGGCTGCAGGTGTCGATCACCCCGCCCCACCGGTGCGTGAACCGCACCCCCTCGAGCTGGGGGAACGTCTCGAAGAAGTGCGCGGCCAGCAGCCCGTGGGTGCGGTCGGACTGCTCGAGGCCGCGGTCGATCCGGGAGCCGTAGTGGTAGACCGCGTCGTAGCCGCCCCACAGGATCCGGTGGTCGCGGGTCAGCCGGAAGTAGTGGAACAGGTTGGCGCTGTCCCCGACACCCTCCCGCCCGGCCCAGCCGATGGCGGCCCGCTGCTCGGCCGAGAGCGGCTCGGTCATCAGCACGTGGTCGTAGACCGGGACCGTCATCAGCCGCAGTCGACGCAGCAGCGGCGGGAACGCGTTGGTCGCCAGCGCCACCCGCCTGGCCCGCACCTCGCCACGCGCGGTGCGCGCGACCACGCCCCACCCGTCGGGCTCCACCGACCGCACGGGACTTCCCTCGTGGATCACCACCCCGAGGTCGAGACAGGCCTGACGCAGACCCCACGCCAGCCGTGCTGGCTCGACCATCGCGGTGCCGGTGCGGTCCAGCAGCCCGGCGACGTACGTCGGGGAGTCGACGCGGGCGCGCACGCCTGCGGCATCCAGGAGCTCGACGTCGTGGCCGTGCTCGCGCATCAGGTCGCACGCCTCCGCGAGCTCGGCGGCCTGGTGCGGCGCGGCGGCCACGGCCAGCTCACCGGTCTCCTCCCAGTGACAGTCGATGCCGTGACGGGCGATGGTCTCCCCGATCTCGCGGAGGTTCTGCGCCCCCATCGCGTCGAGGCGAGACAGCTCGTCAGGCCAGCGCTCGAGGCCGTTGAAGAAGCCGTGCGTGAGGGAGGCTGCGGCGAAGCCGCCGTTGCGACCGCTCGCCTCGTAGCCGCACGCCCCGGCCTCCAGGACGGCCACCGAGCGGCCCGGGTCGCGCTCGACGGCTCGCAGGGCCGTCCACAGCCTCGAGTAGCCCCCGCCCACGACGACGAGGTCCGCCGCGGCCCGACCGACCAGCGGTGGCAGCACGTCGGGTCGGGCGGGGTCGTCGAGCCAGTAGACGCCTCGGCGCGCCCCCGCGAGCGCCCCAGCGGCACTCACAGCGACACACGCCGCCGGCGGTTGTTCAGCTCGCCGGCCACGACGATGGCGATCGAGACCACGATCATCACGGTCCCGATGACGTTGATCTGCATCGGCACGGTGCGCCTGCTCACGCCGTAGACGTACATCGGGAAGGTCGTGGTGTTCCCGGAGTTGAGGTTGGTGATGATGAAGTCGTCGAAGGACAGCGAGAAGCTCAGGAGCGCGGCACCCAGGATCCCCGGGAAGACCAGCGGGAAGGTGATCCGCCAGAAGGTCTGGGCGGGGGTGGCGTAGAGGTCCATCGCGGCCTGCTCGAGGTTGTCGTCCATGCCGGCCAGGCGGGCTCGGACCGTGACGACGACGAAGGACAGGCAGAACATGATGTGGGCGACGAGGATCGTCCAGAAGCCCAGCTGGCCGGCGAGACCGGAGGCCACGAACATCGCGAGCAGCGACGAGCCGAGCACGATCTCCGGCGCGGCCATCGGCAGGAAGATGAGCAGGTTGCTGGTCGAGCGCCCGACGAACTCGTGGCGCACCATCGCGAAGGCGGCCAGGGTGCCGAGGACGGTGGCGACCAGGGTCGCGAGCAGCCCGATCTCGATGCTGCGCCCGAGCGCCTCGCACATGCTCGGGTCCTCGCAGGGATTCAGCCAGTTGTCGAGGGTGAAGCCCTGGAACTGGTAGATCTTCGACTGCTCGCTCAGCGGCTGGTTGAAGCTCATCAGGACCACGACGGCGATGGGCACGAACGTGTAGGCGAGGACGAGCAGGCCGAGGATCAGGACCAGGTGGTCCTTGAGCCAGCCCACGAGGTCGCCCCGCGGTGCTCGCGCCGGCGTCGGGGTAGGCGTGGGTCGCGGTGGGCGAGGGGCACCGCCCTGGGCGACCGGGCGCGCCCTCGCTCCGGGCTGGGGGTCCTGGAGGTCGGTCACAACAGCTCCTCGGTCCCGGCGCGACGGACGTAGACGATCACCATCGCCAGGATCATCAGCATCAGGATCACCGACAGCGCCCCGGCGGCGGGGTAGTCGTTGGCGTCGGTGAACAGGCTCTGGATGACGTTGCCGATCATCCGGGTGTTGGTGTTCCCGAGGATCTCGGCGTTGATGAAGTCGCCCACGGCCGGGATGAAGGTCAGCAGCGTGCCCGACACGACGCCGGGCAGGGACAGCGGCCAGGTCACCTTGAAGAAGGCGCGCACCGGGTTGGCGTAGAGGTCGCCGGAGGCCTCGATCAGGCGGTAGTCGATCTTGTCGAGGCTGGCGAAGAGCGGCAGCACCATGAACGGCAGGAAGTTGTACGTCAGTCCGGCCACGACCGCGAACGGGGTCGCGAGCAGTCGGTCGTCCGCGCCGAGGATGTGCACGAACTGCAACGTGTCGACGACGAACCCGTCGTCGGCGAGCAGCAGCTTCCACGACAGGGTGCGGATCAGGAAGCTGGTGAAGAACGGGGCGATCACCAGGACCAGGAGCAGCACCTTCCAGCGCCCCGACTTGAAGGCGATCGCGTAGGCCAGGACGTAGCCGAGCACGAGGCAGAAGAACGTCGCGGTGGCGCCGTACAGCAAGGAGCGCAGCATCGGCTGCCAGTAGTCCCGGATCACGTCGACGTAGTTGCCGAACGCGTAGGACATCTCGTAGCCGCGGAAGTCCGAGCCGGACGGGTCGTAGAGGCTGGTCGCGACCAGGGAGTAGAAGGGGAAGGCGAAGAAGAGCAGGAGCCACAGCCCGCCCGGAAGGATCAACAGGTATCCGACGCGGCCCTTGCGCCGGGTCGTCTCAGCCATCGACACCGACCTGCTGGGCACCGGCACTGGCGTCCTGCGACTGGTCGAGGACGAAGGCGTACTCCGGTCGCCAGGACAGCTCGACCGACTCACCCACCCGGAACATCCGGACCCGGCCGGTGTTCTGCTGGAAGACCTGGAGCTCCTGGCCCCACGGCATCCGGACGAGGTACTGCGTGCTGACCCCGACGAAGCTGACGTCGGTGACGACGCCGCCCGGGATGGTGTTGCCGGGGGCGTCCAGCTCCTCACCCGGCTCGCCGATGAGGACCTTCTCCGGACGGATGCCGACCCACCCGGCGTCGCCGTCGGTGTGCGTGCGACCCGTCGGCACCGACACGGTGATCCCGTGCATGTCGACGGTCACGACGTCGGAGGCGCGGGAGGTGATCGTGCCGGCGATGAGGTTGGACTGGCCCAGGAAGTTGGCGACGAAGGTGCTGCGCGGGTTCTCGTAGAGCTCGGCCGGGGCGCCCATCTGCTCGATGAGGCCCTTGTTCATCACCGCGACCGTGTCGGCCATCGTCATGGCCTCCTCCTGGTCGTGGGTGACGTGGATGAAGGTGAGACCGACCTCGGTCTGGATCCGCTTGAGCTCGATCTGCATGGAGCGGCGCAGCTTGAGGTCCAGCGCTCCGAGGGGCTCGTCGAGCAGCAGCACCTCGGGCTTGTTGATCAGCGCCCGGGCCAGGGCGACCCGCTGCTGCTGGCCCCCGGAAAGCTGGGCGGGTCGCTTGCGGGCCTGGCTGCCGAGCTCGACGAGGTCCAGCATGTCGGCCACCTGGGTCTCGACGTCGCGCTGCTTGCGGCGGCGCAGCCCGAAGGCGACGTTCTCGAAGATGTCGAGGTGCGGGAAGAGCGCGTAGCTCTGGAAGACCGTGTTGACCGGCCGCTGGTAGGGCTTCGAGCGGGTGATGTCCTGGCCCGCCAGCGTGATCGTGCCGGACGTGGGGCTGTCGAGGCCGGCCACCATCCGCAGCGTGGTGGTCTTGCCGCAGCCCGACGGACCGAGCAGGGCGAAGAACGACCCACGGGGCACGTCGAGGTCGAGGTCGTCGACCGCCGTGAAGGCCGCGAACGACTTGGTGAGCCCCGCGAGCCGGAGGCCGTCGTACGCCGCGTCCAGCTGCGCTGCCGGATCGATCTCAGCCGCCTGTGACATTGGCCCACTCCCTCTCGTACTCCTGCGACTGCCGGTCGTCAAGCGGCATGAAGTCGAACGTCTCGGCGAGCACCTGCTCGTCGGGGAAGATCAGCGGGTTGTCGACCAGCGAGGCGTCGACCTTCTCCATCGCCTGGCGAGCGCCGTCGACGGGGCAGATGTAGTTGACCCACGCGGCGAGCTTCGCGGCCACCTCGGGCTCGTAGTAGTAGTCGATCCAGGCCTCGGCGTTGGCCTGGTGGGTGGCCAGGTTGGGGACCAGCATGTTGTCGCTCCACAGCGCCAGGCCCTCCTCCGGCACGACCCACTTGATGTCGGGGTTCTCGAAGGTCGCCTGGATGACGTCTCCGGACCACGCCTCGCACGCCACGACGTTGCCGGCGGCGAGGTCGTTGAGGTAGTCGTTGCCGACGAAGGAGCGGATCTGACCGTCGGAGACCACCTTGCGGAGCTCCTCGATGGCGTTCTCCCACTCCTCGGGGGTGAAGTCGTCGGGATCGGCGCCCTGCACCTTGAGGACGAAGGCCATCGTGTCGCGCATCTCCGAGAGCAGCGTCACCCGGCCCTTGAGGTCGGCCCGGTGGAGCAGCTCGTCGAAGGAGCGCACCTCGCCCACCTGGGCGGCGTTGTAGGCGATGCCGGTCAGCCCGCTCTGCCACGGCGCGTGGTAGCTCAGGTCTGCGTCCCACTGACGCCCACGCAACGGCGCGATCAGGTTGGCGTGCAGGTTGGGCACCTTCGCCTTGTCCAACGGCTGGATCCAGCCGAGGGAGATCATCCGCGCCGCCATCCAGTCGGTGAGCACGATCAGGTCCCGGTCGATCGGCTCGCAGGCGCCCAGCTGGTTGCGCACCTTGGCGTAGAACTCGGCGTTGTCGTTGACGTCGTCGGTGTAGGACACCGTGATCTGGCGACTGTCCTCGAACTGCTGGAAGGTCCCCTTCTCCTTCTTGCGCGGGTCGATGTAGCCGGTCCAGTTGGAGATGATCAGCGAGGAGTCGCTCGACGAGACGTCGCCCGCCACGCACGAGGCCGGATCCTGCTGCGCGCCCGGGGCGTCGAAGAAGGGCAGCTTGAGGGCGCCGGCCCCGATGCCGGCCACGGCGAGTCCGCCGCCTGTCTGCAGGAGTCGCCTGCGCGTCACCGCGCCGCGACCACTCCCCACGACTGACGACATGCGACCACCTCCTCCGCGGACCGGGGCCAGTCTCGGGATCGTGTCATGCAGACCGGCAGTCGACAAGGGATCTAGTCGAGACGAAACACTCTGGCAACGAAATCAGTTGTTTGACGTCGCCAGCGGCGACGAGCCGACATGTGGACGGCCGGATCAGGCACCCACGGGCCAGGTGTCGTAGTTTGCCGCCATGAGCCCCAAGCATTCCCCGGCTGTGCCATCCGCCCTGCTCGACGACGTGTCCAAGGCGATCATCGAGGAGCTCCAGCACGACGGACGACGCTCGTACGCCGCCATCGGCAAGGTCGTGGGCCTGTCCGAGGCCGCCGTGCGCCAGCGGGTGCAGAAGCTCACCGAGGCAGGGGTGATGCAGGTCGTGGCCGTGACCGACCCGCTCCAGCTGGGCTTCGCGCGCCAGGCGATGGTCGGGCTGAAGGTCACCGGTCCGCTCGAGACCGTCGCCGACGCCGTCGCCGAGATCGCCGAGGTCGACTACGTGGTCGTGACCGCCGGGGCCTACGACCTGCTCGTCGAGGTCGTCTGCGAGAGCGACGACCACCTGCTCGAGGTGCTCTCCTCGCGGATCCGCACGATCCCGGGCGTCGTGGCGACCGAGACGTTCATGTATCTGCAGCTGCGCAAGCAGACCTACTCGTGGGGCGTGCGGTGACGCGGCCGCGCCGGCGGACGCGTCCTGCGGTGGTCGCGGCTCAGCCGCTGACCGCCAGCCGGTAGCCGCGCTTGACGACGGTCTGCACCGACCGCGTGCCGATCGCCGAGCGCAGCCGCGCCACGGCCATCTCGACGGCGTGCTCCGAGCCGGCCGTGCCGGACGGCAGGTGGGCGAGCAGGTCCCCGCGGGAGACCACGTGACCGGGGTTGACCAGCAGGGCGTGCAGCACCGCCAGGGGGGCGGGTGAGAGCTTGACCTCGAGGCCGTCGAGCAGGACGTCGTCGCCGTGCAGGAGCAGGGTCCGGCCGACGATCTCGATCGAGGTACCGGCCGAGCGCGAGGGCAGCTCGACCTCGAGCTGCTTGATCATCGCCGCGAGCCGGGAACGCTCCGGGAAGATCGACGGCACTCCCCACAGCTCGAAGGCTGCTGCGGTGACGGGCCCGACGCAGGAGGCGAGGACGTCGGCCTGGAAGGCGCTGACGACGTCCTCGCGGCGTCCGGTCGAGCCGGCCGCCTCCATCAGGGCCGCGACCGCCGGGGCTGCGGTGAAGGTGACCGCGTGCACCTCGCGGTCGGCGATCTGGTCGATCAGGTGGAACATCGGCTCCGGGTCCTCGGCGGCCACGACCCGGTAGACCGCCACCGAGGTCACGTCGGCGCCGCGGCGCCGCAGGGCGTGGGCGACCATCGAGAGCGACTGGCCGTGCTCCTGCACGACGATCCGCTGGCCGTCGAGGCCGCGGCCGCGCAGGTGCTCCAGCACGTCCTCGAACTCCTCGGAGGCCGGCGCCCACAGCTCGCGCAACCCGTGGGCGCGCAGCGCGCCGACGCTCTTCGGTCCGCGAGCCAGGATCTCGGCCTCACCCAGCCGGGCGAGCAGCTGGTCCTTGAGCCCCCACCGGTCGGCTGCGGCGAACCACGCGCGCAGCCCGATCCCGGTCGTCGCCAGGAACAGGTCGATCGGGCGGCTCAGCACGTCGTCGGTGGCGCTGCGCAGGTGCGCCTCCTCGACGTGGTTGTCCTCCAGCGACAGGGCGGGCGCCCAGACGACCTCCGCCCCGCGTCGCTCGAGCAGCCCGACCTGCTCCTCCACCTTGCGTGCCGCCGTCACCCCGACCCGGAACCCCGCGAGGGGCGGATCAGGAATCGGGTTCATGCGGCTCCTCGTCTCGGGACTGCTGGGCACCGACCCACACGGTGCGGTCGGCGCCGACGGTCACGGCGTACGTCGGCACCTGGACTGCTGCATCGACTCCCTTGTCCAGGCAACGACCGGTCCGCAGATCGTAGGCCTGTTTGTGCAGGGGCGATGCGACGAAGGGCACATCGACGTCGTCGGCGGTCCGGGTCCCGACGATCCCACGGCTCAGCACCGAGGCCCGGCCGATCGGGTCGTAGTTGGCCAGCGCGTAGACCTCGTCGGTGTAGGTCCGGAAGACGGCCACTGCCTCGCCACCCACGAGCGCGACGACACCGCCCTCGACCTCGATGTCGTCGAGGCGGCACACGGGGGTGCCGGCAGTGGCAGGGGTGCCCGCACCGTCGGTCGATGCCTGGGTCGGATCGGTCTCGACGCTCACGAGGCACCCACCGAGCCGACGGGGCCCGCCGGGCCCACCGGAATGGTCGTGCCCAGCGAGACCGGGCCCGCGGAGTCGGCGGGCACCGACTGGCCGCGCTCCTCGCGGAAGGAGATGTGCGGGTCGGGCACGTCGGGCGCGTTGACGAAGGAGACGAACCGGGCGAGCTTCTCGGGGTCGTCGAGCGTCTCCTTCCACTCGTCGAAGTAGCCGCCGACGTGGCGGGCCATCGCGGCCTCCAGCTCGGCGCCGAGGCCGAGCGAGTCCTCGACCACGACCTCACGCACCCGCTCCAGGCCGCCGTCGAGGCTGTCGACCCACGGGGCGGTGCGCTGCAGGCGGTCGGCCGTGCGCACGTAGTACATGAGGAACCGGTCGAGGTAGCGGACCAGCGTCTCGGTGTCGAGGTCGCCGGCCAGCAGCCGGGCGTGCACGGGGGTGGCCCCGCCGTTGCCGCCGACGTAGAGGTTCCAGCCCTTCTCGGTCGCGATGACGCCGAAGTCCTTGCCCCGCGCCTCGGCGCACTCCCGCGCACACCCGCTGACCCCGCCCTTGAGCTTGTGCGGCGAGCGCAGGCCCCGGTAGCGCAGCTCGAGGTCGATCGCCAGCTGCACCGAGTCCTGCACGCCGTAGCGGCACCAGGTCGAGCCGACGCACGACTTCACCGTGCGCAGCGACTTGCCGTAGGCGTGGCCGGACTCGAAGCCGGCGTCGACGAGGCGACGCCAGATCGCCGGCAGCTCCTCCATCCGGGCGCCGAAGAGGTCGATCCGCTGACCGCCGGTGATCTTGGTGTAGAGCCCGAAGTCGCGGGCCACCTCACCGATCACGATCAGCTTCTCGGGCGTGATCTCGCCACCGGGGATCCGCGGCACGACCGAGTAGGTGCCGTTGCGCTGGATGTTGGCCAGGTAGGCGTCGTTGGTGTCCTGCAGCGTGCGGGTGGCGCCCTCGAGGACGTGACCGTTGAGCTGGGTGGCCAGGATCGAGGCGACCACCGGCTTGCAGATGTCGCAGCCGCGACCGCGACCGTGGCGGGTCACGATCTGGTCGAACGACGTGTGCTCGTGGACCGCGACCACGTCGTACAGCTCCTGGCGGGTCAGTGCGAAGTGCTCGCACAGGGACCGGTCGACGGTCTTGCCCTGCGCGGTGAAGTAGTCCTCCACGATCGACTTCACCAGCGGCTTGCACGAGCCACACGTCGAGCCGGCCGCCGTGCACGCGGTGACACAGCTCGGGCTGTCGCAGGTGCCGCCGTCGGCGACGGCCTCGGTGATCTGTCCCTTGGTGACGTCGTTGCACGAGCAGACCTGGGCCTCGTCCGGCAGCACCACTCCCCCGCTGCCGCCGCCGCGGGACGCGGGGAGGATGAGCTCCTCGGGGTTCTCGGGGAGCGGGATGCCGGGGTTGGTGTCGGTCGCGACCATCGGACGCAGCAGGCCGTACGACGTCGCGTCGCCGACGAGGATGCCGCCGAGCAGGCGAGTCCCGTCCTCGCTGACGACGAGCTTCTTGTAGATCCCCGCGACGGCGTCGGAGAAGACCAGCTCGAGCGCGTCGGGCGTCGTGGCGAAGGCGTCACCGAAGGAGGCGACGTCGACGCCCATCAGCTTGAGCTTGGTCGACATGTCGGCGCCGGTGAAGGCACCGGGACCGCCGAGCAGCGCGTCGACGGCGACCTCGGCCATCGTGTAGCCGGGAGCGACCAGGCCGTACATCCTCCCGCCGGGCGCGGCGCACTCGCCGATCGCCCACACCGTCGGGTGGCTGGTGGAGCGGCCCTGCTCGTCGACCAGGATCCCGCCGCGCTCGGCGAGGTCCAGGCCCGCGGCGCGCGCCAGGCCGTCGCGGGGTCGGATGCCGGCGGAGAAGACCACGACGTCGGCGTCGATCGCGTCGGCGTCCTTGAGCCCGAGACCGGTGACCCTGTCGTCGCCGAGCACGGAGGTGGTCATCGCCCCGGTGTGCACGCTCAGGCCGAGCTCCTCGATGTGGCGGCGCAGCGTGGCGCCACCGGCGTCGTCGACCTGCACCGCCATCAGGCGCGGCGCCATCTCCACGACGTGCGTCTCCAGTCCGAGGTCGCTCAGCGCCTTTGCGGCCTCCAGACCCAGCAGTCCCCCGCCGATGACGGCGCCCACGCGCGCGCCGGACGCGGCCTCGCGGATCGCCTCGAGGTCCTCGATGGTGCGGTAGACGAAGCAGCCCGGCAGGTCGCGGCCCTCGATCGGCGGCACGAACGGTGCGGCGCCGGTCGCCAGCACGAGCTGGTCGTAGGTCAGGACCTCGCCGTCGGCGAGCGTCAGCGACCCGGCCCCGGCGGTGTCCGGGGCGGCCGAGCCAGTCGGGTCGATCGCGACGACCTCCGCACCCAGGCGCAGCTGGACCCGCGGGTCGTCGTAGGCCCCCAGCGGCAGCAGGGACAGCGCGTCGGCACCCACCTCGAAGTACGACGTGAGCGCCACGCGGTCGTAGGCCGCCCGGTTCTCCTCACCGATCACCACGATGTCGTGGGTCTCGGTGAGGCCGCGCTCGATCGCGGCCTGGACGAAGCGGTGGCCGACCATGCCATGGCCGACGACCACGAGACGGTGACGAAGATGGGCCATCATCGGAGGTTCCCTTCGGTACTTTCGGGGCTTTCGGGGCTTTCGGGGATCTGTTCGGGGCTTTGCCGGGCGCTTGCCGTGGGTGCTGTGGTGCTGGTGGAGCCGGGGGTGCTGCGCTGGGCGAGCAGCTGGCGGACCGTGGGCGCGCAGCCGCCGCAGCCGGTCGTCGCCCGAGTGGTCTCGCGGACGGTCTCGAGCGAGGAGCAGGCGCGGATCCGGCCGGCGGTGACGCCGGCGCAGGCACAGACCTCGGCCTCGTCGGTCAGCACGACCGGACGCACGGGTGCGTCGCCCAGGAGCAGGTCGCCCGGCTCGTGGGGCGCCAGGACCGTACGGCGGTCGAAGAGCTGGGTGATCAGGCCGATCCGGGACAGGTCGCCGACCATGGTGGCGGCCACGATCCGGTGGTCGCGCACGACGAGACGGCGGTGGGTGCCGGCGATCGGGTTGGCGATCTCGACGACCTCCCCACCCGCCGTGACCTCGCGCTCGGGCTCGCCGAGGACCGCGACGTCGAGGTCGGTGGCGCGCAACCGGGCGACCACACGGCTGCCGTCGTAGCGGACGTCCTCGCCGGCCAGACGGGCCGCGAGGAGCTCGGCCTGCTCCCACGCCGACGGCACGAAGCCCGACGTACGGCCGTCGTGCTCGGCACAGTCGCCGATGGCGCGGACCGCGGGATCGCTGGTGGTGAGGGTGTCATCGACGACGAGACCTCGCCGTACGTCGAGCCCGGCGCGGCGAGCGAGGGCGACCGAGGGGCGCACCCCGGCCGTGATCACGACGAGGTCGGTCTCGAGGGTGTGGCCGTTGTCGAGCTTGAGGCCGCAGCGCCGGTCGGAGGGGCCGTCCGGCCCCGCCCCACCAGCCCCGTCGGTGAACGTCACGGCGCGCGCGCCGGTGTAGACGGGGGTGTCGAGCCGCTTGAGGTTGCGGGCGAGGATCTTGCCCGCAGGCGCGCCGACGTGGCTGCGCAGGAGGTGCTCGCTGCCCTCGACGACCTCGGTCAGCACGCCGCGGATGCTGAGTGCGCGGGCGACCTGCAGGCCCAGGAGCCCTCCGCCGACGACGACCGCGCGGACGTCGCCTCCGGTCGCCTCGGCGCGTGCCAGGCGACCGGCGACGTCGGCGGAGAGCCGCAGGCAGTCGTCGAGGTGGCGGAAGGAGTGCAGCCGGTCGTGCAGGCGCCCGTCGAGCCGGACGAGTCCGCGGATCGGCGGCAGCGTGGGCAGGGAGCCGGTCGCCAGCACGAGGGTGTCGTAGGGCACGACGGTGCCGTCGACGAGCACGACTGCCCGGTCCTCGACGTCGAGCCGGTCGACTCGGGCGTCCAGGCGCAGGTCGACGCCGCGCTCGGCGTACCACTGGGGCGTGCGCAGCGTGATCGCGTCGACCGAGTGGGTGCCCTCGAGCACGGCCGAGAGCAGGATCCGGTTGTACGGCGCGTGGCGCTCCCCGCCGAGCACGGTGATGTCGTCGACGCCGCGGGACACCAGGGACTCGACGAGCCGGTTGGCGGCCATCCCGGAGCCGACGACCACGACCTTGCCCGGGCCGGCGGTGCTCCCGCTCACGAGGCCCCCACCCGCTGGGCCGACGCGACGTGCCTGATCGCTGCCGCGCAGACCTTGAACTCCGGCATCCGGCTCATCGGGTCGAGTGCGTCGTTGGTGAGCCGGTTGGCTCCGACCCAGTGGAAGGGCACGAAGATCGTGTCGGGCCGGATGGTCGAGACGACCCTGGCGGGCGCCTTGAGGGCACCGCGGCGGGTGCTGACCTCGACCTGGTCCCCGTCGCGTGCCCCGATCCTGCCGGCGAGCATCGGGTGCAGCTCGACGAAGATGCCCTCGTCGACGAGGTCGGTGATCCGACGGGTCTGGGCCCCGGACTGGTACTGCGCCAGCACCCGACCTGTCGTGAGGTGGACGGGGTAGTCCGCGTCGGGCTGCTCGGCCGCTCCGGCGTGGTCGACCACGAGGGCGCGCGCCCGTCCGTCGGCGGTGGCGAACGCGTCGGCGAAGAGCCGCGGCGTCCCGGGGTGCGCCGCGTCGGGGCACGGCCAGAACACACCCTGCTCGGCGCGGATCCGGTCGTAGGTGATGCCGGCGTAGTCGGCGCGACCGCCGGCCGAGGCCAGGGCCAGCTCGGCGAAGGCCTCCTCGGGGTCGAGCGGGAAGGAGGCCTCGCACCCGAGCCGGGAGGCCAGCCCGGCGATGACGTCGAGGTCGCTGCGCACGCCCTCGGGCGGAGCCACGGCCTGCTCGCGCAGGATGACGCGACCCTCGAGGTTGGTCATCGTGCCGCTCTCCTCGGCCCACTGGGTGACCGGCAGGACCACGTCGGCCAGGGCAGCGGTCTCCGACATCACGATGTCGGCGACGACCAACAGGTCGAGGGCCTCGAGCCGGTCGGTGACCTGGGTGGCGTTGGGCGCGGAGACCACGATGTTGCTGCCGTGCACGAGCAGGGCACGGGGTCCTCCGTCTGCGCCGAGCGCGTCGAGGAGCTCGTACGCCGAGCGGCCGGGGCCGGGCAGCGAGTCCGGGTCGACGCCCCACACGCCGGCCACGTGGGCGCGCGCCGCCGGGTCGTCGATCATCCGGTAGCCGGGCAGCTGGTCGGACTTCTGCCCGTGCTCGCGTCCGCCCTGGCCGTTGCCCTGGCCGGTCAGGCAGCCGTAGCCGGCGAACGGCTTGCCGCACATGCCCAGGCCCAGTGCGAGGTTGATCCAGGCGAGCACCGTCGCGGTGCCCTGGCTGTGCTGCTCGGCGCCGCGGGCGGTCAGCACCATCACCCGCTCGGAGCCGGCCAGCAGGGCGGCGACCTCACGCAGGTCGTCGGCCGCGATCCCGCTGACCCGCTCGACCCGCTCGGGCCACCAGCCCGCCACCGAACGCCGTACGTCGTCGAAGCCGGTGGTCCGCTCGGCGAGGTAGTCCTCGTCGAGCGCGCCGGCGGCGTCGAGCAGGTGCAGGAGGCCGAGCGCCACCGGCAGGTCGGTGCCGGGCACCGGCTGGAGCAGGTGGTCGGCGCGCTCGCCGGTGGTGGTCAGGCGAGGGTCGATGACGACCAGCCGCCCGCCGCGCTCGCGCAGACGGTCCAGGTGACGCGCCGCGGGCGGCATCGTCTCGGCCAGGTTGGAGCCGACGAGCACCACGACGTCGGCCTGCTCGACGTCGGAGAGCGGGAACGGCAGTCCGCGGTCGACGCCGAAGGCCTGGTTGCCGGCCGAGGCGGCCGAGCTCATGCACCACCGGCCGTTGTAGTCGATCTGGCTGGTGCCGAGCGCGACGCGGGCGAACTTGCCGAGGAGGTAGGCCTTCTCGTTGGTCAGCCCACCGCCTCCGAAGACGGCGACGCTGTCGTCCCCGGAGGCGGTGCGCAGCTCGGTGATCCGCTCGGCGACCAGGTCGAGCGCCTCGTCCCAGCCCACGGCGGAGAGCTCACCGGTCGTCCGGTCGCGCACCAGGGGGGTGGTGAGTCGCTCCCGGTGCCCCCGCAGCCCGCCGGCGGTCCAGCCCTTGCGGCACAGGGCGCCCTCGTTGACCGGGAAGTCGGGGCGCGCCCGCACCTCCAGCACGGCGCCACCCCGCGCCCGGCGAGGGGCGAGGGTCATGCCGCACTGGAGGCTGCAGTAGGGACAGTGGGTGTCGGTCATCCGGGGCTGACGCGCCTCTCAGATCCGCACAGCGGCAAGGCTGCTCGCCCGGCTGCTGCTCTTCTTCAGGTAGACCGAGAAGCACACGACCGCGCAGACCACGTAGTAGAGCGTGAAGACGAGGAACGCTCCCTTGGTGGCCGACAGCGGGTTGTCGACCCACGGCGAGGCGAAGGCCAGGGGGATCAGGAATCCGCCGAGGGCGCCGCACGCTCCGACGACGCCCAGGGCCGCCGACGCCTCCTTGGTCGCGACGCCGATGGCCCGGGTGCGCTCCGGCGTGCCCGCTGCGGTGGTCACCTCGGCCTCGTTGCGCCAGATCGCGGGGATCATCTTGTACGCCGACCCGTTGCCGATGCCGGTGGCGGCGAAGACGCACAGGAAGAAGCCGAGGAACCAGGGGAACCACGACTTGTTGTCGAGGGCGATCGTCGGGTCGGCGGTCGGGTTCGGGGTCAGCTGGGTCAGCGTCCACAGGACGGCGAGGGTGAAGACGATCATCGCGACGAACGAATACAGCGTGATCCGGGCGCCGCCGAACCGGTCGGCCAGCCAGCCGCCGAAGGGCCGGGTCGCCGAGCCGATCCCGGCACCGAGGAAGGCGTAGTAGGCGAAGAAGACGCCGGTGCCGAGAGGGGCCGGCTCCGGGACCCAGAAGTTGAGCTTGATCAGCAGCGGCATCGCGGCCGAGTAGCCGATGAACGAGCCGAAGGTGCCGATGTAGAGGAACGCCATGATCCAGGTGTGCGGCTTCTTGACGATCTGCAGCTGCTCGCGGGGCTTGGAGACCGCCGAGGTGAGGTTGTTCATGTAGCGCGCGGCGGCCAGGGTCGCGATCACGGCGAGGGCGGCGTACACGTAGGCGGCGATCTCCAGGTTGATCCCGGAGCCGCGGGCCTTGACCAGACCGAAGATGCCGGCGCCGCCGACCATCACGGGCAGCAGCAGCTGGATGATCGAGACGCCCAGGTTGCCTCCGGCGGCGTTGAGCCCGAGGGCGGCGCCCTTCTTGGCGGCCGGGTAGAAGAAGTTGATGTTGGCCATCGAGGAGGCGAAGTTGCCGCCGCCGAAGCCGGCCGTCGCCGCGATCAGGCAGAACGCCCAGTACGGCGTGTTCGGGTTCTGCACGGCCCAGGCGAAGGTCAGCGTCGGCACCAGGAGCATCGCCGCGCTGATCATCGTCCAGTTGCGCCCGCCGAACTTCGGCACCGCGAACGTGTAGGGAAGGCGCAGCAGCGCCCCGACGAGGTTGGGGATGGCCACCAGGACGAAGAGCTGCTGGGCGGAGAAGGCGAAGCCCTGGGCGACGAGGAAGGCCGAGCTCACGCTCCAGATCAGCCAGACGGAGAAGCCGAGGTGCTCGGCGAAGATCGACCAGACGAGGTTGCGGCGGGCGACCTGCTTGCCGCCGTTCTCCCAGAAGTCCTCCTCCTCGGGACGCCAGTCGTCGATCCAGTACCGGCCGCGGGCCGATCGCTGCTGGGTGGCCGACGTGGTGGTCGGTTCGCTGGTCACGGTCATGAGTCGCTCCTGGTTCGACGGATCGGGAATAGCCAGTAGTCAAGGCCGCGCAGGTTTCGGGCCCGGGGGGCCAGCCGAGAACGTTGTGTCACCGTCACCTCACGACCTCACGGACCTCACGGCCTCACGGCGGACACGGCTCCCGCACCGATGAGTCGGTGCCGGTCGGTAGAGTGGGTGACGGTGAGCCGGGAAGTCTGGTCGGCAGCGGAAGTCGATGGCGACTCCCGTTCAGTTGTGCGCATGCGCGTTCGTGGATCGACACCTTGAGGACCTCTAAGTGACCCAGACGCCCCAGCGGCCCGTTCGCCTCTTCTCGCGAGGCAGCTTCCTCGAGCACTCGCGGACCGCCGAGATCCTTCGGGCCGAGACCACCGGCGGCATCCTGCTGATCGCGGGCGCGGTCGCGGCGCTGGTGTGGGCCAACAGCCCGTGGTCGGACGCGTACGCCGACCTGCGCGAGCTCACCGTCGGGCCGTCCGCGATCCACCTCGACCTCAGCCTCGGCACGTGGGCGGCCGACGGCCTGCTGGCGATCTTCTTCTTCGTCGCCGGGCTCGAGCTCAAGCGCGAGTTCGTGGCCGGCGACCTGCGGGACCCCCGGCGTGCCGCCCTGCCCGTGGTCGCCGCGGCCGGCGGCATGGCGGTCCCGGCCCTGGTCTTCGTGCTGGTCAACCTCGGGACGGACAACCTGCGCGGCTGGGCGATCCCGACCGCGACCGACATCGCCTTCGCGGTCGCGATCCTCGCGGTGATCAGCAGCCACCTCCCCAGCGGCCTGCGCACCTTCCTGCTCACCCTGGCAGTCGTCGACGACCTGCTGGCCATCACGATCATCGCGATCTTCTACACCGACGAGCTGTCCCCGCTCTACCTCCTGCTCGCGGTGCTCCCGATCGCCGCGTTCGGCTTCCTCGTGCAGAAGCGGATCCGGTCGCCCTGGCTGCTCATCCCCCTCGCCCTGGTGGCCTGGGTGCTGGTGCACGAGTCGGGCGTCCACGCGACCGTCGCCGGGGTGCTGCTCGCCTTCACCGTGCCTGTCCTGCGCAGCGAGGCCGCCGGCGGGCCGGAGGCCGGACCCGGCCTGGCCGAGCACCTGGAGCACCTGATCCGCCCGATCTCGGCCGGGTTCGCCGTGCCCGTCTTCGCCTTCTTCGCCGCCGGCGTCACCGTGGGCGGCTTCAGTGGGCTCTTCGACTCCCTGGGCAGCAAGGTCGCCCTCGGGATCGTCGCCGGCCTGATCATCGGCAAGACGATCGGCATCGCCGGCTCCACCTGGCTGCTCCAGCGTTTCACCAAGGCCGACCTGGACGACGACCTGTCCTGGGTCGACGTCATCGGCATGTCCATGCTCGCCGGGATCGGCTTCACCGTCTCCCTGCTCATCGGCGAGCTCGCCTTCGGCACCGACGAGACCCTGGAGGCCGAGGTCAAGGTCGGGGTGCTGGTCGGCTCGCTCGTCGCGGCACTGCTGGCGACCGTGATCCTGCGGGTGCGCAACCGGGTCTACAAGCGCCTCCACGAGCTCGAGCAGGTCGACGCCGACCAGGACGGCGTCCCCGACGTCTACGACGACGCCCCCTCCCGCGAGGACGGCAGCGGCACCTCCGGTCCCACGACCGGGCGATCATAGGTAGGGTCGTCCGCATGGCACCCGAGAAGACCGAGGACGAGCCCACCATCGGCCGCCTCGTCAACGACGCCAGTCGCGACATCTCCACGCTGATCAGCAAGGAGATCCAGCTCGCCAAGTCCGAGCTCAAGCTCAGCATCAAGTTCGGTGTGACCGGCGTGGTCTTCTTCGCCGCCGCGGCGTTCATCGTGGTGCTGGCCATCATCATGCTCTCGGTGGCGCTGGCCTACTTCATCAACTGGAACGGCGACGGTCTCGCGCTGCACTGGGCGTTCCTGATCGTCTTCGGGCTCTACCTGGCGCTGGCTGGGCTGCTGGGCTTCCTCGGCATCAAGCAGGTCAAGCAGGCCGGCCCGCCCGAGCAGGCCATCGAGCAGGGCAAGCAGATCCCTTCGGCGCTCAAGGGCAGCGGCAAGGACTGACCCGCGCGGGCGGATCCAGCCGATCAGCCCGCCGCGCAGTCCTGGGTGGAGACCTGCTGCGAGCTCGCCGTGCCGTCGGCGGCTGCGTCGGAGACCTGCTCCCAGGTCAGCGCGTAGCCGGTGTCGCTGTCAGTGACCGACGCCGCGAAGATGACCCCGGCCACGTCACCCTGGGTGGTCACGATCGGGCCGCCCGAGTTGCCCGGACGGATGAGGCCGCGCAACGAGTAGACGCTGCGCAGGACGGTGCCGTCACCGTAGATGTTGGGCGACTTCAGCTGGGTCTCGGTACGCACCCGGCCGCGCTGCACGTCGTACGGCCCGTCCTGGGGGTAGCCCAGGATGGCGACGCCGTCGTCGGCGTCGACGACGAACTGCTGCTCCTCGTCATCGCCGGCGACGAACTCGAGCGCGGGGGTCTCGCCGCTCTCGAAGGCGAGCACGGCGATGTCGAGGTCGGGGTTGAAGTAGACGACCGTGCCACGCACGGTGGTCTCACCCAGGAGGATGTCGGGCTCGTCGACTCCGGCGACGACGTGGGCGTTGGTCATCAGGCGGTCGGGCGCGTAGAGGAAGCCGGTCCCCTCGACCCCGCGCCCGCAGGCGTTGTTGCCGCGGATCTTGAGCACGCTCGCTTGGGCGTTGCGGATGTCGGGGTCGGTGAGCAGCCGGCGGGCACCGGGGCTGACCTCGACGATGTCCTCGGGGGCGAAGGGCTCGAGGTAGCGCGGGAAGAAGCCGGTGCCGACGACGTTGTTGAAGTCCTGCAGGGTGCTGGCCGCGGTGGCGGGCAGGGCACCGTTGACGGCGCGCAGCACGGCTGAGTCGCGCACGAGCGGGGTCAGCGCGCCGATCCGGGAGCCGGAGATCGCGACGCCGAGGGCCCACGCCACCACGAGGACGGCCAAGGAGCTGAGCAGGGCGCCGCCGATCGCGTCGAGGGCGCGGGCCGGCTGCCAGGTGATCTTGTCGCGGATCCGCGAGCCGACGTACTGCATCAGCGCCTGGCCGACCGAGGCGAGCACGATCACGATGAACAGCGCACCGAGCGAGACACCGAGCGACGGGTCGGCGTCGCCGAGGATCTTGGGCGCCAGCAGGACGCCGCTCAGTCCGCCGAGGAGCAGCCCGGAGGTGGCGAAGGCACCGGTGACGAAGCCCTGCCAGTAGCCGGAGAGGGCGTAGGCCAGGACGAGCAGGAGCAGGAGGATGTCGAGGAGGTTCATCGGCGGCGCTCCTCGAAGTCGGTGTTGGGCTCGATGCGCTGGGCATCGGAGGGACGGCCACCCAGCATGTAGGAGGGGATCTCCCGCTCCGGCGCGTCGGGCAGGTCCTCGAGCCAGCCGACGAACTCGAAGAGTCGCGCCACGACCCCGCCCGTGAAGCCCCACAGGATGACGTCGTTGTCGTCGCCGATCAGGAATCCGGGCGAGCGCCAGCCCGACGGTCCGGTCACCACGATCCGGTGGGCGGGGTCGGCCAGCTCGCTGAGCGGCACCCGGTGGATGGCGTGGACCTCGTCGGGCGACTCCACCCAGATCGGCCCGGGCTCGCGCCACCAGGCGAGGATCGGGACGACGGCGAAGTTGCTCGGCGGCAGCCACAGCTCGGGCAGCTCGGCGAAGACCTCGACGCCCGTCGGGTCCAGGCCGATCTCCTCCTGCGCCTCGCGCAGCGCCGTCTCGACGAGGCTCTCGCCCGCCTCGACGCGCCCGCCCGGGAAGGAGACCTGGCCGGGGTGGGAACGCATCGTGTGGGAGCGCTCGGTCAGCAGCAGGTCGGGTCCGTCGTCGCCCTCGCCGAAGAGCATCAGCACCGCCGAGGGGCTCGCGTCGGCGCCCTCGGGGACGCGGAAGCGGGTGAGGTCGTGGACAGTGATGTCGTCGGCAGCCGCAGCGACCGGCCTGAGCCACTCGGGCAGCTGCGCCTGTGACGACTTCGAGGCCTCCGAAGACGTGCCTGGCGACGTGCTCACAGGGTGACCCCCAGGTGCTCCTCGGCCATCGCGACGACCTCGGCCTCGGTGTCCAGCCCCCCGGCTGCCTGGTGCACGACCCGGCCGTCGGCGTCGATCACGATGAACTGCGGGAAGCCCTGACCGACCCGGAGGTCGGGCTGGTCGAAGATCTCGCCGCCCGGGTCGGCGAGCTGGGGGTAGGTGGCCCCGACCATGCCGGCGAAGGAGATCGCCGCCTCGGGGTAGTTCTCGACGTCGATGCCCAGGACGCCGACCTGGTCGCCGTACGCGGCATAGAAGGACTGCAGAGCCGGCATCTCGTCGCGACACGGACCGCAGCCCGAGAACCACAGGTTGATGATGAGCGGGCCGTCGAGGCTGTCCAGCGCCACGTCCGGGCCGCCACCCAGACACGGCAGGGTGAGGTCCGGGAGCTCCCCGGCTCCACTGCCGGGCCGGCAGTCCTCGATGCCGGCCTCCACCTTCATCTCCCGCAGCGCAGGGGTGTCGACCTCGACGTTCGTGGCGCCCGGGGCGCTGATGGCGTCGCTGCACCCGGCGAGGAGTAGTGCCGCGACGACGACAGCCGCCGCCACGACCCCGCGTCGCCCGCCGCCGCCTCTGGTGCGCGACCCCGGCCTCATGCCGGGCCCTGGGTCTTGACGAGGGCGGCCGCGGCGACCGGGTCGGTCGGCCCCTCGCCGTACGACGGGCACCAGCGCGCGAGGGGACACGCGCCGCAGGCCGGCTTCTTCGCGTGACAGCGGCGCCGACCGTGCCAGATGACGTGGTGCGACAGCATGGTCCAGTCGCGCTTCTCGAAGAGCGCCCCGATCGCGTGCTCGGTCTTGACCGGGTCGGTCTCGTCGGTCCAGCCGAAGCGGCGCACGAGGCGACCGAAGTGGGTGTCGACGGTGATGCCGGGCACGTCGAAGGCGTTGCCGAGCACCACGTTGGCGGTCTTGCGCCCGACGCCGGGGAGCTTGACGAGGTCGTCGAGCCGCCCGGGCACCTGACCGTCGTGGTCGGCCACCAGTGCGGCGCTGAGCTTGAGCAGGGACTCGGTCTTGGCGCGGAAGAAGCCGAGCGGACCGATGATCGTCTCGAGGTCCTCGCGCTCGGCTGCCGCCATGGCCGCGGGGTCCGGGTAGGCGGCGAAGAGGACGGGTCGCACGGCGTTGACACGTCGGTCGGTGGTCTGCGCGCTGAGCACCGTCACGACGAGGAGCTGGAACGGATCGTCGAAGTCCAGCTCGCAGCCGGCGTCCGGGTAGGTCTCGGCCAGCACCCGGTTGATCCTGCGAGCGCGGCGCACCAGGCTGGTACGGGACTCGTCGGGCAGCACCGGGACAGCCTACGGCGATGCACCGACGAGCGGCCGACGTGCCCGGGTGGCGGGTCTCGACGCTGCCTGCGGCAAGCGGCCCACGAGCGGCGGGCAGGCGCCCCGGACGAGGCCGTGAGACCGTGAGGCACCTCGGGTTGCCCTGTGACATCGGCCACCCCCTAGGATCAGGGCAGCATGAGGTGTGCGCGTGGCACCTCTCGTCCTGCGCTACCAGCACACACCTGCACACCGGCCCACCACTTGGCTCACCCGGGAGGTCCTCCGTGGACAACGACGTACTCCGTCAAGCACCGCTGTTCAGTGCGCTCGACGACGAAGCGGCCACGGCGCTGCGAGCCTCGATGTCCGAGACCCGGTTGCGGCGCGGTGACGTGCTCTTCCGCGAGGGCGACTCCGGCGACAAGCTCTACGTGATCCTCGAGGGCAAGGTGAAGCTCGGGCGCACGTCCCCCGACGGCCGGGAGAACCTCCTCGCCATCCAGGGCCCCGGGCAGATGTTCGGCGAGCTCTCGCTCTTCGACCCCGGCCCGCGCTCGGCGACGGTGACCGCCGTGACCGACGCCGCGTTCGCCTCCCTGTCCCACGAGGACCTGCTGCGCTGGCTCGAGGGCCGTCCGGTCGTGGCCCGCGGGCTGCTCAACCAGCTCGCGGCGCGACTGCGCAAGGCCAACGACGTCGTGGCCGACCTGGTGTTCTCCGACGTCCCCGGTCGGGTGGCCAAGGCACTGCTCGACCTGGCCGACCGTTTCGGCCGCACCGCCGACGACGGCGTCCACGTGCACCACGACCTCACCCAGGAGGAGCTCGCCCAGCTGGTCGGCGCCTCCCGCGAGACGGTCAACAAGGCCCTGGCCGACTTCGCCTCGCGCGGCTGGCTGCGCCTGGAGCCCCGCTCGGTCGTGATCATGGACGTCGAGCGGCTCTCCAAGCGCGCTCGCTGAGATTTTCTCGCCCGGCTGACCCCCGAACACCTCCCCGCGTGCGTCGTAGGGGGTGAGAGGGGGTTCACCCATGAGGGACGAAGACGACTTCGCGGCGTTCGTCGCGGCCAGGTCGCCGGCGCTGTCACGCACCGCATACCTGCTGACCGGCGACGTCCACCACGCCGAAGACCTCCTGCAGACCGCGCTGTTCAAGGCGGCCAAGGCCTGGCACCGGATCGAGGGCGACCCCGAGCCCTACGTGCGTCGGATCCTCTACACGCAGAACATCTCCTGGTGGCGCCGTCGACGGCTCAGGGAGACCGCGCTCGGCGGGTACGACGAGGCGCAGTCGCTGCCGGACACCGAGCTGCGGCTGGCGATGATCGACGCACTGGGTCGACTGACCGCGCGTCAGCGCACGGTCCTGGTGCTGCGCTACGTCGAGGACCTCACCGAGGTCGAGGCTGCGGCCCAGCTCGGGATCACGGCCGGCTCGGTCAAGTCCATCTCGCGCCAGGCCCGGGCCCGGCTCCGCACCCTGGCCCCCGAGCTCGCCGAGTTCGTGGGAGCCGAGGCCGAAGGAGGCTCAGCATGACCGGACGACTCAGCGAGGAGCTCAAGCAGGCCGGCGACCTGGCCCCCGTCTTCACGGTCGCGCCCGACACCTACCAGCGAGCCCGGCGTGCCCGGCGGCGCGACCTCGGGCTCGCGGTGGTCTCGAGCGTTGCGGCGGTCGCGCTGATCGCGGGGATCGTGACGTCGGCCGCTGCGCGGGAGGACGCAGGGCCCCTCCCGGCCGACGGGCAGGGGCCGGTCGGCGTACCCAGTGTCGTCTACGGCATCCCGAGCGATGCCGACCTGGGGCCGGCCTCCAGCGACCTGGCCGTCGGTCGCAGCGCCGTCAGTCAGCTCACCGACGACGAGGAGCCCGTCGTGATCGACGACCGCGGCGGCTACCACCTGCTCGACCTGCCGGGTTTCTCGCGGCCTCTCCACATGCTGTCGCTCTCCCCCGACGGCCGACAGCTGGCCTGGGGCTGGAGCGAGAGCGCCTCGTCCGCCAAGGGCACGCCCTTCGGGGTGCGCATCGCCGACCTCGACTCGGGAGAAGTGCGGGAGGTCGCGATCGAGACAGGGACGTCGCCCTACGTCTACGACTTCACCTGGTCACCGGACGGTCGATGGCTGGTGTGGGAGGGCATCGGGGCGGGGCGCATCGCGCCGGGACAGGTCGTCTCGGAGCCGGTCCCGCGCCCCGGCGATGACAACATCCTGTACGCCGTCGACGACTCCGGCGTCGTCTCCATCGCCACCCTCAAGGCCCTGCGCGTCTGGGACGGCGAGCTCCTCAGCAACGAGGTACGTGAGACCGGCTGGTATCCCTCGATCTCGACCGTCGCCGACGGGGTGCTGGTCGAGACGATCCAGCGCGATCGCGACGACACCTTCACCACCCGCCACCGTCGGCTCGTGGACGGCGAGGTCGTCGAGGCGATCGCGACCCTCGACGACCGCTCGTTCGTCAGCGACCTGGGGTGGGTGGACGCACGACAAGCGCTCGTGCTGACCGTCGACACGCCCGCCTCCGGCGTCGGCCACCTGGACGTCCTCGACCTCTCCGACCCCGAGGACACCACGTCGTACCGGGTGGGCGAGGTCCGCGGACAGGGGGTGACCGTCGCCGCGGACCTGGTGGCTGCCGATCGACCCGGCATCGAGCGACCGGCGCAGGCGTGGGTGGTCGACGAGGACTCCTCGTCCTCCGCCGCGATGCTGGCGATCGGCGGCGCGGGGGGCCTCGTGGTGGTGGCCGGGCTGGGTTGGTGGATGCGCCGGCGCCGAGCTTGACCGGATCCACGTCCCGGATGCCCTGAAACATCACGACACGCTGCTCGCCCTCTGCTGTTAGGTCGCAAGACTTCGGTGACGGTTCTGGATCAGGACATCGGTAACACTGCAAGGGTTCGTGGTGGTGACACTTCTGCCCTGAGTCTCGGGCGGTGGCAGTCAATCAATCCATAGATCCTCGTGTCCGTCTCGCGCTCGCGAACTGGTCCGAGGACGCCCCGCGTGGTGCGGTCTCGACGTTCTGCGCCGAGCACGAGATCTCACGCAAGTCGTTCTACGAGCCACGCAAGCGCGCCAAGTTCGATGAGCCAGCGTCGGTGCTGGAGCCCAGGTCCAGGCGGCCGAGCTCTAGCCCGACGAGGCTGAGCGAGGAGATCGCGGCGCAGGCCGTCAGGGTCCACGCAGCGTTGGAGGGCCTCGGGGCTGGACCACGGGCCGATCAGTGTTCACGACAAGATGCACGCCATGGGCCTCGAGGGGGTGCCCTCGATCACGTCGCTGGCTCGGATCTTCCGCCAAGCAGGTGTCGCCAGGCTCGAGCGCAGAAGAAGCCCCGCTCGGCATGGCGCAGGTTCGTCTACCCCGAACCGAACGCGTGCTGGCAGCTCGACGCCACCGAGTACGTCCTGACCGGAGGGCGCAAGTGCTTCATCGTCAGCAACCGCCCACGCACAAGCCCGCCACCGCCCGAGCATGGAACGTCACCGATGTCTTGAGACACCAAGCATCACCGAAGTCCTGATGCAGAACTGTCACCGATGTCCTGAGACATCACACGGGAAGATCCTGAGTGTCCACAGATTTATCGAACACACTAGCGATTGTCGGTCGCAGGGAGTAGGATTGCGGCATGCCGCAGACCACCCCGACCGCGATCGCCGCGGTCCGCGACGCCCAGGACGCGCGCGCCGCGGCCGAGGTCGCCGAGCTGCAGTCAGTGGTCGCCTGGGCCGCAGCGCACCGGGTCGTGCTCGACGACGGCACCGGCGTCGTGACCGAGCAGACCTTCGGCGACAACGGCGTCCTCCTCGGTGGCGTCGGGTGCCCGCTGGTCTCCGAGTTCGACGTCTACGACCTCGCCGCGACGCTGGGCATGTCATCCGATG
>NZ_JAPYPS010000021.1 GCF_029937575.1 Nocardioides sp.
CTGGATGTCGCGCTCCTCCATCACGTTGAGCATCGCGACCTGGATCCGCTCGGCGAGGTCGGGCAGCTCGTTGATGGCCACGATCCCCCGGTGGCTCCTGGGGATCAGGCCGAAGTGGATCGTCTCCGGGTCTCCGAGCGAGCGACCCTCGGCGACCTTCATCGGGTCGACGTCGCCGATCAGGTCGGCCACCGACGTGTCGGGGGTGGCGAGCTTCTCGGCGTACCGGTCGCTGCGGTGGCGCCACTCGACGGGCAACCGGTCGCCCTCCTCGGCCGCGCGGCGTCGCGACTCGACGGTGATGGGGTCGAAGGGGTGCTCACCGAGGTCGGAGCCGGCGATGACCGGTGTCCACTCGTCGAGCAGACCGACCATGGTGCGCAGCAGCCGGGTCTTGCCCTGACCGCGCTCGCCCAGCAGGACGACGTCGTGCCCGGCGATCAGAGCCCGCTCGAGCTGCGGGATGACGGTGGTCTCGAAGCCGTGCAGGCCGGGCCAGGGGTCGCGGCCTTCGGCGAGCGCGGCCAGGAGGTTGTCCCGGATCTCGATCCGCAGGGGCTTCTCGACGTGCCCCGACTCGCGGAGCTGGCCGACGGTCGCAATGGTGGGTGCAGGAGCGGATGCCGGCGGGGTGGGTGCGGGAGAGGTCACGAATTCACGCTACCCGCCTCGGCAACCGGGTGCGGACGGTCGGATGGCGACATCTCGACGCGGGACGTGACGTGGGCCACTACTGTGGAGTAACCGCGCGTCCGCTGGGCACCGCGACGACACACACCGCTGGACATGGGGGACGCACGTGGCTCGCAAGCTGCTGAAGGTCAACGACTCGTCGTGGCTGTTCGCCGAGACCTACCGCACCCCGATGCAGGTCGGAATGCTCGCGACGTTCGCAGTCCCCGAGGACCGCCCCACGTTCGTGGCCGACCTGGTCGAGCGGTGGCGCGCCGTGCACCAGTTCGAGGCGCCGTTCAACTACCAGTTCAAGAAGTCCCCGATCCCCAGCTGGGTCGAGGTCAAGGACGACCACATCGACCTGGACTACCACCTGCGCCACTCCGCCCTGCCCTCGCCGGGCTCCCAGCGCGAGCTCGGCGTGCTCATCTCCCGGCTCCACTCGACCAAGATGGACCGGCGCTACCCCCTGTGGGAGTGCCACGTCATCGAGGGTCTCGAGGGCGGCAAGTGGGCGCTGTACATGAAGGCCCACCACTCCCAGGTCGACGGCGTGGGCGGCATCCGTCTCCTGAGGCGGATGCTCTCGATCGACCCCGACAAGCGCGGCATGCTGCCGCCGTGGGCCGTGGGCACCCACGGCCCCGACCAGTCCGGGCTGCCCCCGCGGGAGAAGCCGAGCACGGCGCTCGAGTCCCTCCCCGCCGTCGGCCTCGCCGGGACGCTCGCCGGCGGGGTGCGGGCAGGTGCCAGCGTCGCGGGGTCCCTGAGCCGCACGTACGCCGAGACGCTCATCGGGGGCGGCGACACGGAGCGGGCCGCACCGTTCCGAGCACCGAAGTCGATCTTCAACGGCCGGATCCACACACCCCGCCGCTTCGCCACCCAGCGCTACTCGATCGACCGGATGAAGCAGGTCGCCAAGGCGGCCGACGGCAGCCTGAACGACGTCTTCCTCGCCGTCTGCGGCGGAGCTCTTCGCCGCTACCTGCGCGAGCTCGAGCAGCTCCCCAAGGACTCCCTGACCGCCAACGTGCCGGTCTCGGTGCGCGCGCACGAAGGCGCCAAGGTCGGCAACGCGGTCACGTTCCTCTACGCCCAGCTCGGCACCGACATCGCCGACCCCGTCAAGCGGATCGAACGGATCAAGGCCTCGACCAGGTTGGGCAAGGACCGTCTGCCCCAGGTCGGCCAGGGCGCGATGGACGCCTACACCGCCGTGCTGATGCTGCCGTTCCTCAGCCAGGCGATGCTCGGCTTCGGCGGCCACGGCCGACCCGCCTCCAACCTCGTGATCTCCAACGTCCCGGGCCCCGCGGAGATCCGCTACCTCGACGGCTCGCAGATGGAGGAGATCTTCCCGGTCAGCCTCCTGTTCAACGGCCAGGCGCTCAACATCACGGGGGTCAGCTACGCCGGCGAGTTCAACATCGGCTACACCGGTGACCGCGACTCCCTGCCCAGCCTGCAGCGCATCGCGGTCTACTCCGGCGAGGAGCTCGACGCCCTGCAGAGCACCCTGGGAGTCTGACGTCCTCGAGCCGTGCGCCGACGCTCCACTAGGCTCGTCCCGTGGTGATCGCGCTCTGGGTGCTGGCAGCGCTGCTGGCCGGCGCGCTGCTCACCGCCGTGCTCGCCGTACGGCGGCAGCAGGGCGACCTGACGCGGGCCCAGGCCCGGATCGAGCAGCTCGAGGCCGACCTCACGACCGCGTTGCGTCCCCGGCCGGCGGCCACGGCCACCGAGCGCGCGGTGGCCCGGGTGGTGCGCGGCGTGAGCAAGGTTCGCGAGCGTGGACTGTCGGGACTGCTGCAGTCCTCGATCGAGGACCTGCAGGCCTGGGCGGCCTCGGAGGAGCAGGAGATCCGGTCGATGGCCGACTCCGACGGCCGGGTGACGCTGCTGTTCTCCGACATCGAGGACTCCACCCCGCTCAACGAACGTCTCGGCGACGACACGTGGGTGCGGGTGCTCGCCGCGCACGACTCGCTGGTGCGAGCCCGCGTCGACAAGTACCGCGGCCAGGTCGTCAAGACCTCCGGGGACGGCTTCATGGTCGCCTTCCGAGACGCCGAGGCGGCATGCCGCGCCGCCGTGGGCATCCAGAGGGACCTGCGGCGCACCCTGGACCCGATGCTGCGGGTGGTCGCGCCGGTCAAGGTCCGCATCGGCATCCACACCGGCACCGTGATCAGTCGCGACGGGGACTACTTCGGACGCAACGTCGCGATGGCCGCCCGCGTGGGCGCCCTGGCCACCGGAGGAGAGGTGCTCGTGACCAACGCCGTCCACGAGTCGCTCGACGACGACGCCACCGTGACCCTGGTCGAGATGGGCGAGGTCGAGCTCAAGGGCCTGCCCGGCGAGCACCTCGTGTGGCGGGTGCTGACCCAGTGACCTCGACGAGCAACCTGCAGGCCGCGTGCCCGTGCGGCACGGGCGCGACCTACGACGCCTGCTGCGGGCGGCTGCACCGCGGCGCAGAGCGGGCCTCGACGCCGGAGGAGCTGATGCGCTCGCGCTACGCGGCGTACGCCGTGGGCGGTCAGGTCGGCGACGACTACGTCTTCCGCACCTGGCACCCCCGCACCCGCCCCGCCGACATCACGACCGATCCCGGCCTGGAGTGGACGGGTCTGCGGATCCTGAGGGCCGAGGACGACGTCGTGGAGTTCGCCGCCCGCTACTCCTACGGCGGTGTCGACCGGGTGCTCCACGAGACGAGTCGCTTCGAGCAGCGCGCGGGCCGGTGGGTCTACGTCGAGGCGATCACGCCGAGCAGCGGCGCGTAGGCCGCAGCGTCGAACGGCTGGTCGGCGAAGGCGCGGAAGACGGTCGCCCGCAGCAGCGCCTGCCGCTGCGGGCCGGTGCTCCACCCACCCAGGGCCGACAGCGGCGTCCCGAACCAGACCACCGAGTCGACGACAGCGATCGCCTCGGCCCAGGCGACCGGGCGCCACGACGGCGAGACGTCGATCACCACGGGAGCCCCGAGGCCATCGAGCAGCACGTTGCCGGCCAGGTCGGCGTGCACCAGCTGGTCCGGTCCGAGCAGCACGTCGGTCAGGTGCGGCTCGACCCGCCGTACGGCACCGGCCGCGGGCGTCCCGGCAGCCGCCGCCAGCATCGCGTGTCCGGGGCCGAACGCCAGCGCCTCCGCGCGCGACCACTGGTCGTCACGCGCGTCGAGGCCGGGAGGACGCGACCGCACAGCTGCCGCGAGCTGGGCGTGCAGCACTCGGCCGGCAGCCAGGGTCACCTCCAGGTCTCGACAGGTGACCGTCTCGGGCTCGTAGCGCGAGGCCGCCCACCCGCCGACCACCCACGAGCCGTCGCGCGCCGGCACGGGCATCGCGACGCGCAGGTCACGCGGGCGGCGGGCGGGGTTCTCGTCCAGGCGGACTGCCAGGTGTGCCAGGACGGGGCTCAGCCACGCCTGCACCAGCTCGTCGCGACCGGGGGTCAGCACCAGGTCGCCGGCGCGATGGCTCCCGCCGCTGCCTCCGGGCAGCGGCACGGGCGCTCCCGGGACGGCGAACAGGTCGAGGACCTCGGGTGTGGGCCCGATCACCGGGTCGAGGCTACCGGACCACCGGTCAGCGACGGTCGCGGAAGGTCGGCTCGCGTCCCTCCCTGCGCGCCAGGGTCGCCTCCTCGAAGTTGTCGGTGAGCAGGCGGACGTAGAGCTGGCCGAGGCCCTCGGAGGTCACGTGCGCCTCGAGCGAGCTCGCAGCCAGCCCGGCCTGGATCGACTTCTTGGTGAGCTCGATGCCCGGCTGCGAGAGCGCCGCCACCCGTCGCCCCGCCGCGATCGCGGTCGCCAGCACGTCGTCCTCGACCGAGGACACCAAGCCGACCCGGGCCGCCTCCTCGGCACCCACGTCGGAGCCGGTGAGCATCATCTCGGCGGCGCGCGTCGAGCCGATCGCGCGTGGCAGCAGGAAGCTGAGTCCCAGCTCGCTGGCCGTGAGACCGTTGTTGATGCCCGCGGCGCGGAAGTACGCCGTGGGCGCGGCGTAGCGCAGGTCGCACGCGAGCGCGAGGCAGAGACCACCGCCGATGGCGGGGCCGTTGACCGCCGCGATCACCGGCTGCGGCATCCGACGGATGGTCAGCACGACGTCCTCGAGCAGCCCCATCGCCCGCAACGCGTACGACGCGGGCGGCAGCCCCTCGACGCCGGGCGGCACGCCCGCGGACTCCTGGTCGGCGCCGGAGCAGAAGCCGCGGCCGGCACCGGTGACCACCACCGCCCGGATCGACGGGTCGTCGCCCGCCTCCCGCAGCGCGGCACGGAAGGGGACCATCGCGTCGAAGGCCATCGCGTTCATCCGCTCGGGACGGTTGAGCGTGATCACCACGACGCCCGGGTCCGGCTGGTCGACCAGGACGTAGGTCATCGGCTCGTCATCGCGAGAGCAGCACCGAGGACCCGTGACCGAACAGGCCCTGGTTGGCGGTGATGCCGACCCGGGCACCCTCGACCTGGCGCTCCCCTGCCTGGCCACGCAGCTGCCACGTGAGCTCGCAGACCTGGGCCAGCGCCTGGGCAGGCACGGCCTCCCCGAAGCAGGCCAGCCCACCGCTCGGGTTGACCGGGATCCGCCCGCCGACGGTGGTGTCCCCGGCACGCAGCAGCGTCTCGGCCTCGCCACGCTTGCAGAGCCCGAGGTCCTCGATCCAGTCGAGCTCGAGGGCGGTCGAGAGGTCGTAGACCTCGGCGACGTCGACGTCCTCGGGAGAGATCCCCGCCTCCTCGTAGGCGGCGAGCCCGATGGACTCCTTGAAGGTGTGCTCGGGCTCCCCCGTGGCAGCGCTCGGGTCGGTGGAGAGCATCGGCATGTCCATCACGGTGTTGGGGAAGGTCGGCGTGACGGTCGAGACTGCTGCGACCCGCACCGCATCGTCGAGGCCGAGACGCGCGGCGTACTCCGCGCTGCACAGCACGACTGCCGCGGCCCCGTCTGAGGTGGCGCAGATGTCGAGCAGGTGCAGCGGGTCGCACACGACCGCGCTGGCGAGCACGTCGGCAGCCGCGACCTCCTTGCGGTAGCGGGCGTTGGGATTGCTCAGGCCGTGCTTGGCGTTCTTGACCTTCACCTGGGCGAAGTCCTCGCTGGTGGCGCCGTACAGGTCCATCCGGCGACGCGCGTAGAGCGCGAAGTAGGCGGGGTTGGTCATCCCGAGCAGGCGGAAGCGCAGCCAGTCGGGGTCGTCCCACCGCTCCCCCGCGTTGGGCGCGAGGAAGCCCTTGGGGGTCGTGTCGGCGCCCACGACGAGCGCGACCTCGCAGAGTCCGGCGAGGATCCGTGAGCGCGCGGTGTCGATGGCCTGCGCCCCCGTGGCGCAGGCAGCGTACGACGTCGCGACGCGCGCGCCGTTCCAGCCCAGGGCCTGGGCGAACGTCGCGCCGGCGACGTAGCCGCCGTACCCGTTGCGCACCGTCTCACCGCCGACGACGTAGTCGACGTCGCCCCACGGGATGCCGGCGTCGGCCAGCGCGGCGCGCGCGGCGTGCACGCCGTACGTGACGAAGTTCCTGCCCCACTTGCCCCAGGGGTGCATCCCCACCCCGGCGACGGCTACCTGCTGGCTGCTCACTGGTCGGCCTCCTCGCCCAGCTCGGTGACGGGCTTCCAGCGCCAGATGGTGCGGTCCTGGCTCGACCCGTCCTCCGTCGTGTCGCCGTAGAGCCTCTCGACGACCAGCTCGACCTCCGCACCGACCTTCAGGTCGTCGACGCCGTACCCGTCGGCGACCTGGCCGAGGACGACGAGCCCCTCGGCGAGCTCGACCGCGGCGAGGGCGAAGGGCACGTAGGCCTCACCCTCCGGCTGCGGCGCCACGTAGGGCGCCGGTGGCTGGTACTGCGCGTCGGTGTAGCTCCAGATCCTCCCGCGCCGGGACAGCTCGACCTCGTCGAAGGTCTCCCCGTCACACGCGGGGTTGCGGCAGAAGCCGGCGTTGCCCGGGATCGGCGGGAAGTACGTCGAGGTGCACACGCTGCAGCGCGAGCCGATCAGTGCCGGTGCCGGGCCGGAGGTGGTGAACCAGCCGTCGACGGCGGGTAGGGAGGTGTGGGTCACGTGCGACACCCTAGCGCGAAACTAGAACGTGTTCTCGCTGGCGGTCACTCGACCAAGCCCTCGCTCCGCAGCCAGTCGAGGGCGACGTCCTCGGGCTCACGCCCGTCGACGTCGATCTCGGCGTTGAGCTCCAGCATGACCTCGTCGGTGAGCTTCTCGGTGACCGGTCCCATCACGTCCTGGATCTCCGGGTACTCCGACTCCGTCTCCTCGCGCACCACGAGGGAGACGTTGTAGTTGGGGAAGTACGCGCGGTCGTCCTCGAGGACCTCGAGGTCGAGCGCGACGATCCGGCCGTCGGTGGTGAAGACCTCACCGAAGACACACTCCCCCGAGGCCGTGGCGTCGTAGATCGCGCCGGTCTGGTAGATCTGCACGTTGGCGCGAGGCACTCCGCCGTCCGCGAGGTCGTAGGTCCTCAAGGCTCCCGGGAAGCCGTCGGCCCGGTTGGCGAACTCCGACTCGAGGCAGAAGGTGCGCTCGGCGCGCGGCACCTTCTTGATCTCCGACATCTTCGAGATCCCGTACTTCTTCTTGCTCTCCTGGGTGATCGCGAAGGCGTAGGTGTTGTTCATCGGGGCCGGCGGCAGCCAGACGAGGTCGTTGGCCTCGAGGTCGGCCTCGCGCACGGCCTCGTACTGCTCCTCCTTGCCCTGGACGGGCTTCTCGTTGCCCAGGTAGACGAGCCAGCCCGTGCCGGTGTACTCCCACATGGCGTCGATGTCGCCTTGCAGGTGCGCCTGCCGGGCCGCGGCACTGCCCGGGATGTTGGTCAGGTCCTGGACGTCGGCGCCGGCCGCCTTGAGCACGATCAGTGCCATCTTGCCGAGCAGGACGTTCTCCGAGAAGTTCTTCGACCCGATCGCGATCGGCGCTCCCTCGAGGCTGGGGGCGTCGGCCAGGTCGCCGGCCAAGGTCGCCTCGGGCACCGGTCCCCCGGCGGTTCCGAGGCCGCACGCGGTCAGGGCGGGCGCGAGCATGAGGGCGATCCCGGCCGATGCCAGGACCCCGCGGGGGCGTTGCATTCAGACTCCCTTCGGCCGGGCGACGAGCTCGAGCACCCGTCCGAGCCACTCGATGAGCAGCGCGAGGAGAGCCACGAGCACCGCCCCGGCGACGATGAGCGAGGGCAGGAAGAGCGAGATCCCGGTCTGGATGATCGCCCCGAGGCCCCCGCCGTTGATGAACGTGGCCAGCGTCGCCGTGCCGACGACCAGGACGAGCGCGGTCCGGACGCCGGCCATGATCACCGGCAGGGCGAGCGGCAGCTCCACGCGCAGCAGCACGGCCGCCGACGACATGCCGAGCCCGCGCCCGGCCTCGACCAGGGTGGGATCGACGCCTTGGAGGCCGGTGACGGTGTTGCGCAGCACGGGCAGAATCCCGTAGAGGGTCAGCGAGATGACCGCGGTCCAGAAGCCGTAGCCCAGCCAGATGGCCAGCAGCACGATCAGGCCGATCGATGGCGCGCCCTGCCCGGCGTTGGCGACGCCGACGACGAGCGGGGAGATCCGTCGCAGGGGACCTCGGGTCAGCCCGATGCCGAGCGGTACGGCGATCAGCACCACCAGCGCCGACGACACGAGCGTCAGGCTGACGTGGCGCTGGATCAGGTCGACGACCAGCGGCCAGGCCAGCTGTTCGAGCTCGGCACCGGTGAGATCAGCTGTCTGGCGCCACACGACGTACCCGGCGAAGGTGAGCAGCACCAGCACTGGCGGCACCACCAGCATGAGCACGGTCTCGCCGTCGAGGCGCCGTCCGGACTTCTTCGGGGCACCAGGCGCGTCCGCGGCGTCCGGGGCCGGGTCGACGTTGGCGACGGTGTCACTCATCAGCCTGCTCCTCGAGCGAGCGGATGTGATCGGTGACCGCGTCGAAGACGACGACGCCGAGGTACTGGTCGCGGTCGCCGGTCACCACGGCCCCGCCGTGGCTCGAGCTCAGCATCGTGTCGAGAGCGTCGTTGAGGGTGGCGCGCTGATCGATGGTGATCAGCTCGTCGGCGGGCTCGACGACGCTGTCGCCCTTGAGCTGGCGCAGCCACGGCCAGCTGACCGGACGACCGCGACTGTCCAGCACGACGACCGATCGCTCACCGGCCGCCTCCGCGCGACGACGTACGTCTCCCACCTTCTCGCCGACCGTGGCCGTGACGGGCCTGTGCAGCTCGACCTCGGAGACCCGGACCAGGCTGAGCTGCTTGAGCGAGGAGCCCGAGCCGACGAAGTCCTCGACGAACTCGTCCGCCGGCGCGCCCAGGACCGCTTCGGGGGAGTCGTACTGGGCGATCCGCGCACCCTCCTTGAGGATCAGGATGCGATCGCCGAGCTTGATGGCCTCGTCGATGTCATGGGTGACGCACACGATGGTCTTGCGCAGCTCGCGCTGGATCGAGAGGAGCTCGTCCTGCAGCCGCTGCCGGGTGATCGGGTCGACGGCACCGAACGGCTCGTCCATCAGCAGGACCGGCGGATCGGCGGCCAACCCGCGAGCGACGCCGACGCGCTGCTGCTGACCGCCGGAGAGCTCGCGCGGGTAGCGGTCGCGGTACTTCGCCGGCTCGAGGCCGACGAGGTCGAGCAGCTCGTCGATGCGCTCCTGCACACGTCGCGTGTCCCACCCCAGGAGCTTGGGCACGATCGCGATGTTCTTGGCCACCGTGAGGTGCGGGAACAGGCTTCCGCCCTGGATGACGTAGCCGATCTTGCGGCGCAGGGCGTTCTCGCTCTGGCCGCGCGCGTCCTCCCCGTCGATACGAATCGTGCCGGACGTCGGCTCGATGAGCCGGTTGATCATCTTCAGCGAGGTCGTCTTGCCGCAGCCCGAGGGGCCGACGAACATCACGATCTCTCCCGCGGGGATCGTCAACGACAACGACTCGACGGCGGGCGAGGCCTGGCCGGGGTACTGCTTGACGACGTCCTCCAGCACGATCTCGGCGCCGCTCACCTGGCTCTGCGCCTCCTCGGCAGGGGGCTCCTCGCTGGTGGGCTCCATGGCGTGCTCGGTGCTCATGCGCGAATTCCTCTCGGGACGGTGACGCGGCCGAGCAGAAGGAGGAGCGCGTCGGCGATCAGCGCGACGACGACCACCCCCAGAGTGCCGACCAGGGCGTAGTTGACGGCATTGGCCCCGCCGATCGAGGCGAGGCCGCGGAAGATGTAGTCGCCGAGGCCGGGGCCCCGCACGTAGGCGGCGATGGCGGCGACCCCCATCGACATCTGCATCGAGATCCGGACTCCGGCCAGGATCACCGGCCAGGCCAGCGGCAGTCGGATGCGCCACAGCACCGCGAGCCGGCTCATCCCCATCCCGCGGGCCGACTCCACCAACGTCGGGTCGACCTGCTGCAGCCCGACCACGGCGTTGCGCAGCACCGGCAGCACCGCGTAGAAGGCGACCGCGAGGAAGGCGGTGAAGGCGCCGATGGAGAAGACGGGCAGGAGCAGGCCGACCAGGGCGAACGACGGGATCGTCAGTCCGATGGCACTGATCGCGTTGGCCACGCCCTGCAACCGCGGAGCACCGACGACCAGTACGGCGAGCACGACCGCGATCAGGGTGGCGACGAGGACGGCCTGCACCACCAGGTTGAAGTGCTGGAAGGTGTTGTAGGCGATCTGCTCACGTCTCTCGACGATGAAGTCCCACACGGATCGAGCCGACCTCCTCAGGTCTCAGGTCAGGTTGCCGGCACGCTCGCGCAGCGCCGACCTACGACCCCATCACGCATGCCGGGAGCCGCCCCCACCCCTGGGGAGGTACCCGCGAGGAGGTCGTGACCGGGTCAGATCGACAGGAAGGCCAGCAGGTCCTGCCGAGTCAGCACCCCGACGGGCTTGCCGTCCTCCTGCACCAGCACCGCGTCGACACCCTCCAGCAGCGAGACCGCGTCGGAGGCGTCCTCGGTGGAGCCGATCGTCGGCAGGGGCGCCGACATGTGCTCGTCGACGGGGTCGGTGAGCTTGGCGCTCCCGGCGAAGAGTGCCTCGAGCAGGCCCCGGTCCGAGACGGAGCCGGCCACCTCGGCCGCCACGATCGGGGGCTCTGCGCGGACCACGGGCATCTGCGAGACTCCGTACTCCTGCAGGATCGCGATCGCCTCGGCGACCGTCTCGCTCGGGTGGGTGTGCACGAGGTCGGGCAGCTGCCCGGACTTGCCGCGCAGCACGTCGCCCACCGTGCGGGTGGAGCCGGCGGTGCCGCTGGCGAAGCCGTACTGACCCAACCAGTCGTCGTTGAAGATCTTGGTCAGGTAGCCCCGGCCGGAGTCGGGAAGCAGCACCACGATCACCGCGTCGCGACCCTCCGGAGTGCCGGCCAGCTCGTGGGCCAGCTGGCGAGCGGCGTACGCCGCCATGCCGCACGAGCCCCCGACGAGCAGTGCTTCCTCGCGGGCCAGTCGCCGGGTGAAGGCGAAGGAGTCGGCGTCGGAGACCTCGATGATCCGGTCCGCGATCGAGCGGTCGTAGGTGTCGGGCCAGAAGTCCTCACCGACGCCCTCGACGAGGTACGGACGACCGGTGCCGCCGGAGTAGACCGAGCCGGCCGGGTCCGCGCCGACGACCTGGATCTCGGGATTCATCTCCTTGAGGTAGCGCCCGGTGCCGCTGATGGTGCCACCGGTGCCGACCCCCGCGACGAAGTGCGTGATGCGCCCCTCGGTCTGCTCCCAGATCTCCGGGCCGGTGGTCTCGTAGTGCGAGCGCGGGTTGTGCGGGTTGGAGTACTGGTCGGGCTTCCACGCCCCCGGCTGGGAGGCGAGGCGGTCCGAGACGTTGTAGTAGGAGTCGGGATGCTCCGGTGCGACGGCGGTGGGGCACACCACGACCTCGGCGCCGTAGGCGCGCAACACGTTGCGCTTGTCCTCGCTCACCTTGTCGGGGCACACGAAGATGCAGTGGTAGCCCTTGGCCTGGGCGACCATCGCCAGGCCGACACCGGTGTTGCCGGAGGTCGGCTCGACGATCGTGCCGCCAGGCTGCAGCTCACCGGACTCCTCCGCCGCCTCGATCATCCGGGTCGCGATCCGGTCCTTCACCGAGCCGCCCGGGTTGAGGTACTCGATCTTCGCGAGCACCAGCGGGCCGGCCTCCTCCGTGTCGGGCACGTCCAGTGTTCTGGAGAGCCGCAGCAGCGGGGTGTTGCCGATCAGGTCGAGGAGCGAGTTCACGTACTGCACGCAGCCAACGTAGCCCGGATCCACCCCGATGCGCCCAACGCCGGACCCGCGACAACGCCCGCGTGACGACTTCGTAGAATCCAGGCATGGGAAAGGCCGCTGCAGCACGCAAGCTCGCAGCCGCCGCCGCCTTCGGAGGCGGGGGCCTCTCGATCCTCGGGGCCGGCATCTACGGCGTCCTGACCGCCGAGGCCAAGCTCGCACGACGCACGATCGGCGAGGTCTCCTCCGACCCGGTGCCCGACTCGACCGGCTGGTACGGACGCGGTCGCCCCGGTCCCGCGCTCAAGATCGCGCTCCTGGGCGACTCCAGCGCGTGCGGGTACGGCGTGGACCGCGTCGAGCAGACGCCCGGCTCGCTGCTCGCCAGTGGCGTCTCCGCCCAGGGCAATCGCCGCATCTACATCCGACAGTTCTGCGTGGTGGGCGCCGTCACCGCCGACCTGGCCTCCCAGATCGACCGGGCCCTCCCGATCGAGCCCGACGTCGCGATGATCCTCATCGGCGCCAACGACGTCACCCACGTGACTCTCCCCTCGGCGTCGGTGCGACACCTCTCCGAGGGCGTCCGGCGCCTGCGCGAGGCCGGCGTCTCCGTCGTGGTCGGCACCTGCCCCGACCTCGGCACCGTCACCCCCATCGCCCAGCCCCTGCGCCAGATCGCCCGGTCCTGGTCCCGACGCCTCGCCGCGGCCCAGACCATCGCGGTCATCGAGGAGGGCGGACGCACCATCTCCCTCGGCTCCATCCTCGGGCCCGAGTTCGCCGCGGCGCCTGCCCTGCTCTTCGGCCCCGACCAGTTCCACCCCTCGCCCGAGGGCTACCGCGCCCTCGTCCGTCTCCTGCTTCCCTCGGTGCTGGCCGCCCTCGGCCTGGGTCCCGACGACGAGACCGACCCGGAGCCCTACCGCGGCGAGGGCGTCCTGCCGGTCACCCGAGCAGCGATCCAGGCGGTCAACGAGGCCGGCACCGAGCTCGACGGCACCGAGGTCGGCGGGAACCGCCTCGGCGTCCGCGGCCGTTGGGTCGAGCTGCGCCACCGCCGCCGTCGCCCTCAGACCGAGGGTTCGGCGCCCGAGTCGAGCGAGCACGACGAGTCGGGCACGTCCGGCGAGCCGAGCGAGACACCCGTCGACCACGACGCCGTCAGCGACACGACCGGAGACTGAGCCCGGACGCACCGCGGGCCCCGAGCAACGCTCGGGGCCCGCGGTCTGCGTGGATCAGGTGGTGATCCGGGAGTGATCGTCCGGGATCAGTCCTGGCTGAAGTAGGCCAGGATGCGCAGCAGGTTGGTGTAGATCCAGACCAGGCTGACGGTCATCGCGAAGGCCGCACGCCACGACTCGCGCTCGGGGAGGCCGTTGGCCACGCCCTGCTCGACGAAGTCGAAGTCCATGATCAGCATGAAGACACCGAGCGCGAGCCCGGCGAAGGCGGTCAGCATGCCGAGGCCACTGACCCCGAAGAGGCCGATCTCGGCGCCGAAGGCACCCAGGACGAGCTCCATCAGGCTGAGGCCGATCATGCCGAAGACACCGGCCATGACCATGCGCTGGAACTTCGCGCCGACCTTGATGTTGAAGAACTTGTAGACGGCCAGGGTGCCGGCGAACGCGGCGAAGGTGCCGATCACGGCGCCCTGCACGACGCCGTCGCCGTACATCACGTTGAAGAGCTTGCTGATGCCGCCGAGCGCGACGCCCTCGACCGCTGCGAAGACGAGCACGAGGGCGGGGCTGATGACCCTCTTGAAGGACAGCACCATCGAGAGCGCGAAGGCTCCGAGCGAGCCGATCGTCGTGGCAGCGATCAGCGGGCCGAGGTCGGAGGCCTGGGAGAACTCGGTGACCTCGGGGGTCAGGATCCAGGTGGCGAGCGCCGCCACGACGACCACGCCGAGCGAGATGGCGGTCTTCTGGACGACGGTGTCGACCGTCATTCGGTCCTCGCGGACCGGGGCCTGCGGGGCGCCGTAGGCGACCTCGGAACCCTGGCCGGCCTGTCCGGTGGACCAGGTGGACGGGTCGCCGTAGCCGGCGTACGTCTGGTTGCCGCCGGCGCGGCTGAACTCCTCCGAGCGACGGAACACCGGGTTGTTGCTCTGCATGGTCTCCTCCTTGGAGGCCGGATGAACTGGTGGGCGGACCGAGTCGGCCCGTCATAGGTTCCAACGTACGGCATCGTCGAGAAAGTTCCGCCACGCCAGGTGAATTCCGAGCGCCACGCGTTGCTAGTGTTCGCCGGTGCTGACGGGGGTGGACCAGACCGGATCCGCACCCCCACGCGGCACGCGCCCCCGTTCGTTCCGAGCGGACATCCAGGGCCTGCGAGCCGTGGCGGTGCTGATCGTGGTCGCGGGCCATGCGGGAGTGCCGTTCCTCACCGGCGGCTTCGTGGGCGTCGACGTCTTCTTCGTCATCTCCGGCTTCCTGATCACGCGCCTGCTGGTCGTCGAGGTTCAGCGTTCCGGGCGAGTGTCCCTGCGCGCGTTCTACGCCCGCCGGGCCCGCCGCATCCTGCCGGCGGCGACCCTGGTCCTGGCGGTGACGGTCGCGGCGTCGGCGATCTGGCTCAGCGCGCTCGATGCGCTCAACGTCGTGACCGACGCCCTCTGGGCCGTCTTCTTCGCCGCCAACCTCCGCTTCGCCGACGTCGGGACCGACTACTTCGCCCAGGAGGAGGCGGCCTCGCCACTGCAGCACTACTGGTCCCTGGCGGTCGAGGAGCAGTTCTACCTCGTGTGGCCGGTGCTCCTGCTCGCCTGCGCGTGGCTGGCCGGTCGCCGAGGCCCCGCGGACGGCGGGTTCCCCCGCCGGGGACTGCTGGGGGTGCTCGCCGCCCTGATCCTGGCCTCCCTCGCCTACGCCCTGCTCCAGACGGGCAGCGACCCGATCGCCGCCTACTTCTCGACCCCCGCGCGTGCCTGGGAGCTGGGCGTGGGCGCGGTGCTGGCCGTCGTCGGCCACCGCGTGGGTGAGCGCCTGCCGACGGCGGCGCGCGGCGTCCTCACTCTCGCGGGCCTCACGGCGATCGGGGTCGCATGCGTCGCCTACGACGCCGGCACGGCGTTCCCCGGTGCTGCCGCGCTGCTCCCGACGCTGGGGGCCGGCGCCGTGCTGCTCAGTGGCATCGGCAGTCCCGACTCCGCCGAGCGCAGTCCCTGGCCGGTCCGGGTGCTCGCCGTGCGACCACTGCGCGTCGTCGGCGACTGGTCCTACTCCTTGTACCTGTGGCACTGGCCCCTCCTCGTGATCCCCGGCCTTGCGCTCGAGAGGTCGCTGACGGCGTACGAGTCGGTCGCGGCCGTGACCGTCGCCCTCCTCCTGGCCGGCCTGACCTTCCACCTCGTCGAGAACCCTGCGCGTTCCGGGGCGAGATCCGGCAAGCGACCCCACCAGCGGCAGCGCACCGTCCGGCGCGGCCTTGCGCTCTACCCCGCCTCGGTCCTCGTGGTCGCGCTGATCTCTCTGGCCGCTCACCAGTACGCCGACTCTCGGCTCACCGGGTCCGGCGAGCCCATCACCGTCGCCAACTCCGGGATCGCGGACGCCCCTGGAGTCATCGTCAGCACCGACGAGACCATCGCCCTCGTGCAGGCGTCGGTCTTCGCGGCGCGGCAGCACCGACCCTTGCCGGGCGAGCTGCGCCCGAGCCTGACAGAGCTGCGCGGCGACGTCCCGGACGTGGGCGAGTGCGACTACGTCGACGACGACGTACGACGCCTGTGCCCCCGGGGCGTCGAGGACACCGGTCCGGACGCGAGGACCATCGTGGTCCTGGGCAACTCGCACGGGCGGATGTGGATCCCCGCCTTCGAGCAGATCGCCGATCAGGGCGGCTACACGACGTACTACCTGGTCAAGCCCAACTGCACCGCGGCGGACCTCCTCGTCAACGAGCTGGACGACAACGAGACCCCCTGGCAGGAGTGCAGCGACTTCCGGGAGTGGGCCCTGGAGCAGATCGAAGCCCTGCAGCCGGACCTGACCGTCGTGTCCACCAGTGGCCCCAACGCGATCGTCTACACCGACGACGGCGACACGGTGAACAAGCGCGACCCCCGCAGGCGCGAGGTCACCGAGGCCGGCTTCGCCGCCCTGTTCGAGCGCCTCCTCCCGCTCACCGAGCGTCTGGTGCTGCTGCGCGACATCCCGAAGTCCGAGCGCGACGCGGCGACGTGCCTGACTCGAGCCGGCGTCGACCTGGGCACCTGCCTGTTCACCCCGGTGATCGACCAGGAGCAGGACTCCGCCGACTCCATGGCCGCCGCACGGCGAGTGGGGATCGAGGCGATCGACCCGACACCCTGGCTCTGCTGGCAGGACCAGTGTCCGCTCGTGATCGGCGACGTCCTGTCCTACCGCGACCGGGGTCACCTCAGCGCGCGGTACGCCGCCATCCTGGCCGACGACCTCGGGCGTCGTCTCGGCCTCTGGTCGCAGCGCGACTGACCGCCACTGCACGGTGGGTCGGCACCGGTCCCGGTCGAGTGGTCTAGACCTCACGAGGTGATCCACTTCACTCATGGCTCATCACTGAGCGGTCAACCGGCCTTGCCCGAAATTCACTCGACCTGACACGCGCACTCCACCGCCATCCTGGAGGAGCCGGGCACGAGCACGGCGCCAGCAGTACTCGGGGGGAACCAGATGATGACACTCACACCAGTCGATTGCAGTGGCGAGTCGATGACGCTTCACCGAGCGGTCAGCGACCTTCCCGAGCACGTCCGCAGCGCCGTCACGCGCTGGCTGGCCGACCACGAGATCGACCCCGACACGGTCGCCCTGGGCCAGCCCATCGAGCGGGACGCGATGCGCGAGATCCTCACCTGGCGAGAGAGCACCGACCACGGCGTCCTGGTCCGCACCCGCCTGCCGGCCGTGGCCGACGGCGCCGTCTGGCCCGCACCCTTCCCGACCCAGCTGCTGCGCCAGTCCGCCTGACCGACAGCCGGCTGCGGCCGAGCGACGACCGGCTCCCACCTGACGTGAGCTGGTGCCCCCGGTGGGGCTCGAACCCACACTGGACCGGGTTTAAGCCGGCTTCCTCTGCCGATTGGGATACGGGGGCGAGGATGTTCCTGCTGCCTCTCTGGGGTCCCTGAGGTCCTACAGATAAGTCTGGCGAGCGTAGACCGCGTGCGCGCCGGCGACGCGGTCCAGGAACAACAGCCCGGCACAGTGGTCGATCTCGTGCTGGAGCGCCCGGGCCTCGAACGCCTCGGCTCGCACCTCGACCTCATCACCGCTCCCCGGAAGCCGACCCCGGACCAGGATCCGTGAGGCGCGCTTCACGTCGCCGGTCAGGTCGGGCACGCTCATGCAGCCTTCCCGGGCCTTCTCGTTGCGCGAGGACTCGATGACCTGGGCATTGCACAGCACGAAGGTGCCGTGGTGCTCGCGGGTCTTGGGGTGCGCGGAGACGTCGACGCAGAAGACCTGCGCGGACACACCCACCTGCGGAGCCGCCAGGCCCACGCAGCCGGGACTGACCCGCATCGTGGCGACCAGGTCGGCAGCCAGCCGCACCACGTCGGGGGCCGTCGGGTCCACCTCCGCGCCGGGCCCGGACAGGACGTCGGCCGGTGCTCGCACCACCTCCAGGACGCGGCCCTGCTGACCGAGCTCGAGCTCGGTCCAGTCACGCAGTCGGCTCACAGGTCGTCGGCCTCGGCCGCCCGCAGGCTCGCCCCGACCCCGAGCTCACGGGCGACCCGCTGGATCGCCGCGTCGAGCGTCGCGGGATCGACGCCGGCAGGCAGGACGATCTCGGCGATGACGACGTAGAGCTCGCCCGAGAGCCGAGTGGTGAGGTCGGTGATGTTGCCATCGATGCGAGCCACCTCTCCGACGATCGAGGACACGATGCCGGGACGGTCACCGCCGTGCACCGACAGGATCCACGGCGTCCCCCCGGACGCCCTGCTGTCGTCGGCGGTCACCGCGCGGACGGTGACCGAGAGGGTGCCGTCGCTGGTCAGGGGCGCCAGGGCGTCCTCGATGGCGGCGCCCGAGGCCACTCCGGAGCCGAGGAGCATCATCGCGAAGTGACCCCGCAGCAGGGTCATCGTGGAGTCCTCGAGGTTCAGGCCCAGGACCGCGAGCCGACTCGTGGTCTCCGCGATGATGCCGGGCCGGTCGTGCCCGAGGACGGTGATGGCGTGCAGCTGTTCGGTCACCACAGCATTGTCGCAGTGCGGGCCCGACGGCGCGGACGGGCGCCACCACTCGGCGAGCGTCACGCCTCGTCGAAGAGGGACGCAGCGATGCCGTCGAGGATGTCGCACTCGGAGACGAGCAGCGACGAGGCCTCGCTGCGCGCGAGCACCCCGGACAGGATCAGCGCGCCCGCCCCGATCACGTCCGCGCGTCCCGGGTGCATCCACGGGAGCCCACGGCGCTCGGCCACCGTCATCGCCACCAACCGCCTGGCGTGCTCGCGGACCTCGGCGGCGACGAGCACCTGACGGTCGATCGCCTCCCGGTCGTACGACGCCAGCCCGAGCACACCCGCGGCGACCGTGGTGATCGTGCCCGCGACACCGATCACCGTGGAGGCTCCGGCGAGGTCGAAGGGACAGTCGTCGAGGGCCTGCTCGATGTCGGCCACCGCAGCCTCGATCTCGTTGCGACCCGGGGGATCGAGCCGCAGGTGGCGTTCGTGCAGTCGCACCGAGCCGATGTCCATCGAGTAGGCCGCCCTGGGGATCGACCGACCGGCCGTCCCCACGATCACCTCCGTCGAGCCGCCGCCGATGTCAACGACCAGGACGTCCCCCTCGGGCGCCCGGTCGGGATCGATCCCGAGGTGCTCGACGGCTCCGGCGAAGGCCAGCGCGGCCTCCTCCTCGCCGGCGAGGACCTCCGGACGCACACCGAGCCGCGTGGCGACACCAGCGGCGAACTCCTCGGCGTTGTCGGCGTCCCTGGTGGCCGAGGTCGCGCAGAAGCGAATCCGATCGACCCCGTACCGGCGCACCAGGACGGCGTACTCGTCGATCGCGGCGAACGTGCGCTGCAGCGCGGCGGGCGAGAGACGACCCGTCGAGTCCACGCCCTCGCCGAGGCGCACCATCCGCGCCTCGCGGGCCAGGGCCTCGCCGGAGGGCCCGGTGACGAGGAGCTTGATGGTGTTGGTGCCGCAGTCGATGGCGGCCGTCGGGGTGCTCACTCCTCGGCGCTCACGCACGGGCCCGAGGCCCACCACTCCCCCAGCAGGTCGAGCACCTCGTCGCCGAGAGGGTTGACCCCTGGGCCTGCAGCCAGGGCATGGCCGGCCAGGACGTGCAGGCACTTGACCCGGTCGGGCATGCCGCCCGCGGTGACCCCGTCGATCTCCGGTACGTCGCCGAGCGTGCGGCGGAAGGCCAGGTAGGACTCGTGCGCGGCCTGATAGCCGGCCGCCAGGTCCGGCTCCTCGCCGAGGCGCGCCTGCATCTCCTTCATCAGGCCCGAGCCCTCGAGGGTGCCGATGAGGGAGGCCGCACGCGGGCACGTGAGGTAGAACGTCGTCGGGAACGGCGTCCCGTCGGGCAGCCGGGGCTCGGTCGTCACCACGTCGGGGTTGCCGCAGGGGCACCGGTGCCCGACGCCAGCGATCGCCCGCGGGGGGCGGCCGAGCTGGGCCCGGATGGTGCCCTCGTCGTGTGGCTCGAGCGGCGTGCAGCTCACTCCTGTGACTCCTCGGACTCCTGGGGGGCACCCTCGGGGTCCTGGATCCGGGTCAGGGGCGGGGGGTCGGCGCGGCGCTGGGGGTCACCGGCGACCAGGACCGTCTCCCAGGCGTCGTCCCAGAACGCCCGCGGCTCGCTCGGCGCGATCGTGTCGGGGTCGGTGAGCTCGCTCTCCGGCTGCAGCGGCGAACCGTCGCGCAGGGCGACGAACGGCGTCTCGCCCGGACGCACGTAGCCGAGCCGCTCGCGTGCCTCCGTCTCGACGTACTCCGGATCGTCCCACCGCGACCGCTCCTGCTCGAGGTCGGCGATCTGTGCCTCCCGCTCGCTGATCGTGGTCTGCAGGCTCTCGATCTGGCCGCGCTGCTGGAGGTAGGCGCGCAACGACGAGGCGTAGGAGACCGCGAGCACCGCGAGCACCAGCACCAGGATCGCGGCGCGACCGGTCAGGCGCGGCTTGGGAGCGGGAGCCGCCACGCGGGCCGGCTGCACCGGCCGCGTCCGACCGCTGGACGACGGCCTCGCGGCCCGGCTCGTCCGCGGTCCGGGCGCCCGACCCGGACCGCTGCTGCCCGAGCGGGCACGCGTCGACGCCGAGCGACGCTGGTCGGTTCGCGCGGGCCTGTCGGGCTTGCGGGGCGGAGCTGGCACGGGGTCATCCTCCCCCGAGCACGGCTCCGATCACGGGACGAAACGCGGGAAGGCGCCTGCTCCTGCGTAGCGAGCGGCCTCGCCGAGCTCCTCCTCGATGCGCAGCAGCTGGTTGTACTTCGCCACGCGCTCCGAGCGAGCCGGTGCGCCGGTCTTGATCTGGCCACAGTTGGTCGCCACGGCGAGATCGGCGATCGTGGTGTCCTCGGTCTCGCCCGAGCGGTGGCTCATCATGCAGGCGTAGCCGTTGCGGTGCGCCAGCTCGACGGAGTCGAGCGTCTCGGTGAGCGAGCCGATCTGGTTGACCTTCACCAGCAGGGCGTTGGCCTGGCCACCGGTGATGCCGCGCTGCAGACGCTCCACGTTGGTCACGAACAGGTCGTCGCCGACCAGCTGGGTGCGGGCACCGAGCTGGTCGGTGATCGCCTTCCACCCGTCCCAGTCGTCCTCGTCGAGCGCGTCCTCGATGCTGACGATGGGGTACGCCGAGACGAGCTCGCCGTAGTAGGCCGCCATCTCGTCGGCCGTCTTCGAGGTGCCCTCGAAGGTGTAGGTGTTGTCGGTGCAGAACTCGCTGGCGGCCACGTCGAGCGCGAGTGCGATGTCCTTGCCCAGGGTGAGGCCCGCTGCGCCGACGGCCTCGGCGATCAGGTCGAGCGCGGCCCGGTTGGAGTCGAGGTCGGGGGCGAAGCCGCCCTCGTCGCCCAGGCCGGTGGCCAGACCCTTCTTCTTCAGCACGGCCTTGAGGGAGTGGTAGACCTCGGCGCCCTGACGCAGCGCCTCGCGGAAGGTGGGCGCGCCGATCGGCGCGATCATGAACTCCTGGATGTCGACGTTGGAGTCGGCGTGTGAGCCTCCGTTGAGGATGTTCATCATCGGCACGGGCAGCACGTGGGCGTTGGGCCCGCCGACGTAGCGGTAGAGCGGCAGGCCGGCCGAGTCGGCGGCAGCCCGCGCCACGGCCAGGGAGGCGCCCAGGATCGCGTTGGCCCCGAGGGTGGCCTTGTTGGGCGTCGCGTCGAGCTCCAGCATCGTCTGGTCGACCAGGCGCTGGTCATCGGCGTCCAGACCCTCCAGGGCCGGCCCGATGGTCTGGATCACGGCGTCCACGGCCTTGCCGACGCCCTTGCCGAGGTAGCGGTCGCCGCCGTCGCGCAGCTCCACGGCCTCGAAGGCGCCGGTCGAGGCGCCGCTGGGCACCATCGCCCGCGCGAAGACTCCGTCGTCGAGGACGACCTCGACCTCGACGGTGGGGTTGCCGCGCGAGTCGAGGATCTCGCGGGCTCCGACTGCTTCGATGGCTGCCACGTGGGTGCTCCTGGGGTGGTCGTCGACTGCGATGGTCTGGTCGGCGTTCAGCGTAGAGGAACGTCCGGCCGCGGCCGCGGGGTGCTCGTCCGCTGACCCGCGTTGCCGGCCCAGGTCCGGTCCGACCTGCCCGACCTGCCCACCCTGCCCGACCCGTTCACCAAGTGCTCACCTGCGCGCCACCCCGTCGCCGCGCAGACCATCCCTGCCGCCGCAAGTGTCGACGGGTCCTACCGCCGGTCCGGCGGTGCTCTCCCGTCTCGGGACCACCCGAAAGGCACGTCTTCATGCCCCTCCGCCGTGGCCTGGCAGCCGCCGCTGTGTGCGCCCTGCCCCTGTCCCTGTCGCTGTCCCTGCTCGCGACGCTCCCGTCGTCGGGAGCCCCCGCCCCGGAGCAACGGGCGGCCGAGCCGAGCTCGTGGTTCGAGCGGGTCGCGACCTATCCCGTCTACCTCAACGTCCCCGCGGGCGTCGACCCGGCCGAGCCGACCGTCGCGGAGATCTCCACGATCACCGAGGACGGCCAGACGGTGATCTACACCGATGCCCTGGGCAAGCGGATCGGGTTCCTCGACATCAGTGACCCGACCGCTCCCGTGGGGGCCGGCACGCTCGACCTGGCGGAGATCGGCAACGCCGACGACCAGCCGACCTCGGTCGCCGCGGTCGGCGACCACGTGCTGGTCGTGATCGACGAGTCGGGGGGCGACTTCGTCAACCCCGCCGGCCGCGTCGACGTCGTGCGTCTCTCTGACCGCACCGTGATCAACTCCATCGACCTCGGCGGCCAGCCCGACTCCATCGCGATCAGCCCGGACGGCACGTTCGCCGCGATCGCGATGGAGAACCAGCGCGACGAGGAGCTCACCCCGCCCGGAGCCGAGGAGGGCGAGCTCCCGCAGCTGCCCGCCGGGTCGGTGCAGGTGCTCGACCTGACGCCGTCCGACGCAACGACGTGGACCGCCACCGAGGTGCCGCTGGTCCTCCCGAACGGCGACCCGCTGCCGATCATCGCCGCAGCAGACCTCTACGCGCCCGAGGACCCGGAGCCGGAGTACGTCGACATCAACGACGACAACACGCTCGCGCTGTCCCTGCAGGAGAACAACGGGCTCATCATCATCGACCTGGCCACCCTGACGGTGACCAACGCCTTCTCTGCCGGCAACGCCAAGGTCTCCGGGGTCGACACCACCGACGACGGGATCTTCAACGCCAACCAGGCGATCGACGTCCCGCGGGAGCCGGACTCCATCGCCTGGGTCGGCGACGGCCTCGTCGCCACCGCCAACGAAGGCGACCTGTTCGGCGGCAGCCGCGGCTGGTCGGTCTTCGACGCCGAGACCGGCGCGGTCCTGTGGGACGCCGGCAACACGTTCGAGCACCTCGCCGTGCAGCACGGCCTCTTCAACGACGGCCGTGCCGACAACAAGGGCGCCGAGCCCGAGGGCATGGCCTTCGACGTCGTCGACGGCGTCCCCACCGTCTTCGTGGGCTCCGAGCGGAGCAACTTCGTGGCCGTCTACGACATGACGGAGCCGACGCGCCCGCAGTTCCAGCAGCTGCTGCCCACCACCAACGGGCCCGAGGGTCTGCTGCCCGTGCCCGACCGCGACCTGCTCGTGGTCTCCTCCGAGGAGGACGAGGCCTCGGCAGGAGTGCGCGCCACCGTCGGGATCTACCAGCTCGGCGACACCCCGGCAGCCTTCCCGCAGGTCATCTCCCGCACGCCGGTCGGCGCGACCGGTCCGATCGGCTGGGGTGCACTCGGCGCCCTGTCCGGTGCTCCTGACGACGCCTCGATGATGTACGCCGCCAGCGACTCGGCGTACGCCACCGGCCGGATCTACTCGGTCGACGTGAGCCGTGCCCCGGCCGTGATCACCCACGCGCTCGACATCCGCGACGAGGACGGTCAGCGACCCGCGATCGACATCGAGGGCCTGGCCGCGCGCGCCGAGGGCGGCTTCTGGCTGGCGCTCGAGGGCACCGACGGTCCGAGCAACGCCCTGGTCCGCACCGACGAGGACGGAGTCATCCAGCAGCGCGTCGCGCTCCCGACCGAGGTCACCGACCACGTCCGCAACTGGGGCCTGGAGGGTGTCGCGGTCAGCGGGACCGGTGCTGACGAGCAGCTGTACGTCGTCATCCAGCGCACCTTGTGGGAGGACCCCGGCGCCGCTGCGGCCGACCTGGTGCCGCTCGAGGGCAACGTCGCTCGCATCGGTCGCTACGACGTCGGGTCGCAGGAGTGGACGTGGTTCACCTACCCGCTGGAGGAGACCTCCGCAGCCGGTGACTGGATCGGGCTCTCCGAGATCTCGGTCGTCGACGCCGACTCGGTGGCCGTCATCGAGCGCGACAAGCTCAACGGACCGCGGGCCGCGCTCAAGCGGGTCTACACCGTGGACCTGCCCGCGGGCTCGCCCTCGGCACCGACCCCGGTCACCAAGACGCTGGCCGTCGACCTGCTGGCGCAGATGCAGGCCCGCAACGGCTGGACGCAGGAGAAGCTCGAGGGCCTCGGCATCAGCAGCGACGGCCGCGTCTTCGCCGTCACCGACAACGACGGTCTGGACGACGCGACGGGCGAGACCCAGCTCTTCCGGCTCGGTGCCGTCAAGCGGGTCTTCGACGACGCCGTCGCGACCACGACCCGGCTCAACGTCAAGAAGTCGAAGGTCAAGGTCGGCCAGAAGGTGCGCTTCACCGCCCGCGTCGCGCCGAGCTTCGCCGACGGCACCGTGCGACTCAAGGACCGCAAGAAGGTCGTGCGCACCCTGAGCCTGGTCGACGGCCGCGTCTCCGGCAAGCTCGAGCTCGCGAAGGGCAAGCACCGGCTGAAGGCGATCTACCTCGGCGCCCAGGACGCCGCGGGATCGCGCTCCGAGACGGTCACGGTGAAGGTGACGAGGAAGGGCAAGAAGAAGGGCTCGACGAACAAGCGCTGATGTCTTGCACCCGGTGCCGGGGCGTTCGCGTCATGCTGGTCGTCCCATGAACCAGCTGGCGCGGCGCCTCGGCACCGGCGACGCGGTCGTCGTCGGCCTGTCGGCGATGATCGGCGCCGGTGTGTTCTCGGTGTTCGCGCCCGCCGCCGCGGCGGCGGGCGGCGGCCTGCTCATCGGGCTCGCCATCGCCGCCCTGGTGGCGTTCTGCAACGCGGTCGCCTCCACCCAGCTGGCCGGCACCTACCCGTCCTCCGGTGGCACCTACCTCTACGGCCGCGAGGTGCTGGGACCCTGGTGGGGCTTCGTCGCGGGCTGGGGCTTCGTGGTGGGCAAGACCGCCTCGTGCGCCGCGATGGCGCTCACCTTCGCGGCCTACGCCGTGCCGGAGCCCGCCTGGGCGGGCCGAGCCGTCGCCGTGGCCGCCGTCGTGTCGCTGACGGTGCTCAACCTGCGCGGTATCACCCGAACCGCGATCGTCGCGCGCCTGCTGCTCGTCCTGACGCTCAGCACCCTCGTCGTGGCGGTGGTCGCCACCGCGACGGGAGCGACCGACGGAGGGACCCGTCAGGCCTTCGCCTTCGACGGCGGCGTTCTCGGGGTGCTGCAGGCCGCCGGACTCCTCTTCTTCGCCTTCGCCGGCTACGCACGGATCGCCACGCTCGCCGAGGAAGTCCGCAGCCCGGCGACCCTGGGCCGCGCCGTCCTGGTCGCTCTGGGCGTCACCGTCGTGCTGTACGCCGTGGTGGCGGTCGTGCTGCTGCGGACGCTCGGCTCGGACCTGGCCGAGACGAGCACCCCCCTGAGCACGGCCGCCGCCGCAGCGGGGGCGGCCTGGGCCGAGCCCGTCCTCCGCCTCGGGGCCGTGGCGGCCTCCTTGGGAGCCCTCCTGGCCCTGCTGGCGGGCGTCGGGCGCACCACCCTCGCCATGGCCCGCGAGCGCGACCTGCCCGGATGGCTGGCGTCCGTCGATCCCCGACACCAGGTGCCCGACCACGCCCAGGTCGTGGTGGGATCGGCGATCGTCCTGCTGGTGCTGGCCGCTGACCTGAGGGATGCGATCGGCTTCTCCTCGTTCGGGGTGCTGGTCTACTACGCCGTCGCCAACGCATCGGCCTACGCCCAGCCGTCCGAGCAACGCCGCTGGCCGCGCGCGCTCAACGTGCTCGGACTCGTCGGCTGCCTCGGGCTCGCCGCCACGCTGCCGGGCGCTTCGGTGATCGGCGGCGTCCTCGTGCTCGCGGTAGGCCTGGCCGGCCGTGCGCTGGCGCTCAGGCGTCGCGCTGGCGCCGCTGGGCCTTCTCGTCCCGCTTGACCTGCTGCCAGATCTCGTTGACCTCGGTGGCGCTCAGTGGCGGCGAGTCGGCGTCGCGGCCCAGGGACGCGGGGTCGAAGACGTGCGGGTTGCGCCGACGCAGCTTGGCGGTGATCCCCGCCGCCACATCGTCCATCGTGAACTCGCCGAGCTCCTCGGCGATCGCGGCGTGGAAGACGACCTGGAGCAGCACGTCGCCGAGCTCCTCACACACGTGGGCGGGGTCGCCGGCATCGATCGCCTCGACGAGCTCCTCGGTCTCCTCGCGGAGGTAGGGCACCAACGAGGTGGGCGTCTGCTCGGCCTTCCAGGCGCACTCCGTACGCAGGCGACGCATCACGTCGACCAGCTCCTGGAACGCCGTCACGAGGTCACCCCTGGTCGGAGGCTCCGCAGAGCTGGCTCGCCGGCAGGGTGGCCGCCGCCGTGGCGACCTGGTCCTCGGTGGCCGTGAGCGGATCGAGCTGACCGAGGGTGGCCTCGTCGCTGACGGCCACGCTCGTGCCGTCGAGCTCGGCGACAACCTGGCCGTTGTCGACCGTGAGCCGGAAGACCGGGTTGATCGCGACGTCGTTGTCGTCGAGCCAGGCGCTGATCACCGAGCGTCCCCGGTCGACGAGGACGGCCGGGTCGGGCGGTACGTCGCCCTCGGCTGCGAAGGCCGCCTCGCCCAGGGACGTTGCCGCGGCCTCGATGTAGCTGGTCGCCTCACCGAGGAGCACGAACGCGTCGCGCTGCTCCTCGGGCACCGCCGCGTTGGCCTCGTCGAGGCCGCCGACGGCCGCGTCGTAGGAGTCGGCCAGAGCCACACCGTCGTCGTCGAGAGCCTGACCTGCCGCCGCACGCTGGATCAGCACGCTCACGAACTGCTGGCGAGCAAGCGAGCGCGGGAAACCCGGCTGGTCCTGGTCGGAGAAGAACGTGCAGGCGTCGTCGATCGCAGCGTCGATCGTGTCGAGCGCGACCTCGGTGTCACCGACCTGGGCAGCCACACCGGGGCGGAGCTGCTCGTCGCTGACGCTGCAGGCGGACAGCCCGCCGGTGAGCAGGAGGCTCAGGACGCCGGCGACCGCAAGGGACCCCGGCCTGGGACGGTTGCTCACGCGGACTCCTTCGGGTCGAGGACGCTGTCGATCACGCCGCGCGCCCATTCAAGCAGGGCGATCCCCTCCAGCGGACGACCGGTCGCACCCGGGGTGCCGGGGCGCGGGACGAGCACGGTGTCGACAGTGGTCTTCACGATCGACTTGGGATAGAGCCGGTTGAGCCGGATGGTGCGCGACTCGGGCAGGGAGACCGGCGCGAAGCGGACGTTCTTGCCCGCGATCGTGACCTCCCCGATGCCCGCCTCCCGGGCTCGTGCGCGGAACCGGGCGACCAGCTGCAGCGAGGTGACCTCCTGCGGAGGCTCGCCGTACCGGTCGATCATCTCCTCGGCCAGCACGTCGACGTCGGCGTCGGAGCGCACCTCGGCCAGGCGTCGGTACATCTCGAGGCGCAGCCGCTCGCTCTCGATGTAGTCGTGCGGCAGGTGAGCGTCGATCGGCAGCTCGATCCGGACCTCGTTGAGGACACCGCCGTCGGCTTCGCCGCCCCCCTTGAACTCGGCCACGGCCTCGCCGACGAGACGCACGTAGAGGTCGAAGCCGACGTCGGCGATGTGGCCCGACTGCTCCCCACCGAGCAGGTTGCCAGCACCGCGGATCTCGAGGTCCTTCATCGCGATCGCCATGCCGCCGCCGAGGTCGGAGTGCTGGGCGAGGGTGGCGAGGCGCTCGTGGGCCGTCTCGGTGAGCGGCTTCTCCGGCGGGTAGAGGAAGTAGGCGTACGCGCGCTCGCGGCTGCGCCCGACCCGGCCGCGCAGCTGGTGGAGCTGGGAGAGGCCGAGGGTGTCGGCGCGCTCGATGATCATCGTGTTGGCGTTGGAGACGTCGAGACCGCTCTCCACGATCGTGGTGCAGACCAGGACGTCGAAGTTCTTCTCCCAGAAGTCGAGCATCACCTGCTCGAGCTGGTGCTCGCCCATCTGGCCGTGCGCCGTGGCCACGCGGGCCTCCGGCACCAGCTCGCGCAGGCGGGCGGCGGCCTTCTCGATGGAGGTGACCCGGTTGTGGATGAAGAAGACCTGACCGTCACGCAGCAGCTCGCGGCGCAGCGCCGCGGTGACCTGACGGTCCTCGTAGGCCCCCACGTAGGTGAGCACCGGGTGCCGCTCCTCCGGCGGCGTGGTGATCGTCGACATCTCACGGATGCCGGTGATCGACATCTCGAGGGTGCGCGGGATCGGCGTGGCGCTCATGCTCAGCACGTCGACCGAGGTGCGCAACCGCTTCATCTGCTCCTTGTGCTCGACGCCGAAGCGCTGCTCCTCGTCGACCACGATCAGGCCGAGGTCCTTCATCTTGATGTCCGGGTTGAGGAGCCGGTGGGTGCCCACCACGATGTCGACCGTGCCGTCGGCCAGGCCGGCGATGACCTCCTTGGCCTCCTTGTCGGTCTGGAAGCGGCTCAGCCCCTTGACCGAGACCGGGAAACCGGCCATCCGCTCCGAGAACGTCGACAGGTGCTGGGTGACGAGCAGCGTCGTCGGCACGAGCACCGCGACCTGCTTGCCGTCCTGCACGGCCTTGAAGGCTGCCCGCACCGCGATCTCGGTCTTGCCGTAGCCGACGTCGCCGCACACGAGGCGGTCCATCGGCACGGTCTGGCGCATGTCGGACTTGACCTCGTCGACGGTGCTCAGCTGGTCGGGGGTCTCGGTGAACGGGAAGGCGTCCTCGAGCTCGCGCTGCCACGGCGTGTCGGGGCCGAACGCGTAGCCCTTGGTGGCCTGACGCGCGGCGTACAGCTTGATCAGCTCGGCGGCGATCTCGCGCACCGCCTTGCGGGCACGGCCCTTGCGCTTGGCCCAGTCGGCCCCGCCGAGCCGGTCGAGGCTCGGCTGCTCCCCACCGACGTAGCGGGTGATCTGGTCCAGGGCGTCGGCCGGGACGTAGAGCCGGTCCGGTGGGGCACCCCGCTTGGTGGAGCCGTACTCCAGCACGAGGTACTCACGCTTGGCACCCTGGACCTCGCGCTGCTTCATCTCCACGAAGCGACCGACGCCGTGCTGCTCGTGGACGACGTAGTCGCCGGCCTTGAGCTCGAGGGGGTCGATCTGCTTCTTGCGCCGCGCCGGCATCTTGCGCATGTCGCGGGTCGAGGCCTTCTGGCCCGAGACGTCCTCCCCGGTGAGCAGCACCACGCGGTTGGTCTCGTCGACGAAGCCCTTGACCACCCCGCCGCAGGTGACGGTGACGGTGCCGACAGGGAGGTCGTCCAGGGTGTCGACGGAGTCGACGAGCCGGGCCGGCACCTCGCGCTCGGTCAGCGCCTCGACCGTGCGCTGGGCGGGGCCGTGGCCGGGGTGGACGACGAGGACCCGGTAGGCGTCGGAGCGCCAGCGCTCGAGGTCGGTCAGCGCCTTCTCGACGTCGCCGCGGTAGCTGTCCATCGGCGCCATCGGCAGGGCCGACGACCGGACGCCCGCGGTGACGTCGGCCGCGTCACCGGCCGGCGCCGCCTGGTCGCCGTCGAGGCCGAACGGACTGAGCGTCCACCACGGCAGGTGGCGCTCGAGGACCGTCTGCCGCACGTCTCCGAGCTCGCGGTACGACGCGGCGCCGAGGTCGATCGGGGAGGTGCCGCCACCCGCGGCGGCCGCCCAGCTCGCGCCGAGGAACTCCTCGCTGGTGGCGACCAGGTCGTGGGCGCGGCTGCGGGCACGCTCGGGGTCGAGGACCAGCACGTGGGTGTCGTCGGGCATGAGGTCGACGAGCAGCTCCATCTCGTCGACGAGGGCCGGCGCCAGGGACTCCATGCCCTCCACGGCGATCCCGGCAGCCATCTTGTCGGTCAGCTCGAGCAGGGCCGGGTGGGCGCGACCCAGCTCGGCGGCGCGCTCGCGGACCGCCTCGGTGAGGAGCAGCTCGCGGCACGGTGGCGCCCAGAGACGCTCGGCCTTCTCGAGCGTGCGCTGGTCGGCGACGGAGAACCAGCGAATCTCCTCGACCTCGTCACCCCACAGCTCAACGCGCAGCGGGTGCTCCTCGGTCGGCGGGAACACGTCGACGATCCCGCCTCGCACGGCGAACTCGCCGCGTCGCTCCACCAGGTCGACGCGCGAGTAGGCGGCGTCGGCGAGCCGGGCGACCAGGTCGTCGAGCGGGATCGTGTCGCCCAGGGCCAGCTCGACCGGCTCGAGGTCGGCGAGCCCCTTGACCTGGGGCTGGAGGACGGAGCGGACCGGTGCGACGACGACCTTGAGCGGCCCGTTGGTCGCGTCGGTGCCGGGGTGTGCCAGGCGGCGCAGCACCGCAAGGCGTCGACCGACCGTGTCGCTGCGCGGGCTGAGGCGTTCGTGGGGCAGCGTCTCCCAGCTCGGGTACGCCGCCACGTGGGCGGGATCGAGCAGGTCGCCGAGCGCGGCGACGAGGTCGTCGGCCTCGCGACTGGTCGCGGTGACTGCCAGGACGGTGCGGCCGGCGCGGACCAGCCCGGCAACCGCGAAGGGCCGCATCGCCTCGGGCGCGGTGAGGTCGAGGGTGCGCACCGCTCCACCGCGCGCGTCCTCCATCGCACTCGCGAGGGTGGCATCGGCCAGGACAGCGTCGGCGAGGCCGGACAGGCTCACAGGACTCCTCGAACCACTTGGTGGACGTGAGGGACAAGCTCACGCACGCGTACTGCTGGGGACAGCCGAACAGGGCACCGGTCCGGTCGGGAACTGGTGCTCTCGGAGTCTACGGTCGGGCGCCGACGGTGATCGAGTCGGTGCGGGTCTGCGTCACCCTCGAGCATTCCGGAGCATTCCGTCCCGATTCGCGGGGCACGGCCCAGCAGGTCGGATTAGAGTCCGACTACCCACCCCGACCAGACCACGTGCCGCGCACCCGCCGGCACGGGTCTCGGCCAGGTTCCAGCGTCACCCCGGAGGACCCCACCGATGAGCCCACGCACGACGTCTCGACGACACCGCTCCGCACTGCTCGGGGTGACCTCGTTGGCGCTGGTCGCAGCCGGGCTCGCCGGGGGCCAGGCCGGCGCCACGACCACGCCCGCCGCCGGCGCCGGCGTGGCGGCGCCCGCATCGACTGCGGCGCCGGGTGCCAAGGCCGCGGCATCGGGTGAGGCGGCGGGCAACTACGACTCCCGATCGGTCAGCAGCCCGGCGCTGGTCCGCCGTACGGCGGAGGTCCAGGAGTCCCGCGGTGCCGCCGCCGGCAAGCTCGCCGACGACATCGGGGGCGACGCCACCGTGTCGCTCGACCCGGTGACCGGAACGCCCCGCGACGTGACGTCGCGTCTGGGCTTCCTCACCGGTCCCAGCACCCGCGCAGCCGCCGACGTCGCCCTCGACTACGTGCGGGGCAACCTCTCCGGCTTCGGCCTGACCAGCGCCGACCTCGCGACCCTGCGTGAGGTCCGCACCTTCACCGACATCAACGACATCACCCACGTCTACTGGACCCAGGAGATCGACGGGATCCCCGTCTTCGGCAACGGTCTGCGTGCAGCGATCGACGGTTCGGGCCGACTGATCACGGTGCAGGGCGCCCCGGTCTCGGGGGTGGGCCGCGAGGTCCGTCGCTCCACCGAGCCGAGCGTGTCGCGCGAGGACGCCCTCGACGCGGCCGTGGCCGACGTACGCCGTGACGCGGCGCGCGCGGGCGCCACTGCCGAGCGCGTGTGGTTCATGACGGCCGACGGGCTGCGCCCGGGCTGGGTGACCTACACCCAGCCGAGCGGGACCGAGGCCTACCAGCACGTGATCGACGCGGCCAGCGGGCGCACGCTCTACCGTCGCAGCACGGTGAACTTCGAGAAGGACCCTGCGACGACGTCTGCCTCCGAGAAGCGTGGTGGCAAGAGGAAGGGCAAGAAGAAGCTGCCCAAGGGCTCGGCTCTGGTCCACGAGAACTACCCCGGTGCCAGCGGCAACAACACCGGTGGCAAGCAGCACGTCGTCAACCTGCACAAGCTCGGCTACCTGCCGCGCCGGGCCACGTGGATGCGCGGACCGTACGCCTCGGTGTGGGCCGACCTCAACGACGACGACCAGGTGCAGGAGCGCGAGAAGTCGAAGGTCCCGCCGCGGCGCAAGAAGGCGAAGTTCGAGCTGAAGCCCTTCGAGACCGCTGCCGGTCAGGCAGGCTGCTCGAAGCGCTACGTGTGCACCTGGGACCCGACGGTCGCGAAGTCCTGGAAGAAGAACAAGAACCAGGACGGCGTCCAGGGCCTGTACTTCACCAGCAAGTTCGCCGAGTGGCTCAAGGCTGCGCCGTTCGGCTTCACCGCCGACCTGGGCAACTTCGAGCGGGCCGGCGGTGACGAGGTCTACGTCAACACCATGGACGGTGCCGACACCGCCGACGGTTTCCCGGACGGCGGCCACGTCAACAACGCCAACTTCAACACCCCGCCCGACGGCTTCTCGCCGACGATGCAGATGTACCTCAACGTCGGGCCGGCCTACCTGGCCGCCAGCTCGACCGAGGCCTTCGACAACATCGGCCACGAGTACACCCACGGCCTGTCCAACCGCCTCGTCGTGGACTCGATGGGCTTCTCGACGCTGAACAGCTATCAGGCCGGCAGCATGGGTGAGGGGTGGAGCGACTTCTACTCCTTCGACTACCTGGAGAAGAACGACCTGGTCCGCAACGACCGTCGCGTCGACGGCGAGCTGCTCTACGACCGCTACCTCACCAAGAACCGGCCCTTCACCCGTAGCGCCGCCATCGACTGCAAGGTCGGCGACTCCCTGGCGCCCCTGTGCCGCCAGCTCGACGGCGAGGGCACCGGCGGCTACACGTTCGGTGACATCCCCGGTCAGCTGACCACCGAAGTCCACGGCGCGGGCGAGGTGTGGGCGCAGACGCTGTGGGACATCCGCGAGGTGCTGGGCCACGCCCGGACGATGCGCTTGGTCACCGCCGCGATGACGCTCTCGCCCGACAACCCGTCGATGCTCGACATGCGCGACGCGATCATCACCGCGGACAAGGTGATCTTCAGCTCGGCCAACACCGACCGCCTGTGGAAGAAGTTCGCCGCACGCGGCTTCGGCTACTTCGCCGCCTCGATCGACGGCAGCGATGCCGAGCCCGTCGAGGACTTCAGCATGCCGCCGTCGGGCAACGAGGCCCCCGGCGCGATCCTCGGCACGGTCACCGACACCAACGGGGACCCGGTGGCCGGCGCGCTGGTGCTGGTGGCCGGACACAGCTCCAGCACCGCCGGCAGCTACTCGGACGTCACCGGCGCCGACGGCACCTACGTGATCGGCGGCGTCTTCCCCGGCACCTACCCGAAGGTCGTCGCGATCGCCGACGGCTTCGGCAGCGGCGTCGCGTCCGCGACGGTGCCCGAGGGCGACGCGGCCGTCGTCGACTTCACGCTGCGTCGTGACTGGGCCGCTGCCTCCGGTGGCGCCTCGATCGCCTCCTTCGACGGCGTCGACTACTCGGTCTACGGCTGTGGCCCCGGCGAGCTCATCGACCTCTCCCTCGGCACCGGGTGGGGCAGCACGACCGGCCCGACAGAGGACCCGGTGACCGCCGCAGACCAGGTCGAGCCGAAGTCGATCGTGATCGCACTCCCCCAGGCCATCGACATCACCACGATCGCCGTCGACCCCGGCAACACCTGCGGCGACCCGGGCAGCTCGTCGACCGCCGACTACGTGCTCGAGGTCGGCGCGACCGCCGACGGCCCCTGGGCCGAGGCCGCCTCGGGCACCTTCACCGAGGGCGACCGCGGCACCCTGGTCGACATCCAGGTCACCGTGCCGCCGGCCATGTCCTTCGTGCGCTACACCATGGTCAGCCCGCAGGTACCCGACTTCGCGGGCTGCCCCGACGCCTTCGGCGGCTGCACCTACATGGACTCCTCGGAGCTCGCCGTCTACGACGACTGAGACCGCAGGCACCCTCCGAGGAACGAGGAGGGTGCCGTGGCGGGCGAAGGTTGAGCGAGCCCGCGAGCGAGGGACGAGCTCGCGCAAGGCGAGACGAAACCCGGCGAGCCGAGAAGCGGCCTCAACCCACCCACCGGCCCCGTAGCCTCGACGCCATGGGGAAGAAGGGGACGGCCGCAGCCTGCCTCGCCGCCCTCACCCTGAGCACGACCGCCTGCGCCGGGCCCGCGACCGAGCAACAGGCGATCCCGGTCTCGCCCGCGCCGGCCCCACGAGCCGAGCCACCCAGCACCGCACCGGCCGACCTCCTCTCCCGCGCGACCAGGGACGGCGTACGACGTCCCCGCACCGCAGCCCAGGCGGCCCGTCAGGTCCTGGCCGCGGAGAACGCCATCCGCCGACCGGGCACGTCCCCGGAGCGCCTCGCGACGGCGGGAGAGCTCGCCCAGGTCGCCTACCGGGTGATCGGCAACCGCACCACGTGGGACGAGCGCGTGCTCGCGGCACTCCCCCGGCGCCTGCACCGCGTGGTCGAGCGCAACGTCGCCTCGCGGCGCGAGTTCCGCTCGATGCACTACACGCTCAGCGACACCCTCCCGGCCTGGCGGATCATCGAGCCGGAGCCGGCCGAGGAGCTGCTGGCCCACTACCGCGAGGCCGAGCAGCGCTTCGGGGTCGACTGGGAGTACCTCGCGGCGATCAACCTGGTGGAGACCGGGATGGGCCGGATCCACGGCCTCTCGGTGGCCGGCGCCCAGGGCCCGATGCAGTTCATCCCGGCCACCTGGGCGCAGTACGGCGCCGGCGACATCAACGACCCCCGCGACGCGATCATGGCGGCGGGGCGCTACCTCGCGGACCGTGGCTTCACCGAACGCGACGGGATCGCCGGCGCGCTCTACAGCTACAACAACCACCCGGCGTACGTCCGTGGGGTCACCAAGCTGGCCCGGGTGATGCAGGCGGACTCCCGCGCGTTCCTCGGCTACTACCACTGGCAGGTCTACTACCTGAGCAGCGCCGGCGACGTCGTGCTGCGACCGGGCTACGAGTCCCGGACCGAGATCCCGGTCGCGCGGTTCCTGCGCAGCAACCCGAGTGCGCTCAGCTCCTGATCGATCCGGTGCCGGTTGGGGCTCGTCCTCACCCGAACCGTCCGTTGACGTAGTCGTTGGTCCGCTGGTCGAGCGGGCTGCTGAACATGGCACCGGTGTCGCCGTGCTCGACGATGATCCCGGGGGTGCCCTGGCTGGCGAGGAAGAACGCGCACTGGTCGGAGACGCGGGCGGCCTGCTGCATGTTGTGGGTGACGATGACGATGGTGACCTCGCGGGCGAGGTCGAGCATGGTCTCCTCGATGACCCGCGTCGAGGTGGGGTCCAGCGCCGAGCACGGCTCGTCCATGAGCAGGACGCGGGGCTTGATGGCGAGCGAGCGGGCGATGCAGAGCCGCTGCTGCTGGCCACCCGAGAGCCCGCCGCCAGGCGCGTCGAGGCGGTCCTTGACCTCGTTCCACAGTCCACCCTTGACCAGGCACGACTCGACGAGCGCGTCCCTCTCGCTCTTCGACGCCTTGGTACCGGTGAGCTTGAGCCCGGCCAGGACGTTCTCCCGGATCGACATCGCGGGGAACGGGTTGGGCTTCTGGAAGACCATCCCGATCGAACGTCGGGCATCGATGAGGCGCTTGGACGGGTCGTAGATGTCCTCGCCGTCCAGCAGGACCTGCCCGGCGAGCTGGGCCGACGGCACCAGCTCGTGCATCCGGTTCAGGATGCGCAGGAAGGTCGACTTGCCGCAGCCCGAGGGGCCGATGAGCGCCGTGATCCCGCCGGCTCGCATCGTGAGCGAGACTCGGTCCAGGACCTTGTGGGTGCCGAACCAGGCGGTGATCTCGCGCGCCTGGATCTCGGCCAACGGGCGGGTCGGGGCCGGGGGGTCGGGAGGACCGACCGGGACGACCGGGAGCGCCGCGGTGGCGTCGTGGCCGGGCTGGGTCAGGCTCATCAGGGTGGTTCCGTTCGTGAGTGGTGCAGGGGCTGGAGCCGACACGCCGACACCGACCGGTGCCGGGCGACCACCACGAGGGTGACCGCCCGGCACCGGGACGGAGCGGTGGTGCGGGAGGTGCGGTCCTACTTGAACTTCACGGTGAAGCTGAGGTCCGAGCCCTCGGCAACGGCGTTGCCGGACCAGGAGGCGGTGAGCTTGCTCTTGCCCTTGCCCAGCTTCTTCTTCTTCAGCTTGATGGTCGCCTCGCCCTTCTTGATCTTGCCCTTGGCGACGACCTTCTTGCCCTCCTTGACCACGATCTTGCCCGAGGCGTCCGAGTTGCTCGCACCCTTCAGGCTGACGCTCACGACGCCGGTGGCCTTCTTGCCCTTGTAGGACTTCTTGAAGCTCTCGGAGAGCTTGGAGGTGGCCAGCTCCGGCTCGGGCTCCGGGTTGTCGGCGACGGTGACCGTGGCCGAGTCGGACGAGGCCACGTAGAGCGAGTCGGCGGTGGGGGTGTAGTCGGCGGTGATGTTGTACGTCCCGGGGTCGGCGTTCGGGAAGTTCAACGTCGCGGTTCCGCCGTTCAGAGCAACGACACCCAGCGGTGCGTCGGAACCGGCCGCCGTGAAGGTGACCGTGCCGGTGGGAGTGCTGGTGCCGGTGACCGTGGCCGTGAGGTTCAGCCTGCGAGGAGCGTTGCTGACGGCGGCCAGATCGGTCGACGTCACGATCGGGTCCTCGTCGACCTCGTTGGTGGTGAAGTTGCTCGACGCGGCCTGGGTGGCCTCGCCGCACACGCCGTCGTTCTCGGGGGTGGCGAGCTGCTTGAAGCCGGCCGCCTCGATGGAGGCCCGGGCCGGCTCGGAGCAGACGAAGCCCTCCTCGCCGAAGAGTCCCTGGATGTCGGCGTTGCCCAGGTCAGCGGCACGCACGACGTTGTACAGCGCACGATCGGCGGAGAAACCACCCTCGAGACGCAGCGCGGTACCGGCCAGACCGGCACGCCCCTCGGAGAACGGAGCCACCGCGTTGGCGTCACCCTGGATCGGAGCGGGGTCGTGCTCCTGGACCTCGCTCACGCTGGCAGCCAGCGTCACCGGGTTGCCACCGTTGGCAGCAGTCAGCTGGGAGACGAAGAACGAACGCGTACCCGAACCGCTCTGCGGGATCATCGGCTTGATCGTGCCCGCGGTCCCTCCGATGGCCGACCAGTCGGTCACCGTGCCGTCATAGATCTGCACCATCTGAGCCGGCGTGATCGTCGTCGGAGCATTCGACGGCACCTGGTTGGAGACCGCAAGCTTCAGCGTGTCCAGAGCGAACGGGAACGCCTGCAGGTTCGCCGCGACCTCGTTGCTGTTCAACGCCGACGACGAACGAGCGAAGTCGACGTCGGTGTTGTTGCCCGCGCCGTACAGCAGCGCCTTGCCCGCACCCGAACCGTTCGGACGGTTGACCGGAGCGCTCGGCAGCGGGATCTGTCCGCCGCCGAGGGCAGCGAACGTCGCCAGCCTGTTGGCCGGAGCCGGGGACTGGGCGTTGTAGGCGTTGGCGAGACGGAAGAGCGCGTTCTGGCTCGTGTCCGAGCCCACGCCGATGACGTCGTTCAGCGCCGGGGTGAAGGTGGTGTCGTCGTCCAGCGCCGGGCCGGTGCTGATCGTGAAGTCGCTCGACGCGGCCTGGGTGGCCTCGCCGCACACGCCGTCGTTCTCGGGGGTGGCGAGCTGCTTGAAGCCGGCCGCCTCGATGGAGGCCCGGGCCGGCTCGGAGCAGACGAAGCCCTCCTCGCCGAAGAGTCCCTGGATGTCGGCGTTGCCCAGGTCAGCGGCACGCACGACGTTGTACAGCGCACGATCGGCGGAGAAACCACCCTCGAGACGCAGCGCGGTACCGGCCAGACCGGCACGCCCCTCGGAGAACGGAGCCACCGCGTTGGCGTCACCCTGGATCGGAGCGGGGTCGTGCTCCTGGACCTCGCTCACGCTGGCAGCCAGCGTCACCGGGTTGCCACCGTTGGCAGCAGTCAGCTGGGAGACGAAGAACGAACGCGTACCCGAACCGCTCTGCGGGATCATCGGCTTGATCGTGCCCGCGGTCCCTCCGATGGCCGACCAGTCGGTCACCGTGCCGTCATAGATCTGCACCATCTGAGCCGGCGTGATCGTCGTCGGAGCATTCGACGGCACCTGGTTGGAGACCGCAAGCTTCAGCGTGTCCAGAGCGAACGGGAACGCCTGCAGGTTCGCCGCGACCTCGTTGCTGTTCAACGCCGACGACGAACGAGCGAAGTCGACGTCGGTGTTGTTGCCCGCGCCGTACAGCAACGCCTTGCCCGCACCCGAACCGTTCGGACGAGCGATGGTCGCGCTCGGGAGGACGATCTCCCCGGCGGAGGTCGCGGCGAAGCTCGCCAGCCTGTTCGCCGGTGCCGGGCTGGTGCCGTTGTAGGCACCCGCCAGGCGGAAGAGCGCGTTCTGGCTCGTGTCCGAGCCCACGCCGATGATGTCGGAGGTGGTGGGGGTGAAGGTCGTGTCGTCGGGGTCGACGGTGACGGCGGCGTGGGCCGCGCCAGCGGAGAGCACCAGCGCCGACACGGCCAGGGAGGCCGTGATGACGCCGGTGAGGGACGTGCGTACGAACATCGGGGTTCGCTCCTTGTGAGAGTGGTCGAGCCTGGATGGGACTGAGTGGACTGGTGCTGCTGGTGGGGCGGTGGAACTGTCGAGCTGTAGAGCACTGGTGTGGTCGTGCCTCAGATGACGTTGGGCAGCAGTCGCATGACCGTGTCCGTGGTCATCCAGGCGAGTGCGATGGCGAGCGGGCTCGCCATCACCCACACCAGGACGGCCGACCAGCGTTGTCGTGCGGCGACGACCCCGAGAGTCAGCGCCAGGAGGAGAGCCAGGCACAGCGCGAGGAGCGGCAGTGCCCCCGGATCCGTGGCCAGGATCTTCTCCGGATCGGGAACCGTCGTGGGGCGTCCGGACGGTGCGGGGAAGGCGTCGACGGCCTCGGCGTCGACGAAGACGGTGGTGTCGGCGCTCAGGGCGGCGAGGCGTCCCTCACCCTCCACGGAGACGAGGACCAGCCGGGCGACGCCCGCCGCCGGCGGTGGCGGCTTGGGGTCACCGTCGCGGCGAACTCCGAGCACCGTGAGGGCGGTGACGCCCTGCGCGGTGGTGGTCTCGACGACGTCGCCGGGCCGGAGGTCGGTGATGTCGCCGAAGGGAGCGCCGTACGTCCCGGCCCTGCCGTAGACGTAGGAGCTGCCGATCTGGCCGGGCAGCACCGAGCTGCGCAGGTGACCCGGTCCGACCAGGGTGTCGCCGGACGCCGTCCCCTCGACGACGACCTCGTCGAGGCCGATCGCGGGGATCGAGAGGATCGCCACCGGGTCGCCGGCCGGAACGACCGGTCCCAGAGGTGCCGTGGTCTCGGCGAGCTGGGTGCGGAAGTCCTGGTAGAGCAGCGCCTGGGCACGGTCGTGCGAGACACCGCTGAACAGCAGTGCTTGAGCGGCGACCCACAGCGAGACGAGGGCGACCATCGTGAAGGCGGTGGTGATCACCGCCGCTGAGCCCTCCTGCGGTGGGCGAGGCCCGGTGACGGGGCGCTGGGCTCGCGCCGTCCTCGTGGCGGGAGCCAGCTGCGCGCCGCCGGTGGCTGCCGCACTCCTGGGACGGCGTCCTGCGCGACGCCCGACGCGCACGCCGGTGGGGCGTTCGGCGGTCGGGGCACTCACGAGGGGACCCTCGGGGGTCGGACGAAGAAGCGGGACCCCGTGGAGAGCATCAGGCCGAGGAAGCCCACCAGCAGCAGCATCGGGAAGAGCCTGCCGGCGATCCCCGAGGTCTCGGCCTGGGTCGCAGCGGTCGGCACCGTGTCCACGACGGGCGCATCGTTCGCGACCGGTACGGCGCCCGGCTCCGGCGCCGTCGCAGGGTCGCTCGTGCCCGGAGGATCGAGGTCGGGGATCACCAGGTCCGCCACGTTCCCGCCTGGCGGTGGAGTCGTCGACGAGGGGGCGTCGGTGGGCTCGTCCACCGGGTCCGTGGGCGGATCGACCGGGGTGGGCGGTTCCGGCGTCCTCGCCGGGGCCTGTGCCTCGACGGCGTGGGCGATCGCACGCGCCGAGTCGTAGAGCTTGCTCGTCGGGCCGGTGGAGCGGATCGGGAGATAGCCGCCGGGCAGCTGGCCGTTGCCGCTGCCGGCCCGCTGCCCCTCGCTGGTGGAGACCCGGATGAACTGGGCCACCTTCTCGGCGTTCTCCTCGTCGAGGCCGCGCACCTTCGCCGCGGTGTAGACCACCATCGTCCCGGGGTAGGCGCTCCCGGCCTTGGACACGGCGGCCTGGTCGAGCACGAAGGGGCCGCGCTTCTCCTCCTGCTCGGTCAGGGCCACGGCCTTCGCCAGACCCTTGTCGGAGGGGGCCACGAAGGTGCCCGGCTTGGTCTCCAGCGCCGCCGAGCGCAAGCCGTAGCGCTCGACGTCGCCGAGGCTCACGATGCCGAGCATGAAGCGCGAGCCGAAGGACTGGCGCTCGATGCGGCCCGTCTTGAACTGCTGGGTCGACAGGTCGAAGTCGCAGCGCGTCTGGACGTTCGGCCAGGCGTCGAGCAGCGACTCGGCGATCTTGCGCATCGTGGTGACCGGCGCCGCGAGCTGGGAGAAGTACACCGACGGGTTCGCCTGGCGACAGGTGTTCTGCGTCTCGGGGACGAAGGTGTCGAGCAGCGGGATCTCCTGCAGGGGCAGCCCGAGCCCCTCGTAGGCAGGGTTGACGACCATCCCGCTCGGGTCCGGCTCACCGTTGACGAAGGCCATCGCGTCGTCGTCGTTGACGATGTACTCGGTGAGCTGCTCGATCACGTCGGAGGCGTTCGAGAGCGAGAGGATCGTCGCGGCGGCCTCCTGGTTGGTGGAGGTGAGGCCGGGATTGAGGGTGACGAACTCCGGATCGGTCACGATCGAGAGCGGGTTGCCGCCCATCCCGGGATGCCCACGCCCGAGGTCGGAGCCGAGGTAGCTCTGGGTCAGCAGCTTGGCGAGGAGCCGGGCGTTGAGCCTGAGATCGGTGTACTCCCCCGCGTTGTCCGGCCGGTCGATGACGTAGCCGATCGAGAAGCCGGTCACCGCCGTCGGTGCGTATCCCACCGGGTCGCCGCCGGTGTTCTCGTGCTTCGACGAGACGACGGCGGCCGGGCCCTCGCCCGACAGCATCAGGTTGAAGCCCGCCACGTCGGAGAGCTGGTTCAGCTGGAACTTGAACCGCGCCTTGTTCAGGCAGTACGCCGGGGACCACTGCAGGGCCGCCTGTGCCAGCAGCTCGGAGCCGTAGAACCCGGTGGGCGCACGCGGGTCGAGGACGTCGCACGTGTCGGGAGGGAGACCGAAGGTGACCGGGATCGTGAAGCGGTTGCGCCAGTTGGACTCCGACCACCACAGCGCCGGGCCGACGGCCACGTCGATCCCGTCGTTCGCGAAGTTGCTCGAGCCCGGCTGGAAGCGGCCCTGCTTGCGGCAGCTGCGGTCGGCCAACGACGGAGACGCCGCGGGCGCGTCGCAGCTGATCCCGGCGATCGGGATCACCACGATGGAGCAGGCCACGGTGTCGTTGCAGCCCAGCGACTCGTTCTCCACGTCGCTGCGCACCTCGAACTGCACCTCGCCCCTTCCGGAGGAGTCGGTGAAGGCGGCGATCTCGGCGGCGGGGAACGCGGCACCCACCGCGGCCTCGGGGGGCATGGAGTCGGAGTCGCAGCCGGGGTAGACGGTTCCGTTGGCGGCGACGAACTCGGTGAGGTGCGTGAAGTAGGGGGCGATGTCCGCGCTGGGGCACTCGTCGGCCGGGATCGGGTCCATGCCCGAGACCCGCTGCTTGTCCGCCTCGGAGTTGTGGACGTCGTGCACCCAGGTGGACTCGCTGCTCGAGCGCAGGGTCTGCGACCGCTGGGCCACCGATGCCGTCCAGCAGGTCTCGGGACGAAGCTGCTCGGACTCGGGCACGCCGGCGTCGTCGGTGCCGCGGCACTGCATGACGACGACCGGGTACTCCTGCTGCAGCCCGTTCTCGCCGAACGGGTTGCTGGCGCGACCGCCACTCGGCTGGGCACCGCTCCACGAGATCAGCACCCGCTCGCGACCGCGCAGGTTCTGGGTGTGGTCGGCCGTGACGGTGATCTCGTGACGCGAGACGGTGGTCGTCGTGCCGTCGGCCTCGACGAAGCTGCGCTCGACGGTCCTGGTGGCGCTGAACGCATCGCCGGACGGGGCCACTACCGCCCCGACCACGCTGGCGGAGCCGGCCTCCATCGGCAGGGCCAGCCCGAGCGCCGTCACGGTGAGGGCGCCGAGGGACGCGAGCGAGCGCCTCATGTCGACGCCCCCTCGCGACGGCGACGGCGCAACGACGCAACGACGATCCCGGGCAGCAGCACCAGGGCCAACAGCTCGATCACCGCGACCCAGCCGAAGGTGCGCGAGTCGAGAGGCCGGTCGGAGACCAGGGTGGGGTTGGCGAAGATGGCGTCCCCGCCGGACGTCGAGTCCGTCGAACCGCTCCCCGCCACGACCTCACCCGTCTCGGGGTCGAAGACCGGCGCACCACCTCCGGGCACGTCCACGGCCCCACCGTCGCCGCCGTTGCCCTCGCCATCCGTGGCGAAGCCAGGATCCGTCGATCCGGGTCCCGTGGTCGGTGAGCCCGGATCCGACGGCGCTCCGGACGTCGGGGTGTCGGTGCCGGGGGTGTCGGTCTCGCCGCCCGGCGACGGGGTCTGGTTGTTCTGACCCGTCGACTCGCCACACGGCCCGGCGCCGGTCTTGTCGCAGGCCGGTGGGTTCGGCGCGACCTCGGCGAGCACGTTCTTGTTGAGGTTCTTGCCGTCGAACGTCGGGTTGTTGCAGGTCGTCACGTCGCGATCGGTGAGGTCGACGTCGGCGTCGGCCTTCTTGAGCAGGGCGATCTGGTTGAACCCCGCCTGGACCAGGTTCAACGGCAGCGGTGAGTAACCGTAGGGGCCGGCCTTGGACTGTCCGGAGCACAGCGAGTAGTAGAGGAAGTCGGCGATCGACTGACGCTTGGCCGTCGTCATCCGCGAGTCGGAGGCCCCGGTGGGGATGATCATGTAGGAGTACGACGAGATCGGGTAGGCCCGTGGGTCCGGGTTGCTGTAGACGTCGTCGAGGATCTGGGTGAGGTACTTCGTCGGGTCCGACTTGTCCTGGTTGATCTTGGCCCGCGTCAGGGCCACCGCGGTCGCGTACTGGGTGGGCTCGACGTAGTAGCCGGACTTGTTGAGCACCTTGACGACGGGGTAGTTCTTGTTGACCGGGTAGGAGTACTCGACGTAGCCGATGGTCCCGTCGCCGGCGAAGCCGGAGATCGTGTTCATCACCTGGTCGGAGCCGGACTGGCCGATGAAGTTGCTGCCGTTCTTGCGCGGGTAGTACGACGTCAGGCCGGAGCGGCCGAAGTAGGGGCGCCAGACCGCCGGGTAGGCCTTGTCCAGCCAGCTCGTGAACTGGGCCGTCGTACCGGAGCCGTCGGAGCGCACGACCGGGATGATCGTCTTGCTCGGGAAGGCGCGACCGTTGTTGTCCTGGGTGATCTGGGCGTCGTTCCAGTTGGTGATCTGCCCGGTGAAGATCTTCGCGATCGTCTCGCCCGACAGCCGCAGGTTGCGCACGAGCTCGTTGCCGACCTTGAGCTGGTAGGTGAACGCGGTACCGCCGGCGACGATCGGCAGGTAGGAGTAGGCCCGACCGTTGCTGGTGTCGGCCTGACCGGTCTCGTCGGTGCCCTGGTAGGGGATCTCGGAGATGGCGAAGTCGACACTGGCCTGGGAGAAGTCCTTGCGCCCCTTGGTCGAGCCGCCCCCGGTGTAGACGACCTTGATCCCGTTGGAGTCGACGTCGGCGATCCACTGGTCGACGATGATCTGCGACCACGTGGAGCCGGTGCCCTCGATGGTGGCGTAGGCCGCCCTGCTGGAGACCGCCGGGTCGGCGGTGGTCGGAGCCGCGAGTGCGGCACCGCTCGAGGCGAGGAGCAGGGCGGTGACGCCCGCGACGAGACGGGAGATCTTCATGAGTCCTTCTTGGTGCGGCGCAGACGTGACGGGGCGTTGGAGCGGGGCCGGGCGAGGAGCCTGGCGACGATGAAGAACACGAGGACCAGCGCGAGGAGCACGAAGGCGGCGCCGTAGGCGCGCTGGATGGCGACCGGGTCGCCGCTGCGCACGTTGGTGTAGATGAACAGGGGAAGCGAGTTCATCGCCCCACCCACCGGGTTGACGACGAGGAAGCCGGCGGCGCCGCTGGTCAGCAGCACCGGACTGGTCTCCCCGATGCCCCGCGCGACGCCGAGGATCAGCGCCGTGGCCAGACCCGGACGCGCGGTGGGGAGCACGACGTGCCACACGGTGCGCCAGCGGCTGGCACCGAGAGCCAGGCTCGCCTCACGCAGCCCGCCCGGGACGACGCGCAGCACGACGTCGGAGGCTCGCGCGATGATCGGCAGCATCATCACCGAGATCGCCAACGCCGCTGCGAGACCGGAGCGGGGCTGGCCGAGCGCCAGGATCCACACGGTGTAGATGAACAGGCCTGCCACGATCGAGGGCAGCGCCGTCATCGCCTCCACGACCGTGCGCACGACCCGGGCGAACTTCCCGCCGACCTCGGTCATGAAGATCGCCGTGCCCACGCCCAGGGGAAGGGTGATCGCGATCGCGATGCTGATCTGGATGATCGAGCCGATGATCGCGTGCTTGACGCCTCCGGCGGTGAACGCATCCCGGGGGCCGACACCCGCCATGTCGCTGGTGATGAAGTTGAGGTTGATGACCGGCTTGTAGCCCTTGACCGCCACGTAGATCACCGTGCTGGCGAGCGCCAGCCCCACGAACGCGGCCGACGCGGTGATGACCGCGGCCGTCACCCGGTCCGTCACGTCCACGCGCGTGCCGGTCATCGCCGTGGTCACCGCGGTCATCACCAGGCCGAGGACGAACCAGGAGATCAGGAACCACGGAAGGCCCGCCAGCGGCAGCAGGCGCTGGGTCACGAGCCAGGCCAGTCCCAGCGCCGCGCCCCAGGAGCCCACCCGCACGAACAGCTCGTCGGGCGAGAGGCGCCCGAGCGACGAGCGCGGCCGCGGCTGCGGTGCGTCGTCGTCGTACGACGGCAGGTGCGTGAGCCCGGGAGCCGCGCCGCCGGTGTCAGCCGGTGAGGGTGTGGGCAGGTCGGGCCGGCCCGGTCCGGCGGTGAGCGTCATCAGTCGGTCTCCGCCCCGGAGCGGCTGCGGTTGACGATGATCGCAGCCAGCGTGTTGATCCCGAGCGTGATGAGGAAGAGCACGAAGCCGGCTGCCAGCAGCGCCGACAGCTGAGACGAGCTGGCTTCGTTGAAGCGGCTGGCGATCAGGGCGCTGATCGTGTTGCCACCCTGCTCGAAGGGCCGGAACTTGAGCAGGAACTCAGGCGACAGGATCAGGACGACGGCGATCGTCTCACCCAGGGCCCGCCCGGTCGCGAGCATGGTCCCGCCGATGATGCCGCCGCGGCCGAAGGGAAGCACGACCGAGCGGATCATCCCCCAGGTGGTGGCACCCAGCGCCAGGGCGGCCTCCTTCTCACCCTGAGGCGTCTGCGAGAAGACCTGGCGCATGACGGCGCAGGCCATCGGCAGCACCATCATCGCCACCGCGATCGCCGCGCAGAAGGAGCTGAAGCCGTAGCGGGCCAAGGTCGGGACCGGGGCCTCCGGGTTGCCGCCGACGACGTCGAAGATCGGGATCCACCCGAAGTAGCGATCCACCCAGATCGCCAGGTCGGCGGCGTGGGGCATGATCAGCAACGCACCCCACAGCCCGTAGATGACCGACGGCACCGCGGCCATCAGGTCGACCAGGGAGATCAAGGTGGGCTTGAGCCTGGCCGGGGCGTACTCGCTGATGTACAGGGCGGTCCCGAGAGCAAGAGGGAACGCCATCACCATGGCGGTGACGCCGACGACGAACGTGCCGACGAGCACCGCCGCGATCCCGATGACGTCGTCGTCGGGCAGCCACTGGGTCTCGGTGAAGAAGTCCAGGCCGTAGCGCTTGAGGGTGGGGTAGCCCTGGTAGCCGAGGAAGATCCCGACGCTGCCGGTGATGACCAGCACCGAGGCGCCGATGGCGCGCGCTCCTCCGGCGAAGACCGCGTCGCTGCCCGTGGAGGTGCGCGAGATCTCGCGCGGCTCGACGTGGTCCGAGGCCTGCGTGCGCTCGGGAAGGGTGGTGGTCACCGGGGTTGCTCTGCCTGACTGTTCGTTCCGTGCCAGAAGGCGGCCCACGCACCGTGGGATCTCCGAAAGTGTCAGGACCCGGCGGGAACGAATGCCCCGCGCAGGATGAACAGGACGAGAACGTCGTCGACGCCTTTCGCCAACAAGTCGGGACCTGTGGACTGGGGTAGTCCGAACGGGCTACTCGAGGCGACGACGGGGTGACCCGATCGGCACTGCGAACCCCAGGGCCCCTCAACCATGGGGTTCTGAGCACCATGTCGCGGCGAGCCCGACTAGACCGGGCGGACCGTGCCGCCCGTTTCGGCCTCACCCACCCCGTAAACGGCGGGGGGGGTTACGGCGCGCTCTCAGCCCACGTCGTGCGACGTCACCCAGGCCACGATCTGCTCGGCGAGCTCGGGCCGGCACACGATCAGGTCGGGGAGGTACACCTCGTCCTGGTTGTAGCGCAGCGCAGTGCCGTCGATCCGGCTGGTGAAGAGACCTGCGGCGCGGGCGACCGCGACCGGGGCGGCGCTGTCCCACTCGTACTGCCCCCCGGCGTGGACGTAGGCGTCGGTGACGTCGCGCGCGACCGAGAGCACCTTGACTCCGGCGGAGCCCATCGGCACCAGCTCCGCGCCGAGCTCGGCGGCCAGGCCGTGCACGAACTCCGGCGGACGGCTGCGCGAGACCGCGATCCGCGGCTTCGGCGCCGTCGAGGGCGGTACGACGGGAGGCCGGCCGGTGTTGAAGGTCTCCCCCAGCACCGGCTGGGCCACGGCACCAGCGGTCAGCTCGCCGCCCTCACCCGCGGAGCGCTCCCACAGCGCCACGTGGACAGCCCAGTCGTCGCGAGGAGGCTCGGAGAACTCCCGGGTGCCGTCGAGCGGGTCGACGATCCACACGCGCTCACTGTTCAGTCGCACCCGATCGTCCTTGCCCTCCTCGGAGAGCACAGCGTCCTGCGGGCGGTGCTCGGCCAGCAGAGCCATCAGCAGCTCGTGGGCCGCCGCGTCACCGGCGTCCTTGAGCGCGCGACCCTCCAGGCCCTCCTCGCGTACGGCGAGCAGCCGGCGGCCGGCCTCCTCGGCCAGCCACGTGGCGAGCACGTGGTCGTCGGTGGCGGCTTCGGCGGGCGGGGCGCTGGGCGTGTAGGTCACGCCCCGCACCTTAGTGGGAACCGAGCGCCCGACGGGACAGCGACTCAGCCGCCCGGGTGCACCGGGCGGCGCGGCCGCGTCTCCTCGGGGGCCGAGGGCCCACCCGGCGCCTCGTCACCCTCGTCGTCCCAGGCCGACGGGTAGGCGTCGTCGGGAGAGCGGGCGTCGAGGTCGTCCTCACGACGCCGACCCCAGGCGATCATCACGGTGAAGCCGACCAGCACCAGCGCCGCGGCGACACCGGCGGCGAAGCCACGCCGTACGGCCACGGAGGCGATGCCCTGCTCCGTGCCGGCCGCGTCGGGCGCCGACTCGTCGACGTAGGAGATGCCGAGGGCGCTGGGGCCGCCGCGGGCCTCGGTGGCCTCGGAGGCACCGAGGCTCTGCAGGGTCTCGGAGGCGCGGTCGCGGGCCGCCTTGAGGAGGTCGAACTGACGGGTCTCGTTGACCAGTCGGGGGAGGTTGCGGCTGAGCCTGGCAGCCAGGGCCTGGTCGTCTGCGGCGTTCGCGGTGTTGATCCGCACGTTGAGACGGCGCAGCTCGTCGGCCGGCGAGCGACCGTCGTTGGCACTCAGCGCGGCGTAGTAGGCGTCGGTGGCCTCCTTCTCCGTGCGCTGGGCCGCGACGAGCTCGGGCGAGGGCGTCTCCGGGGTCAGGAAGTCGGAGGTCGTCGCCAGGAGCACCTTGATCACCGCCCGGCGCGCGTCGGCGTCGAGGTCCGGCGAGGCGAACGTGAGCCGCGCGAACGAGGAGGAGTTGATCCGCTCGAAGCTGAGCCCGGTCCTCAGGTCGGTGACACTGACGTCCTGGCTGGCGGCCACCTCGTCGAGCACCGGCGGCAGCGTGATCGCCGTGGACAGGTCGTTGATCAGGTCGATCCGCTCGTTGGGCAGCGACGAGGCGGGACGCGTGCTGATGACGGCCACGCTCGCTGACTCCTCCGACTGCTCGGTCACCAGTCCGACACCCAGTCCGACGATCAGACCCATGGTGATCGGGATCCCGATCAGCAACGTCAACGGCACTCGTCGGAGCCAGACAGGAAGTCCGGTACTCATGAATCGTCTCCTTCATCTACACTGAGGAGACCGCCCCCCAGCGGCCTTGCAAGTTCCTAGACTATCGGTTCGCGATTCATTCATGGGGGGAAGTGTCAGTGCGCGGTAGTTCCGAGGACTCGCAGGCCCACTCGCAGGACCAGTCGCAGGGCCGGTCAGCGGCCCCCGCACAGCCCACCCGGGTCGTCTACGTCTCCGGCACCGGACGCAGCGGATCGACCCTGCTCGGCAACGCCATCGGCTCGCTTCCCGGGGCCTTGTCCGTCGGGGAGGTCAAGCTCGGCTTCCGGCGCGGCGTCGCCGAGGGAGGCACCTGCGGGTGCCGGCTGCCCGTCGTCGAGTGCCCCGTGTGGCGACCTGCCCTGGAGGCCACCTTCGGGTCCGTGCCGAGCGCGGCCGAGGCGCTCCGGATCGATGCCCAGCTCACCGCGACGACACGGACCCGACGCGTGCCCTGGTGGTTGGCGGGGCGGAGCAGCGACGACGTCGACGAGCTGGTCGACCTCTTCGGACGACTCCTGACCGAGCTGTCCCGGGTCAGTGGCTCCCCCGTGCTGGTCGACTCCTCCAAGCTCCCGTCGTACGGCGCCCTGCTCGCGCGCAGCGAGCGGCTCGACGTCCGCGTCGTGCACCTCGTGCGCGATCCTCGCGCGGTCGCCTACTCGTGGATGCGGGTCTCGGCCTCGCAACAGGTCGCCGGCTTCGAGGAGGACATGGAGCGTTTCTCGCCCACCAAGTCGAGCCTCATGTGGCTGGAGTCCTCCGGCAGCACCGCCGCCCTCGCTCGCCGCAACGGCGCCGCGCTCCACGTCGTGCGCTACGAGGACCTGGTCGCCGACCCGGCCCGCGTCCTCGACGGGATCGCCGAGTTCGCCGGCTTCTCCGACGAGGAGCGCGACCTGTCCTTCATCGGAGCCGCCGGTCTCGAACTGCGGACCTCGCACGCCGTGGCCGGCAACCCCAACCGCGTCCGCTCCGGTCCACTCGTCCTCAAACGGGACGACGAGTGGGTGGCAGCGCTGCCCACGGGACAACGTCGGCTGGTCTCCGGCCTCACCGCTCCCCTGCGGAGGACCCATGGCTACTGACACCCGGGCCCCGCACCTCGACCCGGTGCGTAGGTCCTCGTCCCGACTCAGCGCGGTCGACGGAGCCAGCAGCACCTCACTCGCGCTCGTCGGCTCGCTGCTCCTGGGCCCCGCCGTGCTCCTCGCTGCCCTCTCGCGCAACTTCGGCATCGGGTTGGCGCTGCTGGTCCTGGCGATGCTGGTGGTCGCGGCGTTCCTGAGTGGCTTCAGGTCGTTCGTCCACGTGTTCCTCTTCGCCAGCGTGCTTCGCCCACTGGTCGACCTCTCGGCGGGACCTCGTGACTCCGGCATCGCCCTGACCGAGCTGTTCGGGGTCGGGATCCTGGCGGTGATGGGCGGCTGGTTGCTGCTCAACTGGCGGCTCCTGCTCCCCCGCCTGACGAAGCCGTTGCCTGCGGCCCTGCTCTCCCTGGTCCTGGTCAACGCCCTCGCCACGGTCGGCAGCGTCGGTCTCGGCCCCTCGGACGGCCTGGCCGCGACCCTACGGCTCACGGCGGGCGTGGCGGCGTTCCTCGTCACCGACCTGCTGCTGGCGACGGGGCGACTGTCGTTCCGACAGGTGCTGCAGCTGATCTTCGCCGTCAGCACCGTCCCACTGCTCTACCCGCTGCTGGGGTTGGCCGGGGTCACGGTGACCACGCAGAAGGACGGCATCGAGGCCCTCAAGTCGGTCTTCTTCCTGTCCAACAACTTCGCCTACTTCCTCGTGCCCCTGGCCATCGTCGGCGCCGCGTGCGCCCTGCGCACCCGCGGCGGGGTGCGACTCGCCGCGATCGCCTACCTCGGCGTCGTCCTCACCGAGCTGATCCTCACCGAGACCCGCGGCGCGTGGCTCTGCGCCGCGCTCGGCGTCCTGATCGTCTGCGTGCTCCTCGACCGGCGCGTCGCCGCCCTCGCGGTCATCGTGCTGATCGGGGTCGTGCTGCTCGTGCCGTCGGTCAACTCGCGCATCGCCGACCTCGTGCCCGACCCGGACGCCCCTCGCACCGAGAGCTCGCTGGCCTGGCGCTTCGGGCAGTGGGAGGGCCTGATCCCGAGCGTGCAGGCCTCACCGGTGCTCGGAGGGGGCCCGGGCGAGGCCTACCGCTCGACCGGCAAGGAAGCCCACAACGACTACCTCAAGGCCCTCATCGACACCGGTCTGATCGGGCTGGGGGTCTACCTGTGGTTCATCGCCGCCATGCTCGCCACCGCGTGGCGCGCCTACGCGCGGGTCGGGAGCTCGCGCAGGCGAGCCGACAAGGACCCCCTGCTGGTCGCCGTGGTCGCTGCGGCTGCGGCATACGCCGTTGCCATCGCGGTCGCCTCCTCTGGCGACAACCTGATCGACAACGTCACGTTCCTCTGGAGCACCCTTCCCCTCATGGCCGTCGCCCGGTGGGCGCTGACCGCTCCGGCGTCCCATCTCCGCACCTCACGACCCGACCAGGCGGTCCGCACATGAGCGAGAAGTCCACCCTGCTGCCCCCGGTGAGCCGACGGCTCAAGCACGCCACGTCCCGAAGGCTGCAGAGCCTGCGTCGCGGTGATCGGGAGATGCCCCACTACTTCATCGTCGGTGCCAAGCGGGCAGGCACCACCTCGCTCGACGAGTACATCGTCGACCATCCCCTCGTGCTGCGGGGGCTGGTGGAGAAGGGGTGCCGCTACTACGACGTCAACTACCACCGCGGCCCGGCGTGGTTCCGTGGCCACCTGCCGCTGTCCGCGGACCTGGACCGGATGGAGGCCAAGCTCGGTGCTCGACCCGTCTTCGGCGAGTCGAGCCCTTACTACTGCTTCCACCCGGAGGCGGCCGCACGGATCGCGGCAGACGCGCCCGACGCACGGCTGATCATGGTGCTGCGGGATCCGGTCCAACGAGCCTGGTCCCACGTCCGCTACGAGATCACCCGGGAGTTCGAGACCCTGGAGCCCGTCGCCGCGCTCGAGGCGGAGGCCGAGCGTCTCGCCCAGCCCGACGAGACGGCGCGCTGGTACGCCCACCGTCACTTCAGCTACGCCGCACGCAGCCGGTACGCCGAGCAGATCGTCGCGCTGCGCCGGCACTTCGGTGACGACCAGCTCCTGGTGGTGCAGAGCGAGGACGTCTTCGACCGACCGGCACAGACCCTCGCCCGGGTCTTCGACCACCTGGGACTGCCCCCGCACGTGGCCAGCGACTACCGCGCCCACAAGGCGCTCAGGTCCGCGGCCGTGCCCGACGACTTCCGGGCGGCCCTCACCGAGCGGATCGCCGACGACACCGCCCGGCTGGGCGACGTGCTCGAGACGCCGCCGACCTGGGCGTGAGTCAGACCTCGTCCGGCGCCAGGCGAGCGAGCTCCTCGTCGACGATCACCGGGTCGAGCTTGACGAAGACCGGAGTCGGCTTGGCGACCGGTGTCCCGACGACCAGGGGGCGCCGCCCCCAGGCCGGGACGCCCGTGTAGTCACCCGTGATGATCGGGTAGCCGGGACCGCCGTCGAGGTCGTCCACCTCGTCGATGCGCGGCATCGGGGCGATGTCTCCCGAGCCACCGAAGACGGCGTCGACGGTGTTCGCCGAGAACGGCAGGAACGGCGCGAGCACGAGGTTGAGGTCGGAGACGCACTGCGCGACGACGTGCAGCACGGTGCCGAGGCGCTCGCGCTCGTCCTCACTCTTCAGCGTCCAGGGGGCGGTGTCGGTGACGTACTTGTTGACCTCCGAGACGGCGCGCATGGCCTCCCCGATCGCCTGCTTCTGCCGGTGACGGCCGATCAGGTCCCCGACCACCGAGAAGGCCTGCTCGCTGATCGCGAGCACGCGTTCGTCGTCCTCGGTGAGGACCGCTGCCGGGGGCAGCTCACCGAAGTTCTTGGCGATCAGGGTGGCGGTGCGGTTGACGAGGTTGCCCCAACCGGCGACGAGCTCGTCATTGGTACGGCGGACGAACTCCGACCAGGTGAAGTCGGAGTCCTGGGCCTCGGGGCCGGCGGAAGCGACGAAGAAGCGGAAGGCGTCGGGCTGGTAGCGGCTCAGCAGGTCGCGCACGTAGATGACGACCTTCTTGGACGAGGAGAACTTCCTGCCCTCCATCGTCAGGAACTCGCTCGAGACCACCTCCGTCGGCAGCTCGAGCCGGCCCAGCGGTCCCGCCGTGCCGCCCTTGGCGCCCGCTCCGTTGTAGGCGAGCAGCTCGGCCGGCCAGATCTGGCTGTGGAAGGTGATGTTGTCCTTGCCCATGAAGTAGTAGGACAGGGCCTCCGGGTCGTTCCACCAGGCGCGCCACGCCTCTGCGTCACCCGACCGCCTGGCCCACTCGATCGAGGCGGAGAGGTAGCCGATGACGGCGTCGAACCACACGTAGAGCTTCTTCGTGGGGTTGTCCTGCCATCCCTCGAGCGGCACCGCGATGCCCCAGTCGATGTCTCGCGTCATCGCCCGCGGACGGATCTCCTTGAGGATGTTCTGGCTGAACCGGATCACGTTGGGCCGCCACGAACCGGTCGCCTCGCGCCCGTCGAGCCACTCGCCCAACGCGTCGGCGAGCGCCGGGAGGTCGAGGAAGAAGTGCTGGGTCTCGATGAAGTCCGGGGTCTCACCGTTGATCTTCGAGATCGGGTCGATCAGGTCCTGCGGGTCGAGCTGGTTGCCGCACGTGTCGCACTGGTCTCCCCGCGCGCCGCCCGCACCGCAGATCGGGCAGGTGCCCTCGATGTAACGGTCGGGCAGGGTGCGGCCCGTGGACGGCGAGATGGCGCCGTACGTCGTCTGCTCCACGAAGTAGCCGTTGTCGTAGACGCCGTGGAAGAGCTGCTGCACCACGGCGTGATGGTTGGCTGTCGTGGTGCGCGTGTAGAGGTCGTAGGTGCAGCCGAGCGAGACCAGGTCCTCGGCGATGATCCGGTGGTTGGTGTCGGCCAGCTCCTGCGGGGAGACCCCCGCCTCGTCGGCCGCGATCAGGATCGGGGTGCCGTGCTCGTCCGAGCCGGAGACCATCAGCACGTCGTGGCCGGCCATCCGCATGTACCTGCTGAAGACGTCGGAGGGCACACCGAAACCGGCCACGTGGCCGATGTGGCGCGGGCCGTTGGCGTACGGCCAGGCGACGGCGGACAGGACATGAGTCATGCCCGTGATCCTAGGGTCCGGCTGCGGAGCGGTTCACCCCGGTCAGCGCGGCGGACCTGCACCGGGCGCCACGGCGTCGAGCGCCTCGACCTCGTCGCCCACCGCGATCGTCGCGCCGACGGTGTCCGGGACCAGGTTGACCCCGAACCACGTCTTGTTGTCCCACCGGCGGGTGCGGGCCATGGTCGCCAGCGGCTCCTTGCCGCGCTCGGCGGTGTCCGGGTCGATGGTGGTCAGGACGCATCGCGCGCAGCCCTTGACCACCCGGAACGTCGCCTCGCCGATGCGCACGCGACGCCAGTCGTCCTCGGCCCACGGCGCGGCACCGTCCACGACGACATTGGGACGAAAGCGGGTCATCGCAAGGTCTGCGGTGTCGGGTCCGGCGCCCGCGCGCACGTCGCGGTTCAGTTCCGCCAGGGACGTCTGGCTGGCCAGGAGCAGCGGATAGCCGTCGGCGAGCGAGACCCGGTCGCCGATCTCCGAGTACGCCGGGTCGCTCGGCCGCCGGGAAGGGTCGTCGAGCCAGACGAGCCGGGCGTCGACCCCGAGCACCGCGGAGACCCACTGCGCGGTCGCCCGCTCGGTCGGGGCCGCGGTGAGGTCCGAGCCCCACAGGCTCACCGGCACCTGCACCGACGGATCGGGCCTGGACACGTCGAGCGGCTCGGCCGGGTCGGGCGCGTGCAGCCGCAGGCCCGACGCGGTGATCTCAGGACGCAGCAGCACCATGGCGTTGACCTCGCGCGCCGTGATGGCGCGTCCCGATTCGTCCACGAGCATCCAGCGGCGGTCGGCCTCGAGTCCCCAGGGCTCCACCAGGGCGCTGGTGAGCGACTCACCGCGCAGGGACTTGACCGGGTAGCGGAGCAGAGCGCTGAGTGTCATCGCCATGGTGCGGACTCTACGGAAGGACACACGGTAGACAGGGGCGGTGACTGCTACTCGTCCACCGACTCCCGCTCCCGCCCCGACCATGCGGCCTCAGGTCGACCGGGTGCGCCGTCGGCTGCGCCTGATGCTGGGCCCCTTCTGGGTGGTGCCCGCGATCTGGTCCGCCGCGTCGGTGGCCTTCGGCCTGCTGCTCCCCCAGCTGGACGAGGTGGTCGGCTCACCCGCTCTGCTCTTCAACGGGAGCGCAGACAGCGCCCGCTCGGTGCTCTCCACGACCTCGGGAGCGATGATCTCGGTCACCGGCCTGGTCTTCTCGATCACGATCGTGGTGCTGCAGCTGGCCAGCAGCCAGTTCTCCCCGCGCGTGATCGCGACGTTCCTGGAGGATCGCGTCACCCAGCACACCCTCGGCGTGTTCGTGGCCTCGTTCCTCTTCTCCCTCACCGTCCTGCGCTCGATCCCCGATCGAGGCAGCACCGAGGAAGGAGTGCCCGAGCTCGCCGTCACGATGTCGTTCCTGCTGGTCCTGGCTGCGGTGGCGATGTTCCTCGCCTTCATCCAGCACATCACCCAGTCCATCGCCGTCTCGACGGTGATCCGGCGGGTCGGCACCCAGACCCGGGCCCTGCTCGAGCGCAGTCGCGAGCGCCGTACGACGTTGCCGGACGTCGCACCCGAGCTGGCTGCCCTCGAGGGACAGACGGTCGCAACGGCCAGGAGGTCGGGCTACGTCGACAGCATCGACGCGGGCTCCCTGTGCCGTACGGCGGCCGAGCAGGAGGTCCGTATCGAGGTCCTCTACCCGCTGGGCAGCTTCGTGCCCGAGGGTGCCACGCTGGCGCTGGTCCACGGAGCCCGCGCCGACCCGGCCTGGGACGACCGGGTCTCGGCCTGCGTGCGGCTCGGGGCCGACCGGTCGATGGAGCAGGACCTGACCTTCGGCTTCCGGCGGCTCGTCGACATCGCCGAGCGGGCGCTCTCCCCCGGTGTGAACGACCCGACCACGGCGGTCCAGGCCATCGACGAGCTGCACGACATCCTGCGCCGGATGGTGCGCGAGACGACGGTCGTCGGGATCCACCTCGACGGCGACGGCATCCCTCGCGTCCTGACCCAGGAGTGGACCTTCGGGCAGTACCTCGACCTGGCGGTCGACGAGATCGCGCACTGGGGCGCCGACAGCATCCAGATCCCCCGACGGCTCGCCGAGATGCTCACCGACCTCGAGGTCGCGTCAGTGCCCGAGCACCTGCCCGCGATCCGCGCCAAGCTGGCGCACGTCGAGCCAGCTGGTGGTCATCTCCGTTAGTCCGTCGGGGTCCGCGGCCCAGACGAACCTCGGAAGCACTAGCTGACCGGCTCCGGCTGCTCGTCGGCGGCTGCGACGAGCCCGCCAGAGGCCGAGACCGCGACCCCTTGCTCGTACCCACGACGCGTCGCCCCCTCGACCACGTGGAGCTCCTTGCCCTCGTAGGCGGCGACGAGCGGTAGGCGGGCGGTGTAGTTGCCCTCGACGACCTCCTTGTCGACGAGCCAGACATAGACACGCCGGCTCGGCTTGACCGACCACTGCGTGGGTACGGCGTGCACGGTCTCCCCGACCTGCACGGTGCCGCTGACTCGAGGAGGTGCGACCTGGTGGAACGTCGCTCGCTTCACGGGCTCGGTGCGCCCGCTCCTCAGCGTGCGCGAGGCGTACCCGCGTCGCTTGACGGTGACCCGCACCGAGATGCGAGCCCGCGCGAGCTCCGGGGCGAGGCGGAGGCTGTCCGTGCGCGCCCCGCGGATCTTCGTGCCGTCCGCCAGCCAGCGATAGCTCGCTCGGGTCTGGGGCGTGGTCCTGCCCAGGTCTGCCGTCAGTCGCTCTGCCACGACCGCGCGTCCCCGCACGCGAGGTGCGCCGTCGACGCGGATCCGACCTCGTCGTACGCGGTCGCTGGCGGCGGTCGTGGCCGACGCCGGCACGTAGCCGAGGCGTCGCGCTGAGAGCTTCACCGTCAGCCGCTTCCCCAGGAAGCGCGGTGTGAGCTCGAGCGACGATTGCGTGGCCCCACGCACGGTTCGCCCGTCTGCCAACCACTGATAGCCGACGGAGACCCCGGACGGGCTCCAGGAGCCGGCGCCGACCCGCACTCGCTCGCCGACTCGCAGCTTGCCGGCGATCCGTGGGAGCGCCCCGATCCGGCTCACCCGGGCATCGGCGAGGTGGATGAACCCGGTCGGCCACGCCGCCTCGCCGCGGCTGATCGTGCGCCAGCGGAAGTCGCCGTCGAAGATGTCCTCGGACACCCGGATCATGTCGGCGGAGACGACCTGCTCGACGTAGGCGACGTGGCCGTTCTTGCCCCACCCACCCTGGTTGCTGTCCCACCAGGCGATCGACTGCACGGCCGGCGTCTGGTCCGTGATGCCGGGCAGCTCGTGGCCCCACCGGTGGGCGTCCCCCGAGCCGCTCCACGGGCGCGAACCGGGGCCACCTGCCTGGATCACGCGGTAGGCCGCGTAGTTGGTGCAGTTGTGGCCGGTCACCATGTTCCAGTAGCTGCGAGCGTTGGCGGAGCCGTAGCCGGCGTCGGAGTAGCCGTTGGCGCTGCAGGCGCCGTAGCCGACGCAGTGCACCGTGGCGGCACCGACAGCGCCGGGTGACGGCACGAGCAGCACGAGGGAGGCGATCAGAAGGCCGCGACCCGCGGGCGTGAGGGCGCGCCGTACTACGGACCATGGTGGGAGCACGAAGGGATCGTGCCCCATCCGAGGGACGGCGATGCGGCGTTCTCCCACATTCCTGCGGGAGCGCGCCGCCTCCGGTGGGTCAGCTGAAGTCGAGGTCTCCGGTCCGCGAGCGCTTGAGCTCGTAGAAGTACGGCACCTTGGCGACGGCCAGGCATCCGTCCCACAGCTGACCGGCCTCGTCACCACGCGGGATCGCCGAGAGCACCGGTCCGAAGAAGGCAGTGCCCTCGATGGCGATCGTGGGCGTCCCGACGTCGTCGCCGACCTGGTCCATGCCCTCGTGGTGGGACTTCGCCACGGCCTCGTCGAGCGAGGAGTCGTCCATCGCGTCGACCAGTTCGGGCTCCAACCCCGCCTCGGCCAGGGCCGCCGCGATCATGTCGCGGTCGAGGTCGGCCTTCTCGTGGTGGATGCGCGTGCCCATCGCGTTGTAGAGCGGCAGCAGGACGTCGTCCCCATGCTTGTGCTGGGCGGCGATCAGGACCCGCACGGGCCCCCAGCCCGGCTCGAGCATGGCGCGGTACTCGTCGGGGATGTCCTTGTCCTTGTTGAGGTAGGACAGGCTCATCACGTGCCACTTCACGGTGATGTCGCGCACCTGCTCGACCTCGAGGATCCAACGTGAGCTGATCCACGCGAACGGGCACAGCGGGTCGAACCAGAAGTCGGCAGTCGGCGTCTTCTCGGTGGCAGCAGTCATGTCAGGCACAACCTCGTGCGGCGGCGACTATTCCTCAGGACGCCGAGCAATGCCGAGCAATGCCGAGGAAGCAGCTCAGGGCTTCTTCCTGGGCTTCTTGACGACGACCTCGGTGAGCGCTCGACCGCGCAGCACGGTCTCGCTGCCGGCGTAGAGCACCTTGACCTTGCGGGTCCCGGCACGGAGGTCTCGCAGGACCACCCGCGCGGCTCCGTTCTCCAGGCCCACGGTGGTGCTGGCCTTGCCGGACTTGATCGTGACCGGTCCGCTCGGGACCGCTCCGGGAGCCGAGACGAGCACGCGCACCGCCGCCTTGCCCTTGCGACCCTTCGCCTTGAGCACGACGCTCGACGGCGTCGTGGTGCGTCCGAAGGAGAAGCGTCGGGCGATGGGCTGGTAGCGCGGCTTGCTCATCGTGACCTTGCCGATGATCTCGTGGCCGACGTCCGCGTCGGCGAGCTCGTACGTCGCCGCGTCCGCACCGACGATGCGCACCCCGTCGCGCCACCACGTGTAGGTCAGGGCCACGTCCTGCGGCTCGGTGACCCCGGGGACCAGGGTCAGGGCGGAGCCGTGGTGGTTGCGCCCAGTGGCCTCGAAAGGGGAGGTGACCTCGATGACGCCCTGGACCACGGGTCCCAACGCCTGTGGCGCCGGAGCCGTTGCCCTGACGAACCCGGCTCGTTGGGCAACCTCCACGGCGGTGATCGTGGTCCCGACCATCGCCTTCGTGAGGGTCAGCTGCGGCTGACCCGACGATCCGGGGATCACCTTGCCGTCAGACTTCCACCGCAGCTCGGTGGTGTCCGGAGCAGTCGCCCATGCACCGGGTGTGGCGGTCAGGACGGCCTCCACCTCGGCGTCTCCGCTGATCTCGGGTGGAGTCGTGCTGACCAGCTCGCCCTTGACGACCGGCGTCGTCGCGGGGGTGTCCACCACTCCTGGGGTGAACTCCGCCTTGCTCGCCGTGACCCGCACCGAGAGCTGGGCGCCGACCTGGTCGGGCCCGGGCGCGAATGTCTGGGCCGTGGCGCCGGGGATCGGCACCAGGTCGGCCAGCCACTGGAAGCTGTAGCTCGGCTTGGGCTTCCAGCGACCCTTGGCCGCCTTCAGCGTCGCGCCCACCTGGGCGGTGCCGGTGATCCGCGGTGCCACCTTGTTGGTGACCTTCTTGTCGACGAAGTGGATGAACCCCGTCGGCCAGGTCGTGCCGTCCTTGATGATCCGGCGCCAGTGGAAGTCACCGCTCCAGGAGTCCTCCGAGATGATGATCTCGGTGTCGGAGACGACCTCCTCGACGATGGCGACGTGGCCGCTGGAGCCGGCACCGGAGACGTTGCGGTCCCACCAGGCCACCGAGCCCACCGCCGGCACCTTGTCGGTGATGTCCTTCATCGCGTGGCCCCAGTTGTAGGCCATCCCGGTGCCGGACCAGGGGCGCTCGGTCGACATGCCGGCCTGGATCAGTCGGTAGGCGACGTAGTTCGTGCAGTTGTGACCGGCGTACATCCGCCAGTACATCGTGTCGTTGGCCGCGCCGTAGCCAGAGCTCGGCATGCCGGCCTGGGCACACGGCTTGTATCCCGTGCAGAGGTACACCGACGAGGCCGTGGCAGGCGGCGTGCCCGCGGGGACGACGGCTGGGAGCAGCGCACAGAGCAGCACGAGGGCGGCGCCGCGGCGCAGCAACGACGGGCGTGTGGGGGGAGACACGAGGACTACTGTCAAGCACATCCGTGGTGTTTCGCAACAATTTCCTCATAAATCACATCAGCCACATTGTCACGCACCTCGAATCACAGGCGTGTCGTTCCGCGCGTCGCCGAGCGCTCGGCGGCCCCCTCCACTCCCGTGCCGACCGTCCTCCACGCGAGTGCGAGGATGACGGGCATGCCTGGAACCAACCTCTCCCGGGACGAGGCCGCCACCCGCGCCGCCCTCCTGGACGTCACGTCGTACTCCATCGACCTGGACCTCACGACGCCGACGGACGCCGACGACCAGTCCACCCCGACCACCTTCGGATCGACGACCACGCTGTCGTTCACGTGCAGCGAGCCCGGCGCGTCGACGTTCGCCGACCTCGTCGACGCCACCGTGCACGAGATCACGCTCAACGGCACGGCGCTGGACCCGGCGTCGTACGCCGACAGCCGGATCCCGCTGCCCGACCTGGCCGCCGACAACGTCCTGGTGGTCCGCGCCGACTGCACCTACTCCCACACCGGTGAGGGACTGCACCGCTTCGTCGACCCCGTCGACGATCGCGTCTACCTCTACTCGCAGTTCGAGGTGCCGGACGCGCGCCGCGTCTTCACGACCTTCGAGCAGCCCGACCTCAAGAGCGAGTTCACCTTCCACGTCACCGCGCCGGACCACTGGGTCGTCGTGTCGAACGCGCCGACCCCCGAGCCCGAGTCCGTCGAGGGCCGCCCCGGCGTTGCCGTGTGGCACTTCCCGACGACCAAGCGCATGTCGACCTACATCACCGCAGTCGTCGCGGGTGAGTACCACGGTGTCTTCGACACCTACGAGGGCAAGTTCGGGACGATCCCGCTCGGGCACTACTGCCGCCAGTCGCTGGTGGAGCACCTCGACCGCGACGAGCTGGTGAAGATCACCCGGCAGAGCTTCGAGTTCTTCGAGGAGCAGTTCGCCTTCCCCTACCCCTTCGAGAAGTACGACCAGCTGTACGTGCCGGAGTACAACATGGGCGCGATGGAGAACGCCGGCTGCGTGACGCTGCGCGACGAGTACCTCCCCCGCAGCCGCCAGCCGCGCTCGTTCTACGAGTTCCGCTGCTCGGTGATCACCCACGAGATGGCGCACATGTGGTTCGGCGACCTCGTGACGATGAAGTGGTGGGACGACCTCTGGCTCAACGAGTCGTTCGCCGAGTGGGCCTGCTACTGGTGCGAGGCCGAGGCGACGGAGTTCACCGACGCCTGGACCGGCTTCGCCAACGCCCGCAAGCAGACGGGCTACCGCGCCGACCAGCTGCCCAGCACGCACCCGATCGCCGCGGACAACTACGACCTTGAGGCGGTCGAGGTCAACTTCGACATGATCACCTACGCCAAGGGCGCCTCCGTCCTGAAGCAGCTCGTCGCGTGGGTGGGCCTGGAGCCCTTCGTGGCCGGGCTGCGGCAGTACTTCCAGGACCACGCCTACGGCAACACCGAGTTCGGAGACCTGCTCGCCGCCCTCGAGAGGTCCTCGGGGCGCGAGCTCAGCGGCTGGGCCGACGAGTGGCTGCAGACCGCCGGCGTCAACACCCTCACGCCCGAGTTCGACCTCGCCGACGACGGCACCTACTCGCGTCTCGTGGTGCGCCAGAGCGCTCATCCCGACCAGCCGACGCTGCGCCGGCACCGCCTCGGCATCGGCTTCTACGACACCGTCGCCAATGCCGACGGCAAGACCCGTCTGGTCCGACGCGACTACCTCGAGGTCGATGTCGACGGCGAGACGACCGAGATCTCCGAAGCCGTCGGGCTGCGCCAGCCCGACCTGCTGCTGCTCAACGACGGCGACCTGGCCTACGCCAAGATCCGTCTCGACGAGCGCTCGCTCGCCACCGCTGTCGCCGGCCTGTCGCTGCTCGACGACTCGCTGGCCCGCGCCATCCTGTGGGGGGCTGCCTGGGACATGACCCGCGACGCCGAGATGTCGGCCAGCGAGTACGTCACCCTGGTCCTCGGCAACATCGGTGCCGAGACCGACCCGTGGGGTGTCACCCGGATCCCGACGTTCGCCGCTCAAGCCGTCAACAGCTTCTCGGCGCCGGCCCACCGCACCGAGCTGAAGGCCCAGTGGGAGCGCGGCCTGCGCACCCTGATCGACGACGCGACCCCCGGCAGCGACCAGCAGCTCACCTTTGCCCGCAGCTATGCCGCCGCAGCGCGCAGCGACGAGGCGCTGGCGGACCTGGAGGCGCTGCTCGACGGCTCGCTGAGCATCGAGGGACTCGCGGTCGACACCGACCTGCGCTGGGCGCTGCTGACCGGACTCGCCGCCCGTGGTCGTGCCGACGACGCCCGTATCGACGAGGAGCTGGCGGCCGACAACACCATCTCGGGGCAGGAGCACGCGGCTGCCGCGCGCGCCGCGATGCCGACCCCCGAGGCCAAGGAGCGCGCCTGGAAGCAGGCGATGCTCGACCCCACCACCCCGAACGAGACCGCGCGCAGCGTCGTCCTCAGCTTCATGCGCCCCGACCAGGACGACGTGCTGGCGCCGTACGTCGACAAGTACCTCGACGCCGTCGGCACCACGTGGGAGACCCTGGGCGCCCACAAGGGCTCGACTGCTCTCGAGTACATCTTCCCCAAGCCGCTCGCCTCGGCCGAGCTGCTCGAGAAGGTCGATGCATGGCTGGCCACGGCCTCGGCCAACGCGGGTGCCCTGCGCTACGTGCGCGAGGGGCGTGCCGAGGTGGCGCGGGCTCTTGCTGCTCAGGCGTGTGACGCTGGCTGAGGGGTGATGTCCGCGGACCGGGGTCGGCTCTGCGGGGTCGGCCGGCTCTGCGGGGCGGCCGGGTCTGCGGGGTGGGTCTTGGTGGTCGCGGTGGTGGGGGCCGCGCGCGTAGCCGACCTGCTCCCGCCG
>NZ_JAPYPS010000022.1 GCF_029937575.1 Nocardioides sp.
TCTGGCATCTCGATCCTCATTGTCGATGCCTCTACGGTCCGGGGGGAACCTCACCGCGCAGGGCGATGGCCATCGTGAGTGACGTACTCACCCTCAAAGGAGCCAGCTACCGACTCCGAGGACGCGGCATCGACAGCCTCCCGAGCATCCGCACCACCACCGACCAAACCGGGTCCTAAACTCGGGAAACCGCTCACTTTTCAAGCGCCGGTATCGACCAGTCTTGGAGCGCCGTCCACAGCAGAGGGACCCCACACCGACCTCAAGGGTCTGTCCGGGGTCCATCAGTTGTGGTGGGTGCGCTGGGGCTGAGATCTGGACTCGGGATGGTTTCCTCGTGCGGCGTAACCAACGAAAGTTGTCGCCACTCACGCCGTCTCGACTCGTCATTTTGCTAGCGCGAACGGCGGCTCCCACCCGACGAGCGATCGGAGGCCGAGCCGTCGTGAGCATTGCTAGCTCGCGAGTCGAGCCCCAGATCAGCTGGGCTTGGGCAGGGACCGGGCGATGATCTCTTTCATGATCTCGGTGGTGCCGGCGTAGATCTGGCTCACGCGCAGGTCGGTCCAGGCCCGCGCGATGGGGTACTCCTCCATGTAGCCGTAGCCGCCATGCAGCTGCAGGCACTTGTCCACGACCTTCTGAGCGCGCTCGGACGACCAGTACTTCGCCATCGCTGCAGTGGGGATGTCAAGCTCGCCCTTGAGGTGCAGCTGGATGCAGTCGTCGATGAAGGAGCGGCAGACGCGGGCCTCCGTCGCGACCTCGGCAAGCACGAACTTGGTGTTTTGGAAGGCGAAGATCGGCTTGCCGAAGGCAGTGCGGCTGAGGGTGTACTCGTGGGTCAGGCTGAGCACCAGCTCCATCGAGGCCGCACAGCTGACCGCCACGATAAGCCGCTCCTGGGGCAGCTGCATCATCAGCTGGATGAACCCCTGACCCTCCTCGGTGCCGAGGAGGTTGGCCACCGGGATGCGCACGTCGTCGAAGAACAGCTCGCAGGTGTCCTGACCTTTCATGCCGATCTTGTCGAGCACGCGCCCGCGACGGAAGCCCGGGGTGTCCGTGGGCACGATAACCAGCGAGACACCGGAGGCGGCCTCCTCCGGGTTGGTCTTTACCGCGACCAGGACCATGTCGGCCTGTGCGCCGTTTGTGATGAACGTCTTGGAGCCGTTGACGACATACTCGTCGCCCTCGCGGATCGCTTTGGTCTTGATGCCCTGCAGATCGGACCCGGTGCCCGGCTCTGTCATGGCGATGGCGCTGACCACCTCGCCGCTCGCGAGCTTGGGCAACCAGTGCTGCTTCTGCGCTGGGGTGCCGTAGTGCAACAGGTAGTGCGCCACGATCCCGCTGTGCAGCGATGCGCCCCAGCTGGCGTCGCCGACCCGGGCCTGCTCCTCGATCAGGATGGCCTCGTGGGCGAAGGTGCCGCCGCCACCGCCGTACTCCTCGGTGACAGAGGCGCAGAGCAGTCCGAGAGCTCCTGCCTTGGTCCACAGCTCGCGGTCAACCTGCTTGTTCTTGATGAACCGCTCGCTGTTGGGCTTGATCTCCTTCTCGCAGAAGGTGCGGGCGAGATCGCGGAAGTCGTCGAGGTCCTGGGTCATCCAGGGCGAACGGCGGCTGGGCATGGGTCCTCCAAGGGTGCGTGAGTGCCGGGTACAACATGTACCATCGTACGGGTACGGCGCGTACCCGCGCTAGCCCCATGGGTTAGATTGCGGCGGTGGATGTCGCGAAGTGGGTTGACACGGCTGTCGTACGCCGGTCGACCGCGCGCGAGTCCCACCGCGCCCCGCGACGCGGGCAGATCGTGGTCGCCGCGGCTGCCGCGATCGAGGAGTATGGCGCTGGGGCTGGCACGGCGCAGATCGCTGATTGGGCGGGGGTGGCGCGACCCCACGTCTACCGACACTTCGACAGCAGGGACGACCTTGAGAGCGAGGTGCTGCGATTTGCCGCCACCCAGCTCATCGAGGCCGTTCGTCCCGCGATGCGGAAGAGCGGCACCGCGCCGGTGATCATCGAGGGTGTGCTCGCAGCCGCCGTCGGGTGGGCTGCAGAGAACCCGAACCTCTATCGCTTCATGGCAGTACGCCAGCAGACCAAGGCCACGCATCGGGCTCGGCTGGGGCGCACACGTTTTTTGGGGGAGGTTGTGGGCGCCGCATCGGCCTACTTGCGCACCCCTGACGTCCGGGTCGACCCCCCTGACGGCGTCATGGCGGGGCTGATGGGCATGGTCGACGCCGGCATCATCTGGTGGCTCGACCACCACGACGAGTCCCAGGATGAGGTCGTCACCCGGATCGCCCACCAAGTCTGGTTGGTCATGCGTGACCTCGCCCAGGGCGTGGGGCTCGCGATCGACGACGACAGCGTCCTTACCGTCCGTGACGACCGACGATCAGAATGGACATGACCCGGAGTTCGGAGAAACCGTAGGGCACATTATGCAACGCAATCTCGTGTCGCGCGCACTGAGCGCAGACATGCCGACAGTCGGGTCTGCCCAGGCTGCGAGCACCGGGCCCTTCGAACGAGGCCTTCGCCCTGGCCGACGAGTTCGCCCACAGACCAGATGGCACCGACGACTCTCGGTCGCGACGGGCTCTGTCGACCACTCGGACCTGATCGCGGGCGAGGGGGCGATTCGCGCCAGGAGGGTGGGGGGGAGTGCGGATGGGGGCATGGTGAAGGCAGGTGGGCATCGCCGCTCGTGGCGTTCCCGCTCGTGGTCGTTCTGAGCGCCGCGGTGACCCCGTAATGCGCTTCTCTGAGGTTGCTGCCCGACCGGCCCGCGGCTGGAGGGTCGCCCGTGTGCTCCAGAATGACTGGGCGACGGCTTCTCCGGTGGGAGCGACTGACCCGGATCGCGAGACCGAGGTACGCAGATCTGTGAACCCTTTCGGCGCGGACGCGCGGACCAGTCTTGGAGCGCCGTCCACATGACCGGTCCCGGGCCGTGTCCCCTGCGGGAGAGATACGGCGTAGCGGCCTGGGCACGGCTCAAGCCGTTGAGCCGGGCGACCCAGATCGCGCCACGGTGACCGCGGGGAACTTCAGGGCGAGGCCGGAAAGGCGCACAACCCCGTCGCGACCACCGGTCTGACCCAACGCCATCTCGTACCCCTAGTCACAGATGTTGTACTTAGAGTACAAACTCATAGCATGGAACGCTAGACTGACCCCGACATCCAGGAGGGTCAATGAGGGAACTGCCGGTGCAGCTCGCGACCAAGCTCTACGGAGCGGCCGAGCTCATTGCCGATCAAGGGTTGGACAACACCAAGATCGACGACATCGCCGAGGCCAGCGGCGTGCCCAAGGCGACGTTGTACTACTACTTCACCGGCAAGGAAGAGATCCTCGCCTTTTTGCTCAAGGACCTTCTGACAGCGATAGCCGGCGACGTTGCCGTCGCGGTGAATGCTGAAGGACCGGCCAGCGAACGCCTGGCCGGGGTCGTCCGCGCTCAATTGGGCGTGATGCTCCGCAACCCTGCCCCGTGCCGGGCTCTGGTCGGCGATCTCGGTCGAGCCACCCGCCTACCCGAACTCGCAGCGGCACTGAGCGCAGCCTTCTACGAGCCGGTTGAGAAACTCCTACGCGAAGGGGCCGAGGATGGCTCCCTGCGCCGGGCCGAGGACCCCATGTCCGAGGCCGTCATGATCTTCGGGACCGTCACGATCGCCGGTCTGATGGAGGCCATCATGGGCGCCCACCGTGAGATGGACGCCATAGCCAATGGCGTCGCCCGGCTCCTCCTGGATGGCTTGGCACCACGCACAACCGGCGCGGCTGGCGCTTGATGAGCGGCGAGACCTTCGACGCGCTGCTGGCCGGGTGGAGACACGAGAAGCACCTTCCCCAGTCGGAGGGCGGCGCGCTGCCTTCCCACCACGCCCAGTGCCTCGGATGCGGGGCCGAGAACCCGCACGGCCATCACCTTGTCGTCACGCGTGACGGCCCGAACGTTGTGGCCGCCAGCCACACATTCGATGCCCGTCACGTTGGCGCACCTGGCATCGTCCATGGCGGTGCGGTGGCCACCGTCTTCGACGACCTCTATGGGTTCCTCCTGTACTCCGTCGGAGACCTTGCGGTGACCCGCAAACTCGACGTCGAGTACCTACGCCCGGTGCTCCTCGACGTCGACTACACGCTGCGGGCAACCATCGCGGAGCGCGCCGGACGCAAGATCCACATGGCCGCCAGTCTCGAAGACAGCACCGGGCTCCTGGCTGCTCGCTCAAGCGCGCTCTTCGTCACCGTGGACATCGACCACTTCAAGAACCACGGACGGTCCTGATGACACCGGCGGCGCGACAGTTGAGGCTAGGCGGCCGGTGGATGGACGACTGAGGCCATAGTCCAACGCCTCGGCTACCGCACCCTCGATGCCGTGGCTGGCATTCTGCTCCGTGAGGATCAGTGGCGCGCGGACCTCGGGTGGGTCTCGTACATCCGCGCTGCCACCAGTTAAGCCGGAATCCGCAGTGATCACTGCGACGCACCACACCGTGGGACGGAGGCCCCAGGCGTCCGCGAGCAGTCCGGAGAGGAGTGCGCCGACGGCGAAACCCAGGTCGCGCCAGAGGCGGTAGACGCCGACGGCGCGGGCGCGCCAGGCGGGGTGGGCGACGTCTCCGATGACGGCGAGCAGGGTCGGGTAGACGAGCGCGGTGACAACGCCCAGGGCGGCGGCCGCTGCGGCCAACGCGCCGAAGGTGTCAAGCGCCGCGATCGCGCCGAGCGCAGTGGCCTGGATCAGCATCTCGGCGGTGATCAGGTGCTTGCGGCCCCAGTGATCCGAGAGGCCGCCGGTCACCAGTTGGCAGAGTCCCCAGATCGCGGGGTAGATCGCGACCAGCACGCCGGTCTGGGTGAGGCTGAGGCCGGCCGCGCTGAGAAGGGCTTTCCACGAGCCAGTCGAACATGTCCTTCAAGAAGGCGTCGAGGACGGCACCTGCGCAAGCCCGACAATCCCTTCGTCGCCGCGGTCATTCTGGGTTGCCTGGAGACGGGGACGTGAGCGAACTACTCCGCGACTTCGACCACACCAACCGCCCGTATCCGAACATGCACGGAATCTAAGACCGCGCCGGGATGTCCGGACTCCGGGCGGCTCAACCAGTGAGGTGGAATCGCACAGCTGGCCGGTCGGGGTGGTGGGGCGCGACCTGATCAGGCGGCGAGAACGTCGCGCAGTCGTGCCAGCAGCGACGGCTGCGCCACGAACTCGGCGGCTGGTTCGGGGTGATCGCCGCACCGCGCCTTTGTCTCCAGGCTGCGACCGACTGGCGTCGCGGCCGCGTCAAGGGTGCTTGCCAGCCCGGCCGCCACGGCCATGTAGGCCCAGTCGTTGCGAGCCGTGGTGCGAAGTGCGCGAGCAACGGCTTCGTTTGGCGGATTGGCGGCGAGACGGTCAAGCACGAGACGAACGCCGGCAGACTCGTCTCGAGCCCTCCGCCACGCCCTCACCACCGCTGCTTCTCGGTCCAATGGGTACTCGCCCATGGCGCGCTCGAGTGCGGTCGCCAGCCGTGTGTGCCAGCGGAGGAGGAGCGCGCCAACAAGGTCTGCGGTGTCCACGAAGGTGGTGGTCACTCCCGGCAGGTCGCTGGGAAGGTGTCCGTCCTGCCTGACCTCGACCTCGTTGATGACAGCCTGGAGAACGTTGGCGCGCGTGTAGATGGGTGTTGTTGTCATGATCGGCTCCATTTCCTTGTGGGGCCTGATGAGCGAGGCCGCCTCTGTCTCGAGCGCTTCGACTGCAGCGGTCACGCGTCCGGAGAGGCCTCGAGCGACGTCCTGGATCTGGCTCAATCTGGTTTGGGTGGCTTCTGCGCACTGGCGAACTCGCACAGGTCGCCGCCCGGTGCTGGCCGTTCCTCGAGCGTCCATATCGCACCAATCCTTTGGACTATAAGTTTGTACTACTAGTACAACATACATGCTTGGCGCTCGCGCGGACGGTGGCCACGAAGGCGTCGGTGATGGCAGTGGGCCTCAGGTACCTAGGGCTTCACGAGGTCTAAGGCGGAGCCGACACTGGCGCCCGCATTGTGCACGAAGCTGGGTTCGGGATGCTCCAGGAGCCCGCGCCAACGTTCGGGCGTGTCTGCTTGCTTGCGAATCCAGACCGTGATTGGGGCTAGGACGCCGGCGCTGCCGGAGACCGCGGCGAGTTGGCCGAGCGGATGATTTGGCCGCGCCATGGCTCGTGGTCGTTGAAGGATCACTCGATGATGGTGCGGCCCTCGTGGATCACCGTGTCGAACGCGGTCGGGCGCCGCCAGACGAGCCTCCGCCACGCGGTCCTCGGCGATCTCCTCCGACGAATTCCGATGACGGTTCCGCGGCGTAGACCACCTCAGCGGACTGGACCGGAAGCATGAACGGAGTTTTGTGAACCCAATGACATCTGTGCTTGAAATGTCGCAATATTTGCAAGACGCCCGCTCTTGTCACCCGAGATCGGTTGCCTGACTCCCGAGGATCGCTGTGTAGGTCCATCGACGAAGCCAAACGGATGGCGGTTCGAGCGGGAGAACGCAGTTCGCGGCGCCGCTCACCACGCTGACGGCAGGTCGGACGAATCCTGACCGGAGCGTGCCGACCATGGGGTCGGACTCGTCGTGGTCACCCCGCACGTGAAGTGGCCGGATATCCCGCGGACGACTGAGGTCAAAGTATGAGTACTGCTCCCGAGCTCACCCCAACGGCACCGCCGATGGGACCCGGGCCGGCAGGCATGTCGTCGGAGTCGCGCCAGATGGCGAAGGACGCGCTCCGTGGGACGCGTTGCCCGTCAGTTCCGCCTGGATCCGATCGCATGAAGCGACAAACGCGTCTGGCTCGGTCACGGCTCGGTCGCCTCCACTCGATCGAGTTCCCACTGCTCTTCGACCACGGGCGAAGGCTGCGTCTACCGCTGCACGGGCGCGGTCGGCGCTAGCCGGACAAGACGGGTGCGATCGATGTGAACCGACCGCAGCTCGCCGGACTTGAAGAGTTCGTAGACCTTCGATCGGCTGATGCTGAGGTACTCGGCAACCTCTGGGACCCGGTAGAGCAGTTTGTCAGGCATGGGCTTCCTCCGTGGACGGTGTGCTGCTGACAGTCACCTAAGGAAGCGTGGGGGCATCGCTCGAATGCGATTCGAGCCATGCCACGTTTACTCCCCGAAAACCTCGACGCAAGCCGCCTAACGAGGTCTGACGGGATCAAAGGGAGTGAGCGCCGTCACGACTGTCGCGCTGCGTTTGTGCAGGTCAGAGCACTACGTGTCAAAAGGCAGCAAGCAAGGTCGCAAGCAATCACCACCACGCCGTGAGTCCAGAGGTCGCAGGTTCAAATCCTGCCCCCGCTACCAAAAGGTGACCACAGAAGTCACCGCAGTTAGTCACAGAAGGTCCGCCAGGGTTCGCCCCGGCGGACCTTCTGCGTTCCCGGGTGCCTTGTTCACCCTTGACCGGGGTGTCCGGGCAATGCCAGGACGCAGAACGCCCCTCGAACCGGTGGTTCGAGGGGCGTTTGGGCGTGCAGGAGCCGGTTGAGGTGGTTGTCCGGCGCAGGCTTCCGCCTCGGGTATGGCGGAGAGGGTGTCCGGCGGTCCGGACGCGGTGTGGGGCGGGTGCTCGCTAGGGGGCGCCGGCGGGTGCTGGTCGTCCTCGGCGTCGGCGTGAGGACCCCAGGTGGGTCTCGATGGTTGCTGCGCGGCGCCGTGAGCGGGACTTCTTCGCGGCAGCGATGGCCGCGTTGAGCTGGGTGACGCGGGCGCGTTCGTCGTTCCAGCGGTCGGCTGCGCGAAGGTTTGCGATCGCGAGCGCGAAAGCGACGAGGATGGTGACCTTCACGCGCCCGCGGACCCGGAACTGCATGTGGTCCAACGCGGAGAAGGTGGGGTAGGAGCGCCGTATCCGCTGCTATGAAGGGGACGGGCTCGATGTGCGGGTGCTGGCCGAGCACCCCGAGGCGCCGACAGTAGAGGTAGAGAAGACCAACCTATCGAGAGGAGCCCGCCGTGGCCCAGGAAGTTCGCTGGCGCCACGCGCCACACCAGCTTGCACCGGACAGTACGGTCGAGATCCTGCGCTTCGAGGTCGCCGATCTCGTTGCCGTCATCAAGTCCTGCGTCGCCGCCTCAGAACTCTACGACGCACTCGTAGAGGAAGGTGGGCTCACGCAGGGCACCCAGGTAGTCCCCATCAGTTGCTTCGCCGTGACTGACGACTGGACGCCGCAGGCCCTCGCGGAGGGAACCCGCTACGCCAGCTACCGGCTGGTCGAAGCAGCCAAGCTCATCGACGCCGGGTTCTTGATCTGGCCGACCGATGTGTTCAACGACGGCCAGGAAGACCCCCGAAATGAGGTCCACTTCGACGTCATCGTCGCCTGGGAGGGCGTGGCTCGTGAAGAGTTCGCCTCCACCGACAAGAAGGTTCGAGCGCAAGCGCGAGACCGACTTCGGCCGGCGTTCGAGGAGCTCCTCAGCCTGCTCGGAGAGCCCCAGTCGCTGGAAGAGCCACCCACCTGACACCGGGCACCGCCCGGCGTATCATTGAAACCGACGAGAGGAGACCCCCCATGCAGGCAAGCATCGCAGCAGTGAGCGTCGTAGACGTGGAACTCGGCCCGCTGGAGCGCAAGCTCGGCGTCGCCTACGTCTCCGACGTGCAGTTCGACGAACCCGTGACTCTTCGCGTGGGCGACCACGTCTCGTTGCGAGACGTTGACGGGACCGTCTACGACGGCGTCGTCAGAGAGGTTGAGAACGGCAAGTTCTGCAACCGCTACCGGGTGAATTTCACGCCCTGAACGCCCGACTCTAACCAGTCGCCCACGACCCTCCCGCCAGTTGCGGGAGGGTCGTTCCGTTACCAATCGGGAACTGCCGAAGTGGCCGGCCATGAAAGCGTTTGGACAGATCGGCGCTTAGCGCGTGACACGGCCCCGCGAGCTCGCCCGTTTTCGCAGGCCAGACCCTTCTGTGGTCACCCAACAAAGTACAACCGCAGGTCAGAAGCCGCTTTCCGAAGTTTCGGGGGGCGGCTTTCTGCATCTTGTGGTGCGTTGACAACCGATCTGACAACCGGCACCCCGTCCACCCGTCCCACTGCAGGTGATGCTTCCCAAACGGGCTCTTCACAGATGAGCATCTCGGCGCCGTGGAACCGAGGCGATCCTGCGCCTCGCGACCGCCAGTCCTGGCGCGCCGGCCGGGACCTACGCCGACCGGTTCGGCCCGATCCCCTGGTGACGGCGCCAGTGCGGCCAGGGTGCACTGCACCCTGTTTGTCGGTGGCGTGAGACCGCCAGACTCGACGCGTCATCAACGCACGAGCCCCGACTACAAACCAGGAGTCACCATGACCACCCAGCTGAATGCCGCCGTCGAGGACTGGATCGTGACCACGGATTGCCACGACCTTGAGGGCTACCTGGAGCACTTCACGAAGGACGCCATCCTCGACGACCCGTCCGTTGGTCGTCAGTTCGCCGGCCGCGAGGGCCTCGCCGAGTACTTCCGGTCGAACTTCATCGGCTACAACACCCGGACCCGGCTGCTTCGCGCCGAGCCCCGCGGGGACATTCTGCACGTCGAGGTCGACTTCACCGGCGACTTCCCCGGCGGGCAGACCGGTGGTGTCTTCGACCTCACCTTCGACGGGGACGGGATCGCCAGGGTCACCGCCGACCTCACCTGACCCACCTCCCACCCGATCACCCCAGGAGAACACCGTGACATCTCCACCCATCCCCCCGGTCACCCTTGGAGCCGTCAACATGGAGGCCGAGGACCCACACGCCCTCGCCGCCTTTTGGGCCGAGGTCACCGGCGGTACGCCAGCGGCCTCGGGCGACTCCCTCTACATGCCCGCTTCCGGCGCCGGCGGCTTCGCGATGTTCTTCCAGCCCCTGACCGGCCCCCGACCGTCCCGCTCCACCTCCCACCTCGACCTCACGGTCCCGTGGGGCGGCCGCGTCGTCACCGTCGAACGGCTGCTCGCTCACGGCGCCACGCACCTGTGGGACGTGCTGGAGGAGTACGAGCACGTGCAGTGGACCACCCTGGCCGATCCCGAGGGCAACCCCTTCTGCGTCGCCGAGCATCCGCCGGCCTCCGAGAGCTAGCGTGGCCCATCGGACCAGCCCCGGTGGCCGCCGGGCGCGCCCCGCACCCTTGACCCCAGCTGTACAGTTTTCTGTACTGAGGAGGTGCGGTGGTGAAGACGCTGAGCTACACCGAGTCCCGAGCACGCTATGCCCAGGTGCTCGATGACGTGGTCAACGACCGAGAGGAAGTGGTGATCACGCGAGCCGGTCATCCGTCGGTGGTGATCGTCTCGTTGGAGGACTTCGAGTCCTTGCGCGAAACCGCCTACTTGATGCGCTCGCCTGCCAACGCTCGTCGCCTGCTCGACGCCATGGAGCGTCTGGAGGCCGATGCAGGGGAGAGCCACGATCTCCTCGACGCCGACTGAGGATGCGGCTGGTCTGGGACGCCAATGCCTGGGAGGACTACCTGTGGTGGCAGACCCAGGACCGCAAGGTCTTGAAGCGCATCAACCTGCTCATCCGCGACGTCATTCGCAACGGCAACGAAGGCATCGGCAAGCCCGAACCGCTCAAACATGACTTCGCCGGCTACTGGTCACGGCGGATCACCGACGAACACCGGCTGGTCTACAAGGTCACCGACGCTGAAGTCCGCATCGCCGCCTGCCGCTACCACTACGGTCGCTGACTGCCGCAGCGATCCTCGGGAATGCAGGGCCGCGAGATGGACGTCCGCGCTGCGCTCGCCGAGGCCGGCCTGCTCGGACGTCAAGATCGGCAGGGAGCTGTCGTCCGTCAACCACGAGTTCCTCTTGTCGGGGGTACGGCCTTACGTGACTGAATAGGCGGGGTGCCGCCCCGGTAGGCCCGAGGCCGCGCGGTCAGGATGCGCCGATGTGGGCGCGGGGCGGTAGTGTGGTGCTCGTTGAAGAGACGGCGCTGGCCGCCGTCCGTGCCGCGCATCAAGTCGCGGCCCATGTTTCGTACTTCTGGTCTTCGGTTCGCTGGACATCAGCACAGGTGGATGTCTTCAGCGGCCGGGGTGCACAGTGCCCCCGGGTCCGAGATTAAGGAATCAGATCATGGCTACTGGCACCGTCAAGTGGTTCAACGCCGACAAGGGCTTCGGCTTCATCGCCCAGGACGGCGGCGGCGAGGACGTGTTCGTGCACTTCTCCGCGATCCAGTCCAGCGGCTACAAGTCGCTGGACGAGAACCAGAAGGTCGAGTTCGACCTCGCGCAGGGTCCCAAGGGACCCCAGGCGGAGAACGTTCACGTCTCCTGACCTCGTCATGAACGGCCCCGACCACCTGGTGGTCGGGGCCGTTTGCGTCCGTCGCCGGCCGCCTCGTGCTCACTCAGCTCCCAGACCTCGAGAGCGGCGGGCAAGGCCAGGGCCGATGATCAGGCAGCCGAGCGCGAGGATGGGCACGTGATCGAGCCAGCCCCCTCGACGACCCGGGACCCGTCCCGGGTCCGTGAGGACGCCCAGCGTCGCACCGTCCGCGTCGTCGTCCTCGCTCAGGTGCTCGGCGGCGCCGGGCTCGCCGCGGGGGTCACCGTGGGTGCCCTGCTGGCCCAGGACATGCTCGGCAGCGAGGACCTCGCAGGGGTGTCGACGGCCCTGTTCACGCTGGGCAGCGCGTTGGCGGCCTACGTCGTCGGGCGCGCCAGCGCCCGGTCGGGGCGCCGTGTCGGTCTCGGCATGGGCTTCCTGGTCGGGGCCCTCGGCGCGGTCGGGGTCGTGGTGGCGGCCGCCACCGATAGCGTGCTGCTGCTCTTCCCGGCCCTGTTCGTGTACGGCGCCGGCACCGCCACCAACCTGCAGGCGCGCTACGCCGGCACCGACCTCGCCGAGCCGCAGGACCGCGGCCGCGCGATCAGCCTGGCGCTCGTCTCCACGACGCTGGGAGCCGTCGCCGGACCCAACCTGGTCGAGCCGCTGGGCGGTCTGGCCGAGACGTTGGGCCTACCCGCGCTGTCCGGGCCGTTCCTGCTCGCGGCCGTCGCGTACGCAGCAGCCGGGACCGTCCTGATGACCCTGCTCCGCCCCGACCCGCTGCTGCTCGCCCGACGTCTGGCGAGCGCCCTGGCTGACGAGCAGCCGAGCTCCGCCGTCGTGGGTGACGAAGCCGGTGTCGAGGCCCTGGTGCGCACGGGGCGGCGGCTGGCCAGCGGCGCCTACGCCGGCGCCACCGTCATGGTGATCACCCAGGTGGCGATGGTGGCGGTGATGACGATGACGCCCGTGCACATGCGCCACCACGACCACGACCTCGGTCAGGTGGGCCTGGTGATCGGTCTGCACATCGCGGCCATGTACCTGCCCTCGCCCCTGACCGGCTACCTCGTCGACCGGCTCGGTCGTACGCCGGTGGCTGCTGCGGCGGGAGTGGTCCTGCTGGCCTCGGGGCTCGTCGCCGCGCTGGCACCGGGGGAGTCGCTGGCGCTGGTCGTCCTCGCGCTCGTGCTTCTCGGTCTCGGCTGGAACTTCGGCCTCATCGCGGGCACCGCCCTCGTCGTGGACTCCACCACCCCGGCCGAGCGGCCCCGGGTGCAGGGGAGCATCGACGTCCTGGTCGCGCTGTCGGGGGCGACCGGCGGCATCCTGTCGGGGATGGTCGTGGGGGCCAGCAGCTACGCCACGCTGGCGCTGGGGTGCGGGGTGCTCGCGCTGCTGCTGATCCCGACCCTTCGCCTGGCCACGCCGGCCCGCGAGGGTTGAGCTCGACCCGACCCCGCTCGGCTCGGCTCAGGGCGGCGGATCGAAGGCGCCAGTGGGCTTGAACGTCGACGTGCTCCATGCCCGTACGCCGTCCGGATCGGCCACGGAGTAGACCGTCTGGCCGTCGGGGGAGAACACGACGGCGCCCGGGGCTCCGGTCAGGCCTTGCAACGGCCGGACCTCGTCGGCGCCGGCAGTGCCTGCCTTCCGGCCCGCCCGCAGCGCGGCCGGGCGCCACAGGGTGACGTCGACGTCGGCCAGGGTCGTCACCGCGAGGGTGCGCGAGTCGGGCGAGAAGGCGAGGCGTTCGACGCCTGAGGTCGTGAGATGGCTCGCTGAGTCACGGCCACGAGCGTCGCTCGCCGCGTCGCCGGTCTCTCCGGTCTCGCCGGCGGCGGTGCTCATGTCGTGGGGGACGACACAGAAATCCTCCATCTGAGGTCCTCCGGGGAGATCTGGGGGCTGCCCGGAGGCCTACCCCGGCGTGTCGGGCGCGAAACGAGCGGACTCAGCGGACTCCAGCGGACGCCAGCGGACTCCAGCGGACTCAAGGAACGACCGCCTCTGTGACCGTCATCGGCACGCGCGTCGTCCAGGTGCCGTCGGTGACCGCGAGGTAGTAGACCTCGGCCGCCTTCAGCGGCTTGATCCTGAATGTGCCCGCACCGTCCGGATCGGTGGTCAGCGTCTTCGTGACGAGCTTCCCGCCACCGTCGGCCGTCACGGTGAGAGTCAGGCGTCGCTCGGCGCCCCACCCCGTCACGGGGACCGGCGTGGACTGCCCGGCCGTGCCCAGGACGTAGGCCTCCCGGGGGAAGGTCCGTCCCGTGTCGCTCTCGCGCGGCACGGTGCCGACCGTCGGTGCGAAGCCCTCGACCTCGCTGATGGCCACCCGGACCGACTGGGTGCCCTCGCCCGGCTGGGCGGCATCGGTGACCCGCACGGCGTAGGGACCGGGGGTCAGGCCCGTCGTGTCGCACTCGTAGGTCTCCTCGTCGGAGTCGTAGTCGCACGAGGCGGTGTCGCCGGCGTGGGGCCGCCGCTCGCCGTCACCGCCGATGACCCCTGCCGGAGAGGTCCTCAGCGCCGTGAGCGTGACCGTGATCGTGCCGTCGGGATTGACGACCTCACCGGTGACGGACTCGCCGGGGAGGTAGGCGATCCGCCCCGCCGTGATGTCCAGTGGAGTGTCGGCGAAGGAGAACTCCTCGTCGCAACCGCTCAGGGCGCTTGCGGGGACGAGCAGGAGCAGATGGGCGAGCACGCAGCGGAGACGCATCGGATGGGCCCTTCGTCGTTGGAGGCGAGGGTCCCACCATCCACTGCCTCGGGCGCCCAGCACCTGAGGCCGGATACTCAACTCGGACTCGTGCTTGCGACCGTGGTCAGATCCGGGCGATGAGCATGGCGGCGCGGCGCCGCCCCCACCGGAGGGGCCCGGGCCGACCGAGCCGGGGGAGGACCCCGGTCCGTAGCCCGGAGGACGTTGGCCCTTGGCGAGAGGTGCGCGGCGCGTGGCTCGGCCAGCAACGGGGTACCGGTCGTCATGCAGACGAGCGACCTCACGTCCCTGTTCCAGGTGCCCGGCCCCTTCGTGAGCATGCACACCGACGTCAGCCGAAACGTCTCCGACCCCGGCGGTCAGCTCCGGTCCCGGTGGACCACCACCATCGGCCACGAGCTCGAACGTCACGGCGTGAAGGACGAGCCAGCGAGGCCGCCGGGCGCGCTCACCGGCAGCGACGTGCGCCTGCTGCCGTCCGGGCTCGTACCGCGCGGGGACGGCGTCGCAGCGACGCTGCGGTGGTGAGGAGGAGCACGTGTCCTCGGTTCTGGTGGTCGGACAGATCGCTCGCGACCTGGTGCTCGAGGTCGACTCGAACCCCTCGCCGGGAGGGAGCGCCCGGGTCCGCGCCCGGGTCGAGGTCCTCGGCGGCAAGGGTGCCAACCAGGCGGTGGGGCTGCGCCAGCTCGCGGGCCCGGAGGGTCCGCGAGTCTCGCTGCTCGGCGTGGCCGGGACCGACGCGACCGGCGATGCCGTGCTGCGCCAGGCGCGCGCAGACGGTGTGCACGTCGACGACGTCGTACGACGAGGCACCACCGCGCTTCTCGTCGACGTCGTGGAGCCCGGAGGCTCGCGACGACTGATCGAGCACGTGCCGGCGGAGGCGGAGCTGACACCGCAGGACGTGCACCGGGCCGATCGCGCCGGTCTGCTGAGAGCCGACTGGGTCTGCGTGCAGCTCCAGCAGCCGGATCCCGCGGTGCTGGAGGCCGTGCGCGCCGCCCGGCGCGCGGGCGCACGGGTGCTGGTGGACGGCGCTGCGACGAGTGCGACTCGCGACGAGCTGTTGAGAGAGGTGGACGTGCTGCGTGCGGACGCGGACGAGGCGCAGTCCTGGGTCGACGGCGACGCCATGAGCCCCTCGGCCACGCTGGACTGCGCACACCAGCTGGTGGAGTCCGGTCCCGAGGTGGTCGCCCTGGCCGTGCGCGACCGAGGCGATGCGGTGGCGTGGCGCGGCGGCGAGCGCTATCTGCCGCACCGCGACGACGCCGTGGTGGACCCGACCGGCGCGGGGGACGCCTTCGTCGCGGGGCTGCTGACCGGACTGATCCGTGGCGGACCCCGGGATGCAGCCGCACTTGCGGGAGCGTGCGCGGCCGCGACGGTGAAGCACGCCGGAGGCCGACCGCGGCTGCGGGCGCGGCGACCGGCGCAGTGAGATCTGTGGGCGAGTCGACCCGAGCGTCCTTCCGCGTCAACCGGCTGCTCCCTGACTCACGACCGGGGCCATCGCGAGCGCCGCTCGTCTAGGGTTCGATCGTGACCGACCAGGAAGCCCCCGCGATCCATGCGACCGAGGTGGGCGACGCCGGACGGCGCGTCGTCTTCCTGCACGGACTCTTCGGTCAGGGCCGCAACTTCACCCAGATCGCCAAGGCACTGGTCCCGGACCTGCGCTCAGTGCTCGTCGACCTGCCCAACCACGGCCGCTCGGGCTGGATCGAGACCACCGACTACGAGGTCGTCGCCGACGTCGTCGCGACGTGGCTGCGCACGACGTACGACGGCGAGCCGGCCTCGCACGTGGTCGGGCACTCGATGGGCGGCAAGGTGGCGATGGCCCTGGCGCTGCGTCATCCCGACCTCGTGGACCGACTCGTGGTCGCCGACATCTCCCCGAGCAGCAGCGAGGGCGCCGGGGAGTTCGAGCATCTGCTCGACAGCCTCGCCGGCCTGGACCTGGCGTCGTTGACCCGGCGCAGCGACGCGGACGAGCAGCTGACCGAGGCCATCCGGAGCCCTGCGGTGCGGGGCTTCCTCCTGCAGAACCTGCGCAGTGCCCCTGCCGACCGGTCGGGACGGGGCGGCGGGTTCACCTGGCAGGCCAACCTCGCGCTCCTGCGCGACCGGCTCGACGTGATCGGTGGGTGGCCGGACATCGAGCCGGTCGGCGGGTCCTTCGACCATCCCGTGCTGTGGCTGGCGGGCGAGAAGTCCGACTACGTCCGCCCCGAGCACGAGCCGGCCATGCGTGCGCTCTTCCCACGCACCCGTCTGGCCACCATCAAGGACGCCGGGCACTGGGTCCACTCCGAGCAGCCCGAGTCGTTCGTCTCGGCGCTGCGGGTGTTCCTGCTCGCGTGATCCTCCGCTGATCCCACGGCCGATCCCCGCTCGATCAGCGGAGGTCGACAGCGTTTCTCGGCCGGGGTCGGGGATGGGTAGGATCAGCCCCTGACGATCCGCACCCCGACCATCCCTCGAGGACCCACGTAGGCCATGCCCCCGACCTCTCCCTACTCCGGCGCGACGGAGCAAGCAGCCAAGCTGCGCCGTGACGCCGAGATGGCGGCGGCCGAGCAGGCCGCGGAGAGACTGGTTGCCGAGGAGCTCGCGGCCGAGGCCATCCAGGCCCGCACGGCCGCCGAGCGAGCGGCCGCGGAGCAGGCCGAGGCGGCAGCGGCGGCCCACGCCGCCCGGGTCGAGGCCGAGTCGGCGGCGGTCCGGTACGCCGAGCAGCGCCGCAACGCCGAAGAGGCCGCCCAGCGTGCCGCGTCCGCACGCGAGGCGGCCGAGAAGTCGGCTCGTGACCACGTCGAGATCGCCGAGGCCGAGTCGTCCAAGCGGTCCTCGGCAGAGCGGCACGCCACCGAGCTGGCCGAGCGTGTCGTCACCACCCTGGCGGAGCGGGAGGCCGCGGAGACCGCTGCTCGCCGCGAGGCCATCAACGCCCAGGAGGCCTCCTCCGCACGCGCCCGTGCCGAGGAGAACGCCCGCTACCACACCGAGCTCGCCGAGCAGGCCCTCGCCGACCGCGCTGCCAGCGAGCAACGCGCCCTCGAGCTCTCCGAGGCCTCCGTGGTGGCCGCCGACGAGCACCTGGTCGCCGTCCGCGAGGCCCACGAGGAGCGCGACCGCCTCGAACGCGTCGCGCGTGAGCAGATCCGCGCCCGGACGACGGCCGAGGAGGCGGCCGAGCGGCACGCCCGCCTCGCCGAGGAGGCCCACCAGGCGGCCCGCGACGCCGAGCTGCGGGCTCGCAGCGTCGCCGAGCAGGCCACGACCAAGGCCGAGGAGCATGCCTCCTTCGCCCGCCACGCGCTGGAGGACCGCGAAGCCGTCGAGGCCAGCCTCGTCGAGCTGGCCGACGCCCGGCGCGCCGCCGAGGAGGCCGCGGCCGAGCAGTCCGCGCTGGCCGAGCAGGCCATGCAGCAGCGCGCCGCGGCAGAGGACCGGGCCCGGGAGCTGGCCGACGCCGCCAGCGCCGCTGCGGAGGAGTACGCCGAGTTCGTGCGGCAGGCCGCGCTGGACCGCGACCGGCTCCAGGACGCCGCCTCGCAGGCGGTCAAGGCACGCACCGAGGCCGAGGAGCTCGCCGTACGACAGAGCGAGCTGGCTCGCCAGGCGCAGCTCGCGGCCGCCGAGGCCGCCGAGACCGCCCAGCGGGTCGGCGACGAGGCGGCCAACGCCGCCGAGGAGCACACCGCCTTCGCCCGCCAGTCGCTCGAGGAGCGTCGGGTCATCGAGGCGGGGGCTGCAGCCCAGGCCGAGGCGCGCCGCGAGGCCGACGAGGCCGCCGCAGCGCAGGCCGAGCTGGCGCGCATCGCTCTGCTGCAGCGCACCGAGGCCGAGGAGCAGGCCCGCGACGTCGCGGCCCGGGCCCGCGAGGCGGCCTCGGAGTTCGCGACCTTCGTCGAGCAGGCCGAGCAGGAGCGCTCGGTCCTCCAGGAGAACGCCCAGGAGCAGACCCGTGCCCGCGGGGAGGCCGAGCGGGCCGCCAGCCGCCACGTCGGCCTGGCCGAAGAAGCCCACATGGCGGCCATGGAGGCCGAGAACCGGGCTCGCGAGGTCGCCGAGGCCGCGGCCACCGCAGCCGAGGAGTACGCCACCTTCAGCACCCGCGCGCTCGAGACGCGCCAGGCCGCCGAGCTGGCCGCCACCGAGCAGGCGCGGCTGGCCGAGCAGGCGTTCCTCGACCGTGGGCACGCCGAGACCAAGGCCCGCGAGCAGATCGAGCTGGTCCTCGAGGCCAACCGGATTGCCGCCGCCAGCCAGGAGCAGGCCGCTGCGGCCGCCGAGGAGGCGCGCCTGGCCAGTCAGCTGCGCCACTCCGTCGAGGACGCCGCCAAGACGGCCTCGCGCGCCCGCCTCGAGGCCGAGGAGGCCGCCCGCACGCAGGCCAACCTCGCCGAGACCGCCTCCGCGCAGCGCCGAGAGGCCGAGGAGCGGGTCCGCGACGTGCACCTGCAGGCCGAGGCGCTGCTCAGCGAGCACCGCGAGTCGCTGCGCGTCGCCCAGGAGCAGCTGTCCAGCTCGAAGCGCGAGGCGGCCCAGCAGGCGCAGTCGCGTGCCGACGCCGAGCGTACGGCGGCCCGGCACGCCCAGGCCCGGGCCGAGGCGGAGACCCGCGCCGCCGACCTGGCCATCCAGCTCGCCGAGGCACGCGCCCGGCTGCTCGCCGTACCCCGTCCGGCGACGCTGGCGACCGTCGAGGCCCCGGCGCCCCCGGCGCCCCCGGCCCGAGAGCCCGCGCCGGTCCCAGAGCCGGAGCTCGCGGCCGAGCCGGAGCCCGAGTCGGAGCCCGAGGTCGAGGCGCCGCAGGTCGTCGAGCAGGCATTCGTCGAGCCAGAGGTCGAGGAGACCGAGCCAGCAGGCGCGACGGCCGGGGTCGAGCCGACCAAGCGGGGCGCGGCCGTCACCGGACTCGCGGGGCGCTTCGCAGCCCGATCGCGCGACCTGGTCCACCAACGCGTGGCCGTGCGCTCCGAGAAGACGCCGGCTCCCGCCGCCGAGGAGACCGAAGCGTCGGGGCAGCCCGACAGCGTGGAGCCGGCAGACCTCGCAGCACAGCCCGCCGCGGGTGCGACGCCGGTGGTCGTCCCGGCCGAGCCCGGTGCGTTCCACGAGGTGCGCAAGTATCCGCTGATGATGCTGGTCGGCATCGCCGTCATCGTCGTCGCCGGCGCCACCACCGCCACCATCGCCCTGGTCAACGGGGGCCTGCCGGCGGTCGCGCTGATCCCGCTGTTCATCACCCTGAGCGCCCTCTTCTTCGTGATCTGGCTCGGCGGCCGTTCGACGGAGGTCACGATCGCCGAGGGGGTGCTCAACCTGCGCCTGGGCGACATGCGGCACACCTTCGACCTGCAGGGCGACGGCACCGTCATCGAGATCGGTGGGTCGCCCGAGGACGGCGACTGGACGATGACGATCGTGCGGCGCGGCCTGAGCCCGGTGCAGATCGACGACGCCGCTGTCGATCCGGTCGCGTTCATGGCGGCCTTGGCTCACTGGCGCCCCGACGTGCTCCAGGTCGGCTCCGACGACTGACGCCCTCACCTCGTCGCGGTTGCTGCGATGAGTTCGGGGGTCGAGGCTGGTCACACCTCGGAGAACCCCCGACGACAGGAGCACCGGTGAGCGGCACACGCGTCTTGGTCGGCACCCGCAAGGGCGCCTTCATCCTGACCTCCGACGAGGCCCGGGAGGAGTGGACCGTCGACGGCCCGCACTTCCCCGGCGCGGAGATCTACCACCTCAAGGGCTCCCCGCTGGATCCCGACCGTATCTACGTCTCCCAGAGCAGCGGCTGGTTCGGCCAGGTGATCCACCGCTCCGACGACGGCGGCGCGACGTGGGCCACCAAGGACAACGACTTCACCTACGACGGAGTCCCCGGCGAGCACCAGTGGTACGACGGCACGCTGCGCCCCTGGGAGTTCACCCGGGTGTGGCACCTGGAGCCGAGCGTGCACGACGCCGACACGGTCTACGCAGGGGTCGAGGACGCCGCGCTCTTCAAGTCCACCGACGGGGGCGAGAGCTGGAGCGAGCTGTCCGGACTGCGCCGGCACGACACCGGGCCGCAGTGGCAGCCGGGAGCCGGCGGGATGTGCCTGCACACCATCCTCGAGCACCCCACCGACCCGCAGCGGCTGTACGTGGCGATCTCCGCGGCGGGAGCCTTCCGCACCGACGACGGTGGCGAGACCTGGCTGCCGATCAACAAGGGCCTGCGCTCCGGGGAGATCCCCGACGAGGACTCCGAGGTCGGGCACTGCGTGCACCACCTCGACCTCCACCCCAGCAACCCCGACGTGCTCTACATGCAGAAGCACTGGGACGTGATGCGCTCGAAGGACGCGGGTGACTCCTGGCAGGAGGTGAGCGGCAACCTGCCCTCGGACTTCGGGTTCGTGATCGCCGTGCACGCCCACGAGCCGGAGACCATCTACGTGGTCCCGATCGAGAGCGACATCCACCACGTACCGCCGGAGGGCCGGCTGCGCGTGTACCGCAGCCGTACCGGTGGCGAGGAGTGGGAGGCGCTGACCGAGGGCCTCCCCCAGGAGAACTGCTACGTCAACGTGCTGCGGGACGCGATGGCCGTCGACGACCACGACTCGTGCGGGGTGTACGTCGGCACGACCGGCGGGCAGGTCTATGCCTCCCACGACTCGGGCGACTCCTGGACCGCGATCGTGCGCGACCTGCCGGCCGTGCTCTCCGTCGAGGTCCAGACCCTCTCGTGAACGCCACCGTGACGATCCGAGTCGTCCTGCCGGCGCCACTGCGCACCATGGTGGGCCTCGACCGCGAGGTCGACGTCACGGTGGAGGGGGAGGTCACCCAGCGGACGGTCCTGGACGTCCTCGAGCGCGACCACCCCGCCCTGCTGGGGACGATCCGCGGTCGGGCCGACGGACGGCGGCGTGCCTTCATCCGCTTCTTCGCCTGCGAGGAGGACCTGTCCCACGAGGATCCGGACTCGCCCCTTCCGGAGGCGGTCGTGGCGGGGCGGGAACCCTACATCGTGCTGGGGGCGATGGCAGGCGGTTGAACGGTCCGCCTCAACCGGCCAGAGCCGTCGCCACCAGGAGCAGGAGGAACACGAGCGCGACCCCGGCCAGGGCGACGTAGGTGCTGTCGAGGCCTCGTGACCATCCCACGATGCGTGCCCACGTGTCGGAGACCGACGCGGCGACGTCCCGTGGCGGACCAGCAGGCGGTGGGCCTGCCGGTGGTGGGCCTGCCGGTGGTGGGCCTGCCGGTGGTGGGCCAGCCGGTGGTGGGCCAGCCGGTGGTGGGCCTGCAGGTGGTGGGCCTGCCGGCGGTGGGCCGGGGGGTCCCTGCGGAGGGTTCTGGGGGAGGGGGGCCATGACGTCGGTCAGGACGGCGGTCGCGACGGGGGACTCCTGCGGCGACGGGGTGGCCGGCGCACGCACCGCCCCGCTGCCCCGCGGGCCGAGCGCCTCACGCACCTGCCCGGCGTGGGGACGGTCACCCGGGACGCGTGCCGTCATCGCGACGATGAGGTCTCGCCATCCGGCCGGCACGTCGGCCGGGACCTCCGGCTGCCGCGACAGCCGCGCCAGTGCGGCCTCGGTGGGTGGGCCGGGGTAGGTCAACCGGCCGGTGAACATCTCCAGCAGGACGAGCCCGAGTGAGTAGACGTCGACGGCGGTGGTCAGCTGCTCGCCCAGCACCTGCTCGGGGGCCAGGTAGGCCGCGGTGCCGACCGCGTGGCCGGTCTGGGTGTGACGCACGGTGTCGCCGATGAGACGGGCGATGCCGAAGTCCGCGAGCTTGACCGCGCCCGAGGAGTGGAGCAGCACGTTGCCGGGCTTGACGTCGCGGTGCACGACATCGCGACCGTGCGCGTAGGCGACAGCGTCGGCGAGCTGCCGGGCGATCTCCTCGATGCGTCGCTCGTCGAGCGGGCCACGAGCGATCTGGGCGGCAAGGGTCTGGCCGTCGACCAGCTCCATCACCAGGAACGGCTGCGCCATGTGGTCGCCCCCCAGTCCGGCGTCCAGGACCGTGACGAGTCCGTGGTGACCAAGGTTGGCCAGGGTCCGGGCCTCGGCGACGAACCGGGCCCGGTCGGACTCGCTGCCCGCCACGTCGCGCAACACCTTGACCGCGACCTGGCGGGAGAGCACCGTGTCGTCGGCCCGGTAGACGTCGGCGACGCCGCCCCGCCCCACGAGTGAGCCGAGCACGTAGCGGTTCGCCACGGTCACGCCGGGTCCGACGGGGACAGATGAGGCGGCGTCAGAGGTCGAGAAGTCCATGATCGACCCAGGCTAGGGCCTGAGGGACCTCAGCCGCGACGTGCCTTCGCATCGACCGTGAAGCGCTGGCCCTGGTCGAGGGGACGCCCCTCGCAGGCGAAGCCGGTGCGGCTGTTGCAGTTGTAGCGCGTGCTGGCATTGGCCAGGGTGACCGAGACCGAGCGCACCTTGCGACTGCTGAAGGCGACCTCCTTCGTCCCGGATCCGGACTTGTCGAGCGAGACCGTGCGGCGCAGCAGCTTCCCGTTGGAGCGCTTGATGGTCAGCGCGACGGCAGGAGACGTCGCAGCCCGTGGTGCGTCGACCGTGATCCGCAGCTTCCACTTCTTGGACGTCAGCTTCTTCGGCTTGAAGTCGACGGTCTTGGCGGCGAGGTGGTTGATCTTCGTGGTCACCGAGGCGGAGCGCTTCTTCGAGCGGAACTTGGCGACCTTGATCGGCGACACGCCCGGGAAGGCCGAGCCCTCGTCGTACGACTTGGCCGGCGCGGTGTTGGCGGCGGCGAACGCGGCGTACCGGCTGGGGAGACCGCCCTCCTTCTTCAGCACCTTCTTCAGGGCCTGGATGGAGTAGTCGTCGGGCAGACCACCACCCGTGCCGGCACGCTGGATCGTCTGGCGCACGATGGTGTTGCCGTAGCGCTCGGAGAGGTACTCCCAGAAGACCCAGTTGCCGTAGTGCGCCAGTCCGCTGGAGTCGAAGAGGTCCAGCGGCTTGGTGGAGCGCGAGGCCTGGCCGAACTTCAGGTAGCTGCGGTTGTCGTTGACGCCGTCGGCGAAGCGCTCCTCGATCCAGGTCGCGGTGGACTCCAGGAACCACGGGTCCTCGGTGTAGTCGTAGGCGAACTGGATGGCGTGGAAGAACTCGTGGGCGGCGGTCACCTTCAGGCTCTCGATCGGAGCCCGGGCGAACTGGCTCCTGGCGAAGTCGTCGTCGAGGACGCAGAAGCCGGAGGCCTGCTTGGGCTTGCCGGCGACGCGGTTCTCCGGGGCGCAGTACCCGTAGAGGCCGTCGGAGCCGATCTCCTTGAGGTAGACGTCGAACTTCTTGTTGCCCCCGCGCGAGCCGTCCCGGGCCGGCTTGCGGTAGTCGAGCTTGCCAACGTGGTGCCTCCACACCCGCTCCATCACCGACAGGGTATTCTTGGCCCACGCCGTGCTGGGCGGCGCGTCGGCCCCGGAGCGCACGTAGTGCACGCACACGTGCTTGGCACAGGTCTTGACCGAGCTCGTGGCGTAGCCGTCACGGTAGGGGTCGCTCACCCCGTCGGTGGGGCGCGCGAGCAGGCGGTCGGCCTCGGTCTCGTCGTCCTCGTCGAGGGACGGCCGGGCGAGGAAGAGGTCGCGCAGGGCGAGCGTCGCATCGGCTCGAGCCGGCCCGGCGTCACCGTCGAGGGCACCGGCGGCCCGGGCGAGGACCTCAGTGGTCTCGCTGAGGGCGACTCCGACAGGACGCGGAGTGTCCGCGTGGGCTCGAGGACCGGCGGCGACTGCCGAGCCGGGCAGGCTCGCCGCCACGGAGGCGGTGAGGGCGAGCGTCAGCAGCAACGCGAGCGGGGAAGGGCGACGCATGAGATCAGCTCCGGGGTCTGGCGGCCTCAGCTGCCGGTGGAGATCTTCTCCACGATGGCGGTGGTCGAGATGGCGGGTGTGCGCGGCAGGTAGACGACCTGGCAGATGTCCTCGAACTCGTCGAACTTGCCGGTCCAGTCGTCTCCCATCACGAGCGTACGAGCCCCGTGGGCAACGATGTAGTCGCGCTTGAGCTCCAGGCTCTCCTCCACGAAGACGTCGTCCACGCACCGCAGCGCGCCGACGATCGCCAGCCGCTCGTCCTGGCTGAAGACCGGCTCCCGGCCCTTCTTGCTGACGTTGAGGGCGTCCGCGGAGACGCCGACGACCAGGCGGTCGCCGAGCGCGGCGGCGCGCTCGATGACCCGCAGGTGGCCGACGTGGAAGACGTCGAAGGTCCCGAAGGTGATGACGGTGGAGCTGGTGGGCATGCGGGCGAGTGTCCCACGCGGGGGCTTCCCAGACGCGCAAGGATGGGGATCGTGAGTCCTCCCGTGTCGCAGGCAGCCCCGCCCATCTCCCCGCCCACCTCCCCGCTCGCGTCCGCGGACGACGTACGACGACGCGGGCTGCGGCGGATGCGCACGGTCGCGCTGGCGCTGCTCGTCGCGGCCGCCGCCGTCTACCTGGCGACCCTGGACCGCGACGGCTTCCTCGGCTTCGTGAACGCCGGTGCCGAGGCCTCGATGGTCGGGGCGATCGCGGACTGGTTCGCGGTGACCGCGCTGTTCCGGCACCCCTTGCGCCTGCCGATCCCGCACACCGCGCTGATCCCGCGCCGCAAGGACGACCTCGGCCGGGGGTTGCAGGAGTTCGTCGGCGAGAACTTCCTGGCCGAGGACGTGGTGCGCGAGCGGATCACCAGCGCCCGGATCGCTGCTCGCGTCGGGGACTGGCTCGCCGAGGAGGCCAACGCCCGCCGCGTCGTGGTGGAGGTCGCCGAGGTCGCGGTGGTCGGCCTGGGCAAGGTCCGCGACGACCACGTCGAGGCGCTCGTGCACGAGGCGTTGGTGCCGCGATTCCGCGAGGAGCCGATCTCGCCGCTGCTCGGTGGGCTGCTCTCCGAGGCGTTGCGCGACGACGTCCACCACGGGCTCGTCGACCTCGCGCTCGAGGAGCTGGCCGACTGGTTGCGCGACAACCCGGACACCGTCCAGGAGGTGCTGGGTGAGCGCGCACCCTGGTGGGCTCCCGACCGTATCAACGACCGGGTCACCGCCCGGATCCACACCGAGATCGTGCGGTGGGTCGACGACATCCGCAGCCAGCCCGGTCACCGCGCGAGGTTGGCGCTCGACTCGCTGCTGCACCAGCTGGCCGAGGACCTCCTCGGCGACGACGACGTCCAGCAGCGCGCGGAGCGGCTCAAGGAGCGCCTGCTCGACCACCCTGCCGTGCTCTCGTCGGTGATCTCCCTGTGGGACGCCCTGCGCAGAGCGCTGACCGGCTCGCTCGAGGACCCCGACGGCGCCGTACGTCGGCGGCTGCTGACCGAGGTGCGTGCCCTCGCCGATCGACTCGCGAGCGACGAGGAGCTCCGCTCACGCATCGACCGACGACTCGCCGACGCAACGGTCTTCGGCGTCGAGCGCTACGGCACCGAGGTGACCGCGGTCATCACCCACACGATCGAGCGCTGGGACGGCCGGGAGGCCGCCGACCGGATCGAGCTGCACGTCGGGCGCGACCTGCAGTTCATCCGGATCAACGGCACCCTGGTCGGCGGGCTCGTGGGGGTGGTGATCCACGCCGTGGCGGTGCTGCTGAGCTGATCTGCGGCCGGAGGTGATTGACTTCGCCCATGGCTGCAGAACCCGTCAACGTCTCGATCAGCGACTCCACCATCAAGCTCGGTCAGTTCCTCAAGCTCGCCAACCTGGTCGACTCGGGATCGGACGCCAAGGCGCTCCTGGCCGCCGGCATGGTGCGCGTCAACGGCCAACCCGAGACCCGGCGCGGGCGACAGCTCGTCAACGGCGAGGTCGTCTCCGTCGCCGCTCAGGCGGCGCGGGTCTCCGACGGGTCGACGCCCGACGACTTCCCCTGGTAGGGGTGACGGGCGCCGTGCAGCCCGTCAGCTGACGGCCAGCAGGTCCACCACGAAGATCAGCGTCTCGCCGGCCTTGATCACACCACCGGCACCGCGGTCGCCGTACCCCAGGTGTGGCGGGATGACGAGCTGGCGACGACCGCCGACCTTCATGCCCTGCACGCCGGTGTCCCAGCCGGAGATGACCTGGCCGATGCCCAGGCGGAACTGCAGCGGCTCGCCGCGGTTGTAGGAGGCGTCGAACTCCTCGCCGGTCGAGTGGGCGACGCCGACGTAGTGGACCTTGACCGTCTGTCCGGCGGCGGCCTCGGCGCCGTCGCCCTCGGTGAGGTCGGTGATGACCAGGTCTGCGGGGGGCTCGAAGTCAGGGAAGTCGATCTCAGGCTTGTCCATGACTCTCACCCTAGCCACCCTCCGGATCACCTCCGGCAGGCCTGCCTCTCGTGGTCGCACGCACCCAGCAGGGGCGGTGCGCCGACGGCACAGTGCGGCAGCTGGGAGGCCTCCGCACGGCCCCGGCTGGCCTCGTCGGCATCGGCATCGGCGTCGTCGTCGTCGAGGAGGTCGTTGCGCACCACCAGCCCGGCCAGGACCCCGGCTCCGACGAGGATCGCCGCCGAGATCCACAAGGCGTGCCGGTAGCCGTCGGCGAAGGCCGGGGAGTCGTAGCTGTCGACCCCGATCCCGGCCAGGAGCGGGATCGCGGCCACGGCCAGCAGTCCCCCCGTGCGCGCGACGGCGTTGTTGACGCCCGACGCCATGCCGGCGTGCTCGGGTGGTGCCGCGGCGAGGGCCGCGGCGGTGAGCGGCGCGACCATGATGGCGAGTCCGAGGCCGAAGACCGCCACCCCGGGCAGGACGTCGACGACGTACGACGCCCCCGCGCCGACACGCGCCAGCAGCAGGACCCCCAGGGCCGCCACGAGAGGGCCGGCGCTCATCTGCAGGCGCGGACCGATCCGTGCCGCGAGCGCGCCCGAGCGCGAGGACAGCAGCAGCATGATGACGGTGACGGGGAGCAGCGAGGACCCCGAGGCGATGGGGCCGAAGCCGGCCACGACCTGCAGGTGCACGACCAGCAGGAAGAACAACGCGCCGAAGCCGCCGTACACGAAGAAGGTCACCGCGTTCGTGGCGCTGAACTGACCGGCCGCGAACACGTCCAGCGGCAGGACCGGGTAGTCCGCACGCCGCTCACGCCACCAGAAGAGCAGCGCCCCGACGAGCCCGACGGCGAGGGCCGGGAGGACGTGGGCCGCGCCGGCCCCGGACTCGATCAGCGCGAAGGTGAGACCCGCGAGGGCGAGGGCACCCAGGACGCCACCGCCCCAGTCTGCGTGGGTTCCTTCGGCGCCCGGGTCGCGAGACTCGGGCACGTGACGCAGCGCGACGACCACGACCACCGCTGCGAGCGGCAGGTTGATCAGGAAGACCCAGCGCCACGAGGCGACGTCGACCAGCCACCCACCGAGCACAGGGCCCACCGCCGTGGCGACCCCACCGAGACCCGACCACGCCCCGATCGCCCGGGCGCGGTCTCGCGATCGGAAGCTCGACTGGAGGATCGACAGGCTGCCCGGCGTCAGCAGCGCCGCGCCCACGCCCTGGAGCGCACGCGCGCCGATCAGCATCTCGGCGTTGATCGCCAGGCCGCACAGGCCCGAGGCACCGGCGAACCACACCACGCCGACGAGGAAGACCCGCCGGCGACCGAACCGATCACCGAGGGTGCCGCCGAGCAGGATGAAGGAGGCCAGGGTCAGGGCGTAGGCCGAGACCGTCCACTGCAGGGCGGTGAAGTCGGCGTCGAGGTCTGCGCCGATGGCCGGCAGGGCGACGTTGACGACCGTGGCGTCGATCCCGGCCAGGGCGGAGCCGAGGATGGTGGCGAGCAGCGTCCAGCGCCCGGCCGCGCTCGTGTAGGTCAGCGGCGCCGACGTCATTCGCCGGGCTGGGTGAAGTCCGTGATCAGGTCGACCCGCGCGACGCGCGCGAGGGCGGCCGCCGACTCCTCCGCCGTGACCCCGTGCGCGGCCAGCAGCGGCTCGAGGTCGGCGTACAGGTCGCGCTCGCCGTTGGCGAAGCCCGGGAAGTTGAGGAAGTACGTCGGCACGTCGTGCCGCACGAGGGCGTGCAGGAGCTTGTAGAACTGCACGGCAAGGCGCTCCTCCTGCTTCTTGGGCCGCTTCTGGGCCTGGAAGGTCAGCCCGCCACGGGCGGACGCGGGATCCTTGCCCGCCGCCACGGCTGCGGCCGAGACCCGGCGGCGGCTCTCGGCGGCGGCGAACAGGTCGCGCATCGGCACGACGCAGGCGGCGACCTGGACCTCGCCGGCGTCCAACGCCGTTCCGAGGCTCCCGGTGTAGAACGGCGACTTGGCGACGTAGGGGAGAGGATCGCGGGTCAACGGCGTCTCGAGGCCGGCGTGCGAGACGTCGTCGATCCGTCGCTCGATCTGCTCGGGAGTGAAGCCGGTGTCGAAGCCGAGAGCGGTGAAGTACTGCACGAGGAGCGTCGTGCCGGAGCGGCCGGTCCCGGTGATCAGGATGTGCCCGTCGCCGGGCCCGCTGCGTGAGGTGAGTGCCACGCGCCCACCCTAGGTGCCCTGGTGCTCCGTGGCCTCAGGCCTGGTTGATGTAGCCGTCCAGCTGGTCGCGCTCGAACTCCAACTGGCCGATCTTGTGCTTGACGACGTCGCCGATCGACACGATCCCGATGACCTGGCCGCCCTCGACGACGGGGATGTGGCGGAAGCGTCGCTGGGTCATCGTGGCCATGACCTCGTCGAGGTCGTCCTCGGACGAGCAGGTCTGCACGGACGTGGTCATGATCGCCGAGACCGTGTTGTTGATGACGGTCCCGTCGTGGTGGAGGTGGCGCACCACGTCGCGCTCGCTGACGATGCCGTCGAGGGCGACCCCGTCGGTGGAGACGACCAGGGCGCCGATGTTGTGCTGGGCGAGGGTGGCGACGAGCTCGCGCACGTCCGCGTCCGGCGTGATCGTCACGACGTCCTGGTTGTCCTTGGCCTTGAGGATCTCGCCCATGCGCATGACAGGACGCTACTCGGCCCGACGCCGCGTGACCAGCATCCTCGCCGGGAGTGAGAGCGACGGGGGCGTCAGTCCTCGCGGCGTCGTGACCGCAGGTCGCTCACGGTGCCGGGTCCGGACGGGGGCCAGTCGGGGTCGCCCCCGTCGTTGCCGCCCGGCAACGTGGCCAGGAAGGACAGGGCGGCCTCGTGCAGGTGGCCGTTGGACGCGAGCGCGTTGCCGCCCCAGGGGCCGTCGTTGCCCTCGAGGGAGGTGAAGCGGCCGCCGGCCTCGCGCACGATGACGTCGAGGGCTGCCATGTCGTAGACCTCGAGCTCGGGCTCGGCGGCCAGGTCGACGGCCCCCTCGGCGAGGAGCATGTAGGACCAGAAGTCGCCGTACGCGCGATTGCGCCAGCACCGACGCAGCAGCGCGTTGAACTCCTCGCGCAGCCCGCGCTCCTCCCAGCCACCGAGGGAGGAGTAGGACAGGGAGGCGTCCTCGAGGCGTCGTACGTCGGAGACCTGCATCTGCGTGGCCTTCAGCAGCGAGCGCCCCGTCCAGGCGCCGTTGCCGACCGAGGCCCACCAGCGGCGTTGGAGCTGGGGCGCCGAGACGACGCCGAGGACGACCTCGTCGTCGACGGCCAGGGAGATGAGCGTGGCCCAGACGGGGACGCCGCGGACGAAGTTCTTCGTGCCGTCGATCGGGTCGACGATCCAGCGGCGCGCCGAGTTGCCGCTGCTGCCCTGCTCCTCGCCGGTGATCGCGTCGCGCGAGCGGACGCGCGAGAGCGTGCGACGGATGCCCTCCTCGACGGCCTCGTCGGCGTCGGTGACCGGCGTGAGGTCGGGCTTGCTCATCACGTGCAGGTCGAGCGCCTTGAAGCGCGTGGTCGTCAGCGAGTCGGCGTCGTCGGCGAGGACGTGCGCCAGGCGCAGGTCGTCGGTGTAGTCGGTCTGTGGTGCCACGGCGCTCACACTATGGGGTGGGGCCCTGGTTGAATCATCAGCCATGGAGATCAATGGGGTGCCGCTTCACCCGCTCGTCGTGCACGCTGCGGTCGTGTTCGCTCCGATCGCGGCCCTGCTGGCGATCGCGTACGTCGTGAGCCCGGCGTGGCAGGAGCGGCTGCGCACGCCGCTCGTGGTGATGGCGATGGTGTCGCTGGTCTCGATCCTGGCGGCCTACTTCAGCGGGGACAGCTTCCGCGGCGCCAACGCCTTCTTCGCCGACAACCCCCAGATCGACGAGCACGAGGAACGGGCCGGCCTGCTCCTGTGGGTGACGGTCGCCTTCGGCGTCGTCGCGTTGGTCTCGGCGTTCTTCCAGCGCCGCAGCCCCGGAGTCCGCGGGGGCCTGCACGTGCTCCTCGCGGCCTCGGCCGTCGCGATGCTGGTGATGGTCGTGCTGACCGGCGATGCGGGTGCCCGGGCCGTCTACCCGCCCGACTCGTTCAACGGTTGACGCGCGGGGGATCAGCCGGGGATCGGGCGGGGATCAGTAGTCGCTGACGCTCCGGGCGGCCAGCAGCCGCCGGAACGACGCCACCCGCTCGGGGTCGGCCTGGCCCTCGGCGAGAGCGACGTCGAGCCCGCACTCGGGCTCCTCGTCGCCGTGGGTGCAGCCCCGCGGGCAGTCCTCGGTCATCTCGTCGAGGTCGGGGAAGGCCCCGATCAGGTCCTCCGGCCGCACGTGGGCCAGGCCGAACGACCGGATGCCCGGGGTGTCGATGATCCACCCGGCTTCCTGGCCCTCCCCGCGAGGCAGGGCGAGCATGAAGGCCGACGTGGAGGTGTGCCTTCCACGACCGGTCACGGAGTTGACCACGCCGACCTCCCGGTCGGCGTCGGGCACGAGGGCGTTGACGAGCGTGGACTTGCCGACGCCGCTGGACCCGACGAGGACCGACGTCCGGCCGGCGAGAGCCGTGCGGACCTCCGCCAGGTCCCCGCCGCGCCGGGTGACGACCCACGGGACGCCCAGGGACCGGTACGTCGAGAGCAGGGTCTCGGGATCGGCGAGGTCGGACTTCGTCAGGCACAGCAGGGGGGCCATGCCGGCGTCGTAGGCGGCGACCAGCGCGCGGTCGAGCAGGCGCGGCTGGGGGTCGGGGTCGGCGAGCGCGGTCACCACGACCAGCTGCTCGGCGTTGGAGACGATGACCCGCTCGACCGGATCGTCGTCGTCGGCGGTACGGCGCAGGGTCGTGGTCCGCGGGAGGACCTCCACGATCCGCGCGAGTGCCCCCTCGTCGCCCGAGGTGTCGCCGACGACGCGCACCCGGTCGCCCACGACGACGCCCTTGCGTCCCAACGGACGGGCCTTGACGGCCAGCACGACGACGTCGTCGACGAGAAGTGTGAAGCGGCCGCGGTCGACCGTGACGACTCGGCCCTGCACGGCGTCGTCGTACGACGGCCGCTCCTTGGTGCGCGGGCGGGTGCGGCGCCGGGGTCGGTCGTAGTGCTCGATGTCGTGCGTGGAGTAGCGACCCGTCACGCCGACCTCACGGCAGGAGTCCCGACCAGAACCCGGCGAAGTCGGGGAACGTCTTCGCGGTGGTCGCCACGTCCTCGACCAGGACCCCGTCGACGACGGCGCCGACGATGACGCCGGCGTGCGCCATCCGGTGGTCGGCGTAGGTGCGCCACACGCCGCCGTGCAGGGGTGCGGGGGTGATCGAGAGTCCGTCGGGGCGCTCGACGACCTCGGCGCCCAGGGCCCCCAGCTCCCTCGCCAGCGCGGCGAGACGATCGGTCTCGTGGCCTCGGATGTGGGCGATGCCGCGCAGGTGCGACGGGGTGGTGGCGAGGGCGCACAGCGCGGCGACGGCCGGGGTCAGCTCGCCGACGTCGTGGAGGTCCAGGTCGACGCCCTGCAGTCGCTCGGGACCGGTGACCTGGAGGCCCGCGTCGGTGTGCTGCACGGTGCAGCCCATCAGGGTCAGGATCTCGCGCAGCTCGTCGCCCGGCTGCTGGGTGGTGTGCGGCCAGTGCCGCACGGTGACCGTGCCGCCGGTGGCCGCGGCCAGGGCGAGGAAGGGGGCGGCGTTGGAGAGGTCGGGCTCGATCAGCCGGTCCAGGGCTCGGACCGGCCCGGGGGAGACCCGCCACCGGTCGGCCTCGCTGTCGTCGACCATGACGCCGTGCTCGCGCAGCATCGCCACCGTCATCTCGATGTGGGGCAGCGACGGGACCGGCTTGCCGTCGTGCAGGACGTCGACGCCGTGCTCGTAGCGGGCGCCGGCCAGCAGCAGCGCGGAGATGAACTGCGACGACGCCGAGGCGTCGATCACGACCGTGCCGCCGGGGACCGCTCCACCGCCGCGGATGGCGAACGGGAGGGACCCGGTGCCGCCGTCGTCCACGGCCACGCCCAGGGCGCTCAGGGCACCGAGCACCTCGCCTACAGGGCGGGTCCGCATGTGCTCGTCACCGTCGAAGGTCGTCGTCCCGGTGGAGAGTCCGGCGATCGGCGGGACGAACCGCATCACGGTGCCGGCGAGCCCACAGTCGACGATCCCGTCCCCCACGAAGGTCGCCGGGCTCACGCGCCAGTCGTCCGTCTCGGTGTCGACCACCGCGCCCAGAGCGCGCAGGGCCTCTGCCATCAGCAGGGTGTCGCGCGAGCGCAGCGCCTGACCCACCACCGAAGGGCCGCCGGCCAGTGCCGCCAGGATCAGCGCACGGTTGGTCAGCGACTTGCTGCCCGGCAACGAGACGAGCAGGTCCACCGGCGCGAGGGCGCGCGGAGCGGGCCAGGGGTCCTGGACGGCAACAGAGGCGGGCACCGCCGCAGGGTATCGGTTGGGCCGAACGGCCCCGGTCAGGTGAGCTTGTCGGTGGCCCGCTTGGTCTCGCGCCGGGCATCCTTCGCAGCCCGCTTGGCGCGCCAGGCGACGCCGGGCTTGCCGTCGGTGTCGCCGGCGGCGATCATCGCGCCGCCCAGCATCGAGAGATTCTTGAAGAAGTGCATCTGCATCGTCTTCTTCACCACGGGGTCGCTCTCGGACCAGAACGGGTGCCCCAGGACCGTGGTCGGCACCATGGACCCGGCCAGCAGCAGGGCGCCGGTGCGCGGTGCCTTGCCCGTGACGAGCGAGAGACTGCCGAGGAGCTGCACTCCGGCGTTGAGCTTGACCAGGGTCTCGGTGTCGTCGCTGAGAGGGATCCCGGCCTTCTTGACCAACGGGACCAGCTTCTCCGAGGCGGGTGCGGCCTTCGGGGCGAACGCCTCGGCGTTGCGCAGGACGTTCTGCGCGCCGTACACGAAACCGGCGGCGAGCAGAGGACGGGCGATGCGGCGGCTCAAAGACATGCTTCATTTCTACAGGACCTGCCCCGATGCGGACTCACCCCGCCGTACGAAGCGACTAGCCTCGACCCCATGTGCGGCAGGTATGCGTCGAGTCGACGCCCCGAGGACCTCCTCGAGGAGTTCGAGATCGTCGAGTCACGCGTGGCCTCCCCGCTGGAGCCCGACTACAACGTCGCGCCCACCAAGGAGGTGTACGCCGTCGTGGAGCGTCCGCCGAGCCAGGACTCCCCGGAGACCTCACGTCCCCCTGAGCGCCAGCTCCGCGTCCTGACGTGGGGACTGGTGCCGTCGTGGGCCAAGGACCCCAGCATCGGCAGCCGGATGATCAACGCCCGCATGGAGACCGTCGCCGACAAGCCGGCCTACCGCAAGGCCTTCGCCTCCCGACGCTGCCTGCTGCCGGCAGACGGCTACTTCGAGTGGTACCCGACGGAGCAGCGGACCAAGGCAGGCAAGCCCAGGAAGCAGCCCTTCTTCATCCGACCCCGTGACGGCGCCACGCTGGCGATGGCGGGGCTCTACGAGATCTGGCGCGACCCGACTCGCGAGGACGACGACCCGGAGCGCTTCCGCTGGACCTGCACGGTGATCACCACCGACGCCGAGGACGACATCGGCCGGATCCACGACCGGATGCCCCTCATGGTCGAGCCCGACCGACGAGCAGCCTGGCTCGACCCGCGCACCGAGCGAGCCGACCTCCTGGACCTGCTCGTCCCGGCGGCACCCGGCAACCTCGAGGCGTACCCGGTCTCGGCCGCCGTGGGCAACGTGCGCAACAACGGACCCGAGCTGGTCGAGCCGCTCCCGGCCGAGGACGCATCCCAGGGTGCCGGGGGAAGCTCGTGAGGTCCGAGCTGCGGGTCGACACCGCGTACGGCGAGGGACGCCTCGTCAGCCACCGCGCACGCAAGCCGATCGCCACCCTGCTGCTCAGCCACGGGGCCGGCAACGGCATCGAGTCCCGCGACCTCGAGGCACTGGCCGAGCACCTGCCGCGACACAACGTCACGGTGGTGCGCTTCGAGCAGCCGTGGCGGGTCGCCGGGCGCAAGGTGGCCACCCCTCCGCCCACCCTGGACGCCGGACTCACCGCAGGCGCCGACCGGCTGCGGGTGCGCACGCCCCTGATCGTGGGGGGCCGCTCGGCGGGCGCCCGCTCCGCCGCTCGTACGGCCAAGCGGCTCGGGGCGGTGGGCTGCCTGGCGCTGGCGTTCCCGCTGCACCCGCCCGGCAAGCCCGAGAAGTCGCGCCTGCCCGAGCTGACCGGCGTACGACTGCCGACGCTGGTCGTCCAGGGTGAGCGCGACTCGATGGGGAGACCCGAGGAGTTCCCGCCCGTGCGCGACCTCGACCTCGTGGTGATCCCGGGGGCCGACCACGGCTTCAAGGTGCCGGCGCGCGGACCCGTCACCCAGGACCAGGCCCTCGACATCCTCGTGGAGTCGACGCTGGAGTGGATCGTGCGCGACGTGGTGGGGAATGTCGCCCCGACCTGAGGCGTTCCCCCACCGTGATGGCACTACTGGAACGACCCGCCGAGTCCGGCCCCGTAGGCTGGGACGCGATGACTGAATCGCTGACCGACCCCACGACGGATCCATCAGGGCCCACCGACGCGCCCGTCGATCTCGAGACCGAGACCGACGCCGAGCGTTCCCTGCGCTTCGAGCGCGACGCGCTGCCCTTCCTCGACCAGCTCTACTCGGCGGCGATGCGGATGACCCGCAACCCCGCCGACGCCGAGGACCTCGTGCAGGAGACGTTCGCGAAGGCCTACTCGGCCTTCCACCAGTTCAGGCCCGGCACCAACCTCAAGGCTTGGCTCTACCGGATCCTGACCAACACGTTCATCAACACCTATCGCAAGAAGCAGCGCCAGCCGCAGCAGTCGATGGGCGAGGACGTCGAGGACTGGCAGCTCGCCCGCGCCGAGTCCCACAGCTCCACGGGCCTGCGGTCCGCGGAGATGGAGGCGCTCGAGCACCTGCCCGACTCCCAGGTCAAGGACGCCCTGCAGCGTCTGCCCGAGGAGTTCCGGCTCGCGGTCTACCTCGCCGACGTGGAGGGCTTCGCCTACAAGGAGATCGCCGAGATCATGGAGACGCCGATCGGCACCGTGATGTCCCGCCTGCACCGTGGGCGGCGCCAGCTGCGCGACATGCTCTCCGACCACGTGCGGGCCAACGACCTGCTGCCCGCTGCCACCGTCGACGCGAAGAAGGAGGCTGCGAAGTGAGCACCGACTCCCACCTCCCCGGCCACCGTCACGACGGGCTCGGCGCCGACCCGTCTGCCGAGGACTGCGCCGACTACCTCGAGCGCATCGTCTACTTCCTCGACAACGAGCTGGACGCCGCCGACTGCGACGCGGTCCGGCTCCACCTGGACTCCTGCAACCCCTGCCTGGTGAAGTACGACCTCCAGCGCACGGTCAAGCAGGTCGTGGCGCGCTCCTGCTCCGAGGTCGCGCCCAGCGAGCTGCGCGAGCGGGTGCGGGTGCAGATCCGTGAGGTCCAGGTCCGGATCACCGAGGCCTGAGAGCCCCGGAAACACAAGAACCCCCGGCCGGATCGGTCGGGGGTTCTCAGCTGCTGAGAACTCAGGTGTTGGGGCGCTTGCCGTGGTTTGCGCCCTTCTTGCGACGCGAGCGACGCTTGCGGCCGGTCTTGCCCATGGTGACTCCCTGTTTCGCGAACGATGAACGACCCAGTCTCTCAGGTCGACCGGGCGCGGGGAAATCGGGTCGCCCGAGCGAGGGCCCGGGAGTCTCAGCCGAGGCGGGAGAGGAACTTCTCCGAGTCGACGACGACACGCGTGATCTCGCCCGTCCCGACCACCTTGCCGTTGCCACCGAGGTGGCGAGCGGCCACCGTGAACCGGTGCAGCCGCCCGTCGACGTACGTCGTCGAGGCGCTCACCTCGACCTGCTGGCCGACGGGGCTGGCCCCGGTGTGCTCGAGGGCGATCCTCGTGCCGACGCTGGTCGACCCCTCGGGCAGCGTGGTCTCGAGCGCCGCGCACGTCGCGGCCTCGCACCACGCGAGCAGCCGAGGCGTGCCGAGCACCGGGAGGCTGCCCGATCCGACGGCGCGGGCCGTGTCGTCCTCGCCGACCGTGAAGGTGAGGGTGGCCGCGAAGGGAGTCGAGGGTGTCTCGGTCATCAGAGCTCCAAGGTGTAGACGAGCAGGGACACGTCGGGCTGCGGTCGCCAGTCCCGCTCCGGGGCCCGCACGAAGCCCAGGCTCTCGTAGAGGCGGTGAGCCGTGCTCATCAGGTCCAGGCTGGACAAGACGATCGAGCCCTCCCCGTCGTCCCGGGCTCGCTCGATCACCAGGCCGGTCAACGCCCGACCCACGCCGCGGCCCTGAGCAGCGGGGGCGACCGCGAGCATCCGGAACTCGCCCTCGCCCTCGTGGGCGATCTCGCGCCACGGAGAGCCCTGCGGGCAGACGGTGACGGCGCCGAGCACCGACCCGTCGGCCTCGGCAGCGACCCACACCTCGGCCTCGGCGTCCCGGGTCGCGGTGTCGGCCAACCGGGCGCGGTAGAAGTCCTCGGGTCCGAGCAGGAACGGGTCGTAGGCAGCGACCGTCAGCTGCCCGATCGCCGCGTACTCGTCGGACCGCGCACGTCGTAGCTCCACGCCTCGCCTCAGATGCCGAACGTCGCGCGCGGGTACGCCGCCTCGACGTCGGTGATCACGTTGACGAGGTACGGCGTGCCTGCCGCGAAGGCGCGGTCCAGGGCCGGTCCGATCTGTCGCGGGTCGGTGACCGTCTCGCCACCACCCCCGAGCGCCTTCACCACGTCGTCGTAGCGCGTCTGGGGCGCGAGGTCGGCGGCGACGTCGTAGCCGTAGAGCATCTGCATCGGGCCCTTCTCCAGGCCCCAGGCGGAGTTGTTGCCCATCACCATCACGACGGGAAGGTTGTGCCGCACGAGGGTGTCGACGTCCATCAGCGAGAAGCCGGCCGCGCCGTCGCCCAGGAGCAGCACGACCTGGGCCGACGGTCGCGCGATCCGGGCGGCGATCGCCGCGCCGAGCCCCGCGCCCAGGCAGCCGTAGGGGCCGGGGTCGAGCCACCCACCAGGGCGCTGTGGCTCGACGAACTTGCCGGCGAAGCTCACGAAGTCGCCTCCGTCGCCGATCACGACGGCATCGTCGGCCAGACGAGGGACGAGCTCGCCGTAGATGCGGGCCGGGTGGATCGGGTCGGCCTCGGCGGTGAGCAGTGCGCGGTCGCGCCCCGTGGTCTGCGCGACGGTGGCCTGGAGGTCGGTGACCCAGTCGGTCCAGTCGGGCTTGGGGCCACGCTCGAGCGCCCCTTGCAGTGCGTCGAAGACCGAGGCCAGGTCGCCGGAGACCGAGGCGGCCAGAGTCGCGTGAGCCGAGAGCTGGCCGGGGGAGTCGGCGACGTGGACGACCCGGGCTGGCGTCGAGCCCTCCTCCTTGCCGCCGAACACGCCGTACCCCAGGCGGAAGTCGAGGGGAGTGCCGACGACGACCACCAGGTCGGCGCCGTTGAGAGCCCGACCGCGGGCCTTGGTGACCAGCAACCGGTGCCCGCCCGGGACGATGCCACGGCCCATGCCGTTGGTGATGGCGGGGACGCCCAGGTCCTCGACGAAGCGCAGGGCGGCCACCTCGGCGCCGTCGGCCCACACGTCGGTGCCGAGGATGAGGACCGGTCGTGAGGCTGCGGCCAGCAACGAGGCGATGGTCGCGATCGCTTCGGTGTCGGGCTCAGCGCCGCGGTCGGTGCCGCCGGTCGGCTCGGGCCCCAGCGCCGAGGAGAAGAACTCGTCCATCGGCACGTCGACGAAGACCGGGCCGCGATGGGAGGACCCGGCCGCACGGAAGGCCTCGCCCATGCCGCCCAGGACATCGCCGGCGGTCGGGAGGGTCCGCGAGAGCTTGGCCACCGATGCCACGATCGGGGGCTGGTCGAGCTCCTGGAGGCTGCCGCTTCCCCAGCGGTTCTGCGGGGCCCGCCCGCCCACCACGACCATCGGTGACCCGGCGAACTGGGCCTGGGCGATGGCACTCACCCCGTTGGTCACGCCCGGGCCGGCCGTGAGCACGGCGAGTCCGGGCACGCGCGTCAGCTTGCCGGTCGCCTCGGCCGCGAAGGCAGCCGTCTGCTCGTGGCGGACGTCGAGGAGGCGCATCGGCGGATCCGCCGTGACCGCACCGTCGTACATCGGGAAGACGTGGGCGCCGGAGAGCGTGAACATCGTTTCGACGCCGTGGGCTCGGGCAACGGCGACGGCCAGCTCTCCGGCGTGGCCGCTGATCTCTCCGGGACCCGCGACGGGAGCCTCGGGAAGGTCTGTGATGTCGGTCATGTCCCGACCCTAGCCCGCTGCGGTGGTGGGCGGATCAGCCGTCGCGCAGCACGACGTTGGTGGCGCGCAGAGCACCCACGAGGACGAGCATCAGGTCGGCCCGGATCGCCGGCGGGCGGGCACCCAGGGCGAGGCCGAGGTAGAGGGACCGCAGGAACCCCTGGGCGTTGCCGGTCGTCAGGTAGGGATCGGCGGACGAGGCCCGGGGAGCGGTCGCCGCGGCGGTGATCCGGTTGATCCACGGCTCCAGGACGGTCATCGGCACGGAGTCGCGACGCAGCACCGCGATGGTCGCTGCCGCCAACCGGTCGTCCTCGCCGTGCTGGAAGGGGCGCTCGACCGGCAGCACGAGACGGTCGACGATGACGTCCAGCAGCACGGTCAGCTCGGCCGCCGCGAGGTGGGGCGAGCGGGCCAGCACCCCGAGGGCATCGGCCCCGTGGGCGATCGAGTGGGCCCACCCCTTGCCGGGCACGAAACCGCGCAGGTCCCGCTCGCGCAGCAGCCAGGTGGCCAGGGCGTCGCCCCACTGCAGCACCTTTCCCCCGAGCACGAGGGGTCGGGAGTTGTCGCGGGCGATGCACTCGGCCAGCACCAACGCCGAGAAGCTGCGTCGGAACACGTCGTCGCCCTCCGGCTCGCCCAGACCCACCCGGAGCCCGGCGACCATGCCGTCGCCCAGGCCGGGGAGCAGGTCGTCGTAGACGCCCCTCTCGATCCACGTCGCGAGCGTCGGGTAGGCGAGTCGGTCGCGCAGGTCGGCGTCGGGGGAGCCGAGGAGCTCGGTGAGCTCCGTGGTCAGGTCACCCAGGGGGGTGTGGTCGGGGACCTGGAAGTCGTCGTCGAGCACAGCTTTCCAGTTCACCCGAGTCACGCGGGTCATCCTGCCAAAGGCGCCTGAGGAAGAGATGAGTGCACCCCCGTGCCCGGTCCCCGACCCGTGACGGACTGCACGCGGGGCGGACCACTAGGCTGCCTCTCGTGCCTTCCTTCTCCGAGCTGGTACGCACCTACACGGATCTCGATGCCGCCGACGTCGCCTGGCTCCAGCTGCTCCAGGCCGACTGGCAGATCATCGCCGACCTCTCCTTCGCCGACCTCGTGCTGTGGCTCGCGGACCGCAACGGGCACGGGTTCTGGGCAGCCGGACAGATGCGGCCCACGACCGGACCCACGGCCTACGTGGACGACGTCGTCGGCATGTTCGTCGAGCACGGCACGCGGCCGCTGCTCGACGCCGCCCTCGCCGACGGCCGGATCGCCCGCGACGGGGACCCCGAGTGGCGCGACGAGGTGCCGGTCCGGATCGAGGCGATCCCGGTGGTGCGCGCGGGGCGGGTGATCGGGGTCATCGGGCGTCACACGAACCTGCTCGGGGTGCGTACGCCGAGCCGCCTGGAGCTCTCCTACCTCCAGACTGCCTCCGACCTGACACGGATGATCGCCACCGGTGACTTCCCGGCGACGGGGCAGCGCAGCGACCACGCCGACTCCCCGCGCGTCGGCGACGGGTTCGTCCGTGTCGACACCAGCGGCCGCGTGGTCTACGCCAGTCCCAACGCTCAGTCGGTGTACCGGCGACTCGGGCTCTCCGGCGACCTGGCCGGCCTCGTGATGCCCGACCTCGTGCGCGAGCTGGTCACCCCCCGGCGACGGCCCGACGAGGAGACGCTCAGCGCCGTCCTCGGTGGGCGCGCGCACCGCGACGTCGAGATCGGTACCGAGGACGTCGCCCTGATCGTCCGCTCGATCCCGCTGCGCACCGAGGGCGCACACATCGGTGGCCTGATCCTGGTGCGTGATGTCAGCGACCTGCGTCGTCGCGACCGCGAGCTGGTCACCAAGGACGCCACGATCCGTGAGATCCACCACCGGGTGAAGAACAACCTCCAGACCGTGGCGGCACTGCTGCGCCTCCAGGCGCGCCGCGTGGACAACGAGCAGGCCAAGTCCGCCCTCGAGGAGGCCGTACGGCGGGTCGGGTCCATCGCGATCGTGCACGAGACGCTGAGCCAGGCCGTCGAGGAGAGCGTCGACTTCGACGAGATCGCCGATCGCCTCGGCGGGATGGTGACCGAGGTGAGCGCCTTGACCGGGCGGGTGCGCACCCGCCGTACGGGCTCGTTCGGGGTGCTTCCCTCCGAGGTGGCCAACACCCTGGCCATGGTTCTGACCGAGCTGCTGCAGAACGCGGTCGAGCACGGCTACGTCGGGGTCTGCAGCGAGAGCGTGGAGAGCCTGGGGGAGATCGAGGTCGCCGTCGACATCCGAGTGGGCCGGATGCACGTGACGGTGGAGGACGACGGACGCGGTCTTCCCGACGGTTTCTCACTCGAGGGATCGACCAACCTGGGGCTGTCCATCGTGCGCACCCTCGTGGAGTCGGAGCTGGGTGGTCAGCTCGACATGGTCCCGCGTCCGCAGGGTGGGACGCGGGTCAGCATCGACATCCCGGCCCCGTGACGGTCCTGGGAGAACGAGGCGCGGCCGTCAGGCCAGCGAACGCACCCGCGAGCGGGAGTTGCGACGCTTGAGCGCGCGGCGCTCGTCCTCGCCGAGCCCGCCCCAGACACCGTGGTCCTGCCCAGCCTCGAGCGCCCACGCGAGACACTGCTCGCGCACGTCACAACGACGGCACACCTGCTTGGCCTCCTCGATCTGGAGGATGGCCGGGCCGGTGTTGCCGATCGGGAAGAACAGCTCCGGGTCCTCGTCGAGGCAGGCGGAGCGGTGGCGCCAATCCATGGCTGGTGGATCCTTGTCTCTCGTATGTGCAGGCAGGGATGCTCAGGCCTGCGGGCGCGCGTGTAGGCCTGTGTGTGAAGGATTTCACTAGCGCCTGATCACTCTCGCAACAATGCCGGTCAGGATCAAGGGCAAACCGGGTCTTGTGGGTCACAAACCAGATGGGAATAGGCCGAGTCGAGCCCGATCGGGCCCGACTACAGTGGTGTCATGGCTGATTCCCGCCCTGTGAACCCGCCTCCGTTGACCGTAGCGGTCTCCTTGGTCGCGGTCCAGGGCCTCGTGCTCATCGGTCTGGGCGTCGCCGAGGCCCTCAGCATCGTGGGGGACCGGTTGTCCGTGGGGATCTCCACCGCGATCTTCTTCCTCGTCTACGGCGTCGCGCTGGTCGGGTGCGCCGTTGCCCTGACCCGGCGCTGGGGCTGGGCCCGGGGCCCGGTCCTGATGAGCCAGCTCATCCAGCTCGGGATCGCGTGGAACGTGCGCGACGCGCCGCTGCTGGCAGGTGTGCTGGCAGTGGCCGCCCTGGTCGCGCTGGCCGGGATGCTGAGCCCGGCCAGCATCGAGGTCCTGATGCCGGCGGCGGAGGACGACGCCGGCTGACAGCTGGGTGGCCCGTGGGCCGACCCCCTCGGGACGGAGGGGTCAGGTCGGCTCCTCGAGCGAGTGGCGCAGCTGCTCCAGGGTCCGGTTGAGCAGCCGCGAGACGTGCATCTGAGACACGCCGATCTCCTCGGCGATCTGCGACTGCGTCATGTTCTTGAAGAACCGGAGCAGCAGGATCTTCTTCTCCCGGGGCTCCAGCTGCTCGAGCAGCGGCTTGATGGACTCCCGGATCTCGACGTGCTCGAGACCTGCGTCGTCCATCCCGATGGCGTCGAGCATGCTCGAGGAGCCGTCGTCGGAGTTGTCGGTGGCGTCCAGGGACAGGGTGGAGTAGGCGTTGCTCGACTCCAGGCCCTCGACGATCTCCTCGACCGTGCAGCCGATCGCCTCGGCGAGCTCGCGCGGGGTGGGGGAGCGACCCAGGCTCTGGTTGAGCTCGGCGGTCGCCGCCCCGATCTGCATCCGCAGCTCCTGGAGTCGGCGGGGGACCCGGATCGCCCAGCCCTTGTCCCGGAAGTAGCGCTTGATCTCGCCGATGATCGTGGGGGTGGCGTACGTCGAGAACTCCACGCCGCGATCGGTGTCGAATCGGTCGACGGACTTGATCAGACCGATCGTGCCGACCTGGACCAGGTCCTCGAAGGGCTCCCCGCGGTTGCGGAAGCGGCGGGCACAGTGCTCCACCAGTGGTAGGTGGAGCTGCACCAGGGAGTCCCGGCACCCGGCGCGCACTGCCTCCGAGGAGTCGTCGTGACGCATCTCGGTGAACAGCTCGGCGCTGCGTCGCCGGGTCTCGGCGACCCGCAGGGAGCGTGCCGTCTGCTCCGGGTCCGGGGGAACGGGCTCGGGGGGGTGGTCGAGAGGATCCATGTCAGGCGACGCCACCCGGGGCGGGAGGCGCCGAGGACGTCATCGTCATCGACACGGTCAGGCGGCCGTCGGTTGCCTCCACGTCCGCCTCGGTCGCGAGCGTGGTGAGGACCTGCCAGGCAAAGCTGTCCAGGTCGGGCGCCGGAGTGCCGTCGGTCGCGACGCTCACCGACACCACCAGCTCACCGGGAGCCAGGTGGAAGGTGCTGGAGAGGTCGCTGCCGGGCGCCGCATGCTCGAGGACCATCGCGTTGGCCTCGCCCACGGCGATCCGCAGGTCCTCGATGTCGTCGATGGTGAAGTCGAGGCGTGCGGCCAGGCCGGCGGTCGTCGTACGCAGCACCGACGCGTAGGCGCTGTCGGCCGGCAGCCGCAGCTCGACGTCGGGGCGTCCCGTGGCGACGCTGGACGGGGAGGCCGGCTCAGACATGGAGGTCCTTCTTTCAGCAGACGCGAACGACGGCACCCTATCCGGCACAGGCGTCGGGTAAACGGGACCTGCGGCATTGGGTCGATCAGGGGTGCTGGGCGAGGACGAAGCGCTGCTCTCCCGGGCGGTCGGGGTGCCGTTCGAGCCGTGATCCTGGTCCGAGCAGGGCGAGCCTGTCGACACGTACGCCGGCTAGGACACGAGCTCGGGGCCCGGACGCGGCACCAACGCTGCCGACGACTGCCCGATCCATCGAGGTACGACGCGCCGGATGCTGCTCGAGGCGTCGATGTCCACGAGCTCGCCGCTCGCCGCCGAAGCCCACGAACGGTCTCCGCGCCAGATCTCCGACAGGGTCCGCAGGGACAAGGTGAGTCGGGCCGCCACGTCGAAGCCGGGGTCGTAGTCGCAGACGTCCACCTCGCCGTCGCGGACACAGATCCACCAGCGCGCCGCCCGGCTCTCGACGTCGGGAAAGGTCAGGGCCACGACCGTGAGACCCGGCGGCCACGGGTCGGTGGGAATCGTCCGCTTCATGTCCCAGAGGAGCAGGTGCGGGTCGAGGTCCTCCGAGCCGAGACTGCCGACCCAGCGCACTCCCCACACCTGGAGAGCCTGGATGACCGGAGCGAGCTCCTCTCCGGCCTGCGTGAGGGTGTAGCGGGCGCGCCCCTCCTGGACGTCGCGGCGCACCACGCCTGCATGCTCGAGGGTGCCGAGGCGCTTGGACAACAGAGCCGGGGACATCCGCGGGTTGCCGCGGCGAAGGTCGTTGAAGCGGGTGCTGCCCAGAAGCAGCTCCCGGACGATGAGGAGCGTCCAGCGCTCGTCGAGGACCTCCATGGCCTTCGCCATCGGACAGAACTGGCCGTAGCTGGTCATCGCGCCCTCTCACGTCGATGCCTCAGTAAACACGTGCCTCGGCTGCGCGACCAGTACAAAAAGTGAACCACCGCTACAGATTCAGCACTTCTCACCACGACGTCGGTGATCCCAGACTGAGTGGACGACGAACCCACACGAGAGGACCGGGCCATGACGGAGTCTGTGGAGGTAGCGGACGTGAAGGTGCGACACCGCAGCATGTGGGCGTCGGGGGACTACCCGACCGTGGCCAGACAGCTGATCCCACACCTGGGTCAGCGCCTGGTGGAGGCGGTGCGCGTCGAGGCGGGCATGCGGGTGCTGGACGTCGGCGCAGGATCGGGCAACGCCGCGATCGCTGCCGCCGAGCGTGGCGCTGACGTCGTCGCCGTCGACCTCACCCCGGAGCTCTTTGCAGCCGGGCGCGCCGAGGCCGCGGCCCGCGGGGTCGAGCTCACCTGGGAGGAGGGCGACGCTGAAGCCTTGCCGTACGACGACGGGTCCTTCGACGCGGTCGTGTCGTGCGTCGGAGTGATGTTCGCGCCCTACCATCAGGCGGCGGCCGACGAGCTCGTGCGGGTGATCAGGCCGGGTGGCGCCATCGGTCTGCTCAGCTGGACCCCGGGGGGCTTCATCGGCCAGATGTTCGCCGCCATGAAGCCCTACGCACCGCCACCCCCTCCGGGCGCCTCGCCGCCGCCCCTGTGGGGAGCGGAGGAGCACCTGGGCGAGCTCTTCGGCGACCACGTGAGCGGACTGACCTCGTCCAAGGAGTCGGTGTCCATCTCAGGCTTCACGTCCGGAGCTGCGTTCCGCGACTTCTTCAAGTCGAGCTACGGTCCCACGATCGCCGCCTATGCGGCGCTCGCCGAGCAGCCCGAACGCTCCGCCGCACTGGACGTCGTCCTGGCCGAGCTGGCCGACGACCACATCGAGGACGGGGTCATGGGCTGGGAGTACCTCCTGACCACGGCAACCCGCGCGCGCTGACAGCCGGGGCGCTGCACACCACGCACGACGCCGCCCTCGATCCGGATGGATCGAGGGCGGCGTCGTGTCGCGTGGGAGCCTCAGGCCTTCTTGGTCTCCCAGAAGATCTCGGCGATCTCGTCGATCTTCGCGAGCAGCTGGTCGGCCACGTCGGCGTCGAGCGCGCCCTTGGCCCCGGAGGCGCCGGCGAGCTTGGTGGCCTCGTTGACCAGGACGTGCAGCTGCGGGTACTTCTCGAAGTGCGGGGGCTTGAAGTAGTCGGTCCACAGCACCCACAGGTGGTGCTTGACCAGCTCGGCCCGCTGCTCCTTGATGATGATGGCGCGGGTGCGGAAGTCGGGGTCGTCGTTGTCAGCGACCTTGGCGATGATCCCCTTGATCGACTCCGCCTCGATGCGGGCCTGGGCCGGGTCGTACACGCCACAGGGAAGGTCGCAGTGGGCCTGGACCTCGAGCGTGGGGGCGAACAGTCGCGCGAACATGCGTGTCCTCTCGTCGTGGGAACTAGCGTTGGTTGCGACACTACTCCGCATGACCGGCGGCTCACCCACCCCTCCAGGGGGACGCCCTCAGGCACGGCTCGGAATCGCCGTCGTCCGGGGGGAGTCGATGCTGCCGTCGCTGCGACCCGGCGACCGTCTCCTGGTCCGCTACGCGCGCGAGCCGAGGCCGGGTTCCGTGGTGGTGGCCCGCTTCGTCGACGGCACGGTCGTGGTCAAGCGTGCGGTGGAGCGTCGTACGGCGGGCTGGTGGCTGCTCAGTGACAACGCGGCACAGGGCACCGACTCCCGGCACCGTGGGGCGGTTCCCGATGCCGACGTGTGGGGGACGGCCGTGGCGCGGGTGTGGCCTTGGCCACGCTTGCTGGGAGACATGTGAGACAACCCCTCGCGGGGTGACCCGCTGTGCAAGGATCGCCGATCGTGGCGACCCCTGATACCTCTCACCCGCACGCCGGAGACCCCGTCTTCGACCTTCACGTCGGCGGCAAGATGGAGACGGTCTCGACCGTCGACGTCTCCAGCCCTGCCGAGCTGTCGTTGGCCTACACCCCGGGCGTCGCCCTGGTGTGCGAGGCGATCGCGGCCGACCCGTCGATGACCCAGCACTACACGTGGGTCCCCAACGTGGTCGCGGTCGTCAGCGACGGCACGGCCGTGCTGGGACTGGGCGACATCGGCCCCGCGGGCGCGATGCCGGTGATGGAGGGCAAGGCGGTGCTCTTCAAGCAGTTCGGCGGCGTCGACGCCGTACCGATCTGCCTGGACACCACCGACACCGAGGAGATCATCGAGACGGTCGTCCGCCTCGCCCCGAGCTTCGGCGGGATCAACCTCGAGGACATCTCGGCGCCGCGCTGCTTCGAGATCGAGGACCGGCTCAAGGACCTGCTCGACATCCCCGTGTTCCACGACGACCAGCACGGTACGGCCGTCGTCGCGCTGGCCGCGCTGACCAACGCCCTGCGCCTCACCGGTCGCGACCCGGGCACGACCCGCGTCGTGATCTCCGGGGCCGGAGCCGCCGGCGTGGCCGTCGCCAAGATCCTGCTCGAGGCCGGCGTGACCGACATCGCGGTCACCGACCGCAAGGGCGTCATCCACTCGGGCCGCACGGACCTGACACCCGTGAAGAAGGCCCTGGCCGAGATCACCGCCGACGTGACCGGCCGCACCGGATCGCTGGGCGACGTCCTCGACGGCGCTCACGCCTACCTCGGCGTCTCCGGCGGCACCATCCCGGAGGAGGACGTCGCCCGGATGGCGCCGGAGGCGATCATCTTCGCGATGGCCAACCCGACCCCCGAGGTCCACCCGGACATCGCCCGCAAGTACGCGCGCGTCGTCGCCACGGGTCGTTCGGACTTCCCCAACCAGATCAACAACGTGCTCGCCTTCCCGGGGATCTTCCGGGGTGCCTTCGACGTCGGCGCCACCGCGATCACCGAGGGCATGAAGCTCGCCGCCGCGACCGCGCTGGCCGAGCTCGTCGGCGACGACCTCACCGAGGAGCTGGTGATCCCGTCGCCGTTCGACCCGCGCGTGGGACCGGCCGTCGCTGCCGCCGTGTCCGCAGCCGCGCGTGCCGACGGGGTCGCCACGCGCTGAGCCGCGCTGGGCCTCGCTCAGCCGCCCTGGGTGTTGGGGTCGCGCCACGTGCGCTCGAACGGCAGCCGCCACGCGTGGGGCGCGATCAGCTGGTGGATCGCGTTGGGTCCCCATGACCCGGGCGCGTAGCCGCGGACCGGCGGTGGCGTCGAGATCAGGGCCTCCGACTTCTCCCACAGCGCCTCGATCCCCGCGGCCGAGGTGAACAGCGTGTGGTCGCCGCGCATCGCGTCGTGGATGAGGCGCTCGTAGGCCTCGAGGACCGAGCCCGAGGCGTGCGTGTCGACGGTGGCGAACTGCATCGACAGCTTCTCCAGCTTCATCCCGGGCCCGGGACGCTTGCCGTAGAAGGACAGCGACATCTTCGACTGGTCGGCCAGGTCGAAGGTGAGGTGGTCGGGACCCTGGGTGCCGGCGTTGGACCCGGAGGGGAACATCGTCAGCGGGGGCTCCTTGAACGCGATCGAGATGATCCGCGCGCCCTCGGCGAGCTTCTTGCCGGTGCGCAGGAAGAACGGGACCCCGGCCCAGCGCCAGTTGTCGATCTCGGCCTTGAGCGCCACGAACGTCTCGGTGTCGGAGTCGTCGGCGACGCTCTCCTTGCCTCGGTAGCCGCCGTACTGGCCTCGCACGACGTTGGTGGGCTCGATCGGTCGCATCGATTGGAAGACCTTGAGCTTCTCGTCGCCGATCGGGCCGGGCGCCAGCGACGTCGGCGGCTCCATCGCCATGAAGGCCAGCACCTGCATCAGGTGGGTGACCACCATGTCGCGGAAGGCGCCGGTGCTCTCGTAGAACGCCGTACGTCCCTCCAGACCCAGGGTCTCGGGTACGTCGATCTGGACGTGGTCGATGAAGTTGCGGTTCCAGATGGGCTCGAAGAGCCCGTTGGCGAAGCGGAAGGCGAGGATGTTCTGGGCGGCCTCCTTGCCCAGGAAGTGGTCGATCCGGAAGACTTGGTCCTCGGCGAAGACCTGGTGGACCTCGTGGTTGAGCGACTTGGCGGTGGCGAGGTCGGTCCCGAACGGCTTCTCCATGATGATCCGCGAGCGCTCCACGAGACCGGCCTCGCCGAGCTCGTGGATCACGTCGAGGGCCGCCCGCGGCGGCACGGAGAGGTAGTGCAGCCGTCTGACGTCCTCGACCGGCCCGAGCTCCGCCTCGCACTCCTTGACCAGGGTGGCCAGGGCGTGCGGACCTGCGGCGGTGGGCACGTAGCGCAACCGCTTCGAGAACGGCGCCCACCGCTCGTCGGTCACGTCGCCCTTGCCGAACTCCTCGCAGGCGGCTCGGGCCACCGCGTCGAACTCCTCGGGGGAGAGCTCCTCCAGAGACGTCCCGATCACGCGTACGTCGGGTATCAGCCGGGCTTCGAAGAGACGCAGCAGGCCCGGGATCAGCTTGCGCCGGGCGAGGTCGCCGGTGGCGCCGAAGAGGACGACGACGTTGGGGTGATCCATGTCCGCCAACGTATCCCTGCCAGGTAACGGCGGGGTGACGTCGCCCTGCTTCCTTCCAGGCCATGGCCTAGCCTCGCCCTATGTTCGCCGTCTACGCAGAGTCCTTCGACCCCGACAACCCGCTCGCCGGCCTGGTGCTGGGTGAGCGTCCCGATCCGGTGGCCCCCGACGGGTGGACCACCGTCGAGGTGAAGGCCGCCTCGCTCAACCACCACGACGTGTGGTCGCTGCGCGGCGTCGGCCTCAAGCAGGAGCAGCTCCCGATGATCCTGGGATGCGACGCCGCCGGGCTCGACGAGGACGGCAACGAGGTCGTCGTCCACGCCGTCATCAGCGACCCCTCGTGGAGCGGGGACGAGACGTTCGACCCGAAGCGGTCCCTGCTCTCCGAGCGGCACCAGGGCGCGATCGCCGACAAGGTGATCGTGCCGAGGCGCAACGTGATCGCGAAGCCCGCCTCGATGTCGTTCGAGGAGGCCGCCTGCCTGCCGACCGCGTGGCTGACGGCCTACCGGATGCTCTTCACCCGCGGTGAGCTGAAGGCGGGTGACACCGTGCTGGTCCAGGGCGCCGGGGGCGGCGTCGCCACGGCCCTGATCATCCTCGCCCGGGCCGCCGGGCTCCGGGTCCTTGCGACCAGTCGCGACGAGGCGAAGCGCGCCAAGGCGCTGGAGATCGGAGCCCACGAGGTCTTCGAGTCCGGTGCTCGGCTGCCGTTGAAGGTCGACGCCGTCATGGAGACCGTCGGCAGGGCGACCTGGTCGCACTCCATCCGCGCGCTGCGCCCGGGCGGCAAGATCGTCATCTCCGGCACCACCTCCGGCCCGAAGCTGGACGACGCGGAGCTCACCCGGATCTTCTTCCTGCAGCTGAGCGTGGTCGGCTCGACCATGGGCACGCGCGACGAGCTCGCCTCGCTCGTCACGATGCTGGACGCAACCGGCGCGCGCCCGCTCATCGACCGGACGATCCCGATGGCCGACGCACGCGACGGCTTCGAGGCGATGGCCGGGGGCGACGTCTTCGGCAAGATCGTCTTCACCCGCTGATGCGGCACCTGATCACCGGGGCCGGGTCGGGCATCGGGGCCGTCCTGACGGAGGTCCTGCTCGCCCGCGGCGACGACCTGGTCCTGCTGGCGAGGTCGACCGAGCGCGCGGCCGAGCTCGAGGCGTCGTACGTCGGCGCGCGCACGGTGGTGGCGGACCTCGCGGACCCGGCCTCGGTCGAGGACCTCGACCTGCCCGAGCGCCTGGACTCGGTGGTCCACGCCGCCGGGGTGGTCGACCTCGGTCCGGTCGCCGAGCTGAGCGTGGCGTCGTGGCAGCAGCAGCTGACCGTCAACCTGGTGGCTCCCGCAGCCCTGACGCGCGTCGCGCTGCCGGCCCTGCGCGCAGCGCGCGGCACCGTCGTCCTGGTGAACTCCGGCGCCGGGCTCAACGCCCACCCGCAGTGGTCGGCCTACGCCGCCTCCAAGCACGCACTGAAGGCGCTCGCCGACTCCCTGCGGGGGGAGGAGTCCGAGCACGGGGTGCGGGTCAGCACCGTCTATCCGGGTCGGACGGCCACGGCGATGCAGGAGAAGGTGCACGAGCAGGAGGGCAAGACCTACGACGCGGCCGACTGGATCGACCCCGCGACCGTGGCGGCTGCGATCGTGCACGTGCTCGACCTGCCGCGCGACGCGACGGTCCCCGACCTCACGGTGAAGCCGGGTCCTGGCTAGTCGCCTGAGGGCCGGCCGACAGATCCGACCCGTGTCCGACTCCGGAAGATAGTTCTTTACCTCCTGGTCGGGTCGCCGTCGCCGTGGGTGTCATCGGTGTTGGCGAGGGCTCGGCAGCGTGACGTCCCGGCGGGGCCGTCCGGTGCCTGCGACCTCTCGGATACTCACGGAGCTCTCTTCTCGTGCCCTCGTTCGTCCCCGCACGCGTACGGCGCGTCCTCGGCATCCTCGGCATCGCCGCGCTGTGCCTGGTGGCCCTCGGTCTCGCCGCGCCACCGGCCTCGGCGCACCCCTTCGGCGACCCGCAGACTGTCGAGCTGACAGCGGACTCCGACGAGGTACGCCTTCGCTGGCACGTCGGCATGTCCGACGACGTCACCGCGCTCGCCCTCCATCTCGGGCTCCTCCCGCAGGACCGGGTCCTGCTGGACGGTGCCGTGCTGTACGAGGACGGCGACGACGACCTGCTCGCCGCTTCACCGTTGCTGCCCGCCTACCTGCTCGATCGCCTGATGGTCACCGCGGGCGGGTCACGATGCCCCGGGGAGGTCGTGAGCGCCGGCGACCTGATGGACGACGGGGTGCTGCTGTCCTTCCGTTGCCCCGGTGGTGTGCCGGGCCCGACGTCGGTGAACCTCGAGGTGCGCACGCTCACCGACCTGCACCCCGCCTACCGCACCCTCGCCTCGGGGCCGTCCGGCCAGCGAGCGGTCTACGACGGTGACCACCCGGAGCACACCTGGACGCTCGGCGGAGCCCCGGTCGAGGTCTCGTCCGCGTCGAGCAGCGCCGTCGTCCAGCTGGGCTCGGCGCTCGTCGTCCTGGTCGGCACCGGCGCGGCGGGAGCCTTCTACGTCCGGCGGCGCGGTCGCCGTACGGAGGTGTCGGTCGGATGATGTCGTCGCTCCTCCCGCTGGTCTCCCTGACGTCCTGGGGGGAGCGACTGCCCGACCTCGTCACGGCTCCCGGGTTCGTGCCGTTGGCCTTCGTGATCGCCTTCGCTGCCGGTGCGGCGCACGCAGTCGCTCCCGGTCACGGCAAGAGCCTGGCGGCGGCCTACCTCGTCGGCAGCGAAGGACGCGTGCGCGACGCCGCCTGGATGGCGGGTTCGGTGGCGGCGATGCACACCATCTCGGTGCTGGTCGTCGCCGTGGCCTGGACCTTCCTCTCCCTCTCCGACGTGCTCCGCCTCGACGACCTCACCGCCGGCCTGCGGCTGGTCGCCGGACTCCTGGTCATCGCGACCGGTCTGTGGCTGCTGCGCCGCCGCCTGCGCGCGGCGGCAGGCGAGGGCCACGGCCACGGCCACGGCCACGGTCACGGGCACGGGCACGGGCACGGGGACGGGGACGGGGACGGGGACGGGCACGGAGTCCGGACGCTGGCGGCACCGGGCGCCGTCAGCACCGCGGTCGCGGTACCGATCTCGTCGCGCCGCCCCGGCATCGTGCTGCTGGGCATCTCCGGAGGGCTAGCGCCGTCGCCGGCGGCGTTCCTCGTCCTCGTGAGCGGTCTGTACGTCGGGCGCGCGGGCTTCGCCCTGGCCCTGGTCGTCGCCTTCGGGGCGGGGCTCGCCCTCGTCCTCTTCACCGTGGGCCTGCTCGCGCTCGCCGGCTCCTCGTGGCTCTCCCGGGCCGCCGAGTCCCGTCGTGCCCTGCACCTGGCCTCCCGCATGGCCCCGGCCCTGGCCGCCGTCAGCCTCATCGCGCTGGGCGGGGTGATCACCGCGCTGGCTGCCAGAACCCTGCTCGCCTGAGCCTCGGAACCTCTCCGGACACATCTCTCATGACACCACCCACCCAAGGAGAAGATCGCATGACGCACCACCCCCTGCGCCTGCGCCGTCGCCGCCGTTCGGCGACGACGGTGCTGGCCGGTCTGGTGACCATCGCCGTGGTCGCCGGGACCGGGACGGCGCACGCCGCCGCCCCCGTCACGGCCGGCGCACCCCCGGCACCGGTCACCCCCACCGCGGCCGAGGTGTCCTCGGCCCCCACCCTGACCCCCGAGGACGGGGCGTACGTCGAGGGCACGATCGCGGTGTCCTCCGACGCCACCGCCGCCGGTGACCCCGTCACCGCGCTGACCGTCGACGGGAGCCGGATCGAGGCCGCCGCGACCCTCGGGTCCTCGCAGCTGTCCTTCGACGTGGGCAGCAACTCGATCGAGACCCGCTTCGGCAACTACCTGCTCGTCAACGGCGAGCACCGCATCGACCTGACGGACGCCGTCGACGAGCGCGTCACCCTGCCCGTGCCCAACGAGGTCCTCGTCACCGGCGACAACTCCGTCGAGATCTTCACCGGAGCCATCGACAGCTCGTGCGGCCTCAACAACGACGACTTCGCGGTCTCCGAGGTGCGCCTCGACCTGCTGGGGGAGAGCGCCGACGGCGAGGAGAACGAGTTCACCTACGCCATGGGCGACGGCAGCTGCGGGTCGAACGAGTCCCTGCTGACCTACGCGAAGCTGAACTTCTTCGTCCAGGGCGTGCCGGGGGAGACGACCGGCCTCGCGGCGGACCTCGACACCACGTCGCTGGGCAACGGCCGCCACGACATCGTGGCCCGGACCGCCTCCGGAGCGAAGACCTCCCACCGGGTCCGCGTCAACAACGCCCCCGCCGGAGCGCCGCGCATCTCGCCCACCGACGGCACCCTGGTCGCGGGCGAGCAGACGATCCTGGCGGCCACCGACGTCGACGGCGGTGGGTCGATCGACAACCTGCTCATCGACGGTGCGGTCCCACCTGCCGTGCGCACCCTCGCAGCGGGCAGCGCCGCGCTGCGCTTCACCGTCGGGAGCAACTCGATCGACACGCGCTACTACAACCACCTCCTGGTGAACGGTCACCGCGTCGACATCGGCGGCGACTGGGTGAGCGAGACGGTCGAGATCGCCTTCCCGCGGCACTTCCTGCTGCCCGGCGACAACGTGATCAGCATCGTGACCGGCGACATCAACGGGACCAGCGACGGCGAGCGGTGCGCGAACCTCGACGACTTCGACCTCAGCGACCTCTCGCTGGTGGTCGAGGGCGGCACGGTGACACCCGGCGACAACCCGGCGACGTACGCGATGGGCGACGGCACGTGCGGCAGCAGCAGCACGAAGCTGGCGCAGGCCGACCTCGCCTTCTCCGTCACCGATGCCCCCATGACGCGCACCCTGTCGACGCTGGGTGCTGGGGATGCGCACCTGAGCTTCTTCGTCGACGGCAACGGGACCGAGGCGCGCTACGTCAACTACGTGCTCGTCAACGGCATGCGCGTGGACCTCGGCGACTACGTCGGCGTCACGGCCGACCTGACGATCCCCAACGAGTGGCTCCTGCCCGGCACGAACCTCGTCGAGGTGGTGGCCGGCGCGATCACGACGAGCTGTGGTGAGAACTTCGACGACTTCCCGCTGAGCGAGATCAGCCTGGCGCCGGCCGTCGGCACGGCCGCGCTGACCTACCGTTCCACCCGGACCGACGGCTCGCAGTACCCGGTGACCATCGGCGACGGCAGCTGCGGCAGCAGCTTCACCGGCACGTACGCCGTGGGCCTGACCTTCGAGGTCGACGGGGCGCCGCAGGGCCTGCGCTCCGACATCGACACGGCCGGCATCCCGGACGGTGAGCACACGTTGAGCGCCACCTCGACCGGTGGCGACACCGCCACCCGCACCCTCGTCACCGACAACTCCGCACCGGTCGTGGTGTCGAGCACGCCGGCGATCGGCCAGCGGATCACGTCCGCGATGGCCTTCGACCTCGAGCTCGAGGACCTGGCCGGTGTGGCCGGCACCCCCGAGATCACCCTCGACGGAGAGTCGCTCGCCCTCGGCGACCCCGTGGGCCCCGGCCTGACTGCCGGGCAGCACACCGTGCAGGTGCGGGCCACCGACGCACTGGACAACAGCGCCACGCGTGAGTTCACCTTCACCAGTGCCGGCATCCCGGATGCTCCCACCGAGCTCACCCCCGCCTCGGGCACCACCGGCGTCGGCCGCAGCGTCGACCTGGAGGCGCAGGTGGCGGTGCCGGGCGGCGGTGACGTCACCGCGACCTTCACGGCGGCTGAGGTGATCGTCCCCCCGACCGGCTTCCAGGGCGTCGCGAGCGCTGTCCCCACGACTCTCGAGGTCGCCGGGGAGGAGGAGGTCGACACCTCGTCGCTGACCCCCCTCGGAGACGGTGAGCTGGCCTCGCCGGCCGGACGCGACGTGACCTTCCTGCGCTACGACCTCGACGTCAGCGGCGGCACGGGCAACCCGGTGCTGCGCTGGACCGGCACGGTGGACCCCGAGCGGGTCGCGGCACTGCGCGCCTGGGACCCGGCCGCGCAGTCGTGGGACGTGCTGGCCAGCACCCGTGGCGTCGCCGATGGCAGCAGCGTGCTGACCGCGACCGCACGCGGCCGCTACGTCGACCGTGGGACCGTCCACGTCCTGGTGACCGGGGAGGACCCGTTCGCCGACGACATCGATGCCGGCGACCCGAACGGATTCGCCGACCCGTCGGCGTACGACTTCTCGATCGCCCACTTCACCGACACCCAGTACCTCTCCGAGGGCGCGGTCGAGCAGGAGACCGAGGCGGAGCGGGCCATCTGGACCGCGGCCTACGGCGCCACGACCAAGTGGATCGCCGAGCAGGCCGAGGCGCGCAAGATCGCCTACGTGGCCCACACGGGCGACATCATCGAGAACAACATCAACGCGCCCACCACGCCCGAGATGCAGGCGCAGGTCACCGGTGAGTTCGAGGTGTCGAGCGAGCTGCAGAGCACCCTCGACGACGCCGGTGTGCCGAACCAGGTGATCGCCGGCAACCACGACAACCAGCGTGGTCTCGAGACCGGCCCGGAGGCGATCTACAACTCCTACTACGGTCCCGACCGCTACGAGGCGGCCGACGACGGCTGGGGCGATGCGTCGTACGGCGGCCCGTGGAAGGAGGGCGACAACCAGAACAACTACGTCCTCTTCTCGGCCGGCGGCCTGGAGTTCGTCACCGTCGGTCTGTCGTACGGCGTGACGCGCGAGGAGGCCGACTGGGCGGCGTCGGTCTTCGCACGGTTCCCCGACCGCAACGGCATCCTGCTCTCGCACGACTACCTGAAGCCGTCGACCAACCCCGACGGGCGAGGCTCCGCCTTCTCGACCCCTGACGGGTCGCTGCTCTACCGCCTGGTCGTGGAGTCCAACCCCAACGTGTTCCTGGTGCTCGCCGGCCACGAGCACGGCGTCGGGACCAACATCAAGTCCGGTGTCGGCCCGACCGTCACGCACGACGTGGTCGAGATGCTGGCCGACTACCAGTTCTACACGGTCTCGGCCGACCGGCTCGGACTGACGGAGATCGGCGGCTACGAGCCCACCGACCGGCTGCGGTTCGGCGCCAGCTTCCTGCGGATGCTGCAGTTCGACGTCGACCGTGGCGAGATGATCGTCGACACCTACTCACCGTTCCTCGACGAGTTCGGGGCGACCGAGTACGACGAGGACGAGCGCTACGACGGCACCGAGGACAACATGGTGCTGCCGGTCGACCTGACGAGTCGCACGACGACCTTCACGACCGACGACATCGCAGCCTTCGTGCCCGGAGACGAGGTCGGTACCGCGACCGTCGCGTCGGGAGAGGTGGCCACGACGACCTGGGACGGGCTGAGCCCGCGCACGACGTACGCCTGGATCGCCACCGCCACCAGCCCGGGCGGGGGTCGCGCCACGGCCGAGCCCGGCGTGTTCCGCACGGCTCGCGCCCCCGAGTCGGTGGTCGCCGCCGACGACGTCGAGGTGCCGTTCGGTGAGGACGCGACGGTGACCGTCACCATCACCCCGGCAGGCAGCAGCGACACCGGTGGCGAGGTCGTCGGGGAGGTCGAGGTGCGCGAGGGCGAGGAGCTCCTGGCCTCGGCCACGGTCGTCGACGGCGTCGCCGAGGTCACCGTGCCTGCCGGACTGGCTCCTGGGCGTCACGACCTGGTCGCGTCGTACGCCGGCAGCGGCTGGGTCGGGGGCGGCGAGACCGACCTCGTGCTCACCGTCGGCAAGGCGGGCTCCGGGGTCACGGTGACGGCGCCCGACGTCACCAGCGGTGAGCAGCCCGTGGTCACGGTCACCGTCGTCGGCGACGACGAGGACGTCACCGTCACCGGTGACGTGCGGGTCAGCGAGGGTGACGAGGTGCTGGGCACCGCGACGCTCGAGGCCGGGACGGCACAGGTGCTCCTGCCGCGGAGCCTGGCAGTCGGCCCCCACGAGCTCACGGTGGACTACCTCGGCAACGACGACGTCGAGGTCGCCACGGCGACGGCGACGCTGACCGTGCTGGCCGAGCCTCGGGTGGACTCCTCGACCAAGGTGCGGGCCACGCCGCGCCGGGTCGAGCGGGGCGCTCCCGTCGAGCTGAGGGTCACGGTGCGCTCAGCGCGTGGGGGCCCCGACGGTGAGCTGAAGGTGAAGCTGGGCGGGCGCCGCGTCGCCCTGGGCACCCTCGTCGACGGCCGGGCCAGCATCACGGTGCCTGCCAAGGTGCGTCCTGGCAAGCGGACCTTCAAGGTGCGCTTCCTCGGCTCCGACACCGCTCGGCCGAGTGCCGACAAGGTGAAGGTGAAGGTCGTCAAGCGCCGCTGACCTGAGCGATCAGGGGTGCGCCGCCCGGCTCAGGGAGCCGGGCGGCGCACGCGTCTGTCCAGGCGGTAGTGCAGCCGCACGACGCGAGCACCCTGCCGACGCCTCGCCACCAGGCGCGGGTGATCCGGTCCAGCCCCGCGCTCAGGGCTCGGACTTCCAGCTGAGGGCGCCGATGAGCACCATGCGCAGCTGGGTGCGGGCCACGTCGCTGACTCGCTTCTCGGCCTCGGGGCGCCCGCCGGCATCGACGATCGCCTCGGCCGTGGCGACCATCGCGGTCACGATGAGCCCGGAGAGGACGTGCAGGTCCTCGGCGCTCCAGTGGTCGGTGCCGGGCAGACGGGCGATGTCGGTGGCCAGCTCGCGCTCGCAGAGCTGGATCTCGTGGTGGATCCGGGCCTTGACCGCCGGGGGACCGGCGGCACGCTCGCGGGCGATGAAGCGGAAGTGCCCGCGGTGGCGGTGCACGTGCTCCTCCAGGGTGACGACCGAGCGGTCGACGATCTCGGTGAACGTCGGGACGGTGCCGTCGGAGCGGCGGATGGCGCGCAGCATCGCTCGCAGCGAGACGAACGACTCGTCGACCAGCGCGAGCCCGAGGTCCTCGATGGAGTCGAAGTGCCGGTAGAACGCGGTCGGCACGATGCCGACCTCCTTGGCGACCTGGCGCAGCGAGAGGGCGACCAGGCTGGAGTCCTCGCACAGCACGAGGGCGGAGTCGAGGATCGAGCGCCGGGTGCGCTCCTTCTTCTCCCCACGGGTCTCTCCGGTCGATGCGGTCACGGCGAGCAGTCTAGGACTCCTCCTCGTCGGACCTGTGAGAAGACATGTGTGCACACTCACGCAGCGACGGGCCCCTGGGTGGTCGGCGTCACGCGCCGCGCCCTTGACCGGGGGACCCGATCCTCGCGATAGTTTCGGTGTACGCATGTTCACTCAAAGCTTGGAGGTCGGGATGAGCACCACCCTCGCCAGCACCGTGGGCGGCCGGATGCTGCGCAGCCGCGTCGTCGCGGCCCTCGCCAGCCCGCACGGCGTCGACCGCTACCTCGAGCTCGTCAACCCGATGTGGGCCGCCGAGGAGGTGCGCGCCCGCGTCGTCGACGTACGACGCGAGAACGCCGACTCCGACGGAGCCCCGGTCGCGACGCTCACGCTCCAGCCCACCAGCACCTGGCGTGGGCACCGCGCCGGGCAGTACGTCCAGGTCGGCGTCGACCTGCCCGACTCCGGCAAGCGGATGACCCGCTGCTTCTCGATCTCCTCGGCGTCCTCGTTGCCGGGCGAGCAGATCGCCCTCACCATCCGCGCCCACGACGAGGGCCAGGTCTCGAAGTACCTCGTGAGCCAGGCGCAGCCCGGCCAGATGGTGCACCTGAGCCAGGCCGAGGGCGAGTTCACGCTTCACGAGAGCGCGGCGACCCCGACCAACAACCATCTGCTCTTCATCACGGGTGGCTCGGGCATCACCCCGGCGATGTCGATCCTGCGCACCCTGCTCAGGGACGGGTACGACGGCAGGGCCGGTCGCAAGGTCACCTTCCTGCACTACGCACGGTCGGCCGAGGACCAGATCTTCGCCGCCGAGCTCGCCGAGATCGCCGAGGCCGACAACGACGTGACGGTGCACCTGCGCCACGGCGACCACGTGTTCTCCGACTTCGAGCTGCGACGGCTGGTGCCCGACTACCGCGACACCGACACCTGGGCCTGCGGCCCGGCCGGGCTGATGGAGCTGATCCACTCGGCGTACACGGCCGACGAGGTGCTCTCTGCGCGCCTGCGCACCGAGTTCTTCAAGCCGCCGAGGGTCGCGACCGGAGCAGCGGAGGGGGACGTGTCGTTCGACCGGTCCGGAACCGGCGCCGCCAACACCGGGGCCACCCTGCTGGAGCAGGCCGAGGCGCTCGGGCTGACGCCGGAGTTCGGCTGCCGGATGGGCATCTGCTTCTCCTGCACCTCCCGCAAGACCGAGGGCACGGTGCGCAACGTGCTCACCGGTGCCGAGTCCTCCCTGCCGGACGAGGACATCCAGATCTGTGTCACCACCCCCGTCGGCGACTGCGCCGTCGACCTCTGACCCCCTGCCCTGCTGAGAAAGGACGAAGCACATGAGCATCCCCTACCAGGACGAGACCTTCGAGGCCCGTGAGGTCGTCGAGGAGGTCACGAAGCTGTCCGCCGAGCAGCTCGACGCCTTCGGTGCCGAGATGGATGCGATCCGCCAACGGGTGATCGCCGACCTCGGCCAGGCCGACCGGGACTACATCCACAACGTCGTCAAGGCCCAGCGCGCCTTCGAGGTCGCCGGCCGAGCCCTGTTCTACCTGCCCCCGGCCTGGCCGCTGGCGGTCGCCTCCCTGAGTGTGTCGAAGATCCTCGACAACATGGAGATCGGGCACAACGTCATGCACGGCCAGTACGACTGGATGAACGAGCCGGGCCTGAGCTCGCGTCAGTTCGACTGGGACAACGTGTGCCCCGGCGAGCAGTGGAAGTACAGCCACAACTACATCCACCACACGTTCACCAACATCCTCGGCAAGGACCGTGACATCGGCTACGGGATCCTGCGGATGGACGAGGACCAGAAGTGGCACCCCTACTACCTCGGCAACCCGGTCTACGCCTTCCTGCTGATGGTCTTCTTCGAGTGGGGCGTGGCGATGCACGACCTCGAGGTCGAGAACATCGTGTCGGGCAAGCGCAGCCTGGATGACAACAAGGCGCTCTACCCGGGCCTGATGAAGAAGATCCGGCGTCAGGCACTCAAGGACTACGTGCTGTTCCCGGCCCTGACCGGGCCGCTCTTCCCGCTGACCCTGGCGGGCAACGCGACGGCCAACCTGATCCGCAACGTGTGGGCCTTCAACATCATCTTCTGCGGCCACTTCCCGGCCGGGGTGGCGACCTTCTCCGAGGAGGAGTGCGAGGACGAGTCCCGCGGGCACTGGTACTACCGCCAGATCCTCGGCTCGGCCAACATCACCGGTGGCAAGCTCTTCCACCTGATGTCGGGCAACCTGTCGCACCAGATTGAGCACCACCTCTTCCCCGACCTGCCGGCGCGGCGCTACCCGGAGATCGCCGGCGAGGTGCGCGAGATCTGCGAGCGCTACGGCATCGCCTACAACACCGGTCCGCTGCACAAGCAGCTCGGCAGCGTCGCCAAGAAGATCTGCAAGATGGCCCTGCCGCCCAAGAAGCAGGCAGACTAGGCCGCATGAGCGACCCCGAGGAGCACCTCACCAAGGCCGAGATCGGCAAGGACGCGATCCAGTCGACCGCCGAGGCCGCAGCCGTCGCGGTCGGTGAGGTCGCCACGATCATCACCGGCGCCGTGCGGGACGTCGCCACGGCGATCGGCGGTTTTGCGACCGAGGTCTTCGAGATCCGGGAGTCGGCCCGCAAGGCCCAGGCCGAGCACACCGACGACGACTGAGCTCGGCGCGCTCGCTCAGCCGAACGACAGCCGGAAGTCGCTCAGGCGCAGCGTGGTCAGCTGAGTCGCTCCCCGCAGGTAGCCCAGGGGCCCGTCGGGGGCGAAGTCCCACCGGGCCCGTCCGGGCAGCGCCTTCGCGGAGCCCTTCATGCCGGCCGCCTTCTCGCCGCCGCCCTCGGGCAGCTCGGGCTGGTAGGTGGCCTGCTTGAACGGGAGCCGCGGGGCGAGGCGTGAGACGTCGGTGAACGAGGCGCTCGCGATGGGTGCCTGCCCCAGCGACGCGCTCCACTCGGTGGAGGACAACGGTCCGCGACGCGACGACTCGAGCTCGAAGTCGCAGAGTCCCTTCGGGATCGCCCACAACTCGCGCCCGCCGGCGACGGAGGCGGGGGAGTCGACCCAGATGTCGGTGATCGTGACCGCACGTCCGTGACCCTCGTCCTTGCCCATCAGCCGCGCCACCAGCAGCTCGCCGTACGTCAGCGGGCTGCCCTCGGTGTAGTCGACGAAGGCCGCGCCGTAGATCCCCGCCGGACGCACGGCGTCGACGCCCTGCTTGAGGCGGAAGACACTGAGCCACATCGACCCGACCATCGGCCACGGAGCGGGGGGATAGGCAACCTGCTCGTAGGGGAGCTCGGGTGGTGTGGAGGGGCCGGTCATGGCAGCACCCTAGCCAGTGGGCGTCGCTCGACTTCGGATTGTCTGTCAGCGCGGCCGGCAGACGGTGATGACCGAGATATGCCAGGACACGACAGCCGAACGATGCTCGGCATCACCACCGGTGCGACGAATCAGCTGACCTCGTCAACGAACTGGCCCAGTCGCTCATGACGACGATCATCGCATCCGACACCCCGCCCCAGCACGACGGCGCACTACTTGCTATGCGTCTGACTTAGATCGGCATTTGGCTGGAGAATCAGCCCACAACTTGG
>NZ_JAPYPS010000001.1:0-8064 GCF_029937575.1 Nocardioides sp.
CGACAGCCCCCGTAGCCACTGACGCGTGATTCCGCGGCCCGGGGTGCCTCGGAATCACGCGCTCGTGGTGATGCTCCGGCGGCGGTCAGCCGCGAATCCGCACCGTGCGGACCAGGTCCCGCTTGATCTGCCTCCCGGTCCAGGCGAAGCGCACCCACTTCCCCTGGCCGAAGAGTCGCGTCTGGTCGGAGGAGTACGGCGAAGCCGGGTCCTCATCCTGGCCGTAGGTCAGGATCGTGCGCGTGGAGAGCTTCCCCTTCGGCAGGAACGCGATCGACTGGATGTGCGACGAGCCGTAGCTCACCGCCCGGTAGCGACCGGTGTTGCTCAACGCTCCGCGTGAGGCCAGGGCGTTGGCGTTGCCGGCCGAGTCGCCGGTGCCGCCGCCCAGCCCGATCGGCGGGGCACCCGGGTCGCCGGCGACCTGCAGGTCGCCCCAGGGCTTGTCGAAGGGGATCCTCTGCTGGCGCAGCGAGTCGATCGCGTCCTGCATCGCGGTCACGACGGCCGGGCTGACGGTGTTGAGCCCGCGCGGGGTGTTGAGCGGGTTGTCGGGGTCGAACTGCACGCGCCACAGCTGGAGGTCGTCCGGTACCCGGTCGATGAACTCCTCGAAGATGTGCGTACCGACGGAGTCGGTGTTGGAGCGGCCGTCCCAGGCCTTCAGAACGGCGCACGCCTCGGTCTCACCGGTGGCGTCGCACACGTCGTCGAGCGAGCCGCCCTGGCGCATCACCTCGGCCGCACGGAGCCGGTTGGTGTGCTGGTGGCGCGCCAGCGAGCGTGGCGTCTCCTTGCGCTTGCCCTTCAAGCGATCGATGACGTACTGCGAGACCATCCGGGTGCGCATCGTGCGCTGGCACTCCTCGCACCCGATGATCGTGGCGAAGCCCTCGAGCCTCTCCTCGGGGTTGGGCAGCCAGTAGGAGTCATTGGCGTTCATCACCCAGTCGCGACGGATCGCCTGCGGCAGGCTCTTCGGGCCGAGGATGCCCGGGCGCTGGGCATCGGCGTCCGTGCCCCACGCACACGCGCCCTTCGCCCGAGTGCCGTCCAGTCCGGGCAGCCCGGCCAGCTGGTCCACGAGGATCCCGACGGGAGTCAGGCACTGGTTCTTCATGGCGTTGGTGACGTGCGGGACGACCGAGTGGTCGGCGTAGAGCGCGTTGCCGTTGCGGTCGGCCGCGGTCGTGTTGACCCAGGGCATCCCGCCTCCCTCGTCCTGGCGACGAAGGAGATCGCGCACGTTCTTCGCCTTGCCCATGTCGAGGAAGGTGTCGAGGGTGCGCAGGTGCTCCCCGTTGGCGTCGCGCATCGACCACACGCTCGCCACCGACCACGGCATGAAGGTGGCCGGCGAGTCGATCACGTAGCCGGTCTCGGTGCGGTAGAGGTCCTCACGCACGGTCCCGAGCTTGCCGTTGGCCTTGAGCACCTTGACGTCGACGACCCGGCGCTCCAGCTCCTTGGGGCCCGAGCCGGTGACGTAGGTCGTCCGGCCCAGCAGCGGGTACTCGTACGGCGTGAAGCGGTACGCCGTCGACACGGTGTGGCTCCAGGCGACGTCGTTGTTGAAGCCGATGTTGACGACCGGTGAGCCGATCAGCGAGGCGCCGGCCACGTCGTACCTGCCCGGGATCGTGAGGTGCTGTTGGGTGAAGTGGTAGCGGCCGAACCACGGGAAGTGCGGGTTCCCCAGCAGCATGCCCTTCCCGGTGGAGGTCTCTCCCCCGCCGATGGCCGTCGCGTTGGAGCCGAACGGACTCTCCGGGTCCTTGCCGAGTGCCTTGAGCAGCGCGGCGCGGTCCTGCTCGTCGTAGGCGCTGGCGCGCAACGGGATCTCGGGCAGTCCGGGGTCGTCGAGGTTCGGCGGGTCGGCGTCGACGATCTCCTTGACGAAGACGCCGGCCGAGGCGAGCAGGTTGGCGAGGTAGACGCCATACCAGACGTCGATGGGCTTGGCGTCGGGCGTGAGATAGCCGTCGCCCCTGCACGCCGGGTCGGTGACCTTGTTGGTGCGCAACCACTTGTTGATGCCGGCGACGTAGCCGCGCACCATCGCCGAGGCCTGCTTGCCCGGTCCCGCCTTGGACTTCAGCAGCTTCTCGACGACCCTGCGGTTGTGCAGGTCGGTGACGAACGCGTCGATCTGGAGGTTGGACGCCTCGAGAGTCACGTAGTCGGTGTAGGTCCCGTCGGCACCGAACCAGCGCGACCGCTCTCCGCGCCCGGTGACCAGGGTGTCGGCGAGCGTGCAGATCGAGGCCTCGGCGGCGCCGTACCCGCTGCCGAACCCGAGGGAGCCGAAGCTCTTGGCCGTCACGTGGGGGATGCCGTGCTCGGTGAAGCGGACCGTCGCGGCGAAGCGCTTCTTGCCCTTCGGCCTCGGGGAGAGGCTCGTCGAGCGAGCGGGAGTGCTGATGGAGGTGGTCGGGGTCCGGGGGTCGGCAGCCTGGGTGAGGGCCGGGGTCGTCGCCATCGCGCTGGTCGCCGGCAGTGTTGCTACGACGGGGAGGACCAGCACGGCGGCGACGGAGCCGACGAGAGGGGTGATGAATCTGCGCATGCTGGCTCAACTACCGACTGTGACGCGCGTTACGGCTGGCGGAGCGCCAATCGGCCCGGGCGGTCAGAGGTAGAGACCGGCGGACTCGTCCCCGAGACGGTCGGCGGCCACGGCGTGCACGTCCCGCTCGCGCATCACGACGTACACCTCGGCGTTGACCTCGACCTCGGCCTTGTCCTCGGGGTCGAAGAGCACCCGGTCACCGGCCTCGACCGACCTCGCGTGGGGACCGACCGCGGCGACCCTGGCCCACGCCAGACGGCGCGCCCCCATGGCGGCGGTGGCGGGGATGACGATGCCACCGCTGGAGCGACGCTCCCCCGCGTCGACGTCGAGCTCGCAGAGGATGCGGTCGTGCAGCATCTTGATGGGCTGCGGGCTCAATGCGGGCTCAGCTGGCGATCTTGCGGACCACGACGAACAGCACGATCGTGCCGACCACGCCGCCCACCGTCTTCAGGATGTTGTCGGTGCGGGGCTCGCCGGTCGCCGCGTCGACGTAGTAGCCCTTGATCGCGGCCACCTCGCGCTTGGCGATCGTCTTGGGCGACGAGCGGTAGAGCAGCTGGTCGATCGTCGTGGCGAGGCGCTCGCGCGTCTCCTCGATCTCACGGGCGAGGTCGTCTGCTTCTTTGCTCACGGGAGCACGCTATCAATCCCCGAGGCCGAGGGTGGCCGCGACCGTGCGGGGATCGAAGCCGAAAGGCAGCTCGAGGCGGTGGCGACGCATCAGCTCGTCGTCGGTGAGCACGTCGTACGTCGTGCCGTCGGCCACCACGTGACCGTCACTGAGCACCACCGACCGGGGACACAGCTCCAGGGCGTAGGGCAGGTCGTGGGTGACCATCAGCACCGTCACGTCGAGCGACCGCAAGATGTCGGCCAGCTCGCGCCGCGAGGCGGGGTCGAGGTTGGACGACGGCTCATCGAGCACCAGGATCTCCGGCTCCATGGCCAACACGGTCGCCACCGCGACGCGGCGCCGCTGCCCGAACGAGAGGTGGTGGGGCGGACGATCTGCGAAGTCGGCCATCCCGACGAGGTCGAGCGCGGTCATCACGCGCGCGTCGAGGGCGGCGCCGCTCAGTCCGAGGTTGGCCGGTCCGAACCCGACGTCGGCCCGGACGGTGCCCATGAACAGCTGGTCGTCGGGGTCCTGGAAGACGATGCCGACGCGGCGTCGGATCTCCTGGAGGTGGTCCTTCTCGACCGGCATCCCGCTGACCGACACCGTGCCGGCGCCGGCCGTGAGGATCCCGTTGAGGTGCAGCACCAACGTGGTCTTGCCGGCGCCGTTGGGGCCGAGCAGGGCGACCGACTCGCCCTCGTGGACGTGCAGGTCGACGCCCGCCAGCGCCTGGTGGCCGTCGGGGTAGGCGTAGGCGAGGCCGCGAACCTCGAGGACGGGGGTGCTCATCGGTCGTCTCGCTGGTTCATAGCGGCATCTTGCCGGTGTAGCCGCGCGAGAGCATCGCCAGGTGGACCCGCTCGCCGCGTTCGTAGGAGCGGATGAAGAGCGCGCCGAACGACTTGGCCAGCACCGGCCAGTGCCGTGGGTTGCGGGCCTCGAAGCCCCGTGAGACACGAGCGACATGCATCCGACGCAGCTCCTCGGTGACCACGGAGAGGTAGCGGATCATGAAGGCCATGATCTGCACGAGGGTCGTGGGCAGGCGCAGCCGCTCCAGCCCCTTGAGGAGGGCCTGCGGCTCGGTGGTGGCCGCCAACGTCAGGCTGGCGATCACGCCGAGGGTGGCGGTCGCGAGCAGGCCGAAGGCCGCCAGCAGACCCGACTCCGACAGGCTCAGGCCGAGCACCTCGACGCGGGGCCCACGAGCCACGAACGGCAGCAGCACGGCGAAGAGGACGAAAGGCACCTCGACGACCATCCGCTTGAGAATGTACGTCGGCGGGACCCGCGACAGCCCGATGACGGCGACCAGCACCAGCAGGTAGGCGCCGAAGGCCGCGAACCAGTCGTCCGGGGTGGCCACCACCGTGACCATGAAGACCAGCAGTGCGAGGACCTTCAGGTGCGCGGGTGCGCGGTGGACCGCCGAGTGGCCGTGGAAGTGCAGCAGGTGGCCGTGTGCTCCGCCCACCGGATCAGGCCGACGTCGTAGCGGAGTCGCGCTCGTCGTCGACCTCGCGCGTGCGGCGTCGTACGACGTAGGTCAGGCCGGTGCCGAGAGCCAGGACGACCAGGACGCCCACGACCCCGGCGACGCCCACCGATGCGCGTTCGCTGTCGAGGCCGGCGTCGTAGTCGGCGAGCGGACCGTCGCCGGTCGCGTGGTCGCCGGCGGTGTCGACGAAGCCCTTGTCCTCGGCGACGCTCTCCAGGCCGTCCGGGCTGTCGGAGGCGTAGAAGCTGACGAATCCCGCCAGGAGGAGCGCGACGAGGAGGATCCCGCCGGCCACGACCTTGGTGCTGACCCGCTTCATGCCGCGACCTCCGTCGTGCTGGACCTGATGACGAGCTCGCGCTGCTCGAGCACGCGCCTGGCGCCGTACACCAGGTCGGGGCGGACCGCGAGGATGCTGCCGACCGCGAGGAACGTGATGGCGGCCTCCCCGATGCCGATCAGGGCGTGGACGCCGACCATGGCAGTCGCGAGGCCGCCGATGGAGATGTCCGCGCCACCGCCGACGGCATACAGGGCGACGAAGACGAGCGAGGCCACGGGCACGCTCACGAAGGCCCCGACCGAGGCGCACACGGGAACCATCGCGGTGTTCTTGGGCAGGACCACCTGCAGGCCGCGGAAGACCGCCCAGCCCACGACCACCGTGGTCACGGCCATGAGGACGACGTTGGTCCCCAGAGCGGTGATCCCCCCGTCGGCAAAGAGCAGCCCTTGGACCAGCAGGACGGTGCTGAGGCAGAGCACGCCGGTCCATGGTCCGACGAGCACCGCCGCGATCGCACCGCCCATCAGGTGCCCGCTCGTGCCGGAGACCACCGGGAAGTTCAGCATCTGCGCCGCGAAGACGAAGGCTGCCACGAGGCCGACGAGCGGCGCCGTGCGGTCGTCCAGCTCGTTGCGCGCCTTGCGCAGCGAGACGCCGACAGCCGCCGCGGCCACCACGCCGGTCACCACCGAGGTGGGCGCGTCGAAGAATCCGTCGGGCACGTGCATGGGCGGGCTCCCTGCGTGGTGGGATCGGGATCAGTACCTTGGGCGCGGGTCTGATCGACTGCTGATCACCCTACGCTGTTGCAAGACGTTCGCAACAACCCCTCGTTCCGGATTGGAGCCACTTCGATGAGCACCGCACGCCTCGCCGCCGGCGACCCCGCCCCCGACTTCACCCTCACCGACGACACCGGTGCCGAGGTCTCGCTCTCGGGCCTGCGCGGCCGCAAGGTGGTCGTCTACTTCTACCCGGCCGCGATGACGCCGGGCTGCACCAAGCAGGCCTGCGACTTCAGCGAGTCCCTCGACTCGCTCAAGGGCTCGGGCTACGAGGTGCTCGGCATCTCGCCGGACAAGCCGGAGAAGCTGGCGAAGTTCCGCGAGAAGGAGAGCCTCACGCTGACCCTGCTCTCCGACCCCGACAAGGCCGTCATGGAGTCCTACGCCGCGTTCGGCGAGAAGACGATGTACGGCAAGACGGTCCAGGGCGTCATCCGCTCCACCTTCGTGGTCGACGAGGAGGGCAAGATCGAGCTGGCGCAGTACAACGTCAAGGCGACCGGGCACGTCGCCAAGCTGCGACGCGACCTGGGCCTGGACTGAGGCTCGCGACTGACACAATGATCGCGGCGTCCCTCGGGCGCCGAGCCGAAGTGGTGGAATTGGCAGACACGCAGGCTTTAGGTGCCTGTGCTCCAGGGCGTGCGGGTTCAAGTCCCGCCTTCGGCACCCAGCACCGTGACCGCATACTGGTCCCGTGAGCGAGCAGAGCCCGTGGGGGCAGCCCCCACCGCCCAGCAGCTACGGACCGCCCTCGGGCAGCCCGGGAGGGACACCTCCCCCTCCGCCCCAGCATCCTCCGGGCGGCTACGGGCCCCCGTCGTACGGCGGACCGCTGGGTCCGCAGGGACCCCGGCCGCCCAAGCGCAACACCGCCGCGATCGTCGCGGTCGTGGTCGGCGCCCTGGTCGTCGTGGCGGCGGTCATCGTGACGCTGGTCGTCACGACCGGTGGCGACGACACCGAGACCGCCGGGGACGACTCGGCGCCCTCGGCCACCAGCGACCCCAGCGACCCGCCGTCGGACGACGCCGGCACCGGATCCACCGAGGCTCCCGACCCGACCCCCTCCGAGACGGCGTCCGACGACCCGTCGCCCACGACCGAGGGAGCCATCTCGGGCGACGGCTACACCTTCGAGCTGCCCGGCGTCGGATGGCAGGACGCGCTCGCCGAGGCCCAGGCCAGCGGCCTCGGCGCGACCCTCGACTCCATCATCATCCTGGGCACCTCCCTCGACCTGGCGCAGAGCAACATCCTCGTGGAGACCCTGACCTCCGGTGGGGCGCCCGACCTGGAGGCCCTCGAGGGCCAGTGGAAGCGCAACCTGGGTGGCTCCGACGGGGCCGTTCCCGCCGACATCGACGACATCACCATCGACGGGGAGCGCGCGATCGGCGTGCGGTTCAGCGACCGCGTCAACGTCAACGACTTCGTCATCGACCAGGTCGCCTACCTGACGATCCACAACGGCAGTCAGTACTCCATCGCCCTCACCCTGCCGTCGGAGAACGACGCCGTCTCCGAGGACGACTTCGCCAAGGTGCTCGACAGCTGGTCCTGGACGAGCTGACGGGAGCGCGGCGCTCGAGACCGACGAAGTGGCCCCTCCGGGACGTCCGGAAGGGCCATTTCGTCACTGACTACCGGGTGCCCCGCTCCAGGAACGCGACCAGCTGCGGGCCCAGCGCCCGCAGCGCCCGGCCTCGGTGCGAGATCGCGTCCTTGTCCTCGCGCGACAGCTCGGCGGTGGTGAGGCCGGGACGGTCGTCGGCGACGAAGAGCACGTCGTACCCGAAGCCGCCGTCGCCACGGACCTCACGGATCACCCGTCCGTGCATCCGGTCCTCCACCACCAGCTCGCGGCCGTCCGGGGTGACGATCGCGATCGCGGAGCGGAAGTGCGCCGTACGGCGCTCGTCTGGGACGTCGGAGAGCTGGGCGAGCAGCAGCGCGTTGTTGCGCTCGTCCTTGCCTGCCTGGGAGCCCAGCGGCGGACCCGACCAGCGCGCCGAGAGCACACCCGGCATCCCGTTGAGCGCGTCCACGCACAACCCGCTGTCGTCGGCGACCGTCGTCAGACCCGTGGCCGCGGCACCTGCCCGCGCCTTGATCAGGGCGTTGCCCTCGAAGGTCGGCGCGTCCTCGACCGGCTCGTCATAGGCCGGCACGTCGTCGAGCCCGACCACCGCGACACCGGGGAGGTGCAGGGCGATGATCCGCTCCATCTCCGCGATCTTCTTGGCGTTGCGCGACGCCAGGTGCAGCCGGGTCGGGCCGAGGTCGCTCATCGCGCACTCA
>NZ_JAPYPS010000001.1:8164-170483 GCF_029937575.1 Nocardioides sp.
TGCGGGGTCCCCGCGGCGTTGGTCGGCGGAGGAGCGAAGCGGAGGAGCCGAGGAACGCCGTGGGGTGTTCATGCGGGGTCCCCGCGGCGTTGGTCGGCGGAGGAGCGAAGCGGAGGAGCCGAGGAAGTGTTCACGCGCCGAGGGCCTCCTGCTGCAGGCGGGTCAGGTCGGCGCAGCCCTTCTCGGCCAGGCCGAGCAGCGCGTCCAGCTCGGCGCGGTCGAAGGCCGCCCCCTCGGCGGTGCCCTGGACCTCGACGTACGACCCGGCACCGGTCATCACGACGTTCATGTCGGTCTCGGCACGCACGTCCTCGACGTACGGCAGGTCCAGGCGTGGGACGCCGTCGATGATCCCGACGCTGATCGCCGAGACCGAGCCGGTCAGCGCGCCGGAGACTCCGAGCGAGGCGCAGGCGTCGACGAGGGCGACGTAGGCGCCGGTGATGGCGGCGGTGCGGGTGCCGCCATCGGCCTGGAGGACGTCGCAGTCGAGCTGGATGGTGTTCTCACCCATCGCCTTGTAGTCGACGATCGCGCGCAGCGAGCGGCCGACGAGGCGGCTGATCTCGTGGGTGCGCCCACCGATCCGACCCTTGACCGACTCGCGGTCGGAGCGGGTGTGGGTCGAGCCCGGGAGCATCGCGTACTCGGCGGTGACCCAGCCGAGGCCGGAGCCCTTGCGCCAGCGCGGCACGCCCTCGGAGGCCGAGGCGACGCACAGCACGCGGGTCTTGCCGAACTCGACCAGCACGGAGCCGGCGGCGTGGTCGAGCCAGTTGCGGGTGATGGTGACCGGGCGGAGCTCGTCGTCGGCTCGGCCGTCCTCGCGCGGTGTCGGTGTCGTCATGAGCCCGACCTTAGGCGGTGGAAATCCGGATTCCTTGCCCGCCCCGGGCCCGGAGCGGGATACTCGCCCGCGACGCTCGTCACAGCGGGCAGACCAGGTCAACGGGACACCACCGCACAGCACACCAGGGCACATGGGAGGCCACGTGAGCACGCGCGACCTCGACCACTCCCTCCAGCGGGCGCTCCAGGAGGCCGACCTCGCGATGCGTGACGGCGCCTACGTCGCCACGATCGTCCCCCTGCTGGGTCGACTGATGAAGCTGTACTTCCGCTCCGAGGTCCGTGGCTTCGAAGCCATCCCTCCCGAGGGCGGTGCACTGATCGTCTCCAATCACTCCGGTGGGCTCATGCCGATGGACGTCCCGATCCTGGCGGCGGCCTTCGTCGAGGAGTTCGGCCCGGATCGTCCCCTCTACGTGCTCGCCCACGACATGCTGTTCACCGGCGCCGCCGGCCCCGTCATGCGGCGCTGCGGCTTCATGCCGGCCACCCGCGAGAACGCCGCGGCCATCCTCGACTCCGGCGCCGTCACGATCCTCTTCCCGGGGGGTGACCACGACGTCTTCCGGCCGTCGTCGGCCAAGAACACCATCGACTTCGCGGGTCGCACCGGCTACGTCCGTACGGCGTTGCGCAGCGGGGTGCCGATCGTGCCGGTGGTCAGCATCGGCGGTCACGAGGACCAGCTGCACCTGTGGCGCGGCGAGATCATCGCCAAGCTGCTCCGCCTCGAATCCCTGCTGCGCACCAAGTACTTCCCGATCTCCTTCGGCTTCCCCTTCGGCCTGACCGCGGCCTTCCCGCCCAACCTGCCCCTGCCCACCAAGATCGTCACCGAGGTCCTCGAACCGGTCGACGTGGTCGCACAGTTCGGCGAGGATCCCGACGTGGCCGAGGTCGACGTGGAGATCCGTCGGCGCATGCAGGACGCTCTCGACCAGCTCGCCCGCGAACGCCGCTTCCCCGTGATCGGCTGAGGTCGGATGACGAAGGTCCAGCGACTCCTCGCCCGGCTCCGCTCCCAGCTGTGGGTGGTGAGCATCCTCGTGCGAAGCGGCATGCTGACCGTGCTGCGCCCCGACAAGTACGTCGGCATGGCTCGCGTCGTGCGCACCCAGGGCACCAACGCCACGACCGGCCTCGCCATGGCCGCCGTACGGCGTCCACACGCCGTCGGACTCATCGACGAGCTCGGCTCGCTGACGTGGCGCGAGCTCGACCAGCGCTGCGACGCCCTCGCGGTCGGCCTGCGCGCGGCCGTCGGCGACGACGTGCCGACCGTGGCGCTGCTGTGCCGCAACCACCGCGGGTTCGTCGAGACCCTCAGCGCCAGCGCCCGTCTCGGGGCGCAGGCGCTGCTGCTCAACACCGGCTTCTCCGGGCCCCAGCTGGCCGACGTGATGGTGCGCGAGGCGGGTGCCGTCATCGTGTACGACGAGGAGTTCGCCGGCGTCGTCGCCGACGCCCGGTCCCGGATCCCCGGCCTCGTCGAGGTGATCGCCTGGCAGGACGAGCCGGACACCCGCGGCAGCCGGGACAGGGGCGCCGGCACCCCGCTCACCGTCGCGTCGCTGATCGCCGCCCACACGGGCCAACGACCTCCCGTGCCCGACAGCCCCGGGCGCGTCATCCTGCTGACCTCGGGCACCACCGGCGCCCCCAAGGGCGCCAAGCGCGGCGGCGGCGGTCCCGACGAGCTCGCGGCCACCCTCACCGCCGTCCCGTGGAAGGCGGAGGAGACCATCGTCGTGGCCGCGCCGATGTTCCACGCCTGGGGCTTCGGGCAGCTCGCCATCGCCGGCACGATGACCTGCACCGTCGTGATGCGGCGCAAGTTCGACCCCGAGGCCACGCTCGCCCTCGTCGACGAGCACCGTGCCACCGGGCTGGCCGTCGTCCCGGTCATGCTGGAGCGCATCGTCGACCTGCCGGCCGAGGTGCTCGACCGCTACCGCCTCGACAGCCTGCGGTTCGTCTCCGCCAGCGGCTCGCGGATGCGTCCCGACGCCGTGATCGCGTTCATGGACCGCTTCGGCGACGTCGTGTTCAACGCCTACAACGCCACCGAGGCCGGTCAGATCACCGTCGCCTCCCCCGCCGACCTGCGCCACGCCCCCGACACCGCGGGCCGGGCGGTGCGCGGCACGCTGCTGCGCATCGTCGACGACGCCTGGCAACCCGTCCCTGTGGGTGACGTCGGACGGATCACCGTCAAGGGCGCCTCCGAGTTCGACGGCTACACCGCCGGCGACACCAAGGACTCCGACCCGTCGGCGGCCGGCAAGGGTTTCATGGTCTCCGGCGACGTCGGTCGCCTCGACGCCGAGGGACGCCTCTACGTCGTGGGCCGCGACGACGAGATGATCGTCTCCGGTGGGGAGAACGTCTACCCGCTCGAGGTCGAGAAGACCCTCGGCGAGCACCCGTCGGTCCGCGAGGTCGCGGTCATCGGCGTCCGCGACGAGTCCTACGGCCAGCGCCTGGCGGCCTACGTCGTGCTCGTGCCGGGCGCGCAGGACGGCCCCGACGAGCTCAAGGCGCACGTCAAGGCCCACCTGGCCGGCTACAAGGTGCCGCGCGACGTCGTGCTGCTCGACGAGCTGCCCCGCAACGCGTCGGGCAAGATCATGAAGCGCGAGCTGACCGCATGAGTCGCTCCGGCGTCGAGCGGATGGACGGCGTCGACGCCGGGTTCCTCTACATGGAGACCCCGTCGCAGCACATGCACACGCTCAAGATCGCGGTGCTGGCCCCCAACACCGACCTCACCTTCGACTCCTTCCAGTCCGGGGTGCTCGCCCGCCTGTCCCGGCTCCCGCCGTTGCGGCGCAAGGCCGTGAAGGTGCCGTTCCAGCTCAACCACCCGGTGTGGGTGACCCAGCAACGCGTCGATCCCGCGCGGCACTTCTTCCACCACGTCGTCGGCGGCAGCGGTTCGATGGCGGATCTGGAGCGTCTGATCGGCGAGATCGCCTCCTCCCCCCTGGACCGCTCGGTCCCGCTGTGGGAGCTCCACCTCTGCGAGGGACTCGCCGACGGTGGCGCCGCGATCGTCGGCAAGATGCACCACGCCCTGGCCGACGGCATGGCCGCCAACGCCCTGCTCGGCAACGTGACCGACGTCGCCGGCTCCGAGGCCTTCCTGCCCCGCGAGGCACGCGCCGCGACCCCGGCAGCGGCCGACGAGACCCCGGACGGCCCAACCCTCGTCCGGTCCGCCCTCGTGGACGCCATCCTCCAGATCGCCCTCATCCCCGCGCTCCTCTGGCGGACCCTCACGGGTCTTCGATCGATGCTGCGCTACCGCCGCGCCGAGCGACCCGACGTACCTCGCCCGGTCCTGGACGCCCCTCGTACGTCGTTCAACGGGGCGTTGACCCCACGTCGTGACTTCGCCACGGTCACGCTCCCCCTCGCCGACATCAAGGCAGCCCGCACGGCTCACCCCGGCGCCACGCTGAACGACGTCGTGCTCGCCGTCGTCGGCGGAGCGCTGCGGACCTGGTTGGACGAGCGTGGCGAGCACCCGAGCGCCTCCCTGATGGCCGGGGTCCCCACCGCCACCGACCCGGCGGGCGCCGTACCGCGCCTGCACGGCAACCGCGTCTCCAACCTCTTCACCTCGCTGGCCACCGACGTCGACGACCCGCACGAGCGCCTGCGCGCGATCTCGCGGGTCACCGTGCACTCCAAGGAGATCCAGCGGCAGCTGGGGCCGCAGATGCTCACCGAGTGGACCCAGTTCACGCCACCGGCGCCGTTCAGCGCCTTCATGCGGCTCTACTCGCGGCTGCGCGCCGCGTCGTGGCACGCCGCTCCCTTCAACGTGATCGTCTCCAACGTGCCGGGCCCGCGGGAGCCCGCCCACATCGGCGAGGCCGAGCTGACCGACTTGTTCTCGGTCGGGCCGATCCTCGAAGGGATCGGCCTCAACGTGACAGTCTGGAGCTACGTCGACCGGATGAACTTCTCCCTCCTGACGTGCCCCGACCTGATCGACGACCTCGCTCCCCTGACCGCGCACTTCCGACCCGCCCTGGACGCCCTCCTGTCCCCGGCCACGACCGATAGGTGACGCAGATGCTCCGGATCTCCCGCCGCCACCGCAGGATGACCTACGAGGCTGCCCAGCACGCCTTCCTCCTGGCGACCTACGTGCCGCGCCGCCTCACGGTCGCCGGGCTCCGGTACGGCGCCGGCCGGCTGGTCACCCTGCCCGAGGTCACGTCCGTGCCCGAAGGCCGGATGGTCGACGTCCCGGGACGCGGTCGGATGTTCGTGGTCGACGTCCCGGGCCCCACGCCCGACGCCCCCACCGTGGTGCTGCTCCACGGGCTGGCGACCACGGCCTACCTGTCGTGGTTCGCCGCCCTGGGCGCCGTCGCCGAGCACTACCGCGTCGTCACCTTCGACCTGCGCTGGCACGGCCGCGGGCTGCGAGGCGAGTCGTTCCGGGTGACCGACTGTGCCGATGACGTCGCCGCCGTGCTCGACCACCTCGGGATCGACCAGGCGATCATCGCCGGCTACTCGCTGGGCGGCGCCGTGGCGCAGGAGACCTGGCACCGCCACCCCGAGAAGGTCAGCGGCCTCGTGCTCTGCTCGACGTCGGGCTCGTGGGCCGTGGACCGCGGGGAGCGGCTCTTCTTCCCGGCGCTGGGGGCCGCCATCACGCCGCTGTCTCGCCTCGCGGTCGCCGCCGTCGAGCGGCGCTCCGCCTCCCTTCCCGACCTCCCGTCCTTCGACACGTCCGACCTGGCCGCCTGGGGCCTGGCCGAGCTGCGCAGCACCAGCGGCTGGACGACGCCGCACGTGATGGCCGAGCTCGGGCGCTTCGACTCCTCGTCGTGGATCGGCGACGTGAACGTGCCGACGGCGGTGGTCGTCACCGAGCGCGACGGGGCCATCCCCGCGGCGCGCCAACGCGCCCTGGCCGCGGCCGTCCCGGGCTCGATCGAGCTGAGCTCACCGGGCGGACATGCCTCGCTCTTCCTCGACCACGAGCGCTGGGGCCTGGTCTTCCTGGACGCTCTCGAGCGGGTCGCGGCCCAGCTCCCGGCCTCCGGTCGCCTGGCCGGCTGACGAGACGGCTGACGAACCGGCCGCCGGGGCGATCGAAGGGGCCGTCGGCCGGGTGGGCGGCCGTACGGCGCTGCGCCACACGGCTCGCGCCGCCAACGGTCCGAGGTCGCGGGCGCGCCTGCCCATCCACGGTCCGCCCTCGACCATGACCCAGGCCGCGTCCCGGCGCCAGGTGCGCGTCACCCCACCGGCCGACTCCAGCGACGGCTCCTGCACCTGGAACCCGCGGTCGGTGAGCATCGTGGCGTAGGCCCGCGCCAGTGCCCGGTGACCGCGCTCCGACGGGTGCAGCCGGTCGACCGACCAGCAGGCGCGGTCGAGGATCTCGGGACACCGGTCCAGGTCGAGCCGCACGCCACCGAAGCGCGCGTGCACCTCTTCGTAGGCCGCGTTGACCACGGCCAGGCGCGCGCTGAGCGGACGCCGTACGAACTCGGGGAGACCGACCAGGCTCGGGTGGTCGTGGTAGCGGATCGTCACCAGCAGCGCGCCGACGTCCGTGAGCGCCTCGGCGCACGCGAGCAGGTCGCGACGGGTGACCTCCGGGTCCCAGGTCGCGCGCAGCGTGTCGTTGACCCCCACCAGCATCGTGGCCACGTCGGGCCGGTGCGCCACGGCGTCGGCCAGCTGTCGCTCACGCATCTGGGTCGTGGTGCAGCCGCTGACCGCGGTGTTGCAGTAGGACACGTCGTACGCCGGCGCCAGCGCGTCGACCAGGAGGCGCGACCACCCACGCCACCCTCCCGGCACGGGGTCACCGATACCGACGGTCGTGCTGTCTCCGAGCGCTGCCACCCTCAGGTACGTGGACACGGGACAACGGTGGCGGCCGGGGCTACGTCCACACCTCCGTCGCGTGACGTGTCCCGCAACGTCAGGTGAAGGGCACGCATCACCCCAGATGAGCCCCGCGATGGCCCGGGTCGGCTACTTCACCTCGGCCCTCAGGATCCGGATCACGCCGAGCGCCAGCGGGACGCCCAGCCACAGCAGCCCGGAGGTGAGCAGGTAGCCCCACTCGATGCCCGAGACCGAGAGGTCGTAGAGCGGGCCCTGGGCGAACTCGAAGTCGATCCACGGACGGATGTCGGCGAACGTCTCGAAGTTGGCGGCCAGCACGGCGAACACCGAGACCGGGATCACCCGGTAGGCCACGAAGACCACGATCGAGGCCGGGGTGTTGAGCAACAGGCACGCGATGGCGAAGCCGAGACTCATCGCCAGGACCTGGGTGATCAGGAAGCCACCGAGGAAGGCGCCGCCGAGGTCGAACGACGTCTGGTCCGACTGCACGACCTGACAGATCACCGCGCACACGAGTCCGATCACCACGGCGGTCACCACCGCGACCAGGGTCAGCACGATGCCGGTGAGGTACTTGGCCAGCAGCACCCGCGAGCGGCGAGGCTCGAGCGAGAAGGTGACCATCGCCGTGCGCTGGGTCCACTCGCTGGTCACCAGCATGATCGCCAGCACCGGGAGCACCACAGCGGTGATGTAGCTGGCGAAGAACGCGTAGTCGCCGGCCGACGACTCACCCCCCTCGATCAGGACGACGAGCAGCAAGCCACCCTCCACGATGACGATCAGGATCGCGATCGCGGCGACGAGCCAGAAGCTGGCCAGGGTGTCGACCGCCTTGCGCAGCTCGACCTGCACCAGGCGCACCAGCGGCGTGGGCTGGGTCGCCGCGAGGTCGAGTCCGCGGGGCGTGGCGGCGGGCGGAGGCGGTCCGTAGGCGCTCATCGCGGGGCTCCTGGGTACTGGCCGGGCCGGCCGGGCTGGGTCTGCTGACCAGGCGGTCCGGGCGGGGGCGGGGGCGGGGGTGGACCACCGGGCGCGCCGTACGGCGACCCCTCGCGCTGGGTGCCGGAGGTGAGCTCGAGGAAGAGATCCTCGAGGCCGCCCTCGACCGAGCGCAGGTCGGTGAGGACGATCTGGTGCTCGGCGGCCACGCGGCCGACGTCGACGCTCTCGCACTGCGCGGTGATCCCGTCGGGGCCTCGTGTCACCGCGATCCCGCGCTGGTGCAGGGCGGCGGCCAACCGGTCGTCGTCGAGCGAGGCGACGGTGGTCGTGGCGCTCTTGGTCTGCTGGTTGCTCTGCAGGAGGGACTTCTTGTCGCCCTGCGCCACGATCCGGCCGTGGCCGATGAGGATCATCTCGTCGGCGATCAGCTCGACCTCGTTGAGCAGGTGGCTCGACAGCAGGACGGTGCCGCCGCGGTCGGCATATCCCTTGAGCAGGCCGCGCATCCACCGGATGCCCGCCGGGTCCAGGCCGTTGGCGGGCTCGTCCAGGATCAGCACCTCGGGATCGCCCAGCAACGCGTGGGCGATGCCCAGGCGCTGCTTCATGCCGAGGGAGTAGTTGCGCAGCCGCCGCGTCGACTCGTCGCCGGTCAGCGACACGAGGTGGAGCATCTCCTCGACGCGCGACTTCGGCAGCCCCATGCTCAACGCTCCCAGCGTCAGGATCTCCCGCCCGGTGCGCCCACCGTGCTGGGCGCCGGCGTCGAGGAGCACCCCGACGTGGCGTCCCGGGTTGGGGATGTCGGCGTAGCGATGGCCGCCGATGGTGGCGGTACCGGTGCTGGCCGCGGTCAGCCCGACCAGGATCCGCATGGTCGTGGTCTTGCCGGCGCCGTTGGGGCCAAGGAATCCGGTGACCCGACCGGGCCGGCAGGCGAAGCTGACGTCGTCGACGGCGGTGAACGTGCCGTACCGCCTGGAGAGGTGCTCGACCGTGATCATGGCCGCCACTCTGCCCTACGACCCCGGACTAAAACTCGTAGGTCGCTCCGGCGGAGGCGAGCTCGACCGGACCGGAGTACGCCGTGCGCGCCTCGGCCATCATGGCGTCGCGGTCGAACCACGGCGGCACGTGCGTCAGGACCAGGCGACTGGCCTGCGACCGAGCCGCCACCGAGCCGGCGTCGACGCCGGTGAGGTGGATCCCGGGCGGGTTCTCGTCGGTGTCACGGAACGACGCCTCGCACAGCAGGAGCCGCACGTTGGCCGCGATCCGGTCGAGGCCCTCGCACGGTGCGGTGTCGCCGCTGTAGCCCATCGTCGAGCCGCCGGCGCTGATCCGCATGCCATAGGCCTCGATCGGGTGGTCCACCGGGATCGGCAGGATCGTGAACGGTCCGATCGTGAACGGCCCGTCGTAGGTGTGGAAGTCGAACTCCTCGGTCATGCCGGGGTCCACGGGCAGCTCGTAGGCCCGGGCGACCCGCTCGGCGGTGCCCGCGGGGCCCCAGACCGGGATCGGCGGCTGCGGCCCGGTCGGGTGGTACTTGCGCATCACGTAGTAGCCGCACATGTCGAGGCAGTGGTCGGCGTGGTGGTGGCTGATCAGGACGGCGTCGATCGAGAGCGGGTCGACGTAGCGGTGCAGCTGGCCCAGGGCGCCGTTGCCGAGGTCGAGCAGGATCCGCCAGACCCGCTTGTCCGCTCCGTCGCCGACGTCGGCCTCGAGCAGGTAGCAGCTCGCGGGCGAGTCCGGCCCGGGGTAGGAGCCGGAGCATCCGACGATCGTGAGTCTCACAGCTGTCCTCCTCGAGCGGCTCCGGCGAACTGGGTGGCCGCCACCATCTCAGGTCCGAGGAAGCGTCGTCCGATGGTCTCGAACTCCGCGGGGGACCCGGTCGTCACGAAGCGGTACGTCGGTTCGCCGAGCGACCCCCCGTCGGCCCCGTCGGCCCCGTCGGCCTCGACTGCGCGCATCAGTCCGGTGTCGGCGAGCATCTTGTAGACGTCCTTCGCGCACTCCTCGGCACTGCTGACCAGCGTCACCCCGCCGCCCATGACGTAGGAGATCACGCCGGTGAGCAAGGGGTAGTGCGTGCAGCCGAGGATCAGCGTGTCTACGCCGGCCTCGGTGAGCGGGTCGAGGTAGGTGTGGGCGACCTCGATCAGCTCCTCGCCCCCGGTCACGCCGGCCTCGACGTAGTCGACGAAGGCCGGGCAGGTGCGGGTCATCAGCTGCAGGTGGGGCGCGGCCGCGAAGGCGTCGTCGTAGGCCATCGACTCCGCTGTGGAGGCGGTGCAGATGACCCCGATCCGGCCGTTGCGGGTGGCGGCCACGGCGCGGCGGGTCGCCGGGTAGATGACCTCCACCACCGGTACGTCGTAGCGCTCGCGGGCGTCGCGCAGCATCGCGCCGCTCGCCGAGTTGCAGGCGATGACCAACGCCTTGACCCCCTGGTGCACCAGGTGGTCGAGACACTCCAGGGCGTACTCGCGGACCTCCGCGATCGGCTTGGGTCCGTAGGGCTGACGCGCGGTGTCGCCGACGTACAGCAACGACTCGTGGGGCAGCTGGTCGATGACCGAGCGGGCCACGGTCAGGCCGCCGAAGCCGGAGTCGAAGATGCCGATCGGCGCCTCGCGCTGCTCGGCCGTGGACCGGCCGCCAGCGCGACTCGACAGCGGCGACTGCGTCAGGTGCACGGACCTAACCTACGGCCTACGCGGGCGCCTGGGGCGACGTAGGGTGCGGCGGGTGGTCTTCGTGCGCAGCATCACCTCCGTCGCTCTCCTCGCCGCCCTCGGCATCGCCGTCCCTGCCGTCGCCGGGTCGGCCGTGGTCGCGGCGCAGCCCTCGGGTCCGGTGAGCCCCGTGGGCTCCGACTCGCGGGTGGTCGCCGCCAACCGGCCCGACCCCCAGGTGCTGGCGATCTCGATCGACGCGCTGATGCCGCGGGCCGTCCGACGGCTCGGACGCGACCGCGCTCCGAACCTGTGGCGACTGATCGACGAGGGCGCCTCCACCCTCGAGGCACGCACCCAGGTCGAGCTGACCGTGACCCTGCCCAACCACACGAGCATGGTCACCGGGCGCCGGATCAAGGCCACCAAGGGCGGGCACGGCGTCACCTGGAACGACGACGCACCAGGGCGTCCGCCGACCGTCCAGGCCGCCGCGGGCCACGACGTCGCCTCCCTCTTCAGCACCGCGCACGCAGCCGGTCGGAGCACGGCGCTGTTCGCCACCAAGTCGAAGTTCTCGCTGTTCCAGCGCTCGTGGCCCGACGACCTGGACCGGGTCACGATCAAGGAGGAGAAGGACGCGGTCGTGGTGCGCAAGGTCGTGCGCGACCTGCTCAAGCGCGATCGTGGCGTCACGTTCGTCCACCTCGGCGCCGCCGACAAGGCCGGCCACACGAAAGGCTTCATGAGCCGCGGCTACCTGCGCGCCGTACGACGGCTCGACGGGCTGCTCGGCACCATCCTCGAGGCGACCGACACCGACTCCCGTCTGGACGACCTGACCATCATCCTGACCGCCGACCACGGCGGCGTGCCCGGCACCCGAGACCACGGCGACGCCGGCGCTCGGGACGACTACCGGGTGCCGTTCGCGGTCTGGGGTCCGGGCATCTCCCCCGCAGACCTCTACGACCTCAACCCCGGCTACCGCGACCCCGGCAAGAGCCGACCCGGCCTCAAGGGCAAGCAGCCGGTGCGCAACGGCGACGTCGCCAACCTCGCGCTCGGCCTCCTCGGGCTGGACCCGGTGCCGGGGAGTCGCTTCGGCGTCAAGCGGTCGCTGCTCGTGACCGCGGCCGACTGACTACCTCACCGCATTCCATCGCGCCTGACGCGACCTCGTCCCTCGCGGCCGGCTGCTCACTCCCCCGCCGTCGGCCACGGGTTGAGCCGGCACCCCTGCGTGCCCTTCGACTGCTGCATCATCACCGGCGCCAGCCGACCTGCTCCCGGGCACGACGCGTGACCCTTGCCGAGCCAGTGACCGGTCTCGTGGTTGACGACCATGTGCCGGTAGCCGCGCAGCGACTTGCCGGCGTCGTTCCACGACGGGGTCGCCTGCTGCCAGCGGGTCTGGTTGATGATCACGTAGCGCCCGACGCGGCACGAGTACGTCGAGCTGCACTGGCTGGAGAAGCTCGGCACCGTGCTCGCCTCGGCCAGCACCAAGGAGAACGACCCGCCCTTGGCGACCCTGCTGAACTCCACGCCCTTTCCGCGCCAGCCGCGCGGGTCGTCGAACGTCTGCTGCGAGAGCCGAGCGAACTTCTTCACGCTGGCGGTGATCGTGCCCCGGGTGATCACCGAGTAGGTGACCTTCCGACGCACGTCGACCCGGTGCCTGACGCGCGCCGTGACCGCGGAGGTGGCGCGGGCGCGACGGTAGCCCTCGACGTACGACGTCACCTGGACGCGGACGCGGTGCCCGACGTCCCGGGGGACGAAGCGGTAGCGGCGCGACGTGGCGCCGTTGATCGGCTCGCCGTCGCGCAGCCACCGGTAGCGGACCCGGTCGGGCTCGACACGCCACCGGCCCCGGGTCGCGGTGACCGTGCGGCTGAAGCGAGCGACCCCGCGGACCTTCGGCTGGCGCCGGTTGACCTGGGTGCCGCGTCCGACCTTCGCGGTGGGCTCGGAGGTGGCCGTGACCCGCCCGGCCTCGGCGCCGTCGGGGTGGGTCGCGGTGACCGCGACGCTCAGGCGGTGCCCCAGGTCGGCGGTGCGGACGCTGTAGCCGGCCTCGCGCGCCCTGCCGATCGGCTTGCCGTCGCGCAGCCAGCGGTAGGTCAGGGCGACGTCCTCCGGATCCCACTCCCCCGGGTCCGCGACCAGGGTCCTGCCGTAGCGGGCCGTCCCGACCACGGCAGGTGGCGTCACGTTCGCGACCTCGCCGTCGGCCTCGGCCTTGCTCGGCGCGGCCGATGCGGCCGGGGCTGCCGTGCCCAGGGTGACGATCAGGGCCAGGGTGAGGAGCAGGGCGCGCATGCGTTCACGGTAGCCGCGCGAGCGGCCCGTGGTGGACGATGACCTCATGAGCGCACTGTCCGAGCTGTTGGCCGATCCCGGCGCCTGGCAGCAGCAGGACTCCCTGGTCGCTGCGCTCGCCGACGAGCTGGGTCTCGACGACGACTCCGCGACGCGCATTGCGGAGACCCTCGCCGAGAACGAGCACGCCCGGACGACCGGCCTCGACCAGCTGTGGCAGCTGCGCGAGCGCATGTCCACGGCCCAGTCGTTCGCCACCATGGGCGACTTCGACTTCCACCTCGCGACGAACGTCAACACCTGCTCCGACGAGCTGTTCCGCATCTACGGCTACGACCCCGGCGCGATCGATCCGTCGTACACGCTGTTCTTCGAGCACGTCCACCCCGAGGACCGCGAGACCGTCCGGGCCGCCTACCAGCGCGCGCTCGCCACCGGGGCGCCCTACGAGATGGTCGAGCGGATCCGGCGGGCCGATGGCGAGCTGCGCTACCTGTGGACCAACGGCGAGGTGATCCGCGACGGGGACGGGAAGCCGGTGCGGATGCGCGGCACCAGCATCGACATCACCGACCGCGTCCTCGCCGAGCAGGCCCGCGCCGAGGCGGCGCTGAGACTGGGCGATGCGGGACTGCGACGTCGGCAGGCCTCGGAGATCAACGACAACCTCGTCCAGGGCCTCACCGCGGCGATCTACGCCCTCGAGCTCGACGACATCGAGCGGGTCGGCGGCTACCTGCGCCAGACGTTGGCCTCGGCGAGCCGGATGATGACCGACCTGCTCGAGGAGCAGTACGACGAGCACGACGACCGCGCGCTGGTGCGCTCGGCGCCGGCCAGTCTCGGCGTCGGCCCGGACAACGTCGGCCGGGACGAGGTCGGCTGACCTCGGCGAGGGGCTGCCCTCAGGCCCAGAGCTGGCCCTCGAGGCGGTCCTCGGCCTCGTCGACGGTGCCCTCGTAGGCGCCCGTGGAGAGGTACTTCCAGCCGCCGTCACACACCACGAAGGCGATGTCGGCGCGCTCGCCGGCCTTGACGGCCTTGGCCGCCTGGCCGAGCGCCGCGTGCAGGATCGCGCCGGTCGAGATCCCCGCGAAGATCCCCTCGAGCTCGAGCAGCTCGCGGGTGCGTCGTACGGCGTCACGCGGCCCGACCGAGAACCGGGAGTCGATCAGCTCGGCGTCGTAGAGCTCCGGCACGAAGCCCTCGTCGAGGTTGCGCAGTCCGTAGACCAGCTCGCCGTACCGCGGCTCGGCGGCGACGATCTTGACCTCGGGCTGGTTCTTGCGGAAGAAGCGGCTGACGCCCATCAGGGTGCCGGTGGTGCCGAGCCCGGCGACCACGTGCGTGACCGAGGGCAGGTCGGCCAGGATCTCCGGGCCGGTGCCCTCCTCGTGGGCGAGGGCGTTGGCGGCGTTGCCGTACTGGTAGAGCATCACCCAGTCGGGGTGCTCCTCGGCGACCCGCTTGGCGACCCGAACCGCCTCGTTGGACCCGCCGGCGGCCGGTGAGGAGATGATCTCGGCGCCCCACATCCGCAGCAGCTGGCGGCGCTCGGAGGAGGTGTTCTCCGGCATCACGCACACGATCCGGTAGCCCTTGAGCTTGGCCGCCATCGCCAGCGAGATCCCGGTGTTGCCCGAGGTCGGCTCGAGGATGGTGCAGCCCGGACGCAAGGTGCCGTCCTTCTCCGCCTCCTCGATCATCTTCAACGCCGGACGATCCTTGATGGAGCCGGTCGGGTTGCGGTCCTCGAGCTTGGCCCACAGGCGTACGTCGGGGCTCGGCGAGAGCCGCGGCAACCCCACGAGCGGGGTGTTGCCGACCGAGGCGAGCAGGTTGTCGTACCGCATGGGCCAGTCCCTTCTCAGCGCAGGAAGTAGGTCGGGTCGAAGTCGTCGAGCGGGATGATCCGCACGCGCGGCAGCTCGGCGTTGAAGGCACGCACGTCGTACTCGAGGTCGAAGAGCTCGAGTCCGTCGTCGACCAGGTCGGCGAGGTGGGTGCTGGTGAACTCCCGGAACCCCAGCAGTCCCACGCGCCGCTCGGGCGCGTCGTGCCCGAGCAGCGAGGCGAGCTGCGGGGCGAAGTCGGCGTCGTGGCTGGCGAGCACGACATCGGCGTCGTCACGCTCGAGCAGCGCGGTGAGGGTGCGCTGGATACCGATGTCGACGACCTTCTCGTCGGCTCCACCGGACAGCGGCACCGGCCGGTAGTCCATGGCCAGCAACGCCTGCACGAACGACGTCGGCAGGGTGCCGTGGCTGGCGTTGAGGAAGAAGAGCCCGGTGACCTGCTGGCCCCAGGCCTGCTCGACGTGGGCGGTGACGCGCTCCCACCTCGGGCGCTCCTCGGGGTGGGGCCGGCGACCCAGCACCGAGCCGCCGAGCGTGGCGTCGATGTTCTCGCCGTCGACGAGGACGAAGGTACGGCGACCCGAAGGCTCGGTCACGGACGCGGCCTCGTCATCAGCCCTCATCCCCCCGCGACGGCGGGGAGCACGACGACCTGGTCGCCGTCCTTGAGCTCGGCCTCGAGGCCGCCGATGAAGCGGACGTCCTCGTCGTTGACGTAGATGTTGATGAAGCGACGCAGGTCGCCGTTGTCGACGAGGCGCTCCTTGATGCCCGGGTGGTTGCCCTCGAGGTCGTCGATGACCGCGCTGAGGGTGCCGCCCGCGGCGTCGACGGCCTTCTCGCCGCCGGTGTAGGTGCGCAGGATGGTCGGGATCCGGACCTCGATGGCCATGTGGTGATGCTCCTCAGCTGTCTGGGTTGCCTGGTGCGTGTGGTGGTGCGTGTGGTGCTGGACGGGTGATCGTGCCGGCCGCTGCGGGCCTCAGGTCGTCGGGAGCGCGGCGACCACGGCGACCTCTTCCTCGGTCACCTCGCCGTCCACGATCCTGTAGGACCTGAACTCCACCGGGCCGTCGTTATTCCCGTGCTCACGCGTGCTGACGAGCACGTAGTGCGCTCCGGGCTCGCTCGCGAGGCCGATGTCGGTGACGCTCGGGTAGGCCTCGGTAGCGGTGTGGGAGTGGTAGACGACGACGGGCTCCTCGTCGAGGTCCCACATCTGCTTGTAGAGCGCCAGCAGCTCGGTGGAGTCGAACTCGTAGAACGTCGGGCTCCCGGCGGCGTTGACCATCTCCACCAGGCGGGTGGGACGGTCGCTCCCCTCGGGGCCCGCGACGATGCCGCACGCCTCGTCGGGGTGGTCCCGCTTGGCGTGCGCGACGATGCCGTCGTAGGTGGCTTGGTCGATGGTCAGCACCCAGCCAGCCTAGGGCCCGCCGCCGTCGGACTCACGCCCGCGCCAGCACCTGGGAAGGTTCGGTCGACCCAGCGGGGTCAGCCGACGACCTCCTCGCTGATCTCACCGAGCGTCTTGTCGGGGTCCTCGGCCTCGCACAGGGTGGTGAAGGCGGTGGCGAACTGGTCGTAGGCGGCCTCGCCGCCGAGCTCCTCGAACTGCGCGACCTCGTCGTCGGAGGCCTGGGCCTCGAGGGCCTCGGTGACGAAGGAGATCTTCTCGTCCTGCGAGAAGTCGAGGTACTCCCCGCACTTGGTGCTGTCGTACTCGTCGGCGCACGCGGTCAGGAGTCCGCCGAGAAGGGCGATGGCGCCGAGGGCGACGGCGGGCCGGGCGAGACGGGAGGGAGTGGTCATGGGCGGGAAACTAGCACCACCCGGCTCCACTGCGGCGTGTCAGCGCGAGAGGGACTCGACCAGGGTCTCCTGGAGGTAGCCCACCCAGTCGTAGATGTCGTGGGCCTGCGCACGCGGGTCGTCGTCGGGCAGGGCGAACCAGTACTCCTCGTCACCGTCCTCCACCCCGAGTCGCGTCGCGAGGGCGAGTCGTACGTCGGTGAACGAGCGCATCCAGGTGCGCGCGACGTCGGGCTCGAGCTCGACGTCGATCATCAGGCCGTCCTCCTCGAGCTGGGGCGGCAGGCCCGCCTCCTCGAGGGTGTCGATGACCAGGCAGGCCGCCTGGGCCTTGCCGTCGCGCAGGGAGCCCTCGGTGAACCGGCGGAACTCCGAGGCGGCCTCGTCGTCGTCGCGGTAGGCGCTGGGGAACAACCGCGCCAGGACCGGGTCCTCCGGCTCGCTCGTCGGGCCGGAGAAGTCCATCAGCGCCTCGAACGGGTCACGCGCGTCGTCCGGCACGGCGGCCTCGTTGCGCAGCAGCTCGACGAGCTGGCCGGCGAGGGAGCGCAGCAGGTCGGCCTCGAACCCGGTGAACGTCGCGATGGTGCGCCCGCTTCGGCGGTGTCGCTGGAACCCGCTCACCGCACTACTCCGACTTCTGCAGGGTGGCCCACAGCCCGTACTCGTGCATCGCCTGGACGTCGCGCTCCATCTGCTCGCGCGTGCCGGTGCTGACCACGGACTTGCCCTCCTCGTGGACCTCCATCATCAGCTTCTCCGCCTTCTTCTTGGAGTAGCCGAAGTGCTCCTGGAAGACGTAGCTGACGTAGGACATGAGGTTGACCGGGTCGTTCCAGACGATCGTGACCCAGGGTGTGGCCAGGACCGTGACCTGGTCGGGCTCCAGGGTCGTCTCGAGCCCGGAGTCGACGTCAGGGCTCGCGGTGGCAACGGCTCCCATAGTCACCCATGGTGGCACACTCCCCGCCATGACCGGAGTCGAGGAACCCACCGCACCAGGCCTTCTCTCGCAGGTGCAGGACGACGCCCTGTGGTTGACGATGAACCGACCCGAGGTGTTCAACGCGATGACGGGCGAGATGACGCTCGCGCTGACCGACGCCGTGCGCGCCGCCGCGAGCCTCGACGACGTACGACTGGTCGTGGTGACCGGCGCCGGTGACGCCTTCAGCGCAGGGGCCGACATCTCGGGTGAGGACGCGATCGAGCGCTTCGACGTCCGCGCCATGGACGCGGCCAACGCACTGATCCGTGCCGTCGTCGACTGCCCCAAGCCCGTCCTGGCTGCGGTCAACGGGATGGCCGCCGGCGTCGGCTGCTCGCTGGCGTTGGCCTCCGACATCATCGTGGCGCGCGACTCGGCGTCCTTCCTGCTGGCCTTCGCCCGGATCGGCTTCATGCCCGACGGGGGCACCTCGGCCACGGTCGCGGCCGCCGTCGGCCGCCCACGGGCGATGCGGATGGCCTTGCTGGGCGAGCCTCTGTCCGCGACCGAGGCCTACGCCGCCGGCCTGGTCACCCACCTCGCGTCGACGGAGGAGTACGACGCACTGGTCGCCACGCTCGCGCGCCGCCTGGCCGCGGGGGCTCCGCTGTCCCAGACCGCGACCAAGCGCGCCGTCAACGCCGCCACCCTGACCGGCCCCTGGGGCCTCGAGGACGCCCTCGAGCGCGAGCGCACCGGCCAGACGGTCCTGATGCGCACCGCCGACGCCGCCGAGGGCATGCGCGCCTTCTCCGAGCGCCGCAAGCCGACGTTCCGCGGGGAGTAGCCCCACCACACAGGCGACCCCCCAATAACTGTTTGACAGTACGGCGGCCGGTCGACCAGAATCACCTCCCAACAACTCTTGGGGAGTGATCGAGGGTGGATGAGGCCGAGACCGGCGCTGCGGTGAGCGCGATGCGCGCCGTGGCGCACCCGGTGCGCTTGCAGATGCTCTCGCTGCTGACCGGCACCGAGATGAGCGCGGCCGAGGTGGCGCGCGAGCTGGACCTGACGCATGCCAACGCGTCCTACCACCTGCGCGTCCTCGTGGACGCCGACGAGATCGTCGTCGCGGGCGAGGAGAAGATCCGGGGCGGGGTGGCCAAGCGCTACCGCTACCCGCACGAGCGCCGGGGCGAGCACGCCCGTCCCGACCGGCCCACCTCCGACGACCAGGTCTTCTACGCCCGCGCACTGGGTCAGGAGATCGAGCGCCGCATCCAGCAGCGCCGGACCGATGGCGGGTCCAAGGGCTTCAACAGCGACCTCGAGGGCTGGGTCTCCCCCGACGCCTGGGCGAAGGCCTGCGAGCTGCTCGCGGAGGCCTCCTTCCTGCTCCACGAGGCCAACCGAGCGCCTCGCACCCCCGGCACGATCCACGTCAGCCACACGGCGTGGGCCTTCCAGATGGAGCAGCCATGACCTGGGCCGAGTCGCTCGCGCCGCTGCGCGAGCGCAACTTCCGCTACTACTACGCATCGCGCGTGGTCAACATGATGGGCAACGCGATGGCCTCGGTGGCCCTCGCCTTTGCCGTCCTCAAGATCACCGACGACGACCCCGCCGCGCTCGGCTTCGTGCTCGCGGCGCACTCGATCCCGATGGCGCTGCTGCTCCTGTGGGGCGGCGTGATCGCCGACCGGTTCCCGCGCAACGTCGTCATCCAGGTCTCCAACATCGCCTCGGCGATCACGCAGGGTCTGATCGCGGCCCTGGTCATCACCGGCATCGCCGAGCTGTGGATGCTGGTCGTCCTCAGTGTCGTGCACGGCATCGTCTCGGCGGTCAGCTTCCCGGCGATGGCCAGCATCATGCCGCAGCTGGTGCCGCGCGGTGAGCTCCAGCGCTCCAACGCCCTGATGTCCCTGGCCCGCTCGGCCCTGACGATCCTCGGCCCGACCCTCAGCGCGCTGCTGGTCGTCGGCGTCGGCCCCGGGTGGGCGCTGGCCGTCGACGCCTCCACGTGGCTGGTCTCGGCCGTGCTGCTCGGCTTCGTCGTGCTCCCCGAGCGCGCCCCCAAGGAGCAGGAGGCCGGCACCATCGCCGAGCTGCGCGAAGGCTGGACCTACTTCCGCCGTACGACGTGGTTGTGGGTCGTCGTGCTCGGCTTCGGCGTCCTCAACGCGATCCACATGGGCGCCTGGTTCACCCTCGGCCCCGCCCGCGCCAAGGACACGATCGGCGAGCAGGGCTGGGGGCTGGTCCTCTCCGCGGAGGCCATCGGCCTGCTCGCGATGACCCTGGTGATGCTGCGCGTGCCGCTCCAGCGGCCCCTGCTGTACGGCATGCTCGGCATCTCGCTGCTCGGCGTGCCGATCCTGATCCTGGGCGCCCATCCCCACCTGGCGATCCTGATGATCGCGACCTTCGTCGCCGGCGCCGGCACCGAGGTCTTCTCGATGGGCTGGAACCTCGCGATGCAGGAGCACGTGCCCGACGAGATGCTCTCGCGGGCCTACTCCTACGACGCCCTGGGCTCGTTCGTCGCCATCCCCGTCGGCCAGATCGCCTTCGGCCCGCTGGCCGTCGCGTTCGGCTTCACCGACGTCCTCGTCGTGAGCGGGATCGTCTACATCGTGGTGTGCCTGCTGGTGCTGCTCTCCTCATCCGTACGTCGACTGCCGCGCCTGGTCACGGCGGAGGTCAGCACCACTTCTGCACCAACGCCCTGACCACGGTCACGTTGCGGTTGGTCGCCACCCCGATCTGCTTCTCGATCGGCTTGAGCAGCGTCGCGTCGAGGTAGCCGCCGTCGAGCAGGAGGTGCACGGCGCGCGGCGAGAGCCGCACCCGCTCCTGGCCCGCCGACAGGCCCTCGAGCTCTGCGCGCAGGCTCGCGCTCGGCTCGTCCTTGAGCAACCAGATGTAGTGCTTGCCGTCGTGCCCGTGGGCGAACCGGTCGGCGTCGTCGGCGATCGCGCGCAGCTCGGCCGCCGTGTAGACGATCGTCGGCACCTCGAAGCCGCGATCGTGGCGGTAGGCCTGCTCCAGCGCGGACTCGATCCGGGCTCGCGACCGCATCCGGGTCCCGAGCCGCACGTTGCCGGTGTTGATGTGCGTGGCCACCTCGCTGAACCCCGCGGCCTCGGTCGCCGCGACGATCGCTTCCTTGGGGAACTTGCGGGTCGCGCCGAGGTTGATCGCCCGGAGGAAACCGACGTACGTCGTCATGCGCAGCATGGTGCCACGAGCGGCCGGGCAACCTGTGGAAAGTCGTTCGCGCCCGGTCGGTCGAGCCCGTAGCGTCCCTGCTGTCGAGATCAGCAGCCGGCACGACGTGTCGCGGCCGGTCCTGCGGGTCGTACCTCGACACATCCTCGCGACTCGAAGTCGCCTCATCGCGGGTGACCGGACCTCGACAACGGCGATCCGCCCACCAGCGACCCGCTCGGTCAGCACGACGAACGACGTCCCGTCGGCGGCTCGGGTCACGGTCCGGTCACCCCACCCCTCCCACCTCCCACGCCCCGCGCCCACTCCCACAGAAGGAAGGAAGCGGCCATGTCCCTGACAGCGCGCCTCACCGTCCCCGCCACCCAGTGCTTCCTCGAGTACGTCGACGGAGCCTTCACGCGCGAGCTCGCGCCCGGTCGCCACCGGCGCCCCCGCCGCGCCGTCTACCGCCCCGTCGACCTCCTCGAGCACCTCGACGTCGTCGCGCCCCAGGAGGTGCTCACCACCGACGGCGTCGCGGTCCGGGTCACCGCGGCCGTGCGGTGGGCGGTCGACGACGCGCGCGCGTTCGTCGAGCGCAGCCAGGACCCGTTCGCCGTCGTCTACCTCGCGGTGCAGCTGGCGCTGCGCGAGGCCCTCCTCGACGCCGAGGCCGACGACGTCGTACGCCGTGCTCGGCTACTCCTGGGCGAGTCACTGACCGCGGCCGCACGTGCCACCGGTGGCGAGGTCGGCATCGTGGTCCGTGAGGTGGTCGTCAAGGACGTGCTGCTGCCGCCCGAGCTGCGGGCCGCCTACGCCGAGCTCGTGACGACCAAGGCGCGCGGGCAGGCACAGCTGGAGGCGGCGCGGGCCGAGACGGCGGCGCTGCGTTCGCTGGCCAACGGCGCCAAGCTCCTCGATGACCACCCTGCCCTGGCCCGGCTTCGACTCGTGCAGGCCCTACCGCCCGGAGCGCGCGTCGAGATCCTCGCCGGTGAGGTGGCGACGCCGAGCCGCACGACTTAGCGGATCCGCTAACATGGCCCGATGAATGACGTCGCCGACACCCTGCGCCGGCTCCGCAACGAGAGCGGTCTGACCCAGGCCGCTCTCGCTCGCCGGGCCGGCATCCCGTCGACCGTGCTCAGTGCCTACGAGAACGGCCGCCGCGAGCCGGGGGCCGCCACGATGCTGCAGATCGCCCGAGCCGCCGGCTTCGAGCCGACCTACCGTCGCCGGCCCGATCCGGCCAGGTGCGCGGCGATCCTGGTCGAGGTGCTCGCCCTGGCCGAGGCGCTGCCCTATCGCCCTCGGCCGCTCGTCCTCCCGCGCGCGCCGTGGGGACAGCGAGATGACGTCGCGTGACCCTCGCCGAGCGGCTCCTCGCCCTGTCCGCGGCCCTTTCCCGCGCCGGCATCCCCCACGCCTTCGGCGGAGCCATCGCACTGGCCTACGCACTGGACGAGCCCCGAGCCACCCGCGACCTCGATCTCAACATCTTCCTCGGCACCGGCGCAGCACCCGAGGTGCTGGCTGCCATCGGCGGCCTGGTCCCCCACACCGACCGCGAGCTCGCCGACCTGCGCCGTGACGACCAGGTGCGGCTCTGGTGGGACCAGACCCCGATCGACCTGTTCTTCGCCGCCGCCGACTTTCACTTCGCCGTGGCAGGGCGGTGCCGCACGGTGCCGTTCTCCGACGCCGAGATCAGGGTCCTCGCGCCCGAGGACCTCGCGACCTTCAAGGTGCTCTTCGACCGCACCAAGGACTGGCTGGACCTGCAGATGATGTGGGAGTCGGGCACCCTCGACGTCCCCGTAGTCGGCCGACAGGTCCACGGCCTGGTCGGGGACGACCCCCGCATCGGCCGACTCCAGCAGATCGGGTCCTCGGCCGACTAGCGGCGACGTCGTACGACGTTGGTGTCGGCCCACTTGTCGTGGATGGCCTGGCGGCGCGAGTCCCACAGGGGCCAGAGGCCGTCGACGAGGGAGAAGAGCCCTACCAAGGTCCCGACGAGCGGCACGATGCTGAGCGCCTGCGGCCCGCCCTGCACCAGCCACCGCTTGAGCACGACCGAGAGCGGAAGCCCGTGGGGCGCCTCGCGCTGTCGCACGCGCAGCCCGAGCGCGAGCTTGCCAGGGGTGGCCTGCTTCCAGGTCAGGAACCCGACGACGTAGACGAAGTTCAGCACCACGCCGATCACACCGATGATGGCCAGCGGACCCGCGATCTGGCTCTGGAGCTCGAAGCTGCTCACGGTGGAGGATCCGGTGGCGCTGATCTCGTCGAAGTAGTCGCCGTAGACCTCGAAGACGTCGCGCCACCACGGCAGGGCCAACGGCGTCGCCACCGCGAAGACGATCAACCCGTCCAAGATCACGGCCCCCACGCGCTGCCACCAACCGGCGAGCGGCTCGCCGTCCGGGGTGGTCGCGCGCGGGTCGTGCCCCTGGTGGGCGTCACGCAAGCGCGCCCCGGTGTCGCCGGGTGGTCCGGAGGGATACGGGCTGGTGTGCTCGGTCCAGCGGTCGCCGTCCCAGTAGCGCAGCACCGGCTGCTGATGGTCGGGGTACCACCCTGCGGGAGTCTGGGTCACGGCCGCATCGTGCCACCCACGTGCCCACGCAAACTCACAGGTTGCCGCGCAGCTCCTGCTCACGCTCGATGGCCTCGAAGAGCGCCTTGAAGTTGCCCTTGCCGAAGCCGAGCGAGCCGTGCCGCTCGATGAACTCGTAGAAGACCGTCGGCCGGTCCCCCATCGGCTTGGTGAAGATCTGCAGCAGGTAGCCGTCCTCGTCGCGGTCGACGAGGATCTTGCGCTTCTTCAGCTCCTCGATCGGCACCCGCACCTCGCCGATCCGCGCCCGCAGCGCGGGATCGTCGTAGTAGGAGTCGGGGGTGTCGAGGAACTCGATCCCGTTGTCGCGCAGAATGTCGACGCTGCGCAGGATGTCACCGGTGGCCAGGGCGATGTGCTGGCAGCCGGCGCCGTCGTAGAACTCGAGGTACTCGTCGATCTGCGACTTCTTCGCCGCGATCGCCGGCTCGTTGAGCGGGAACTTCACGCGGTGGTTGCCGCTGGCCACGACCTTGCTCATCAGCGCCGAGTAGTCGGTCGCGATGTCGTCGCCGATGAACTCGGCCATGTTCGTGAAACCCATGACCTTGTTGTAGAAGGTCACCCACTCGTCCATCCGGCCGAGCTCGACGTTGCCCACGCAGTGGTCGACGGCCTGGAAGAGGCGCTTGGGCTGGCCGTCGCGGCGCGTGGCGCTCGACTGGCGGGCGACGTAGCCGGGCAGGTAGGGGCCGGCGTACCGGCTGCGGTCGACGAGGGTGTGGCGGGTCTCGCCGTACGTCGCGATCGCGCCGGTCCGCACGGTGCCGTGCTCGTCGGTGACGTCGTGCGGCTCGACCAGCACCGTCGCGCCCATCGCCCGCGCGTGCTCGATGCAGCGGTCGACGTCGGGCACCTCGAGGGCCAGGTCGACGACCCCGTCGCCGTGCTTGCGGTGGTGCTCGTGCAGCGGGCTGTCAGGCGTGACGCCGCCGGTGAAGACGAACCGCGCGCTGCCCGAGCGCAGGACGAAGGACTTCGAGTCACGGGTCCCGGTCTCGGGGCCCCGGTAGGCCTCGAGCTCCATGCCCAGCGCGAGCTGGTAGAACGCCGCGGTCTGCGTCGCGTTGCCGACCACGAAGCCGACCGCGTCCATCGCGGTCACCGGGAACGGGTCGCGGGTGGCGTCGTACTCCACCAGCCCGACCAGCTCCTTGAGCTGGTCGAGGGTGAGGTCGGCGCGGAGCTCGTCGGGCGTCAAAGTCATGCCCTGAGATTCACGCAGAGCGACACTCTGTGCAACAGTGCGGCGCAGGACTGGACAATCTGCCCAATGATGGAGGACATCGTGGACGACGTGGACCGCAAGCTGATCAGTCTGTTCGCGGCCGAGCCGCGCGTCGGCGTCCTCGAGGCATCTCGTCGACTCGGGGTGGCCCGCGGCACGGTGCAGGCGCGCCTGGACAAGCTCAGCTCGTCGGGCGTGATCACCGGGTGGGGTCCCGATCTCTCCCCCGACGCCCTCGGCTTCGGCGTGACCGCCTTCCTGACCCTGGAGATCAGCCAGTCGGCCGGGCACGAGCGGGTCGCCGATCAGCTGGCCGGCATCCCGGAGGTGCTCGAGGCCTACACGATCACCGGCGCCGGCGACCTCTGGTGCCGGGTCGTCTCGCGCTCCAACGCCGACCTGCAACGGGTCATCGACACCGTCCTGGCGATCGAGGGCGTCCAGCGGGCTTCGACGGTGATGGCGCTGGCCACCCAGGTGCCGTTCCGGGTGCTGCCCCTGCTCGAGGCCTCCACCACCACGCCCTGAGCCCGAGGACCGCCGTGCCACGATCGGGGCATGGTTCTCGGTATCGTCATCGCCCTCGGAGTCGTCATCGTCGGCTTCTACCTGGTCCTCTACGTCCGCAACGGACCCCACGACCGGACCCGCGAGCAGCGCCGCCAGGACGTCACCGCCGAGCGGCTCGAGAAGCGGTTCCAGAAGCGGCAGCGCGACGAGGACCGACCACCCACGCACGAATGATCTGGACGGTCGGGGTGTCACGACACCGCGACCTGGGTAGGTGCCTCGTCATGACCGACGACGATCTGTTCGTTGACCCGGACGGGCTGCTGGCCGGCGCCGAGGTGGCTCGACGACAGCACGCCCACCTCCGGAGGACCTCCGACTACATCAGCGACGCCTGCAGCCAGTTCGGCGCCTTCTCCGGTGTGCTGAATCTCTTCGAGGGCCAGTACCGCGAGGCGGTCGCCGCAGCCCAGGACGGCCTGCGGGACTCCCGCACGGTGGCCGATCGCGTCGAGGAGGCCACGCTCCTCTCCCGCACCGAGTACCTCGACACCGACCGCGCGGCGTACGACAGCTTCAAGCGGCACTTCAAGGACGTCGACGGGTTGCCGCCGTACGTCGTCCCGGGCAGCGGCAACAGCATCCCCGGCGGTCCCTACAGCGACCCGGTGGCGGATCCCGGCGACGTGGACGGGCCGGGCTTCGACGGCCTCCCCGGCCTCCCTCCCGGAGTCAGCGGTCCGGCCGGACGCTTCCACGAGTCGCCCGACGGTGGAGACCTGCCCGGCATCGTCGACCCCCAGGCGGCGCTGGAGGACGAGATCCTCTCCCGGATCCGGGACCGGCACACGCGCGAGGAGTACCTCGCCCTGCGCGAGCAGGGCGTGCCCGCCGACGACGCCTACGTCCGCGCCAGCCAGCGCAGCCCCGACGACATCGCTTCCGACCGGGTGCACGGCACCATCGAGACCCGCGCCGAGGGCGCCTACGACCGGGCCTACGACCAGGCCATCGCCGAGGGTCGCAGCCCGCAGGAGGCGCGCGACGCGGCCTCCGACGCGGCGGCCGACTCCCGCTCCACCGACTCGCGCGACCACCAGAACCGCACCGAGATCCTCGACGACGGGCGGACCCTGCTCGACACCTACCAGGGCGTCAACGACGTCGTCGACAACGTCCAGGACATCGGCGCCGGGGTCGAGCAGCTCGACGAGACCCTCGATGACATCGACGACTACGACGACTACGAGGACTCGGCGCCCGACCGGTCGAGCCAGCAATGGGCCGGCCGATGAGCGCCATCTACGAGATGTACGACGCCAGCTCGCCGGTGGCCGGCGGGCGACCCGACGGCGGGATGGGCGACTACATCGAAGGACTCAAGGACGACTGCGGCTTCATCATCCCCAAGATCGACTGGGCGGTGGAGAAGCTCACCGGCTGGAGTCTGCTCGAGGCACTGCTCGTGAAGATCGCCGGGGACTTCAACGCCCTCGCCTCCATGCAGCTCGCGTGGGGCCAGGTCGGGCTGTCGCTCGGTGCCACCGGCGACAACTATGCCTCTCTCTCCGGTCAGCTGCCCGGCGTCTGGGAAGGCCTCGGCGGGGTGAGCGCCCAGACCCGGCTGACCGACGTGGCGACGATGCACGGGGACCAGCAGGAGGCCTGCACCCACCTGCAGGACCAGCTCGGTCACGTGCTGGAGGTCGCCCAGGCCACCGCGGAGGTGGTCGCGGCCGCCATCAACTTCATCGACGACGTGATCCAGGAGATCCTGCTCGACGCTGCCATCCCGGTGGTGGGGTGGGCCAAGGGTGCCTTCAGCGCGCCGGGCAAGGCGAAGAAGGTGATCGACCTGATCCACCGTGGCCTGGAGGCGATCGAGAAGTTCACCGCGGCCTGCCGGGCCGTGGTGACGGTTCTCAAGTACGTCAACGCCGGGCTCGGCGTCCTCAGCACCACGCTCGACTTCGGCAACGTCGTGGCCAGCGGCACCGCCGGCGGCCACGTCGACGAGACGGCGGACCGCGGCTTCGGCTGATCCGTCCCGGTTGCGCCACGTCCCCGCACCGACCCCCCACCGCGAGAGAGAGACGCCCGTGCCCCAAGACCCCCGACTCGCAGCAGCAGCCGCCCAGGCACGCGAGCAGAGCGCAGCGGCCGTGTCGTCCCTGCGCGCAATGACCGCCGAGATCCGCCGCGAGCAGTCCGCGTTCAGGCGCGAGCGCGAGCAGCGCAGCAGCGATCGCGCCGAGCAGGCCCGCAACGGAGAGCTCGGCCCGGAGATGCAGCAGGTCCAGCGTCGAGTCGATGCCGGAGCCACGACGTGGGACGACGTGCTGCAGGGTCGTGACGACCACCCGTCCGCGGGGCGGGTGCGCGAGAACGTGCAGCGCAACCTGACGACGCTCGGCGAACAGCTGCGCGCCGACCCCGAGTTCGTCGAGGCGGACGAGGCAGCCCAGGAGACCGAGGAGCGGATCCGGCGCGAGAGCCGCTGACCGTTGCTCGGCCGCGGCCCGTGGACCAGCGACCGGAGTCGTTCGACCGGCTACGGCCGGCGTCGCACCACGCGGCGCCGCAGGGTGGGTGAGGCGACCACCTCGTAGCCGGCCTCGACGAAGACCTGCAGCAGCCCGACCGACGCCTCGTCCCAGATGACGCTCTTGCCCGGCGCCGGCTCGATCGGGTAGCCCTCCAGCACCCGCGCGCCGACCTGCTGGCCGTACTCCACGGTGGCGCAGGCCAGCTCGTAGGTCAGCCCCGCCTGGCGGAACCCCTTGCGCACCACGAAGCAGGTCACCGACCACACGCCCTCGAGGTCCGGGTCCATCCGCATCCAGGCCTGCTTGCGGCTCCACAGCCGCGGGTAGTCCTCCCGCGGCTCGACCGCCGCCCAGCCGGCGGGCTCGCCGTCGACGTACCCGATCAGCCCGGACGTCGGCCCGGGCGTGCCGCACGCGGTCTGCTCCAGCAGCGCGGCGTCGCGCTGCTCCTGGGTGGTGTCGCGCCAGATCCAGCCGGCGACCTTCATCGCCTGGCACCGGCACTTGTGCGCGCCCCCGGTGGCGAAGACTGCCTCGACGTCCTCGGGCGACGCCTGGTTGGCCGGGCGCCAGGAGAAGTCGGGCATGCGGCGACCCTACTGGCGCTGCCGCGCCACGGCTCCGCTACGAGAAGATCATGCAGGACGACGTCGCATGGGCGACCAGCTTGCCCGCCTCGTCGCGCAGCTCCGCCTGGGCGAGCGCCGTACGGCGTCCGCGCTGGAGCACGGTGCCCTCGCAGCGCAGCAGCCCGGAGTCGACGGTGACCGCGCGGAGGAACTTCGTGGTCAGGTCGAGCGAGGTGTAGCCCTCCCCCACCGCGAGCGTCGAGTGGACCGAGCAGCCCGCGGCGGTGTCGAGCAGCGTGGCGATCATCCCGCCGTGCATGCCGCCGAGCGGGTTGTAGTGGAACTCCTGGGCCCGCATCTCGACCACGACGTGGCCCTTCTCGGCGGTGAAGCCGCAGACGTCGATCGTGTCCATCACCGGCGGTCGGGGCATCAGGCCCTGCTCGATGGAGCGCAGCTGCTCGAGGCCGGTCATCGTCGCCAGTGCGGTGAAGTCCCCCTGGCCGGGACGCTGCCACGTCACGGTCCGGCTGGCGGTGGCGAACTGGTGCGTGTCGTCGGTCGGCTGGGTCTGCGTCATGGACTCAGCATGTGGGCGACCATCTGGGTCTGTCAATCAGACTCAGGTTGACTATCCTGTGACCATGCCCACGTCCAGCCCGCCCGCCATGGCCTACTCGACCGAGAACTGCACCGTCGGTCGCACGATGGCGATCCTCGGCGAGCGATCGACGTTCATGGTGCTGCGCGACGTGTGCAACGGCATCCGGCGCTTCGACGACATGCGGCGCCACAGCGGCATCCCCCGCCAGGTGCTCAGCAACCGGCTGAGCCTGCTCGTCGAGCACGGCATCCTGCACCGGGTCCCCTACCGCGACCCCGGTGAGCGCGAGCGGCACGAGTACCGCCTCACGCCGAAGGGCTTCGACCTCTACCCCGTGCTCGTCGCGATCGCGGCCTGGGGCGATCGCTACCTGGCCGATCCGGAGGGCCCGCCGGTGGAGTTCGCGCATCGCGACTGCGGGGCCGTGGCCCGCGTCGAGGTGGTGTGCGAGGCCGGGCACCGGATCGACGACGTACGACGGATCGCGCCGCAGCCGGGGCCAGGCGTGAAGCCGGCCCCGTAGCCGGGCCACCGCCGGGCCACCGCCGGGCCACCGTCGGCCACAGCTGGCTCAGTCCTCCGGGAGGTCGGCGAAGGTCGCCTTGGCGGCCTTGTACCACCCCATCGACTTCTTGGGGTGCCGCCAACGGCCCTTCATGTCGTCGCGCGCGGGCTGGTGGCTGGCGTCGCCGGCCTTCTCGGCCTCCTTGAGATGGCGGTCCTGGGCGTTGATGACGTCGTCGGCACTCTCGCCGTGGTGCTCCAGGTCGCAGGGTCCGCCGAGCTGGCGGCAGGTCATCGTCTTCATGGTTGCTCCTTGCAGTGGGACGGTCGGTCAGTGAGGTGACGGCTGGCGAGGGCCGAGTGTGACGCGCACCGATCACCCGCGTCTGGTGCCGCCGTCGCGGCGCACGACGTCGGCCAGCACGTCGGGATCGGCGCGGAAGACGATGCCGGCGACCCGCCCGTCGACGACCGTGAAGTCGAAGAGGACGCGAGCGGTGCCGCGGTCGTACCAGGCTGCGCCCGGGCGGTCGCCCGCGAAGACGGCCAGCGCCGCGTGGGCGCTGCCGTTGAGGAACTCCGCCACCTCCCGGCGGCCCTCGATCCGCTCCGGGGTGCCGACCACGACGGCGGCAGCGTCGGCGGTCATGGTGGCGTCGGGCGCGAGCAGGCTGAGCAGCCGCTCGAACTCGCCGGCCTTCGCCGCCGCCATGAACGCGTCGACTACCTCCCAGTCCGTCGTGTGCGCGACCTCGTGGGCGGGCGCCGACACCTTGGTGCGTGCTCGCGAGGCGAGCTTGCGAGCAGCTGCGGGCGTGGTGTCGAGGATGGTCGCGATCGTCGGGAACTCGACGCCGAAGCTGTCGTGCAGCACGAACGCCACCCGCTCGCGTGGTGAGAGTCGCTCCAGGACCACCTGCAGGGCCAGACCCACCGTGTCGGCCAGGGCGACGTCGCCGGCCGGGTCACTCGCCCACGCGACCTCGGTGCCGTCGTGGAGCTCCTCGACGCCGTCGATCGGCGCGGGGATCCGTGCGCGAAGCCGGTCCAGGCAGAGCCTGGTCGTCACCGTGGTCAGCCAGGCCGGCAGGCTCTCGATCGGTGCACCGTCGGCCGCGTCCGTGCGGTGCAGCCGCAGCCACGCCTGCTGGACGACGTCCTCGGCCTCGGCGTGGTCGCCCAGCACCCGGGTCGCGATGCCGAGCAGTCGCGGTCGCTCGTGCTCGAAGCCCTCCGTGCGGTCCATGGTCCCAGCCTTCCACCGATCGGGTGCCTGTTCCTGAATGACGAACGAGAACACACCTTCGTGACCGAGCCGGACCTGCGACCCCCGTGCACCTACCGAGGTCTGCCTCCCGGTGCCGCAGCCTCATGTAACGCTCGGACATGTAGGGGTGAACCTCGGCCCCGACCAACTGGAGGACTCATGCGCTCGACGCTGTGGACCGCGAAGCACGACCGCTTGGTGCACGACGCGACTCCGGACGTGCCAGACCCGACCGACGCTGAGGCCACCCGGATCTGGAACATGGTGCAGTCGCGGATCGAGACTGGTCCCGTACGTCGTCGTCGGCGTGCTCGCGTCGTCGTGGGAGGTGCCGTTGCCGCGGCCGTCCTCGGCACCACCGCCGTCGCAGCCGCCGACCTCTACTCCACCCACACCGGCCGCGGGCCGGTTGACGCCGAGGACCTGAGGCTGGGTGGCCCCGGCGAGCGCCTCGACTTTGGCGCTCCGGACTTTGCGGACCGCCATCGACCCATCTCCCACCAATTCGGAGACGAGCAGAAAAGCGCACCCCGCCCCGGTTCAGCTCTCCGGACGCGAGCCAGTTCTACTACCTGGTCGAGCTGGGCACGGCCGTCGAAGGAGAGCGCCTCGGACCGGTGGCCGGACTGTTGGCGCGCAACAACGCCTATTGCCGACCCGAGCTGGTCCCCGAAGCGCGAGCGCGGCCTCACCAGCGACCTGGCAGCACAACCGGGACCGACCCGTCGACCGGCCGCCGACGATCCGGCGGCCGACGTCGTCCGCGCCGCCATCGGGCGCCTCAAGCCGAGCGATCGTGAGCTGCTCCGCCTGACCTCCTGGGAAGGCCTCACCCCGGCCGAGATCGCCGTCGCACTCGGCGTCCGCCCGGCGACCGCGCGCGTACGACTGCACCGCGCTCGTCAGGCGCTCGCTTCGGACCCAGACGTCCGCGCACTCGTAGAAGCTGGCGACCGGGCCGGTCTCTCCACCAGCCGGTGCGACTAGCGAAACGCTGATCACTGCGGACCGGCCGACTCTGGCAATCATCCCCGCGACGCTGGTGGTCATCGCCGTCGGGTCAGCACTGAGCCGGCGCGCCGACCTACGAGGTCTTCTTGACCGCCCACGTCCGTACGGCGTCGATGCGGGCGCGCAGCTGGTCGGCGTTGGCCACGGCCGAGGCCGGCCCGCCGCACTCCTTGCGCAGTGCCGAGTGGGTCACGCCGTGCGGCTGGCCGGTGCGATGGAACCACGCCGCGACCAGGCCGTTGAGCTCGCGACGCAGCACGGCGAGCTGCTCGTGGGTCGAGACCTCGGCGACGGTGTCGGCGGGCCGCGTCTCCCCGTGAGACGCGCCGGACTTGGCGGCGGCGCGGGCCTGCGCCTTCGCGCTCTCCGCGGTGCGGGTCTTGAGGAGCTCACGCATCTGGTCGGGCTCGAGCAGCCCGGGGATGCCGAGGAAGTCCATCTCCTCCTCCGAACCGTACTGGTCGCCGTCGTAGAGGACGTGGTCGAAGGTCGCCTCCGAGCCGAGCGCCTCGAAGGGCAGCGCGTCGGCGTCGCCGTCCCCGTCGCCCGCCTCGGCCTGCGCCATCAGCTCCTTCTCGGCGGCGAAGATGTCGTCCTCGTCGGTGATCTTGCGTCCGAGCACGTGGTCGCGCGCCACCTCCATCTCGGAGGCGTGCGTGAGCAGCACCGGCACCGACGGCAGGAAGATCGACGCGGTCTCGCCGCGGGTGCGCGCGCGCACGAAGCGGCCGATCGCCTGGGCGAAGAACAGCGGCGTCGAGGTGGTCGTGGCGAAGACGCCGACCGCGAGGCGGGGGACGTCGACCCCCTCAGAGACCATGCGTACGGCGACCAGCCAACGCGAGTCGGCATGGGTGAAGTCGCTGATCTTCTTCGACGAGCCCTTCTCGTCGGAGAGGACCACCGTCGGCGCCTCGCCGCTGATCGCCTTGAGCGTCTTGGCGTAGGCGCGGGCCGACTCCTGGTCGGTGGCGATCACCATCCCGCCCGCGTCGGGCACGTGGCGGCGTACCTCCGTGAGCCGCTTGTCGGCGGCGGCCAGCACGGACGGCACCCACGAGCCCGAGGGGTCCAGCGCGGTGCGCAGCGCCTGGTTGGTCATGTCCTTGGTGAGCGGCTCACCGAGCCGTGCCGCGACCTCGTCACCGGCGCTGGTGCGCCACGACATCTCCCCGGAGTAGGCGAGGAAGAGCACCGGCCGCACGACGTGGTCCGACAGTGCCTCGGCGTAGCCGTAGGTGTAGTCGGCCACCGACCGCGGGATGCCGTCGGCGCCGGGGGCATAGGTGACGAACGGGATCGGGTTGACGTCGGAGCGGAACGGCGTGCCGGTCAGCGCCAGGCGCTTGGTCGCGGGCTCGAACGCCTCGCGCACGCCCTCACCCCACGACAGCGCGTCGCCGGCGTGGTGCACCTCGTCGAGGATGACCAACGTCTTGAACCGCTCGGTGCGCACGCGCAGGGCCAGGGGGTTGACCCCCACGCCCGCGTAGGTGACGGCGATGCCGAGGTAGTCGCTGGAGATCTTGCCCTTGCCGGCGGAGTACGTCGGATCGATCGGGATGCCGGCGCGCGCGGCGGCCTCGGCCCACTGCAGCTTGAGATGCTCGGTCGGAGCCACGACGGTGACCCGGTCGATGACCCGGCGCCCGATCAGGTCGGCGGCCACCGACAGCGCGAACGTCGTCTTGCCGGCGCCGGGCGTGGCCACCGCGAGGAAGTCGCGGGGAGAGCGCTCGAGGTAGTCGCGCATCGCCGCGGTCTGCCAGGCGCGCAGGGACGGCGCGGTGCCCCAGGCGGCGCGTTCGGGCCAGGCGGGGGTGAGCGCAGGAGTGAGGTGCGGGTCTTCGTGGACGGAGGTGCCGGGGGAAGGGGCGCCGTCCGTCACTCGCCCGATCCCGAGTCGTCGTTGAGCTGCTCCCAGGCTTCCTTGCAGTCAGGACACACAGGGAACTTCTCCGGCGCCCGGCTGGGCACCCAGACCTTGCCGCACAGGGCGACGACCGGCGTGCCCATGACCATCGCCTCGGTGAGCTTGTCCTTCTCGACGTAGTGGCTGAACTTCTCGTGGTCGCCCTCGTCCGTCGGGACGGTGCGCTCCTCCTCACGAGTCTTGAGGTCGGTATCGCCGAAGCCGATGATGCCGGAGGAGGAGGTCACCGGCAGGAGTCTAGAGGGTTGTCAGGCTCGATTCGACTTCGCCGTGGCCTGGCCCACGACCGCGCAGGTCAGCAGGTCACAGCGCCGGCGCCAGCACCGCGACGAGCGAGGCCAGGGCCACGTCCGGCAGCAGGAGGGCACCGGGACCGGATCCGGCCAGGGCGTGCGGGCCCGCGAGCCCGCGGGTGCGGAGCAGGAGCGGTGAGGTGGACCGACCGACCGACCGGGAGAGCCTGCGGGACGGACGTGACCTCGACGCGGATCCGCCCGGACACTCAGCGAGCTACTTCAGTTGAGCTCGGGATCACTCGGCCGGGTCGAGTGCAGCGCCAGGTCGCCCGGCTGGCGACGCAGGACATCGCGCCACAGGGTGCCGGTGTCGACCCGGAAGATGTCGGCCGCACTGCCGGGTACGACGTACCAGCTGCCCTCGGCGATCTCGGCCTCGAGCTGACCGCTCCCCCACCCGGAGTAGCCGGCGAAGATCCGCAGGCCCGCGAGCTCGGGGCCGGCCAGCTCGACGGGGGTGTCCAGGTCGAGCAGGGCGAGACGGTCCCGCACCGAGCGGAAGCCGAGGACGTCGTCATCCCCGCTGCGCAGCGCCACGGCGATCGCACCGTCGGTCTCGACGGGACCGCCCTGGAAGAGCACCTCGGGCTCGGCCACGACGTCGGCCCAGGGAGGCAGCACCTGGCCGACCGCCAGTCCGGTGGGGCGGTTGAGCACGAGCCCGAGCACACCGTCGTCGGCGACGTCGATGAGCAGCACGACCGTGGCGGCGAAGTTGGGGTCGCGCAGCGCCGGCGTCGCCACCAGCAGCATCCCTGCACGCACCTCGGTCACGCATCCATCATGACGCGTGACCGAGGCCGCGGATGCACCCCGTGGGAGGACGGGGTGGTTCAGGGCCTCAGGCGGCGAGCACGGAGCGCAGTCGCTCCATGAACGACGGGCGCTGCGCCGCCAGCTGGTGCACGGTCGGCACGGGACGGGCGGCACGCGTGGCGCGCGCCGACTCCTCGATCCGGGCACCGATCGGCGCGCCGGCGAGGTCGCCGATCCCGGACTGGCCCGCCATCGTCGCCATCAGGACCCGCTCCTTGACGGTCGCGCGGGCCATCGCCCAGCCCATCTCGTCGTCGAGGGGGTGGCTGCGGTAGTGGTCCAGCAGCGCGCGGACGCCGGGCAGCTCGTCGTACGTCGCGATCCAGGCGGCCACGACGGCACGCTCGAGGTCCATCGGCTGCGAGAGCAGCTGCTGCTCGACGTGTCCGGACAGGCGGGTGTGCCACTTGAGCTGCAGGGCTCCGAGCAGGGTCAGCTCGTCGCCGAAGGTCTCGGCCACGCCGTCGACGTCCATCGGCAGTCGGGCGTCGAGGTGGGCGTTGGCGGTCTCGATCACCGCGCGCAGGGTCTCACCGCGGTTGTGGAAGGACTTCCAGGTCATGGTCAGCTCCTCGTTGATCACACTCACATACTGTGAGTACGTACTCCGAGTATGACTCCGACCGAGGGTCTTTCAACAGTTCATCAACCGTGATCCTGCCCACCATGATCTGCACCACATGAGCGCGTCATAGGGTGGAGCAATGGCCAAGTCGTCGGTGAGCAAGCTGGTGCCCAAGGTGCCGAGCCTCCCGAGCGTGCCGGGGGCCGGACGGCGCGCGGCGTACTCCGCCTCCACCCAGCGCGCCCTGGTCGACGTGGCCGAGGTGCTGTTCACCGACCACGGCTACGCCAACACGTCGCTCGACGCGATCGTCGCCGGAGCCCAGGTGACCAAGGGCGCGCTCTACCACCACTTCTCCGGCAAGCAGGCGCTCTTCGAGGCCGTCTTCGAGCGCGTCGAGGCGGAGTCGTCGAAGTCGATCCAGAAGGCCATCAAGAACCAGAAGGACCCGTGGGTCAAGGCCCGCAGCGGGCTGCGCGCGTTCCTCGCCGTCGTCCAGGAGCCGCGCTACCGCCGCATCGTCGTCCAGGAGGGCCCCTCCGTCCTGGGCTACGAGCGCTACCGCGAGCAGGAGGAGCGCTCCACCTTCGCCACGGTCGTGGAGATCCTGCGAGCCGTCCTCGAGGCCGGGCAGTGGGAGCTCGACGAGGACATGGTGCAGACCTTCGCGCGGATCTTCTTCGGCGCGATGTCCTCCGCGGGCGAGTCCGTGGCCGGCTCCGACGACGCCGAGGCCGCTGCCGAGCGCGTCGAGGTCGCGATCGGGTTCATCATCGCCGGGTTCCAGGCGCTCGCCGACGGCGGTGTCGAGATGCCGACCGGGATCGTCCCGGACTGACGACGCGCGCTGACAGGCGCCGCTGCGGTGACCGGCCGGTTCGCGCTGGGCACTCCTCGACCACCGCGCCTGGTCATCACACCTAGCCCAACCCGACCGTCACGCTGCCCGCCAGCGGCACCAGCTCGATCCAGGTCCGCCCCCGCGGCACGGTCAGGGGCACCGCGCCCCCTTCGGCGTCTTGGCGCGACAGGACCAGCGGGGCGCCCAGGTCCTCCTTGCTCCACGTGGCGCGCACCTCACGACCACCGTGGAAGAGCACCGCGTCGCCGTCCCCGGTCAGCACCGTCTCGGGCACGGTGTTGCCCGCGGGGTCGAGGTAGCCGGCATCGCCGACCACGACACGCAGGACCAGCACCGAGTCGGCCGGGAACTCGTCGCCGGCGGCGGCCAGGGAGCCGGTGTCGGCGTACCTGCCCTCGCGGTAGACCCAGTTCGTCGTGTGTGCCGGCGAGAAGCGCACCGCGACCGAGGTGGCGGGCTGGCCCTTCGGCAGGTCCCGAGCAGGACCGAACGGCAGGTAGTCGACCGGCCGGCTGCGATCGCGGCCCTCGCTCAGCGCTGCGGCGACCTCGGAGAGATCGGTCATCAGGTTGTACGGCGCCCGCCGCGCCGCGTCGCGGAAGAACCCGGCACTCCCCTCGGTCACGTAGGGGACCCCGGCCTCGGCGAGGCGGGCGATCGTCTGGCGCGCCGCGCCGCTGGTCACCATCGTGGCGTCGGCGGGCGAGACGATCCCGATGTCGGAGGCCCGCATCGAGCGGACCGGGCCCACCTCGCCGGGGACGTCGGAGTAGTAGAACGCCGCGAGCCGGGTGACCCCACCCTCGACCAGCTCCTCGACGACCAGGTCGGCCGAGGACAGGCCGCGCTGCGGGGCGCTGGAGGCGGTGTTGTCCATCTTGAGCACCAGGACCGGGTGCTTGCGCGCCGTCGAGCCGTCCCCGACCCGCAGCCCGGTCAGAGGCCAGGTCTGCGGAGGCGTGCGCTGCTGCGGCTCGCCGGCCTCGTCCGGCGTGGCCGAGCAGCCCGCGAGCGCCAGCGCAGCGCCGAGCAGCAGCCCGACCAGCAGGCGTGCCCGGCGCGTGCGCCGACGCGTCACGAGATCAGCCGAGCTTGGCGCCGCCGTCGACGTACAGGGTCTGCCCGGTGATGTAGGACGCCTCGTCGCTGCAGAGGAAGGCCGCTGCTGCCGCGATGTCCTCGGGGAAGCCGACCCGCTTGACCGGGTTGGCCTCCGCGTTGAGCTTGCGGAACTCGTCGACGTCCATCTTCAACCGGGCAGCCGTCGCGTCGGTCATCTCGGTGGCGATGAAGCCGGGAGCGATCGCGTTGGTGTTGATGCCGAAGGGCCCCAGCTCGATGCCGAGGGTGCGCGTCAGCCCCTGCACGCCCATCTTGGCGGCCGAGTAGTTGGCCTGCCCACGGTTGCCGAGCGCGGAGACGCTCGAGAGGTTGAGGATCTTGCCGTACTTCTGCTCCACGAAGTGCTTCTGGGCGGCCTTGGTCATGTTGAAGGCGCCCTTGAGGTGCACGTTCATCACGAGGTCCCAGTCGTCCTCGGTCAGCTTGAAGAGGAGGTTGTCGCGGGTGATGCCGGCGTTGTTGACCAGCACGTGGATGCCGCCGAGCTCGGAGACGACCTTCTCCACCGCGCCCGAGGCGGCCTCGGTGTTGCTCACGTCGCAGGCGATCCCGACGTGCTTGACCCCGTCACCGACCACCGGCAGCTTGGCCGCGGCCTCCGCGGCCTTGGTCTCGTCGAGGTCGAGGATCGCGACGGACGCGCCCTCCTCGGCGAACCTCGTGGCGATCCCGAACCCGATGCCCTGAGCGGCTCCGGTGACCACGGCTACCCGACCGTCGTAACGACCCATCTGACTGACTCCTCTGTGCTGATGACTGGTGCTGATGACTGGTGCTGATGACTGGTGCAGTCCTCTCACACTAGAGGTCGGAGTCGGCCTGCCCGAGCACCGCCCGCAGCCCGGCGGCGTGCTCCTCCGCCTCCCCGTCCCCGTAGCGCGTGCGCGGCCAGAAGAAGCCGCGCAGCCCATCGCCCTTGGTGCGGGGTACGACGTGCAGGTGCAGGTGCGGCACGGACTGGCTGACGGTGTTGTTCATCGCCACGAAGCTGCCCTGTGCGCCGAGTGCGACGACGGCGGAGCACAGCCGCTGAGCGGCCTCGAGGAATCCGTCGCGCTGGTCGGCCGGCAGGTCCGGCAGGGTCACGTGGTGCTCGCGCGGCACCAGCAGGACGTGGCCCTTGAAGACCGGGCGGACGTCGAGGAACGCCATCACCGCGGGCTCGTCGAGCACCACGAAGGCCTCGGACTCGCCCTGGACGATGGCGCAGAAGACACAGCTCACGTACCGAACCTACGCGGCGCCCACCTCGTCTCGCAGGAGCGTCACGACGCCACCGCAGCCCCCGGTCACGGCCTCAGTCGCACGCCGCTCCGCCGCACCGTCGCGCCGGCGGTGCAGCGACCGCCCGACCGTGGCCGCCACCCACGTCGAAGTGCTGGGTGTCGCCGTTGCCGTAGGTCCACCGGAAGCCTGCCCTCGTGAGGATCTGCACGACGCGGTGGTCGCGCGAGCGCCAGGCGACCCGTGGGTGGGAGTGGCTCTGCCACCAGGCGTTGGGCACCAGCCCCGTGGGCGAGCGGTAGGGGTTCTCCCAGGTGTTGACGTCCAGCGAGCGGCCGTAGGAGTGCGGCGACCGGACGCCGGGCCGGTTGACGACCTGACGGCAGTTGAAGGCCGAGGTGTTGCCGGCGGCCATCGAGCGGTAGTCGTCGGCTCCCTGCAGCTTCGCCGACCAGCCGAAGCGGTCGACGCGGTACATCGACCGGATCGGCAGCTCGGCCTTGAACATCCCCACGAGTGCGCGCCGCATCGCCGGCATCGCTGCGACGGAGGCTACGAGCTCGCCGCGGTGCCGGTAGCCGTCGTACCCCCAGTAGTTGATGCGCAGCAGCCGCAGCCCCGCGCGGCCGACAGGACAGCCGGCGTGCCAGGAGCGTCCGGTCATCGAGCCCCACACGCCGTCGGGGATCCCGGTGACGACGGGGTGGGCACCCTTGCCGGTGCCGCGGCGCTGCTGCGGGACGTGGACCCGGGGAGACGGCGCGGCCCTGGGCAGGCGCACGGGAGCCACCGGCGGGAGGTTGTCGATGCGCAGCACCTCGCTGCGGTCGCGCCTGACCCAGTCCTGCCCGAGGCTGACCACACGCCAGCGGGTGTCGGCCCGAGGACGCACCTTGATCCGGGCCCTCCCCTTGCCCCCCGTGGTGACGGTGCGGACCTCGCGCCACGTCTTGCCGTTGCCCCCGGCCTTGCCCGCGAGCCGCCGCAGCACCCGCACGTCACCACGCACCGTCTCACCTGATCGGGTCCGGGACAGGACCCGCAGCTTGACCCGCCGGCCGTCGACGACGGTGGCCTGGCCGGTGAGCCGTACGACGCCCTCGCGCCGCGCCAGGGTGGCGACCACGACGCCGCTGGTGCTGGGCGCGTGCGTCTCGTCGCCGTCGTACGACGCCCGGAAGCGGTTGTCGCCGGAGGACCTGGACATCGTCCGCTCGACCTCCACGGTGCCGTCCTCGCCGGTGACCACCTCCCCGGCCGGGCGCCAGGACCCGTCGACGCGTCGCTCGATCCTCACCGACGCCTGCGGCAACGGCTCCGGGCCACCGCTCAGCCCGGTCACGGTGAGCGTCGTGTCGCGGCCGGCGTAGGTCTTCGTGGCGCTCAGGGCGAGGGTCGTGGGTGCCGGCTCCTGAGGCGCCTGCGGCTCCTCGGCGGAGGCCGGGGGGACGGGCGAGACGAGAGCAGCGAGCAGGCAGAGGCTGCCCATCCGAGAGAGGTGTCGCATGGCCCGATGATGCCTGCCGGGTGGGCGCGGACTCGTGGCGCGACGCGCCACGGACTCCTCACAGAAAGCTGACGACCTCCCCACCCGAAGTGGCAGCATTTCGATGACCGAAAATGACACGATGTGCGACATGTCCTCTCCGACGGCTGTGGACGGGTCTCGCGACCCCATCTTCGCCTGCTCCGGGGAGATGGCCGAGCGCTGCGCCACCTTCGACTGGTCGTCGACACCCCTGGGTGAGCCCTCGACCTGGCCGGCGAGCATGCGGGCGGTGGTCGGCATGGTGCTGCGCAGCCACTTCCCGATGACCGTCACCTGGGGCGACGAGTTCGTGATGATCTACAACGACGGCTACATCCCCACGCTCGGCAGCAAGCACCCCTCCGCGCTGGGCGGCAACCTCTCCCACGAGTTCGCGGAGATCTGGGACGAGATCGGACCGCGCCAGCGCGCGATCCTGGCCGGTGGGGAGGCCGAGTCCGACGAGGACGTGCGGTTCGTCCTGGAGCGCGGCTCGGGCTTGGAGGAGACGTTCTACTCGTTCTGCTGGTCGCACGTCTCCCTGGACGGCCAGGGTCCCGGTCCCGGAGGTGTCCTCACGGTCCTGACCGAGCGCACCGTCGAGGTCGTCGGTTCCCGCAGGCTTGCCCTGCTGAACGCGCTCGCCGTAGGCGCCGCGGCCGCGGTCGAACCCGACGAGGCCGTCGAGCGCACCTTGCTCGTCCTCGCGGAGGCCGGTGACGACCTGGTGCACGGCGCCTACTACGGCGCCGACGCGGCGGGATCGCTGACCAGGGGTCCGCGATTCGGTACGGCGACCCAGGGCGCCTCGCGCAGCGGGGACGACGAGGCAGCACAGCGAGTGGTCGAGACCTGCTGGTCGACAGCCGAGCTGACCGAGGCGCAGCTGGAGACGGGTCCCGCCATCGCCCTCCCGGTGCGCGCCAGCAGCCGGCTCGTCGGAGTGCTGCTGCTCGGGCTGCACCCGCTGCGACCGCTCGACGAAGCACATCGTCAGTGGCTGGCTCTGGTCGGCGACCAGGTGAGTCAGGCCATGGGCGCGGCCGCCTCCCGTGCCGACGAGCACGCACGGGTCGAGGCTCTGGCCCAGCTCGACGCGGCGAAGTCCGAGTTCCTCTCCACCGTGAGCCACGAGCTTCGTACGCCGCTCACACTGCTCCTCGGCCCTCTGGACGATGCCCTGGCCGATGCCAACCCGACGCTGGCCCCCGCCCAGGTCTCGAGCATGCACCAGAGTGCACACCGGCTGCTGCGACTGGTCAACGGCCTGCTCGACGCGGCCCAGCGTGATGTCGAGCCGCGCGTCGCAATGAACGAGTCCGTCGCTGTCAGTGCCCTGACCCGAGACCTGGTCCTCCCCTTCGAGGTGGCCGCACTGCGAGGCGGTCTGACGCTCACGACCGCCATCGACGACGTGGGCGTGCTGTCGGTCGACCCGTCGCTCTGGGAGAGCATCGTGATCAACCTGACGGCCAACGCCGTCAAGTACACGCCGTACGGCTGGGTCGAGGTCGAGCTCGACGCCGATGCGGAGCACGTGAGGTTCGAGGTGCGCGACAGCGGGATCGGCATCCGCGAGGACGACCAGTCCCGGATCTTCGACCGCTTCCAGCGCATCGAGACGCCCTCCTCCGTGAGCGTCGAAGGCACCGGGCTGGGTCTCGCCGTGGTCGCGGAGGCCGTGCGCACCCTGGGCGGCACCATCGAGGTCACCTCCACGCCCGGTGAGGGGTCCACCTTCACCGTGCGCCTGCCCCGGGTGGTGGCGTCGCTCCCGGAGACAGCCGGACCGCGGTCGACGATCGCCGCCGAGGTGCTCGCCCGCGACGTCACCACGACCACCGAGAGCACTGGCTTGGCCGCAGCCGGCGAGCAGCCTGCGGCCGGCCGGCCGCGGATCCTCGTGGTCGACGACAACGAGGGCATCCGCAGCCGGGTGGTCGGGGTCCTGGCAGATCTCGGGTCGACGGTGACGGCGCGCGACGGGATCGAGGCCCTCGAGATCCTGGCCGACCTGCAGGTCGACCTGGTCGTCACCGACATGACCATGCCGCGCCTCAACGGACTCGGACTCATCGAGCGCCTCCGCGCCGACCCCCAGCACACGGGGGTCCCGGTCATCGCACTCTCGGCGCGTGCCGGCAGCGACGCCGCGACCTCCGCGTTGGTCGCCGGCGCCGACGACTACGTCGTCAAGCCGTTCACCGCCGCCGAGCTCCTCGCTCGTTGTCGCTCCACCCTCGAGCTGACCCGCCTGCGCACCGAGCAGGCCTCGACCGCGGCACGAGCGGCCATGCTCGCGGAGTTCAGCCACGACCTGCAGACGCCGATGTCGGTCGTGATGTCTGCCCTCGAGATGCTCTCGCTGTCGGGGATCGACGACGGTGCCCGCTCGGATGCCGTCGTCCGGGCCCGCGACAGGATGGTGGTGCTGGACCGACTCGTGCGTCAGTTCCTCGACGGGTCCCGGATCGCCGCCGGCCTCCCGCTGCTTCCGGTCACGGCCTCGGTGGACCTCGGCGACCTCGTCCGACGCGCCCTGCTCGACCAGCGCGGCGTGACCGTGGAGCCCGTGGCCGGCAAGCCCGTGCGCGTGATGTGCGATCCCCGCCGTACCGAGCAGATCCTGCGCACCCTCGCCATCCGCGCCCGTGACGCCGGCGAGGGCTCGGTGGGCGTGCGCTGGACGGCGGTGGTGCGTGACCCCGTCGCGGAGCGCGACGCAGGTGGGGTGGACGTCGAGGTGTACGGCGGTGGCGCACCGTCTCCGGGACTCGCTCCCCCGCAGGGCAGCGACCTCGACCTCCTCGTCTCCGGCGCCGCCGCGGCGGCGCAGGGCGGCGCGCTCAGCCTGGGACCGACGACCTCGCACGGGACCCACTTCGTGCTGCGACTGATGGAGGCCAACTGATGAACGTGCTCGTTGCCGACGACGACGAGGACATCCGCTTCGTGGTCTCCGCTCTGCTCTCACGCCGCGGTTGGAGCGTCACGACGACCACCAGCGGCGAGGAGACGATCGCCACCCTGCGTGAGGCGAGCTTCGACGTCCTCGTCCTCGACCAGAACATGCCGCCCGGCTCCGGGCTCGAGGTCGCCGACGACCTTCGCGGACGCGGCGACCAGACGCCGATCGTGCTGTTCACCGGTTTCAGCGCCACCCTCGACCGGGCGCGCACCGAGAGCGCCGGCGTCGTCGTGATGGAGAAGACCGATGTGACGAGCCTGGCCGACGAGGTCGCTGCGCTCGGCGGCGTCTGAGCCCGGCTCAGCCGAACGGGCAGCCGCCGGTGGCGCCGTTCTCGCGCAGCGTCATCGGAGCGGTGTCGTAGGTCGCCCACGCCCCCGACTCGCTCTCCACGCACAGCGTGAACTCGACGGCGGCGTCGTCGTAGACGTACCCGGCGATCGTGTTCCCTGCCGCCAGGGTCAGACCGGCGTCACCGAGGGTCTCGACGACCTCGGCGGTGGTGCGCGGGTACGGCGAGCCGCGGTAGAAGCTCTCGAGCGAGACCGCCGCGGTCTCGACGTCGCGCTTGACCGACTCCAGTCCGGCCGGGTCGGCCGGTTCACTCGGGCCGCTCGGTTCGCTCGGTTCGCTCGGGGCGCTCGGGGCGCTCGGAGTGGTCTCCTGGCCTGCCGGGACGGGCTCCTCGTCCGCACCGCAGGCGGCGAGCCACACGACAGCGAGCAGGATGACGCCCACGAGCTTCATGGACGTGAGCCTACGTACCGCAGCGGCCCGACGAGACGTGGGCCGGCGTGGGGAGACGGCGGATCACGAGGTGATCGATACGGGCCGCGATGATCGGGCGCGCCGGGCCAGGGCGCGGCAGTCTGGAACGCGACAGAAGGGACTCCGCGATGATCGCCGTACTCAACCTCGCCGTGGAAGACGTCGAGTCGCAGCTCGCGAGCGACCCGGCCGCTCACGTCGCTGTCGCCGTCATCGCCGCGAGATCGGGCACCACCGAGCACCACCTGCGCCGGATGTTCGCGTCGCTGGCCGGGATGCCGCTCTCGGAGTACGTGCGGCGGCGCCGGATGGCCGCGGCGGCCGCCGAGCTGGTGAACGCCGAGGACAGCCTGCTCACCGTCGCCGTCCGCTACGGCTACGGCTCGACCGAGGCGTTCGGCCGTGCGTTCAGGGCCGTTCACGGCGTCAGCCCGGGCGACGTACGGCGTGACGGGGGTCCCCTCCGCACACAACCGCGGATCAGGTTCCACCTGACCGTCGAAGGGAGCATTCCGATGGACACCCGCATCACCACCCTGCCCGCCATCCGCCTGGTCGGTCACGCCACGCGCGTGCCGCTGGTCCACGACGGCATCAACCCCCACATCGCCGACCATGTCGCCTCCATCGAGGTGCAGCAGACGGTGCGGCTCAAGAGTCTCAACGACACCGAGCCATCGGGCGTGCTCGGTGTCAGTGACGACCTCGACCCCGACCGTACCGAGGGCAGCGAGTGCACCTTCCTCCATGGCGTGGCGACCACTGCCGACCCGCCGGAAGGGCTCGACGTGATCGAGGTGCCGGCCGGCACCTGGGCCGTGTTCCGGACCGAGGGCCCACACCCCGCCGCCCTGCAGGAGGTCTGGGCCGCGACAGCCACGACCTGGTTCCCGTCCCAGCCCTGGCGGCTTCGCCCCGGGCCGGAGATCGTGGCGACGCTCGCCCTGGACGCCGAAGCGGCGACCGCGACCTGTGAGCTCTGGCTGCCCGTCGAGGCCGGATAGCGCGAGGTCGGGAGAGTCTTGGAGACTTCTGGAAGCGTCTCAGGCTGGTGTTCGAGAGGTCGAGAACGGGCAGGTCTCCGGACGCTCTTACGGGCCCGCCGGCACCACCTGCGGAGCACGACAGCCGCCCCGACCTGGTCGGGGCGGCTGTGGTTCAAGAGGGCTGGCTCTCGGTGGTGTGACCCACCGGGACCGGCAATTCTACGAAGATCTCCGCGTAATTCTGCGAAGACCCCTGGGTGGAGCTGGCGGGAATCGAACCCGCGTCCTCGAGCGCCGAACCAGGTCTTCTCCGGGTGCAGTCAGTGATGTCGTTTTCTCGGCCCCGGCGCTCGCACTGACACGTCGCCGACAGGCCCAGTCAGGATTGAGTCCCGATCACCCCTCCTGACAGAGAGTGATCAGCAAGTCTCCTAGTCGACGCCAGGATCCGGGACGGAGACGGATGCCCGGTCTGACGCTTCGGTCACTGCTCAGGCAGCGAGAGCGAAGGAACTGCGATTGGTGTTGGCAGTTATAGGTTTCCAACGATCGTTTACGAGATGACGTTGGCTTCTCGACCCGCTTCCCCTGGAACTAACGTCCCAAGTCGAAACCGATCAGCCCCTCTTGAGTTGTCTCGGACAGTCTAGCGGGAAGCACGGACAGAGCCCACCTGGTTGCTCTGGGGACGTGCGCAGCCGGCTCATGCCCGCCCCGGCCGCGCGCTCAGCGGCGCGCGTAGGCACGCAGCGCGTCGGCCCCCGGCCCGTCGAGGCGCTGCAGGCGCGGCGTACGGCCCAGGATCGCGAGGGCGAGGTCGGCGGCGGTGCCGGAGACGACGTCGCCGGTGCCGTGCTGCCACTCGAGGTCGGTGGCCTGGTACCAGAGGTCCGGGGCCGCCGCGGGGAGGAATCCGACGGTGGCCTTCTTGGTCATCAGGAAGTCGAGCGCCGGGCGCCACCGCTCGACCGGTCGCTCGTCGTCGAGGCCGAGCGGGATCCACATGTCGAGCTGGTGCACCATCGCGTCGGTGTAGGGACCACGCACGCCCACGACCGGTGGCACCTGGCGTGCGTCGGCCTTCTCGCGCAGGCCAGCGACCACGCGCTCCGGCGAGAGCTGGGCGCGGTTGGCGACAAGACGCTCCTGCAGCCGGTCGACGTTGCCGCGCGCCCGGAGCATCGCCACGGCCACCTCGCGGAGCGTGAAGTCACAGCTGACGAGCAGGTGCGTGGCCGTCTCGTGCACGGTCCACGAGGAGCACAGCGACGGGGTGCTCCACTGCTCGGGAGTGAGGGTGTCGAGCCGGGCTGCGATCGCGCGGCGCTCGTCGGCCAGGGCGGCGTACAGGTCCATCGGGTCTCCTTCAGGCCGTGTCCAGGCAGTCGAACGTCGTACGCACGTAGCCGTCGGTGCGCGGCGAGCTCACCAGGTGGTTGACGAGTCGGTTGGGAGCGTAGGCGATCGTCGTGCGCGAGTCGGCGTCGTTGACCACGATCGCTCCCCCGTAGCCGGTCCACCAGCACATCCGGCCGCTCGGCAGCGCGGGGGCCGACGTCGTGGGCAGGCCGTAGCCGAGGCCGAAGGTCAGCGGGACGTCGAGCACGAGGTCGGTGCCGGTGGACTGCACCTCCCAGACCCGGTCCAGGAGGCCGGCAGAGAGCAGCCGTACGCCGTCCACCTCGCCGCCGTGCGACAGCGCCGACTGCGCCCGAGCGATGCCGCGCGCCGTCCCGTGGCCGCCGGCGCCCCCGACGGCCGAGCGTCGCCACGGCGCGCCGTTGCAGGTACGCGTGCTGAGCGAGGGGTTGAGCACCGTGCGGAGCAGGAACTCGGTCGGCGGCCTGTCGGGGTCCAGGTCGGCCGGAGGCGGAGCGATCAGGTCGGCGCAGTCGCCGAGCAGGTCCGGGGGCACCCCCAGGTGGAAGCCGCCACCGAGCGGTCCCACGACGTCCTCGTGCAGCACGTCCGCCAGCGCACGCCCGGTCGCTCCCCGCACGATCGCGTCGAGCAGGTGGCCGTGGTCGATCATCTGGTAGGCCGGTGCCGAGCCCGGCTCGTACCAGGGTGTCTCGGCGGCCAGGAGCGCCTCGCTGTGCTCGAGGTCGATCAGCTCCCCGACGGTGAGCGGTGCGCTCCACCCGGGGACCCCGGAGGTGTGGCCGAGCACCTGACGCACCAGCACGTCGCCCTTGCCTGCGGCGGCGAAGTCCGGCCAGTAGCGAGCGACGGGGGCGTCGAGGTCGATCCCACCGCGCTCGGCGAGCACCAGCACCGCCAACCCCACCATCGTCTTGGTCACCGACCAGACCTGCACGAGCGTGTCGCGCGTCCAGGCGACACCGGGTCGCGCCTCGCCGCCCCACAGGTCGACCACCAGCTCGCCGTCGTGGACGACCGCCAGCGAGGCGCCGGCGTCGGTCCCGTCGGCGAGGTTGCGATCCAGCAGGCCCCTCAGTGGGGCGAAGTCGTCAGCGCAGGTCCCGTCAGCCACTCGCTCACCCTAGGTGCACCTCGACGCCGGCCATGCCCGCCCGGGCGGGGCCGGGCGGGGCCGGGGCTCACAGCCCGATCAGGTCGCGCCCGTTCTCCCAGCAGACGGCGCGCAGCCAGTCGTCGCCCAGGTCGAGGCCGGCCAGGCCGGTGAGCTGCTCGACGTACGGGTAGGGGATCGTCGGGAAGTCCGAGCCCAGCAGGATCTTGGGCTGGAGGTCGCGCAGCCGGGGCACCAGGTCGGCGGGGTAGGAAGCCCCGAAGAACTCTGTGAACATCATCGTCGTGTCGAGGCGGACCGACTCGTAGCGCTCGGCGAGAGCGAGGAACTCCGCGCACTCCGGAGCGCCCATGTGGGCCACGACGAGGGAGAGCCGCGGGAAGCGGGAGAGCAGTCGCCTCATCGAGCCCGGTCCGGTGAAGTCGTTGCCGACGGGTCCGGAGCCGGCGTGCACCACCACCGGCGTACCGGCGTCCGACAGCACGCCCCACACGGGATCCAACAGGGGGTCGTCGAGGTGGAACTCCCCCACCTGCAGGTGGATCTTGAAGATCTCGACGCCGGCGTGGACCTCCGCCGCGACGTAGCCCCCCGCCTCCGGCTCCGGGTAGAACGTCGCCGAGGAGACGACCTCCGGCACGCCCGCGGCGAATTCGCGCGACCAGTCGTTGAGGTAGGTCGCCACGCCCGGCTTGTGGGCGTAGGGCAGCGTCGAGAACCGGCGTACACCGAAGTCGCGCAGGATCGCGACGCGCTCCTCGTGCGACTCGCGGTAGCGGATCGGCCACTCGCGCCCGATCTTGGGTCCGGCCGCGTCGAAGACCGCCCAGACCGCGCGCTGGATGTTGGGCGGCAGGAAGTGGACGTGGACGTCGAAGAGCCCGGGCAGCCCCAGCCCCTCCCAGAACGACCGCACGGCGGCGGCGTCCGGGTGCGCAGGACGCTCAGTCATCCATGCCCTTGAGCCGGCGGCCGATCGCCTGCTCGGTCTCGCGGGTGGCCTGACGCTCGGCCAGGGAGTGGCGCTTGTCCCAGGACTTCTTGCCCTTCGCCAGGCCGATCTCGATCTTGGCGCGGCCGTCGACGAAGTAGAGCGACAGCGGGATGACCGTCAGTCCCTTCTCGGTGACCCGACGCTCGATCTTGTCGATCTCGATCCGGTTGAGCAGGAGCTTGCGCTTGCGCCGAGCGGAGTGATTGGTCCAGCTGCCCTGGGAGTACTCCGGGATGTGGACGCCGTGCAGCCAGGCCTCACCCCCGTCGATGTCGACGAAGCCGTCGACCAGGGAGGCCCGCCCCTGCCGAAGGGACTTGACCTCGGTGCCGACCAGGACCAGGCCGGCCTCGAAGGTGTCGTCGATGGCGTAGTCGTGACGCGCCTTCTTGTTGGCGGCGATCACGGTGCGCTTGGGAGCGTTCGCCTTCCCTGCTTGCTTGGCCATCCCACGATTCTCGCAGGCCGGAGCAACCGGCTTTCACCCGTGCCCGGTGCCGTGCCCGGTGCTACCGTGCGGGTCCGCAACTCGGAGGTGGAAGTCATGTGGCTCTTCTTGCTCGTGCTCGTACCGGTCGCCGTCGTCCTGCTGCTCGCCGCGCGCTCCGACTACCGGCTCAAGAAGCGCGGCAAGCGCCACGGCACCTTGTCGCGCGACGGCATCGGCAAGGCGCATGGCGACTCGACCCAGTACGGCGGCCCGACGCCCTACAACCCGCAGGGCAACGACATGGGCGGCCTCCCCTGACCGGCTCCCGTCAGAGGTAGGTCATCGGATTGACGGCCGTGCCGTTGGCCATCACCGTGAAGTGCAGGTGGCAGCCGGTCGACCACCCGGTGGAGCCGGCATAGCCGACCACGTCGCCGCGCGACACTCGCTGGCCCTTCGTGGCCTTGAACCCCGAGAGGTGGTTGTAGATCAGCACGAGGTTCTTGCCGTTGACGATCCCGACGTTGAGGAAGAGCCGGTTGCCGTAGACGTCGTCGTAGTAGGTGTCGATCACGGTGCCGGCCGCCGAGGCCACCAGCGCCTGACCGCACGAGACACCGAAGTCGGTGCCGTTGTGGAGACCGTAGTAGCCGTAGATCGGGTGGACCCGATAGCCGTACGGCGAGGTCACCGGCCCGTTGGTCGGGTAGCCGAGGAAGCCACCAGCCTTGCCGGTGAAGCCACCTCCCTGCTGCGCCTGCTTGGCCGCCTCGCGGCGGGCCAGGCGGACCAAGCGCTCCTGGATCGCGGCCTCGCGCTTCTCCAGTGCCTGCAGCCGGGCGCGGTCCTGAGCCTTGACCTGGAGCGCCTTCTTCTTCTTGGTCTCCGTCGAGGAGACCAGGCGGGCGACCTTGGCCTCCGCGGCCGTGGCGTCGTCGTAGAGGTCGCTGATCTTCGTGACCTGGCGCTGTGCCTGCGCGCGGTTGTCGGCGATGGCGTTCTTGGCCATCAGGACCTTCTGCTGCTTCTCCGCGAGACGCTGCTCGGCCAGCTCGAAGGCGTCGAGCTGCTGGGTGCCCCGCCCGACGATGACCTTGTCGGCGACGTCCTGACGTTGCAGGTCCTCGAGGGTGGCTGAGTTGAAGAACGCCCCGATCGCGCGCAGCTGCGGGTCGCCGTACGCGTAGAGCTTGAGGATGCTGTCGCGCACGTCGAGCCGCTGGTCGGCGACGTCCTGCTGACCATCGGCGAGCTCGAGGTCGGCGGCCGCGAGCGCCGCCTTGGCCTGCACGAGCTCCTCCTCGAGGCGCTGCTCGACCGCCTGCGCGTCGGCGAGCCGGCTGCGCACGTTGCCGAGGCGGGCCTGGGCGCTGGACAGCCTGCCCTGTGCCCGGTCGAGCGCACGGCCGGCCCGCATCGCCTCGCGGCTGGACTCCTTCAGGTCGCCGGCTGCCCGGGCGACCTGTCCCTGGACCTCGCGACGGCGTTCCTTGAGAGCGCCCGCGTCGTCGTCGGCGTGGGCGAGAGGCAGGGTGAGGGTTGCCACCGACACGGCACCGACCACAAGGACGGCAAGAGCATGTCGAGCGGCGCCGGGGAAGGAGCGCACTGGTGAGCCTTACTGCGTTCGGGGAAGTGAACGAGCCCCACGGTAGGTCCTCGACGTCAGAGTCTGAGGTATTTGCGTGTCAGCAGGAGTGTCGGGACCACGGTGAGGATCGGCGCGACGACCACCAGGACCAGCGACGTCTCGGCCCACTCGGCCCAGCCGATGAACGGGAGTGCCCGGACGACCTCGGACAGCCCGCCGATCAGGGCGAACTGGGTGAACGCCGCCACGGCTCCCACCGCCAGGGCGACGCCGAGCAGTGCGGTCACCAGCGCCTCGAGCAGGAACGGCAGGGCGATGAAGATGCGCGAGGCTCCCACCAGGCGCATGATCTCGATCTCCTTGCGCCTCGCCAGGGCCGTGAGGCGGATCGTGTTGGCGACCAGCAGGATCGAGGCGAGGAGCAGCGCCGCCGCGGCGCCCCACGAGCTGTACTGCAGGACGTCGATCAGGGTGAAGATCGGCTTGACCTCGTCCTTGGCCAGGGTGATGTAGCTGACCCCGTCGAGGTTGGCGACCGCGTCGACGGTGCCGTCGAAGTCGTTGGGGTCCTCCAAGGTGATCCGCACCGCCTGCGGAGCGTCCTCGACGGTGAAGACGGGATCCGGCCCCTCGAACTGCTCGGGGCCCAGGAGCGCCTTGAGCTTCTCCAGCGACTCGGCCTTCGACTCGAAGCGGAAGTCGGCGACCTCGGGGTTGTCGTCGATCGCGGTGGCGATCGCGGACTTCTGCTCCTCGGTGACCTCGCTGGTGCAGGAGGCGTTCTGCGGGTCGTCGGGCAGGCACAGCACGACCTGGATCTGCAGCTCGCTGCCGATGACGTCGACGGTCAGCTCGGCCTGCTTGCTCATCATCAGGCCGATGCCGGCCAGGCTCAGCGAGACGAACAGGGTCAGGACGACGGCCAGGTGCATCGAGGCGTTGCGGCGCAGGCCTTGGCGCAGGTTGGTGCTCACGTGGCGCAGCTGCATGGGGCGGGGGTTCTTTCCAGACGGGGGGAGGGCGTGGTGCGACGAGGGGTGTGCGGCGGGCGAGCCGCGCCTAGTGCTGGAAGCCGTAGACGCCGGTCGCCTCGTCGCGCACGACCCGTCCGTGGTCGAGCTCGATGACGCGCTTGCGCATCTGGTCCACGACGCCGTGGTCGTGGGTGGCCATCAGCACGGTGGTGCCGGTGGCGTTGATCCGGTCGAGCAGCTTCATGATGCCGACCGACGTGGCGGGGTCGAGGTTGCCGGTCGGCTCGTCGGCGATCAGGATCATCGGGTGGTTGACCATCGCGCGGGCGATGGCGACCCGCTGCTGCTCGCCGCCGGAGAGCTCCTCGGGCATCCGGTTGGCCTTGTCGGAGAGGCCGACCAGCTCGAGGGTCTCGGGGACGGTGCGCTTGATGTCGCGACCCGAGCGACCGATGACCTGGAGCGCGAAGGCGACGTTCTCGCTGACGTTCTTGTTCGGCAGGAGCCGGAAGTCCTGGAAGACGGTGCCGATCTGGCGGCGCAGCCGCGGCACCTTCCAGGTCGCCAGGCGGTTGATCTCCTTGCCGGCGACGTAGACGCGACCGGTGGTGGGCCGCATCTCGCGCAGCAGCAGCCGCAGCGCGGTCGACTTGCCCGACCCGGAGGCGCCGACGAGGAAGACGAACTCGCCCTTGTCGACGTTGATGGTCACCTGGTTGAGCGCGGGCTTGTCGGGCCCCGCGTAGGACTTGGTGACTTTCTCGAAGCGGATCACCGGCCTGACGGTACGCGACGTACCTGGGATGCGGCTGAACGCCGGCCGCGGCCCGGGTCGATACATTGGCGGGCGTGTCCCCCCGCCCCGATGCCGTACGCCGTCTCGCCCCGCTGGCGGTCGTCGCAGCGCTGGTCGTGGTCGTCGTGGCCGTGCTCCTGGTCACGCTGGGCGACTCCGACGAAGCCGGCGACGCGCCCGCGGGTGGCGACTCCCCCGGGGCGGACGTGACGACGTCGAGTCCCCCGGTGCCGACGCCCCTGGAGGACGTCGACACCAGCGTGCTCACCGTGCCGCGGGAGAGCTTCTGCGAGCTGGTCGCGCCCGAGAGCCTCTCCGCCGCCCTCGGCGGGGAGCCGGACGACGTACGGACCTATGCCAACGGCGAGTCGACCGTGATCGCCTCGGGCGTCGAGGACATCGCCCACGAGTACGGCTGCCGCTGGAAGCGCGGGCGCACCGTCGCCCGCGCCTGGGTCTTCGCCCCGCCGGTGACCCCCGACTCAGCGCAGGATCTCGCGAAGACCGCCCGCGGCGAGGAGGGATGCTCGGTCAAGCGCAGCGCGCCCGACTTCGGCGACCCCTCGGTGGCGCTGACCTGCCGGGCCGGCAAGAGCGTCGAGGCGTCGTACCGCGGGCTGTTCGGTGACGCCTGGCTGGCGTGCTCGCTCAACGCTCCCGGCTCACGCCAGGACGTGCTCGCCCGGACCGGCGACTGGTGCGTCGCGGTCGCCGAGGCGGCCTCCCAGCCGCCCGCGTGATGCCGCGCTGAGCGGCTAGTTCTCCTCGGCCTTCTCGCTGTTGCGGCGCCACCGGATGCCGGCCTCGAGGAAGCCGTCGAGGTCACCGTCGAAGACCGCGGTCGGGTTGCCGACCTCGTAGCCGGTGCGCAGGTCCTTGACCACCTGGTAGGGGTTGAGCACGTAGTTGCGCATCTGGTCGCCCCAGCTGGCCTGCACGTCGCCGCGCATCGAGTCGAGGTGTGCCTTCTCCTCGGCCTTCTTGCGCGCGAGCAGCTTGGCCTTGAGGACCACCATCGCGCTGGCCTTGTTCTGCAGCTGGCTCTTCTCGTTCTGACAGCTGACCACCGTGCCCGTGGGCAGGTGGGTGAGCCGGACGGCGGAGTCGGTCGTGTTGACCGACTGACCACCCGGACCGCCGGAGCGGTAGACGTCGACGCGGATCTCCTCGTCGGGCACGTCGATCTCGTCGGTCTGCTCGAGCACCGGCACGACCTCGACCGCCGCGAAGCTGGTCTGGCGGCGGCCCTGGTTGTCGAAGGGGCTGATCCGCACGAGGCGATGGGTGCCGGACTCCACGGACAGCGTGCCGTAGGCGTAGGGGGCGTGGATCGCGAAGGTGGCCGACTTGAGGCCCGCCTCCTCGGCGTACGACGTCTCGAAGACCTCGACCTTGTAGTCGTGCTGCTCGGCCCAGCGGACGTACATCCGCATGAGCGTCTCGGCGAAGTCGGCGGCGTCCACGCCTCCGGCGCCGGAGCGGATGGAGACCAGCGCCTCGCGCATGTCGTACTCGCCGTTGAGCAGGGTGCGGACCTCGAGACCCTCGACGGCCTTGGTCACCTTGCCGAGCTCGCGCTCGGCCTCGGCGATCGAGTCCTCGTCGCCCTCCTCCTGGCCGAGCTCGATGAGGACCCCGACGTCCTCGATCCGGCCCTCCAGCTCGAGGAAGCGGTCGAGGGTGCCCTGGAGGAAGGAGAGCTTGCCGGTCACGCGTGTGGCGTTGTCCTGGTCGTCCCAGAGGTCGGGAGCAGCGACCTGGTCGCCGAGGTCCTTGATCTCCTCGCGCATGCCGTCGAGGTCCAGGACCTGACCGATGGTGTGCATCGTCGCCTGGAGCTGCTTGATCTGGGTCTCGAAATCTGGGCCTGCCACACGCGCAGGCTACTCGGGGAGCCTGGCAGCACGACAAACGAGAGCTGCTACCGAGTGCCTGCGCGGGCCCGGCCACCGTCCTACACTCGACGGGCGGCGGGCCCCAGACGCAGCCTCGCCCGCCGGACCCGACTCCTGGAGCACCCCACATGCACCTGAACCGCCTGCTCGCAGGTGTGACCGCCCTGCTGAGCCTCGCGCTCGCGGGCTGCACGGACGACGCCGTGTCCGCAGGGCCTCAGCGCAGCCTCACGATCGGGATCGACGCGGACGCGCCGGGCTTAGCCGAGCTGGAGGGCGACCAGCTGGTGGGCTTCGACATCGACGTCGCCCGCTACGTCGCCACCGCGCTGGGGTGGACCGAGCAGGAGATCGAGTTCGTGCCGGTCGCGCCGGCGGATCGGGAGGAGAGCCTGCAGAACGGCGACGTGGACCTGGTGGTGGGCACCTACCGGATGACCCCCGAGCGCAGCCGGCTCGTGGACTTCGCCGGGCCCTACGTCACCGCGAAGCAGGACCTGCTGGTCACCTTCGACAACGCCGGGATCACGGGGCCGCACAGTCTCGACGGGCGTCGCCTGTGCTCGGTGCGGGGCTCCGAGGACAGCGCCGTGCTCACCTCGGACCGCTTCTCCCCCGGCGCCCGCGTCGTCACCCGCGCATCGTTGCGCGAGTGCGTCGACGCGGTGCGCGACGGCGACGCCGGGGCGGTCAGCGCCGAGGACGTCGTCCTGAGCGGTTTCGTCGCGGAGGAGCCCCAGGAGCTGAAGGTCGTCGAGTCGCCGTTCGCCGTGCATCGCTTCGGCATCGGCCTGCCCAAGGGCTCGCCCGACGTCGCGGTGGTCAACGACCTGCTCGCCGAGTGGATCTCGTCGGGCAACTGGCGAGCCAGCTACGTGACGCACCTCGGGGACGGCGGTCTGCCGCTTCCCCGGCCGCCGTCACCGGGAATCGGCTGACAGCGCTACTTCTTCGGGGTCACGTAGAGCTTGATGACACCCTCGATGACCACGGTGCCGTCGTCGCGCACGCCACGCACCCGCACCGGCAGCTGCGGGTCGTCGCCGGTCCACTGCTCGGCGTCGGTCTCGGCGATGCAGGTGATGTCACTGGTCGCCTTCGCCGTGTAGGTGACGTCCATCCCCTGCGGGATCCAGCGCTTGTCCTGCGGGATCGAGGCCTCGGCCAGGGCGCCCATGGCCGCCTCGAGGCCGTTGCACAACGCGATCGCGTGCACGGTGCCGATGTGGTTGTGCACCCCGCGCCGCTTCGGGATGACCAGCTCGGCGTAGTTGGCCCGCAGCTCCACGAAGCGTGGGCGGATGGTGGAGAAGTACGGCGCCTTCTGGCTGAAGGCGATCGAGAACGCCTTCTTGCCCCACGTCGTCCCGACCACGGGAAGGCTGCTGGCGGTGCGCCACAGCGAGAGGACCTGACTCATGCCACCGCATATTACCCGCTGGTAACCAGGTGGGTCCGGCCGGCCGTCATCCCAGGGACAGGAAGAGCTTCTCCAGGTGCTCGAGCTGCTCCTCGGTCACGGCCCCGCCGTCGTCGACACTGCCGCGCCACTCCGCGGCCACCATCGCGAAGCCGGCCCGGTCCAGGGCGCTGGTGACCGCCTTGAGCTGGTTGAGGACGGCGGAGAGCTCGCGCTCCTCCTCCATCATCCGCAGCACTCCGGCGAGCTGCCCCTGAGCGCGCTTGATGCGATTGAGCACCGCCGTACGGTCGCTACCAGATGGCGACATGGCCCCACACCCCTTTGTCTGTCCGGCAAATCTCGGCCCCACGCCGAGACGCCCCCCATTGCGGGAACCTCGATGGCTTCCCTTGCGGACGATCACTGGAACCGTCGGGCCCCGAGAGGCCCGGCGAGTCGCAGTTACAACGCCCCATTGAACCAGGGGTTACGCCGGGGTGGGTATCTCATGGACTGGCCCGCCGGCCTCAGCTCCGCCGTCGGCAGCGGCCAGCAGCTCCACCCGGTCGCCGTGGGTGTCGAAGGTGTGCGGCCGCTCGAAGCCGGCGAACGTGTGCCGTTGGCTCTCGTCGACCTCGCAACCCATCCTCCGCAGCCGTGCGGCCTCGGCGTCGAGGTCGCACGCCGGCGGCTCACCCCCCTGGGGGCAGGCGACCTGGACGTGGTGGAGTCTCATCGGGCACCTCGCGAGACCCGCGCCACGACGAAGACGCGCCGGAAAGGCAGGAGGACCCGGCCCCGGTCCGAGGGCGGGTACGCCGTACGCAGCCGCGCCTTGAGCTCCTCCTCGAACTCCCCTCGGAGTCCGGCGGACTCGGCTTCCAGCGCTTGCAGGGTCGGCCGCGCCCCGGTGCCACTCACCCAGGTGAAGACGGGGTCGGGGTCGGCGCGCGTCGACAGCACGTGCAGGTAGGTCGTCTCCCACGCGTCCACGGCGCAGCCGAGCGCGGCGAGCGCCTCCAGGTAGACCGTCGGGTCGTGGCTCGCCGGCGTGGCCAGGCCGCGGGTGTGGGCGACGTACGGCGCCTCGTCGGCGAGCACGCGTCGGATCTCGTGGCTCGGCTCGGCGAAGTTGCCGGGCACCTGGAACGCCAGCCAGCCTCCAGGCGCGACCGCTTCCACGAGGCGGGGCAGGAGGTCGAGATGACCGCCGACCCACTGCAGGGTCGCGTTGGAGACCAGGACGTCGACGGGGGCGTCCGGTCGCCACTCACGCAGGTCGGCGACCCCGAACGAGAGCGACCCGTCGCCATCGGGGCGTACGACGTCGCGGCGGGCGGCAGCGATCATCTCGGGGCTGGAGTCGAGGCCCGTCACCTGCGCCTGCGGCCAGCGCTCGGCGAGCAGACGGGTGAGGTTGCCGGGGCCGCACCCGAGGTCGACCACGGCGGCCGGTGCCGGTGCACCGATCCGGGAGATCAGGTCGACGAACGGTCGGCCTCGCTCATCGGCGAAGGTGAGGTAGCGCTCGGGGTCCCACGAGTGTGGCTGCGTCCCGGCCATCGGAGGCCTTTCTTCTTGACGTCAAGATACTTCAGGATGCGCCGGGTTTATCTCGATGTCAAGATTCTTGAAGGGGGGCGTAGAGTGCGCGGCATGCGTGACGAGGTGGACGACCTGATGGAGGCCTGGGCGCGCGAGCGCGCCGACCTCGACCTCGAGCCCGTCGCCGTGTTCAGTCGGATCTCGCGCCTGGCCCGCCACGTGGACCTGGCCCGCCGTACGGCGTTCAGCGACCACGGCATCGAGTCGTGGGAGTTCGACGTCCTCGCCGCCCTGCGCCGCGCTGGCGCGCCGTACGAGCTCTCGCCGGGACGCCTGCTGCGCGAGACGCTGGTCACCAGCGGCACGATGACCAACCGGGTCGACCGGCTGGCCGGGCGCGGCTTCGTCGAGCGCTCCCCCGACCCCGGCGACCGTCGCGGAGTGATCGTCCGACTGACCCCCGAGGGCAAGACTGCCGTCGACGGCGCCTTCGAAGCCCTCCTCGACGCCGAGCGCGCCCTGCTCGCCGACTTCCCGGTCGACGACCAGACCCGCCTGGCCGGCCTCCTGCGGTTGCTGTTGTCGCCGTTCGGGTCGCCGCCGGTTGCTGGGTAGTCCCGTCACGCGCGTCGGGCCGGTGCGCCATTCATGCGTCACCCCACCCGCCGCTACTCAACGACCTCCGAGGCCTCGAGCCACTCCATCTCGAGGTCGTCCTTCTCGGCCAGGAGCTGCTGCAGCTCGGCGCCGAGCGCGGCCAGGCGCTCGTAGTCGTCGGTGCTCTGCTCGAGCTCCTTGTTGAGCTCGATCTCGCGGAGCAGCACCCGCTTGAGCTGCTTCTCGATCCGGGAGATCGCCTTGCGGGCGGCGCGTTCCTCGGCGGAGCCGGGCTTCGCCTTCGTCGGTACGACGCTGTCCCCGGTGCTGCCGTTCGTCTCGCCGGGTTTCGTCTCGCTCGCACGACCTCGTGCCTCGGTCGTGTCGCTCGCTCTACCTTCGCTCCCGACAACCGCGGGCTCGTTCCTCGCCCCCGCTTGTCTCCGCTCCAGGTACTCGTCCACCCCGCGCGGCAGCATCGACAGCTGACCGTCACCCAGCAGCGCCCAGACCGAGTCGGTGACGCGCTCGAGGAAGTACCGGTCGTGGGAGACGACCACGAGGGTGCCCGGCCAGGCGTCGAGGAAGTCCTCGAGCACGTTGAGGGTCTCGATGTCGAGGTCGTTGGTGGGCTCGTCGAGCAGGAGCACGTTGGGCTCGGTGAGCAGCAGCTTGAGCAGCTGGAAGCGGCGTCGCTCGCCACCGGAGAGGTCGCCCAGCCGAGCCGTGAGCCGGTCGCCGGTGAAGCCGAAGCGCTCGAGCAAGGACGTGGCGGTGATCTCGCCGGTCGCCGTGGTCGTGACCCGCCGGATCCCCTCGACGGTGGGCAGCACCCGTCCGTCTGGGTCGACGTCGTCGAGCGCCTGGGTGAGGTGCTGCAGCGCGACCGTACGGCCGAGCTTCATCGTGCCCGCCCGCGGTGCGAGGGTGCCGGAGAGCAGCGAGAGCACCGACGTCTTGCCGGCGCCGTTGACTCCCACGATGCCAACGCGGTCACCGGCGCCGAGCCGCCACGTGGCGCCCGACAGCAGCTGACGATCGCCCCGGAAGAGGTCGACGTCCTCGACGTCGATGACGTCCTTGCCGAGCCGCTGGGTGGCGAACTTCTGCAGCTCGAGGCGGTCGCGCGGCGGCGGCTCGTCCTCGATCAGCTGGTTGGCGGCGTCGATGCGGAACTTCGGCTTCGACGTGCGGGCGGGAGCACCGCGGCGCAGCCAGGCGAGCTCCTTCTTCATCAGGTTCTGCCGGCGCGCCTCTGACGAAGAGGCCTGCCGCGCACGCTCGGCCTTGGCGAGCACGAACGCGGCGTACCCGCCCTCGTAGACGTCGACCTGGCCGTCGTGGACCTCCCAGGTCCACTGGCACACCTCGTCGAGGAACCACCGGTCGTGGGTGACCACCACCAGCGCAGACGTACGGCGGCGCAGGTGCCCGGCCAGCCAGGCCACCGCCTCCACGTCGAGGTGGTTGGTCGGCTCGTCGAGCACGATCAGCTCGTGGTCGCCCAGCAGCAGGGCCGCGAGCGCGCAGCGACGTCGCTCGCCACCGGAGAGCCCGAGCACCGCGCGGTCCAGCTCGACGCCGGCGAGGAGCTCGGTGACGATCTCGCGCAGCGTGGAGTCGGCCGCCCACTCGTGGTCGGAGCGACCGCCGAGCACGGCTTCGCGCACGGTGTGGCTGTCGACCAGCTCGTCGCCCTGGTGCAGGTAGCCGATGAGGAGTCCGCGCTGCTGGGAGACCCGGCCGCCGTCCGGCTCCTCGATCCCGCTCATCACCTCGAGCAGGGTGGTCTTGCCGTCCCCGTTGCGTCCGACGATGCCGATCCGGTCACCCGCGCCGACGCCGAGGGAGACCTCGGCCAGCAGGGGGCGGATGCCGTAGGACTTGACGACCTTCTCCAGGTTGAGGAGGTTCTGCTGGGCCATCAGGCATGGTCCTTGACGAGATGGGCGCCGGCGACGGCACCGTTGGCGACGAGCACGTTGTCGTGCCCCGAGCGGATGAGAGCGCCGGCGAGGTCGCGGGCGTGGTCGGCGGACTCGCACAGGAAGACGCACGTGGGTCCGGACCCGGACACCAGCCCGCGCAGGGCCCCCTCGCTCTCACCGCGACTGATCAGCCCACCGAGCTCGGGGCGCAGGTCGATGGCGGCCTCCTGGAGGTCGTTGTGCAGGGTGCGGGCCAGGCTGACGGCCTGACCGGTGCGCAGCGCCCCGAGGAGCAGGTCGGCCTCCGGCGGCTGCGCCGGCGCGTCCGGGAAGAGCTTGTCGAAGTGCCGGTAGACCTCCGGGGTCGAGAGTCCGGCCCGGTCGGGCACGAGCACCCACCACCAGGTCCCGACGTCGGCCACCGACTCGACGAGCTCGCCGCGGCCGGTGCCGAGCGCCGTACCGCCGATCAGGGCGAACGGCACGTCGCTGCCCAGCTCGGCAGCGATGCGGAGCAGGTCGTCGTCGCTGGTGTCGAGGTCGAAGGCCCGGTCCAGGGCCACCAGTGCGGCGGCGGCATCGGCCGAGCCGCCCGCCAACCCACCGGCCACCGGGATCGCCTTCTCGATGTCGAGGCGACCCTCGAGCTCGCGCCCGTGCAGGCGTCCCAGCGCGATCGCGGCGGCGTGGGCGAGGTTGCGCTCATCCGTGGGTACGGCGTCCAGGTCGATCCAGTCGCTGCCGCCCACGACGACCCGCAGACCCCCGCCGCTGTCGCTGCCGCTGTCGCTGTCGGCATCGCCATGGCGGGTGGCGGTGACGTCGTCGCACAGCCCGATCGCCTGGTAGACGGTCGTCAGGGGGTGGAAGCCGTCCTCGCGCGGGGCTCCCACGCCGAGGTGGAGGTTGATCTTCGCGGCGGCGCGCACGGTCACCGGGAGGGACCGGCCGATCCGCGACGTCGAGCCGGTGGGTGGCGGTGTCATCTCAGTCCTTCGGCGAGCACGGCGAACTGCTCGATCGTGAGCGCCTCCCCGCGGGTGAGCGGGTCCACGCCCGCGTGGTCCAGGGCGGCCTCGACTGCCTCGGCGGAGCCGAAGAGCTCGCGCAGCACCCCGCGCAGGGCCTTGCGGCGGTGGGCGAAGGCGGCGTCGACCACGGCGAAGACCTCGTCACGGGAAGCAGTGGTGGGCGGTGGCTCGCGGCGGGCCCAGGCGACCAGCCCCGAGTCGACGTTGGGCGCCGGCCAGAAGACGTTGCGCCCGATAGCGCCGGCGCGTCGTACGTCGGCGTACCAGGCCGCCTTGAGGGAGGGGACGCCGTACGCCTTGGTGCCGGGGCGGGCCGCAAGCCGGTCGGCGACCTCGGCCTGGACCATGACCAGGCCTCGTTCGAGTGACGGCAGCAGCGCGAGCAGGTGCAGCAGCACCGGCACCGACACGTTGTAGGGCAGGTTGGCGACCAGCGCGGTGGGCGCGGGCCCCGGCAGGTCGGTGATCCGCAACGCGTCGGCGTGGACGAGCGTGAAGGCATCGGCCTGCGCGGGTGCGTACTCCGCGATCGTCGTCTCCAGCAGGCCGGCGAGCTTGTCGTCGATCTCGACGGCCGTCACGTGCCGGGCCACGTCGAGCAGGGCGAGGGTCAGCGACCCGAGGCCGGGACCGACCTCGATGACCACGTCGGCGTCGGTGATGGCGGACTCGCGCACGATCCGGCGGCAGGTGTTGGCGTCGATCACGAAGTTCTGGCCACGCTGCTTGGTGGGACGCAGGTCCAGCTCCCCGGCGAGACGACGGACGTCCGCCGGCCCGAGATACCTCGGACCGGCGGACGACGTCATGGGTTGAAGGCTATGGCTCACGGCCGTGACTGTCCGCACCAGGTCTCGACACGCCCGGTCGCGGCTTCGTTCCTCAGCCGGCGCGGGCTGCTCGACCACCAACGATGTGATCCGCTGGCGCGTCTCACATCACCTCGGCAGGCCGAGCTTGGCCGCGCAGCCGGGCCACGCGCCGTACCCGCCCCGAGCGGCGCGCAGCCGCTCGGCCACGGCGATCTGGGTGGCACGCGAGTTGTTGCTCGGCAGTCCGGTGCCGCCGTAGGCCTGCCACGTGCCGAGGTTGAACTGCAGCCCGCCGTAGTAGCCGTTGCCGGTGTTGATCGCCCAGTTGCCGCCCGACTCGCACTGCGCGAGCCGGTCCCAGACGGTGCCGCCGCCGGCGAAGTTCGGTGCCGCAGCGGGGGGCGGGGTCGGCTTGGGCTTGGTCCCGACGCGCACGATCGCGTCGACCGGGTCGCGGGTGACCTTGGCCTTGAGGACCTTGCGCTTGCTGAGCTCGCCGTTGACGTAGACCAGGCGGTACTTCACGTTGCGCAGGCCGGGCGTGCCGGAGCGTTCGGTCGTGGTGGTGCCGACGGTCAGCGTGGAGTCGTCCTTCCTCTGCGTGCTGAAGTCGATCTCCTCGCCGGCGACGGACTTCTTCCTCCAGCGCACGTCGGTGAAGACGATCGTGTCGCCGTCGGTGACCTCGGCGCCCAGCGCGGGCTTGGTGCGGTCGCGCTTGCCGACCTCGACGCCCATCTGCTCCAGGGCTCCCTCGACGGTCATCGCCGGGACCTTGCGGACCTTCTTCTTGCCGGCGACCTTGAAGGTCAGCTTCTTGGGCGTCACGACCTCCAGCTCGAGGCCGCCACGGTCGATGCCGGCGCCGCGGCTGCTCGAGAGCCGCGAGTCGTCGTACGTCGCGCCGATCTCGCCGAGTGCCGAGTCCACGTCGGTGGAGGTCACCCAGTGCGTGGTGGTCTCGCCGTCCACGGTCAGCTCGACCGGACGCCCGAGGCGCACGTTGATCAGCGCACCGTCCTCGACAGGCTCGTCGAGCGCCGGGGCGACCAGGTCGTGCTCGCCGATCTCGATGCCCTCGTCGGCCAGCACGTCGGCCACGGTGGCGCCACGCGAGGTGATCTCACGCGCCTCGCCGTCGACCGAGACCGTGAGCTCCGTGCCGAGGGCTGCGTAGCCGTACGTCGTGCCCGCCACCGCGAGCAGCGCCGTCGCGATCAGCGAGGCCAGGACGGCCTTGCTGCGCACGAGCCCGCTCAAGCGGCCGCGCTCGGTGCCGCCGGCTGCGGCGGGCGCCGTGGCTGCGGTGGCCCCGGTTGTCTGAGGGTCGAGGTCGTCGTGGATCGGCACAGTGCTCCGAACGTCGTACTACCCGGGCCTCGGGAGGCCGGCGCCGAACCACGCGCTCGCGGTGCGGTGCCGAACGGAACGTCCCCGATCCCGGCCAACAGCGCCCCACGAGACCAGCGCCCGCAAGGGAAGTGCAAACTCAGCCGGCACCCTGCCACGGGGCAACGTGGCCAGGATCACGTAAGAGGCTTCTCTACTTCACACGATCCTCACGACCCGGTCTCCGGAGGACTCACGGCGTACCGCCGGCTTCTCACCAGGCGCCACCGAACGCCGTGAACGTGTTCGCCTCCACCGCCCGGCACAGCTCCTCGAGATCGTCGCCGCGGGTCTCGGCCATCGAGCGCATCGTGAGCGGGACCAGGTAGGAGGCGTTGGGTCGACCCCGGTAGGGCGTGGGTGTGAGGTAGGGGGCGTCGGTCTCGACGAGCACCCGGTCGCGTGGCGCCACGACGAGGGCGTCGCGCAGGGGCTGGGCGTTCTTGAAGGTGACGGTGCCGGAGAAGGAGAGAAAAGCGCCCCGGTCCAGGCAACGCCGAGCGACGTCGGCGTCACCGGAGAAGCAGTGCATCACCCAGCGCTCGGGCGCGCCCTCCTCGTCGATCACGGCGAGCACCTCCTCGTGGGCGTCGCGGTCGTGGATCACCAGGGTCTTGTCGAGCCGCTTGGCGAGGTCGATGTGGCGCCGGAACGACGCGACCTGCGCCGCGCGCCCCTCCTCGCCCGTACGGAAGTGGTCGAGCCCGGTCTCCCCCACCGCGCGAACGCGGTCGTGGGCCTGCGCCAACGCCTCGATCTCGACCAGCGCCGCCTCGAGGGTCCCCTCCGCGTCGAGTCGTGGCGCTTCGTTGGGGTGCAGCGCGACGCCGGCGACCAGGGCGTCGTACGACGTCGCAGCCGTCACGGCCCAGCGGGCGCCGGGCAGGTCGCACCCGATCTGGACGATCCTCGAGACGCCCACGGCCGCGGCCGCGGCGATCGCCTCCGCGACCGCGGTCTCACCGGGACTCTCGTGGGCGATGTCGAGGTGGCAGTGGTTGTCGACGACCGGGTGGGGCAGGGGCTCGGGGGCCGGAGGCGCCTCCCCCTCGCGGCGCGGACTCACGAGACGGAGGCGCGACGCTCGAGGATCGCCCTCGCGAGGGCCTCTGCCGCCTGGGTGGGGATCCAGTGTGAGACGCCGCTGAGCTCCACGAACTCGTAGGGACCGGTCACGTGGGGCGGGGTCAGCTCGGTGCCACGACGCCCCAGGGCGGCGTCCTCGTCGCTCCACACCAGGGTGGTGGGGACGGTGACGTCGGTGCCGCGCGCGGCCGAGCCCATCAGCGGGAGGGCGCGGTACCAGGCCAGCCCGCCCGGGAGGGCGCCGTACTCGAGGATCTCGTGGCGACAGCGCGCCACCTCGGCCGACGTCATCCCGATCTGCTTCAGCGACGACAGGAAGACCTGGGGCGCGAAGCGGCCCACGAGATCGACCAGCAACGGGATCTGGAAGAGCAGCATGTACCAGGACTTGAGGCCCTGGCTGCTCGTGGCGACGGCCTTGAGGAAGGCCATCGGGTGCGGCACCGAGACCGCGGTCCAGGACCGCACCAGGTCCGGGCGCCTGGCCGCGACGCTCCAGCCCACGATGGCGCCCCAGTCGTGACCGACCAGGTCGACCGGCTGCCCGATCTCCTCGATCAGCGCGATGGCGTCGTCACCCAGCGCCCCGATCCGGTAGTTCCAGCGCCCGAAGGGCCGCGCGCGCGGTGAGTAGCCGCGCTGGTCCGGGGCGTAGGTGCGCACGCCCTCGGCGTGCAGCAGCGGCGCGACGTCGCGCCAGCAGGTGGACCGCTCGGGGAAGCCGTGCAGCAGCACGGCCGGGGTGCCCTCGAGCGGCCCGTCGTCCAGGACGTCGAAGGTCAGGCCGTTGCGCTGGTAGGACGTGATCCGCGATGGACCGGTGCCGGGGACGGTGCCGGGGACGGGGGCGCTCATCGGACGTGCACCGCCTGGTAGACCTCACGCTTGGGCAGGCCCGCGAGGCGGGCTACGTCGAGGATGGCGTCCTTGCGAGTCATGCCCTGATCCTCTCGCGCCTGGACCTCGGCGCGCAGGGAGGCTTCGTCCGTCGAGATGGCCGCGGCCGGTGAGGCCCCGGCGACCACGATCGTGACCTCGCCGCGCACCCCCTCGGCAGCCCACGCCACCAGCTCGCCGAGCCGACCACGGCGTACCTCCTCGTGGGTCTTGGTGAGCTCGCGGCACACCGCCGCCGGGCGGTCCTCGCCCCAGGCCTCGGCCATCGCGGCGAGTGCGGCCTCGGTGCGGTGCGGCGCCTCGAAGAAGACCAGGGTGCGCTGCTCGGCGGCCAGGTCGGCCAGGCGTCGCGAGCGCTCCCCCGCCTTGCGGGGCAGGAACCCCTCGAAGCAGAACCGGTCGACGGGCAGGCCCGAGACCGCCAGCGCCGTCAGCACCGCGGAGGGGCCGGGCACGGCGGTGACCCGCACCCCGGCCTCGACCGCGGCGGCGACCAGGCGGTAGCCCGGGTCGGAGACGCTGGGCATGCCCGCGTCGGTGACGAGCAGGACCCGGTTGCCCGCCAGCAGGTCGTCGACGAGACCCGGCGTACGGCGTTGCTCGTTGCCCTCGAAGTAGGAGACGACGCGCCCGGTGATCGTCACACCCAGGTCGGTGGTCAGCCGCTTGAGCCGGCGGGTGTCCTCGGCCGCGACCACGTCGGCCGTCGAGAGCTCCTCGGCCAGTCGCGCCGGCGCGTCGCCCGGCTGCCCGATCGGGGTCCCGGCCAGGACGAGCACGCCCGCCTCGTCGGTCGCGCCGGCCACGTCCGCCCGTGTGTCCTCGTCCTCAGCCACCCCTCGATCATGTCAGTACAGTTTCGCTCCGTGACCGCGCTCGACGACCAGCCCGCCGAGGGTCTGTCGTCGACGGCCGACGGCCGCGCCGTGCCGACGGCGTGGGAGCGGGTCCGACGCCGTGCCGCAGCGCTGGAGGACCGGCGCGCCGGGTGGCTGGCGGCGGTCGCGGTGACGCTGTTGGCCTTCGGCATGCGGGTGTGGGACCTCGGCACGCCGCGTCGCTTCGCCTTCGACGAGACGTACTACGCCAAGGACGCCTGGTCGATGGCCAACCACGGCTTCGTGCGCAACTACCTCGACAAGGTCGGAGACCTCAAGATCGACCAGGCGATCCTGGACGGCAGCACCCAGGGGATCTGGGACGACGGCCCGTCGATGATCGTGCACCCCGAGGTCGGCAAGTGGCTCATCGCGCTGGGCGAGAAGGCCTTCGGGATGGATCCGTTCGGCTGGCGGATCGCCTCGGCGGTGATCGGGTCCCTGATGGTCCTGGTGCTCATCCGACTCACCCGGCGCCTGACCGGGTCGACGCTGCTCGGGCTGGTGGCCGGGCTGCTGCTGGCTTTCGACGCGCTGCACTTCGTGCTCTCCCGCCTGGCGCTGCTCGACATCTTCCTGGCCTTCTTCCTCCTGTGTGGCGTCTCCTGCCTCGTCAACGACCGCGACTGGCACCGCGCCCGGCTGGCCAGGTTGCTCGATCCTGCCGCCCCTCCGGGTCGGGGCCAGTGGGGACCGGTGCGAGGTGTGCTCTGGCGACCGTGGTTGCTGCTCGGCGGGATCAGCTTCGGGCTGGCGCTCGGCACCAAGTGGACGGCCGCCTACCCGTTGGCGGCGTTCGGGATCCTGGTGTGGGTCTGGAGCGCCGGGGCCCGGCGCTCCTTCGGGGTGCGCTGGTCACTGCTGCGCGGCGCGGTGGCCGACGGCCTGCCGGCGTTCCTCCAGCTGGTCGTGGTCGCCTTCCTCGTCTACGTGGCCACCTGGACCGGGTGGCTGATCCACGCCGACGAGTACGAGCAGGATCTCTCGAGCACGCAGTACACCGGCTTCCTCGAGGAGCGTCCGTGCACCGGCTCGGGCGAGGACCGCGAGACCGACAACCTGAGCGACGACGACGCCCGATGGTCCACGGCCACCGAGCCGGATGCCAGCGGCCTGGGCGAGGTCTGGCAGTCGCTGCGCTCCCTGGCGAGCTACCACCACGACGTCTACATCTTCCACACCCACTACCTCAACTGCAGCAACCATCCCTATCAGTCGGCGCCGTCCGGCTGGCTGCTCGACAACCGCCCCGTCGGCGTGGCCACCGAGCTCGACGTGCAACCCGGCGAGCAGGGCTGCACGGCCGCCGAGGGCTCGGTCTGCTACCGCCAGGTCCTGCTCATCGGGACGCCGATCCTGTGGTGGGGAGCCTGCCTGGCCCTGATCGCCGCAGCCGTCCTGTGGGTCGGCACCCGCGACTGGCGCTTCGGGGTCGCCGTCGTCGGGACCCTCTCGACCTGGCTGCCCTGGCTGCTGTACGACGAACGGCCGATCTTCCTCTTCTACGCGATCGCGTGCCTGCCCTTCATGGTCGTGGCGATCGCCCTGGTGATGGGCAAGCTGATCGGGCCCTCCCGGCTGCCCTCGACACGGCGCACGGTCGGCGTCGTCGTCGCCGGGTCGTTCTTCGTCCTGGTCCTGCTCAACTTCGCCTATTTCTACCCGATCCTGTCCTTCGACGTGATCCCGCGAGCCTCCTGGCTCAACCGGATGTGGTTCAACCGCTGGATCTGACGCCGACCCGTCACACATGGCCGACGGGTCGACCCGATCGACGCCGACCCGTCACACATGGCCGACGGGTCGACCTGATCGACGCCGACCCGTCACACATGGCTGACGGGTCGACGCGGCTATACGGTGAGGCGATGACCTCGTGGACCCCGGGCTGGGGCTCGTTCCCTGCGCCGCTGCTGGACTTCTGGACCGAGCGCCACCTCTGCACGCTCACCACGCTGCGCCCCGACGGGCGCCCGCACGTCGTACCGGTCGGGGTGGCGCTGGACCACGAGCAGGAGTGCGCCTGGGTGATCACCTCCGGGTCGTCCCGCAAGGTGCGCAACCTGCTGGCCGCCGGGTCCGACGGCTCCCCGGTGGCCGCGTGCGCGGTCGACGGTGCGCGCTGGTCGACCCTCGAGGGCGTCGCGACCGTCCTGCACGATCCGGCCTCGGTCGCTCGCGCGTGTGAGAGGTACGCCGCGCGCTACCGCGTGCCGCGGGACAACCCGGCCCGCGTGGCGATCCGGATCTCGGCGAGCCGCTTCACCGGGTCGGCCTCGCTCCTGGAGCCGGCCACCGGCGGCTGAGCGCCGAAGGAACGATCAGTCGGAGGCGCTGTCCCCGGCCGGCCCGGTCTCGCACGAGTTGGCGAAGGCCAGCAGGTCGGCGGAGTCGAAGTGCGAGGGATCCTCGTGGATACCGCTGGCGGGGAAGTAGGAGACGTCCACCCCGCGAGCGTCGAGCTGGGAGACCAGGGCGCCGCCGTTCTCGTCGATCGGCACCCACGGGTCGTCGGGCGAGGCGACCACGCGGTAGCGCACCTCCGCTGGCAGGTCGGCCACGTTGCGCACCGGGTTGCGGTCCTCCGGCACGACCGGGCCGTAGGCCAGCTGGATGAACTTGGTCGCCGTCGGCACCTCGTCCATCCGGTTCAGCGAGATCGCCGGCTTCACGCCGTACCAGCAGGTCGGCGGGGTGGCACCGTGGAGCATCGCGTTGAGCGAGGTCGCGCCGCCCATGGAGCCGGAGACCCAGAGCGAGACCGGCATCCCGACCCGCTCCTCGGCCCACTCCGTCAGTCGCACGGTGTCGTCGGTGGTTTCGTCGTTGCCCCAGGCCTGCAGGTGGAACTCCGAGGAGGCGATGGCGTAGCCCTCTCGGGTCAGGGTGCGCAGGAAAGGGCCGTCGATCTTGTCGTTGACGCCGCCGCCCTGACCGTGGAACCAGATCACCAGGCCCTTGGGCTGCCCCGAGCCCGTCGGCAGGGTCAGCCTGACGTCCTCGCCGTTCAGGTTGTCGCGCACCACCGAACCGGCCGTCTCGCCGCTGGCTCCGGCGGTCAGGATGGTGACCAGCACGGCAAGAGCTGCCACCACGGCCACCCGCATGTGCCGTCTCCCCCGGTCGTTGGGCGCCCTGGGCGCCGATGTACGCGACGCTGCGAAGTGTAGGCGGTGGCGTCCGCGACACGCGATTCGCACGGGTCGCAGGGGATGTCACCGTTGACACGGTGTGAGCAAATTCATACGGTCTCTTAGGTGTCGCGGTCGGCGACCTCGAGCGGCATGAGTGGAGTAGACGTGACCCAGCAGAATGTCGCCGAGGCCGGCGGCGTGATCCTCTCGCTCGACCAGGTCCGCGACGCCTCCGTCGGCGGCAAGGCCTACGGCCTGGCGAGACTGGTCGGCATGGGACTCGCCGTCCCCCCGGCGTTCGTGATCCGTGACGCTCGGAGGGGCGCCTACCCCGAGGACCTGGACGAGCACCACCGTGCCCTGGGCAACACCACGGTCGCGGTGCGGTCCTCCGCCCAGGGGGAGGACGGCGCGGAGGCCTCCTTCGCCGGGCAGTACGAGACCGTGCTCGGCGTCGCCGACGGCCACGAGCTGCGCGACGCCATCGACCTCTGCGTGGCCTCCGCGGCGACGGAGCGGGCGAGGAGCTACCAGGCAGACACGCTGGAGGGCGGGTCGGTGAACATGAACGTCGTCGTGCAGCGCATGGTCGACGCGGCGGCCGCCGGAGTCGTCTTCACCGCCGACCCGGTCAGCGCCCGACGCGACCTGCTCGTCATCGACGCCGTCGCCGGCCTCGGTGAGGCGCTGGTCAGCGGCGAGGCCACCCCCGACCACTACGGAGTCACCCTGGACGGTCGGATCGTCGGACGCGAGCTGGTCGGTGACGCGGCGCTCCTGAGCGACGAGCAGATCATGGAGATCGCCCAGCAGGCCCGCGCCGCGGCCGCGCACGAGGACCGCCCGCTGGACCTGGAGTGGGCCATCGACCAGTCAGGGGCGTTGTTCTGGCTGCAGGCCAGGCCGATCACGACACTTCCGGCCGACCTCAACGAGTTCGACTCGGTCCTTCCCCGCCCCGACGACGTGCTCACCATCAGCAACGTGAGCGAGATGATGCCGGGGGCGGTGTGTCCCCTGACGATGTCCTTCACCGGATGGGGCATCGACTACGGCCTCCAGCACATGCAGGTCAGTGTCGGAGCGCGTCACGAGATCGACCCGACCTGGCAGGTGACCGCCTCGGCGTACGGACACCTCTTCCTCAACCTCAGCGGCAACGTGGTCATGTCCGCCGCCATCCTCGGCTCCAACGCCGACCAGACCGCGCAGACGATCTGTGGTCGGCTCGTCCCCGAGCTGACCGACCCACCACCGCTCCCCCTCGCTCGACGGGTGCTCAACACGGCGAAGCTGCTGCGCTACTGCCTCAGCGCCCCTCGTGTCGTGGAGGCGTTCGGCCGCGACCTCGCGGAGTTCTCGATCCGCCCCGGCCGAGACGCTGCGGAGTCGTGGAGCGAGATCTCGGGCAAGCAGCACTTCTTCGACCGCTGCATGGCCGTGCACATCCAGTCCTCGGCGCTGTCGGGCTTCTTGTGCTCGATCGTCGAGAACATGGTCTCGGGCTCCTCCAACGCCAGCACGGTCGCCGAGCAGGCCGAGGCCGTGCGCCTGCTCGCCGGCGCGAGCGGTGTCGAGAGCGCGGTGATGCTCGACGAGCTCGACGAACTGCTCGACTCCGTGGCCGCCCATCCCCAGGCACTGGTCGAGTTCGTCGACCCGAGCGTCGAGTCAGCACTCGCCTGGCTGCGCGCCGACCCCGCCCTGGCCCGCGACCTGGAGCTGTTCCTGGAGCGCCACGGTCATCGCGGCTACCGCGAGCTGTGCGTGCGCGACCCCGCGTGGCGCGAGGACCTCTCACCCCTGGTGCAGAGCATGCAGGCCGGCGTCCACGCCAGGTTGCTCACCGGTGGCCGGCGCGAGATCAGCACGGAGGTCGTGGACCCCGCGACGCTGAGCCGAGGCCTGCGCCGGATCCTGCCCAAGGCCCACAACGCGATCCGCCGGCGCGAGCACACCAAGTCCCAGCTGGTCGAGGTCGCCCACCGCTTCCAGCTGGCCTTCCGCCACCTCGGGGAGCAGCTCGCTGCCGAAGCGACCCTCCCGGACGCGGACCTCGTCCACTTCTTCACCACCGACGAGCTGACGCCGTTCATCGCGAGCCCGACGCACGCCGCCGTGCAGCAGGCGCAGGCGCGTCGCGCCGCGCTGGAGCACCAGCAACGCTTCGAGTTCCCCGAGATCTCGGTCGGGCTGCCGCACCCGCTGGAGCCCCAGCTGCTCGACGTCAGCGACGGGGTGCTCCAGGGGCGTCCCGCCTCCCGCGGAGTGGTCGAAGGGGTCGTCCGGGTGGCGCACACGCTCAACGAGGCTGCCCGGCTGTCCCCGGGCGAGATCCTGGTGACCCCCATCACCGACATCGGGTGGACGCCGTACTTCTCCCTCATCGGTGGTCTCGTGACCGACCTGGGCAGCTCGGTCTCGCACGGGGCGGTCATCGCCCGCGAGTACGGGCTCCCGTGCGTCGTCAACGCGCGACAGGCGACCCGGTTCCTGCACACCGGCGACCGGGTGCGCCTCGACGGAGACGTGGGAAGCGTGACGCTGCTCGAGGCCGCCGGCCAGCCGTGATCCCGGAGGCGGGCTACCTCCGCCTCTTCTTCGCCTTCTTCACCGCGATCCTCTCGGCCACCGTGACGGACTCGCTGAGGGCGTCGCCGAGGTAGGTGACCGTGGCGCGGGCGGCCCCGGCCTTCCTGAACCGCTGGAGCTTGATGATCGCTCTGCCGTTCTCCAGGGTGGCGACGTAGCGCTTCTTGCCGATGTTCTTGGCGATCCGCACCCGCACCTTGCCGGTCGGGGAGACGATCCCGTCCTTGACGGCGATCATCAGCCTGGCCTTGGTCTTCTTGGCCACGACCTTGCGCGGTCGGACCTTGACCCTCAGAGCGGGCGTCGCCTTGACCACCTGGATGCTCGACGCCGGGCTCGTGCTGGGCCTGGTCGTGTCGTCCCCGAGGTAGCGGGCCTCGAGCGAGACAGCTCCGACGACGTCGAAGGGTCCGACGAGCGCCGTGGCGACACCGTCGACCAGCGGCACGGTGGTGGCCGGGGCATCACCGAGAGCCAGCTCGACGTCACCGGTCGGCGTCTCGCCCGCCGACGTGACCTCCACCGAGACCGACACGGAGTCGTGCTTGACCGTCGCGGTGGCCGGCGCCGCGACCACGGACGTCGTCGAGTCCAGCAGGTCGGGCTCCACGCCCGCCTTCACCTGGATGTCCCGGAAGTCCACCTCGTCGATGAAGCTGCGGTTCTGCAGTCCGACGAAGCCGCTGTCGACGTCGCCCGCCTGTGTCTCCAGCGCGTTGATCGACGTCCCGTTGAGGAACACCTCCACGGACGAGTCCGTCAGCTCGACGGTGAAGGTGTTCCACTCCCCGAGCGGTCGTACGGCGGCCGCGACCGCGCTCGCGTCAGCGGGCTGAGCGCTGCTCCCCGTCGGCTCGATCGCCCCGGTGTCGGCACCGATCGCGATGCCGAGGCCGCCCACGGGGTTGGCGCCGCTGCGACTGCTGGAGGCCAGGAAGACCTTCGAGTCGTCGTTCGCCCCGTCACGGCGCCAGTCCAGCTCCAACGTGTAGGGCCCTGTCTGCGCCTCGGTGAGCCACTGGGCCCCGGGGCCTCGGAAGCTGCGGATGGAGCAGTCGGTCTGGCGTCCGAAGCCGCCGGTGCCGGCCTTGCGCCAGGAGTCGAACGACGCGAACGTGCCGTCGAACAGGCCCACGTAGCCGGGCTTCACAGGCGTGGCCACGCACGGGTCCGGGGCGGTCCCACCCACTTGGATCGCGTCGAAGTTGAGCCGGCAGAAGTCGACGCCGCGGTCGCACTGGATCGCGAGCGTGTTGGCACCCTGGTCGAGCTGGACGTCGTACTGCACGAAGCGCCAGGCCTCCCAGTTCTCGAAGCTGGTCATCGGGAAGCTCATCTGCTGGCGGGCACCGCCGTTGGTCAGCAACCCCATCGACCGCGTGACGTTCTCGTCGGGGCCCAGCGGGCCGGCGGCGTAGCGCACGTAGACGGGGTAGGTGCCCGCGGCCGGGACGTCCACGCTCATCGTGGACGTCATCCCGGTCTCGCGGAACGTGTAGGACCCGGTGCCGGAGAAGTTGCTGTGGTCCCCCGAGTTGAAGGCCGGCGGGCCTGCCGCGCCTCCACTGATCTCACCGTCCTCGACCTCCACCCAGGCGACGACCTCGTCGCCCACGGCCGCCGGGGAGGCGGTCGCGCTCCCCTGCCCGAGGAGCGGCAGGGTGAGTCCCCAGGCGAGCGACAGGACCAGCACACCACCCAGCGCCGCCGATCTGGGTCGGGCAGTCGGCATCGATGACCGTCCCGCGGCGCCTCGTCGGACGGACCTGTGCAGTACGGACATGGGACTCCTTGGCTCGGTGACGGTCCGTCGGGACCTCGCGAGTCCGTCCGGCCGGTCGAACGTATGACGCCGATCACACATAGTCAAGAATCTCGTCCATCATCTTGATCATTTGGAGCGGCTAGTTCACATAGGCGAACCCTTGCGACATCGGCTGTTCACCCGGGGCGCCTACCGTGAGCTCATGCCCGACAAGCCCAAGGTCCTGTTCGTGTGCGTCAAGAACGGTGGGAAGTCGCAGATGGCTGCCGGCCTGATGCGCCACCTCGTCGGGGACCTCGTCGAGGTCGAGTCCGCCGGGACCCGACCCGGCCCCGGGCTCAACCAGCAGTCGGTGGAGGCGCTGCTGGAGGTGGGCGTCGACATCAGCGCCGAGACCACCCAGCCCGCCACCGCCTCGCTGCTCATGGCGGCCGACGTGGTCGTGACCCTGGGTCGCGAGGCGCGCGTCGACGTGCCGACCGGCACCCATGTCGAGAACTGGGACACCGACGAACCCTCCGACCGCGGCATCGAGGGCGCGGAGCGCATGCGGTTGGTCCGCGACGACATCGCGGCGCGAGTGCGGGTGCTGGCGACCGAGCTGACGCCCTAGCGGCGGCGGCCGGCGCGGCACCCCCGGCAGCCCGGCCCCATGGGTTGGTAGCCTCGCCGTGCCAGTCATGAGGGAACCCGGTGCGAGTCCGGGACTGACGCGCAGCGGTGTGGGTGACGGGCGGAGCAGAGCGGGCACATCGGCACCACCGTGTCCGGCAGTCACTGGGTCGAGTCGGCCCGGGAAGGCGCTCCGTGCCGGAAGATCTCGAGTCCGAAGACCTGCTGGCCCTTGCGGAGGACCCCGCGAGGCGAACGAGGGCGACGCGTACCAGCCCGAGCCGCCGAGGACGTCGTGCTTCCCGATCCAGTCACCTCCCCCAGGTCCCACCCCACTCGCCCCAGGTCGCGCCGTGACCTCTGCCCCGGAGTCGTGCGCCCCTGGCTCGCCGATGACGGTGCCCTCGTCCGGGTCCGGCTGATCGGCGGTCGGCTCGCGGCCGACTCGCTCGCCGCGCTCTCCAGCGTCGCGCAGCAGCACGGCGACGGCGACGTGCACCTCACCGGCCGCGCCAACCTGCAGCTGCGCGGGCTCCCCCACGAGGCAGGGCGGCTCCCGGAGCACGTGGTGGCCGCGATCGAGTCGACCGGCCTCCTCCCGAGCCGCAGCCACGAGCTGGCCCGCAACGTGATGGTCTCGCCCTCGACCGGGCTCGTCGGAGGTAGGACCGACCTGCGACCGGTCGCCGCAGAGCTCGACCGGCTGATCTGCGCGACGCCCCGTCTGGCGGCTCTTCCTGGCCGGTTCCTCTTCGTGCTCGACGACGGTCGCGGCGACCTCATTGACCGAGCACCCGATCTCGGGCTGGTCGTCGTGGACGCCGGCAGCGCCCAGGTCCGCCTCGGCGGCAGCGGTTGGGGCGAGGTCGTGCCGCTGCGTGCCGCGGCGGACGTCCTCGTCGTCCTCGCCTCGAGATTCCTCGACCTCCGGGGGGAGAGCGCGTCTGCCGCCTGGCACGTCGACGAGGTCGGCATCCCCCTCGCAGCGCCGCAAGCCCGCGACCCGCGCGCCGAGGTCCACCAGGCACCTCTGCCGTACGGACCCGACCACGTCGCGGCACCCGACGGCGTCCTCGCTCCGGACCTCGTCGCCCGCCTGACGGCCCCTGGCCACGACCTCGTCGTCACACCGTGGCGTGGCGTCCTGATCACCGGAGGAGCCCGATGACCGACCCGACCCCTCCCTCCGTCCTCGCACCGCCCCGGCGTCGCTTCGACTACGTCGCCGACGGCCCGGCGATCTACGCCGACTCGTTCGCGACCATCCGCCGCGAGAGCGACCTGCGCGGCGTCCCCGCCGACGCCGAGAAGATCGCCGTACGGATGATCCACGGCAGTGGTCAGGTCGACCTCGTCGAGGACCTCGTGATCCACCCCCGACTCGCGTCCGTCGGCCGCGCGGCTCTGGCTGCCGGAGCGCCCATCCTCACCGACGCCCGGATGGTCGCGATGGGCATCACCGCCGGGCGCCTCCCCGCCGACAACGAGGTGCGCTGCCTCCTGACCGACGAGCGGGTCCCGGCGCTCGCCCAGGCCTGGGGCACGACGCGCACCGCGGCTGCCGTCTCCTTGTGGGAGCCGCACCTCGAGGGCGCGGTCGTGACGATCGGCAACGCCCCGACGGCGTTGTTCCACCTGATGGAGATGCTCGCGGACGGCGCTCCGCGACCGGCGGCCATCGTGGGCTGCCCGGTCGGCTTCATCGGTGCGGCAGAGTCGAAGCAGGCACTCGCGTCCTTGGCGGGCACGCACGGCATCGACGTCCCGTTCGTCACCGTGCGTGGCAGGCGCGGCGGGTCGGCGATGGCCTCGTCCGCGGTCAACGCCCTGGCCTCGGAGGTGGAGTGATGACCGGCCGCTTCACGTGCGTGGGCCTGGGTCCCGGCGACCCCGAGCTGATCACGATCAAGGCCGCCCGGATCATCGGCGAGGCCGACGTCGTCGCCTACCACGCAGGCGTCCGCAAGCAGTCGCACGCGCGCCGCATCGCCGCCGACCTGCTGCCCGACGGGGTCCTCGAGGAGGAGCTGCGCTACCCGGTGACCACCGGATCCACCGACCACCCGGGCGGGTACGCCGGCGCGATCACCGCCTTCTACGAGGCGTCCGCGGCGCGACTGGCCGTACACCTGGAGGCGGGCCGGCACGTCGTCCTGCTGGCCGAGGGCGACCCGCTCTTCTACGGGTCCTCGATGTACATGCACGACCGGCTGGCCGACCGGTTCCCCACCGAGGTCGTGCCAGGGGTGCCGTCGTTCTCGGCAGCGACCGCGTCGGCGGCGCTGCCGCTCGTGCGCCAGACCGACGTCCTCACCGTGCTTCCCGGCACCCTGCCCGAGCCCGAGCTCGCACGACGCCTGGCCGACACCGACGGGGCGATCATCATGAAGCTTGGCCGCACCTTCCCTGCCGTGCGCGGCGCGTTGGCCGCGGCCGGCCGCCTGGACGACGCGGTCTACGTCGAACGTGCCTCGCATCCCGACGAGCGCCGGCTGCCCGTCGCCGAGGTCGACCCGGCGTCGGTGCCGTACTTCTCGCTGATCGTGGTCTCGGGAGACTCCCGGCGCCCCTCGTCGCGACCCGCACCCCTGCCGGCGACCCTGCTGGCGACCCTGCCGGCGACCGAGCCCGAGCCGGCCGGCGAGGTCCTGGTCGTCGGGCTCGGCCCGGGGCCGGACCGCTGGCTCACGACCGAGGTCACCGACGCGTTGGCGGAGGTCGACCACGTGGTCGGCTACGCGCCGTACGTCGATCGCGTGCCGCAGCGCGCCGGCCTGACCCGGCACTCCTCGGGCAACACCGTCGAGCTCGACCGCGCCCGCCACGCGCTCGAGCTCGCCGCTCGGGGCGAGCGCGTGGCCGTGGTCTCGGGAGGCGACGCCGGGGTGTTCGGCATGGCCACCGCCGTCCTCGAGGTCGCCGACGAGTTCCCGCAGGTCCGGGTCCGGGTGCTGCCCGGCATCAGCGCCGTGCAGGCCGTGGCCGCCCGCGCCGGTGCACCGATCGGCGGCGACTTCGCCGTCGTGAGCCTCTCGGATCGCCTCAAGCCCTGGGCCGTGATCGAGCAGCGGCTCCGCGCGATCGCCTCCGCCGACCTCGTCCTGGCGATCTACAACCCGGCCTCACGGTCGCGACGCGAGCAGGTGGTCGCGGCCCAGAAGCTGCTGCTCGAGGAGCTGCCCGCCGATCGACTGGTCGTGGTGGGCCGCGACGTCGGCCGCGCCGAGGAGTCGCTGACCGTCACGACCCTCGGCGCGCTCGACGCCGACAGCATCGACATGAAGTGCCTGGTCCTGGTCGGCTCGTCGGCGACGTCGCGCACCGCGGCGGGCCAGGTGTGGACGGCCCGATCCGTCAGGTGAGCGGCTCCATCAGGAGCCGCTCGACCCGCAGCACCGCCACCTCGTGCTCGACGTCGCCGCTCATCGCGGCGGCCAGCCGGTAGTGCGGCAGCGCGTCGGCAAGCCGCGACTGCCGCTCCAGGGCACGCCCCAGGGCGTAGCGAGCCCAGGTGTCACCCGGGTCGTCCTCGACGAGCCCACGCAGCTCGGCCTCCGCCTTCTGCAGCTGCACGCGGATCAGGTAGGCCCAGGCGCGCAGGCTGCGCAGCCCGCGGTCGCTCGGGTCCGCGGCGATGGCGGGGTCCAGCAGCTCGAGCGCCTCGCGCGGAGCGCGCGAGGCGAGCAGTCCGTGGGCCGTGCGGTACGTCGACGTCTCGGCGCCGAAGCCCGGGCTGAAGGTGACCGACGGGGCGGTGAAGTCGCTCATGCGGTCTCAACAACGCGTCTGCCTCAGGGCTTCCCACCTGGGTCCTGCACCGTCCGTGGAGCTCGTCGGTCCCGGTCGGTCGAGTAGAGGAACGACTCCCCCGCCGCTGCGTCGTCGCGGTGCAGGGCGCGGCCGACGAGGATGACCGCCGCCTGGCGCAGCCCGGCGTCCTCGACCTGCTCGGCGATGTCACCGACGGTGCCGCGGAGCACGAGCTCCCCGGGCTGGCTGGCGCGGTAGACCACGACGACGGGACAGCCGTCGCCGTACTCGGGAGCCAGCTCCGCCATCACCTCCCGCACCCGCGCGATCGCCAGGTGCAGCGCGAGGGTGGCGCGGGTCGCGGCGAAGGCCGCGAGCGACTCGGTCTCGGGCATCCTGGTCGAGCGGGCCTGCGCACGGGTGAGCACCACCGACTGCGCGACCAGCGGCACCGTGAGCTCGCTGCCGACCAGGGCCGCGGCCGCGGCGTAGGCGGCGACGCCCGGTGTGACGTCCCAGGGCACGGCGGCGGAGTCCAGGCGGCGGGTCTGCTCGGCGAGCGCGGAGTAGACCGACGGGTCACCCGAGGTGAGGCGTACGACGTCCTGGCCGCCGCGGTGGGCCTCGACCATCACCGCGACCATCGCGTCGAGGTCGAGGTCCTGGGTGTCGACCAGTCGGGCGCCGGCGCGCGCGTGGTCGAGCACCTCTGCGTCGAGGTAGGTGCCGGGGTAGAGCACGACGTCGGCGGCACCGAGCAGGGCTGCTGCGCGCAAGGTGAGCAGGTCTGCGGCACCGGGGCCGGCCCCGACGAAGTGGACGGTCATGGCCGGCTCCTGGCACAGGTCCAGCTCCACTGCACGACCGGCCGAGCCGGCTTCCATCCTCGGAAGCTGCCGATCGCATCCGCATGGTCGACGGACAGTCGCGTCAGCTCGCCGCCGAGATCCCCGTGCAGCTGCGCGAGCAGGACCTCGGTCTCCAGGGTCACGCCGTGCACGACGAGTCGACCTCCGGGACGGAGCCGGTCGCGGCACAGGACGAGCAGTCCCGGGGTGGTGGCTCCTCCGCCGACGAAGATCGCATCGGGGTCGGGCAGGTCGTCGAGCCCGTCGGGCGCTCGAGCAGTGAGCACCCGGAGGTCGGGCACGCCCAGGGCCGCGGCGTTGCGGGCGATCCGACTCGCGCGATCGTCGTCCGACTCCACCGCGATCGTGCGACACGTCGGGTGGGCCCGCATCCACTCGATCCCCACGGAGCCGGCCCCGGCGCCGACGTCCCAGAGCAGCTGTCCGGGTTGCGGCGCGAGCCGGGCCAGCGCCGAGGCTCGCACGTCGCGCTTGGTGAGCTGGCCGTCGTGCTCGTAGGCCTCGTCCGGCAGGCCGGCGCTCCAGGGTCCGACCACGGAACCGCGGCAGTCGAGGGCGACGACGCTCAGCGCGGGCGACGTCGCCTGCCAGGTCTCGGCGGTCGCCTCGGCGCGCGACTCGTCAGCGGATCCGAGATCGCCCAGCACGGTCATCGTCGACTCCCCGAAGCCGGCTCCGCTCAGCAGCCCCGCGATCACCGCAGGGCTGGTGGAGTCGCTGGACAGCACGAGCACCCGGCGCCCCGGCGCGAGCTCGCGGAGCACCGTCTCGTGACGGCGTCCGACCACGGTCACGACGGCGGTCTCCTCGGCGCTCCACCCCATCCTGGCCCTGGCGAGCGCGACCGACGACACCGCCGGGACCACGTCCACCCGGGCGGCGCCGAAGCGACGCACCAACGTGGTCGCGACGCCGGAGACGAGGGGATCCCCGCTCGCCAGCACCAGCACCGGCCGCCCGGGGAAGTCATCGACGACCTCGACGCCGAACGGCGAGGGCCACGCGCGCCGTACCTGGTGATCGACGGGCGGGAGCAGGTCGAGGGTGCGCTCGGCCCCGACGACGACCGGGGCCTCGGCGACGCGACGCCGTACGACGCCCGGCAGGCCCGCCCAGCCGTCGGCGCCGATCCCGACGACGGTGATCGGTGAGAGCGCGGGCAGGACGTGGTCGCGCAGCAACGGCGCGATCGGCGCCCCGAACCCGTCGAGGTCGGCGGGGTCGAGCCAGCGCAGCTCCTCGATCTCGCCGGACACGTGGGGCTCCCCGGCCAGCGGCGCGGTGAACACGGTCGAGTCGACGAGGTGGCCGGGCTCGTTGGCGGCGTCGGCGACGAAGTGGCCGAGCGGGCGGACCTCGTCGAGGTCGAGGCCGACCTCCTCCGCCGTCTCGCGCAGGGCTGCTTGCGCGGGTGTCTCCCCGGGCTCGATCTTGCCGCCGACCAGCATGAACGACTCCGTCCCGCGCTTGCGCACGGTCAGCACCCGCCCGCTGGAGTCGCGCAGGCAGACCGCGGCGACGACGAAGGTCGGAGGCGTCGCGTCACGCGATGGCTGCGGGGCCGGCGGGGAGGGCACGAGCCGTGACGCTATCGTCGTCGACGCCACGAGGTGCCCCGAGGGTCGACAGCCCGACGGGAGAATCTGGGAAGCCGGTGAGAGTCCGGCACAGGCCCGCTGCGGTGACCCGGACGTCGTCACGACGTCGATCCGGGAAGTCCGAAGACCGGCCTCGTGGCTCATCCATCCGATGGCGGACGAGCGGGAGCCTCACATGCCAGCGTCACCGAACCACCCGACCACTTTTCCCAGCGCGACCCTGCCCTTCTCGGCGGTCGTCGAGGCCGGGGACATGTCCTTGGCCCTGGTGCTGACGACGATCTCGCCCGCCATCGGCGGCGTCCTGGTGCGCGGCGAGAAGGGCACCGCCAAGTCGACGATCGTGCGCGCGCTGGCGGGCGTCCTGCCACCGATCGAGGTAGCCGCCGGTGACGCGTTCAATCGCCAACCCAGCGAGGTCGACGGCGCGGCGGGCGAGGAGCGTGCCGTGCGACTCGTCGAGCTGCCGGTCGGGGCCACGGAGGACCGGGTGCTCGGATCGCTGCACCTCGAGCGGGCCCTGTCGGCCGGCGAGACGCACTACGAGCCGGGCCTGCTCGCGAAGGCGCACCGCGGGATCCTGTACGTCGACGAGGTCAACCTGCTGCACGACCACCTCGTCGACCTGCTGCTCGACGCGGCGGCGATGGGCCGCTCCACGGTCGAGCGCGACGGGGTCTCGGTCTCCCACGCGGCGCGCTTCGTCCTCGTCGGGACGATGAACCCCGAGGAGGGCGAGCTGCGACCGCAGCTGCTCGACCGGTTCGGGTTGACCGTCGAGGTCGCCGCGCCACGCGACCCCACGCTGCGGGTCGAGGTCGTCCGACGCCGGATGGCCTTCGACGCCGACCCGGTCGCCTTCAGTGCCGCCTACGCTTCGCAGGAGGCCGAGCTCACCGAGCGGATCCAGGCCGCGCAGTCGCGGGTCGGTCAGGTCGTGCTCGGTGACGAGATGCTGATGCGGATCGCCCAGCTGTGCGCCGCCTTCGACGTCGACGGAATGCGCGCCGACATCGTCACCGCCCGCACCGCCGTGGCCCACGCCGCATGGCACGACCGCACGGAGGTCACCCTCGACGACGTCCGCGCCGCGGCTCGGCTGGCCCTGCCCCACCGGCGTCGGCGCAACCCCTTCGACGCTCCCGGGCTCGACGAGGACCTCCTGGACGAGGTGCTGGGCGACGACGACCCGGACCCCGATCCCGACGGCGGCCCGGACGGGCACGGCGACCCGGTCGAGGACCCGTCGGACGCGTCGGGCACCGGGGAGTCCGGCAGCGCCGACGCGAGCCCCGCTCCCCCGCCGCCCGGCGGGGGGTCGGATGGAGCGCAGCCCGAGCGCGGGACCAGCGGCAACGACGACGACGACCGCACCGTCGCCGCCGCAGGCACGCCGTACCGTGCCCGGCTGTTCACCGTCGCCGGCACCGGCGCCGGGGAGGCGGGTCGGCGCAGCCGCGCGCTGACGGAGTCCGGGCGCCGGATCGGTGCCGCCCCGGGCAGCGGGGGTGCGATCCACCTGCTGGAGACGCTCCGCGCCGCCGCGCCGTACCAGCGGTCGCGCGGTCGCACCGAGGGACCGCTGCGGTTCCGCGGCGGCGACCTGCGCGTCGCGACGCGCGAGGGACAGGAGTCCAACCTGGTGCTGTTCTGCGTGGACGCCTCCGGCTCGATGGCGGCGCGCCGGCGGATGGAACAGGTCAAGACCGCGATCCTGAGCCTGCTCCTCGACGCCTACCAGCGCCGCGACAAGGTCGGTCTGGTCACCTTCCGCGGCTCCGCTGCCGACCTCGTGCTGCCGCCCACACACTCCGTCGACATCGCCGCGCGACGGCTCGACGACCTGCCTGCGGGTGGGCGGACCCCCCTGGCCGAGGGACTGCTGGAGGCGGGGCGGGTGCTCGGCCTCGAGCGGATCCGCGACCCGCGCAGGCGCCCGCTGCTGGTGGTGGTCACCGACGGCCGCGCCACCAGCGGCCCCGACGCCGTACGGCGTTCGCAGCAGGCGGCCGGTCTGCTCGCGGCCGCGCACGTGTCCTCGCTCGTCGTCGACTGCGAGGCCGGAGCGATGCGGCTCGGTCTCGCCGCCATGCTCGCCCAGCACCTCGGCGCGGAGCACGTGCCGGTCGGTCAGGTCAGCGCCGGCGACCTGACCAGCGCGGTCGCCTCGGCCACCGCCGCCACCAGCTCGAGGGCGTCGACGGACGGGCGGGTGGCCTGATGCCGCAGGGCAAGCCGGACGCGGTGCCGGACGACGGCCTGACGACCGCGCAGCGCCGCAGCCTGCCGCTGCTGATGGTCAACACCGGCGACGGCAAGGGGAAGTCGACGGCCGCCTTCGGGCTGGCGATCCGCGCGTGGAACCAGGGCTGGGACGTCGGGGTCTTCCAGTTCGTGAAGTCGGCCAAGTGGCGGATCGGCGAGCAGACGGTGCTCGAGCGGCTCGGCGAGCTGCACCGGAAGTCCGGTGAGGGCGGGCCCGTCGAGTGGCACAAGATGGGCGCGGGCTGGTCGTGGTCGCGCAAGGCCGGCGAGGAGGCCGACCACGCCCGCGACGCGGCCGAGGGCTGGGCCGAGGTCAAGCGCCGGATCGCCGAGGAGCGCCACGACCTCTACGTGCTCGACGAGTTCACCTACCCGATGGAGTGGGGCTGGGTCGACGTCGACGACGTCGTCGCGACCCTGCGGGACCGGCCCGGACGCCAGTACGTCGTCGTCACCGGTCGTCGCGCGCACCCCGCCCTGGTCGAGGCCGCCGACCTGGTGACCGAGATGACCAAGGTCAAGCACCAGATGGACCGCGGCCAGAAGGGCCAGCGAGGCATCGAGTGGTGAGCGCCCTTGCCCGGCTGGTGATCGCGGCTCCGGCGACCGGCCAGGGCAAGACCACGGTGGCCACGGGGCTGATGGCAGCGCTCACCCGTCGCGGACTCGAGGTCAGCGGCCACAAGGTCGGTCCCGACTACATCGATCCCGGCTACCACGCACTGGCGTGCGGCCGACCCGGACGCAACCTCGACCCGCACCTCGTCGGTGAGGAGCGCGTCGTACCCCTGCTCCTGCACGGCGCGGCCGGGGCGCACGTCGCGATCGTCGAGGGCGTGATGGGCCTGTACGACGGCAGGGTCGGCGGCGCGGGCTTCTCCTCGACCGCCCACGTGGCCGCCCTGACCCGCACGCCCGTGGTCCTCGTGGTCGACATCGCCCGCTCCTCGCGCTCCATCGGAGCGGTCGTGCACGGCATGGCGACCTGGGACCCGACGGTCGAGGTGGTGGGCGTGATCCTCAACCAGGCCGGGTCAGTGAGACATGCCGACGAGGTGCGCTCCTCCATCTCCCTGCCCGTGCTCGGTGCGATCCCCCGTGACGAGCAGATCTCAGCGCCGTCGCGCCACCTCGGGCTGGTGCCGGCCGCCGAGCGGGGTCTCTCGGCCGCTGCCCTCGACCGGCTCGCCGACCAGGTGAGCACCCACGTCGACCTGGACGCCGTCCTCGCCCTGGCGGCGACGGCGCCCGACCTCGACGAGCAGGCCTGGGACCCGGCGGCCGAGGTCGCCCCCGTCTCGGGGCGGCCGGTGGTCGCGATGGCCGGCGGGCGCGCGTTCACGTTCCGCTACACCGAGACCGAGGAGCTGCTGCGTGCGGCCGGGTGCGAGGTCGTGGCCTTCGATCCGCTCAACGACGGGGCTCTGCCCGCCGGCGCCACCGGGCTCTACCTCGGCGGCGGGTTCCCCGAGGTGCACGCGGCCGCGCTCACCGACAACGAGCCGCTGCGCCGCGAGCTCGCCAGAGCGGTCGGCGACGGCCTACCGACCGTGGCGGAGTGCGCCGGCCTGCTCTACCTGTGCGACACCCTCGACGACGCTCCGATGCTCGGCGCGCTGCCGGTCACCGCAGCGGCCGCGATGAGCGAGGGGCTGACCCTGCGCTACCCCGAGGCCGAGGCGCTCGTCGACTCGGTGATCACCCGCGCCGGCGAACGGGTCACCGGACACGAGTTCCACCGCACCCGCGTGGCCCCGGAGGCGGGGCCGTCACCCGCCTGGCTCATCGACGGCACCGAGATCGGCTTCGCCTCACCCACCCTGCACGCCTCCTACCTGCACACCCACTGGGCCGGCCATCCGCAGCTGGCGCAGCGGTTCGCCGATGCGTGCGCTGATCGCGGTGCGGCCCGTGGTTGAGGTGAGTCCGGTGGAGCGCGTGGCCGATCCCCTCCTGCACCACGGCGACGTCGAGGTCGGCGACGGCCTGCTCGACCTCGCCGTCAACGTGTACGCCGGTCCACGGCCGCCGTGGCTGGAGACCGCCCTGCTGGCCGGGCTCGACGCGTCCGGCGCCTACCCGTCGGCAACCCCCGCCGAGGTGGCGATCGCCCGCCACCACCGCCGCGAGCCGGACCAGGTGCTCGCCACCGCAGGAGCGGCCGAGGCGTTCTCGTTGATCGCTCGTTCGCAGCCCTGGCGACGGCCGGTCGTGGTGCACCCGCAGTTCACCGAGCCGCACGCCGCGCTGCGCCAGGCGGGGCACGCGGTGCACGAGCTCGTGCTGGAGCACCCGTTCCGCCTCGACCCCGCGCTGGTCCCGGAGGGCAGCGACCTGGTGATGGTCGGCAACCCGACCAACCCGACCGGCGTCCTGCACCCGGCTGCGGCGATCCGCTCGCTGCTCCGACCAGGACGCACGGTGGTCGTCGACGAGGCCTTCATGGACGCCGTACCCGAGGAGACCGAGACTCTGGCCGGCGAGGACCTGCCCGGTCTCGTCGTGATCCGCAGTCTCACCAAGCACTGGTCGATCCCCGGCATCCGGGCGGGCTACGTGCTGGGCGAACCCCCCATCCTGCGGGGCTTGCGCGCGCTCCAGGTCCCGTGGTCGGTCTCGTCGCCGGCGGTGGCCGCGATGCTCGCCTGCTCCACCGAGGAAGCTCGCGCGGAGTCGCGTCGGCGCGCACTGCAGCTCGCGTCCTGGCGGGCCGAGCTGGAGAGAGGCCTGCGCGGCCTGGGCATCGAGGTCGTGCCCTCGACCACGTCGTTCGTGCTGGCCCGCGTGGGTGTCGGCGTCCACCGGGCCCTGCGCGAGGCCGGGATCGCCGTACGGCGGGCCGACACGTTCCCCGGCCTCGGGCCGCGGTGGGTGCGCATCGCCGTGCGACCTCCCGAGGTCACTGCCCGGCTGGTGTCGGCCCTGGGCGACGTCCTGGCAGGCGCCTGATGGAGCGCGCCGCGCCCGGTCAGGTGGTCGATGCTCTGACGCGAAGCGCCGTGTGGCCCGTGGACCTCGCGCCCGGTGCCGGGTTCGTGCCCCTGGCCGACCTGGTGGCGGGCGGTCTGGCCGAGCGCATCTGCACCCGTCTCGGTGAGCCACCCCGACGTGTCGGCGAGTCCGCGGTGGTGATGGGCGTCGCCTCCCGACTGTGGTCAGTGACGGTCGTCAGCGCCGCCCGCGACGGTGTGCTCGTCGATGTCGAGGCCCTGGTCGGTGACGACGACGAAGGGGCCCTGGTGCTCGGACTGGCTCAGCCACGGGGGTTCCTGGACCCGACAGTCGAAGAGGTCGACGCTGCGATCCAACGGGTGCTGCAGCCCCTGGTCGAGAGCTTCGACCTCTCCCCGCACCTCCTGTGGGGCAACGTCGCGGCCAGCCTGCACGCCGTACCGCGCGTGCACGACCTGCCCGCGGCCGAGCCGCTCGTCGCCGACCTGCTCACCCGTGCGCCGTACGCCGGGCAGCTCGACGCGTCCCTGGCAGGGCCGGTGGCGGGGCGCGCGCGGCGTCGTACCTGCTGCTTGTTCTACCTCGTGCCGGGCGCCGGCGTGTGTGGCGACTGCGTCTTCGACGTGGCTCCTCGTCGGTGACGGCCCGAGAGGCTGAGACCCCCGTCGCGGCAGACGATCCATGCCCTAGGCTGCCATCTGCGGGCACGAGGAAGCCGGTGTGATTCCGGCACAGTCGCGCTACTGTGACATCGCCTCCAGGCGGTGAAGTCAGACCCGAAGGTCCGTCATCCACCCCATTCACAACAGGGACGCATTCATCCCTGAGGAGGACACATGTCTCAGTCGACCGCTGCACCCGTCTCCGAGGTCGCGATCCCGACCATCCCGCTGCGCGAGCTCGCCCCGTGGGCGCTCTTCTTCGGCCTGCTCGGCCTGGTTGTGATCTTCTTCGTCACCACCGACCAGGGCGCGGTCTCGCTCCCGGCGGGCACCGCCGTCCACGAGTGGGTCCACGACGGACGCCACCTCCTCGGCTTCCCCTGCCACTGAGTCGCGGGGACACGCGAGATGAACGCACGCGCGTTCCTGGTCCGCGGGCTGCTCGTCGGACTCCTGGCCGGCATCGCCGCCTTCGCCGTCGCCTACGCGGTCGGTGAGCCTCACGTCGAGCGGGCCATCGCCCTCGAGGAGGCCGGCGGCGTGGCCGCGACATCCGACGAGGAGACGGCCGACCACCCCCACGAGGCCGGCACCCCGGCCCACAGCCACGGCGGTGGTGGTGACGGGGGCGCGTCGGTCTCCCGGCCCACCCAGCGGACCTGGGGTCTGGCGACCGGCACCCTCGCCATCGGCGTCGCGCTCGGCGGCCTGGTCGCCCTGGTCGCCGCCGGGACCCTCGGGCGTCTCGGCCGGCTCACCCCGCGCCAGTCGACGGCCGCCGTCGCCCTGGTCGGCTTCACGGCGTTCGCACTGGTGCCGTTCCTGAAGTACCCCGCCACCCCTCCGGCCGTCGGCAGCGGCGACACGATCGGCGAGCGCACCGGCTACTACTTCCTCTTCCTGCTGATCTCGCTCGCCGTGGGGATCGGGGCCGTCGTCGTGGCGACCCGGCTGTGGCAGCGGCGCGGCGCCTTCGAGGCCGTGGCGATCGCGGCCACCGGCTACGTGGCGGTGATGATCGTCGCCGGCGAGCTGATGCCGACCGTCAACGAGGTCGGTGACTTCCCGGCCGACGAGCTGTGGTTCTTCCGCCGCGCGTCGCTCTACACCCTGGCGATGATGTGGGCCGTGATCGGCGTCGGCCTCACGGCACTCGTCGGGCGGCTCCACGAGCAGGCGGCGAGCGTGGCGGCGCGCCGCGAGCTGGCCGCGAGCCTGTGAGGGCGCCCGACGCGGTGACCCGCCGATCGGCGGAGGAACGGCTCGCCGGCCTTGCCGTGCCGCCAGGGTCCCTGGGGCGGCTGGGCGAGCTGGGAGTGTGGCTCGCCTCGTGCCAGGGCGTCGTCCCACCGACTGCCCCGGCCAACGTCCGACTGGCGATCTTCGCCGGGGACCACGGTGTGGCGGCGTACGGCGTCAGCGCGTTCCCGCCCGCGATCACCGGTGCGATGGTCGGCACCTTCCGCGCCGGCCGGGCCGGGGTCAGCGCCCTGGCCCGCGCCCACGACGTGGCCGTGCGGGTGATCGACGTGGCGGTCGACGACGAGACCGTCGGAGACCTGAAGGTACGACGGGGCTCGGGGCCTATCCACCTCGAGGACGCGCTGAGCGCCGCCGAGACCCAGCACGCCCTCGCGGTCGGCGAGCGGGTCGCGCACGAGGAGATCGCTGCCGGCGCCGACCTGCTCATCAGCGGCGACATGGGCATCGGCAACACCACGGTCGCAGCGGCGTTGATCGCCGCCGGGCTCGGGCTTCCCGCCGGCGTGGTCGTCGGGCGCGGCACCGGCATCGACGAGTCCGCGCTGGCCGGCAAGACCGCGGTCGTCGACCAGGCCCTGCGCCGGGCCGGCGACCGGGTCGCCCACCCGGTCGAGACCCTGACCGCGCTCGGCAGCGCCGACCTCGCCGCCGCGACGTCCTACCTGCTGACGGCCGCACGGGCCGGCGTACCGGTGCTGCTCGACGGTCTGATGGCCGTGGCGTGCGCCCTGACGGCCGAGCGGATCGAGCCCGGCGCGGCCGCCTGGTTCGCAGCAGGGCATCGCTCCACCGAGCCGGCCCAGACGCTGGCGCTGGCCAGGCTCGGCCTCGAGCCGCTGCTCGACCTCGGGCTGCGACTGGGCGAGGGCTCCGGCGCGGTGGCGGCGGTGCCGCTCGTCCGGGCGTCGGCGGCGTTGCTGAGCGACGTCGCGCTCCTGGCGGAGCTGTTGCCGCCCGATGCCTGACGTCCGGGCGCCTGGGTGAGCAGGTCCCTCGGCCTGGCGCTGGGCTTCGCCGCGGACCGACTCGTGGGCGACCCCGCCCGCCTCCACCCGGTGGCCGGCTTCGGGCGCACCGCCGCCTGGCTCGAGCAGCGGACGTACGCCGACACGCGTCTCGCGGGTGCCGCCCACGTGGCGACGCTGGTCGGCGCGACGGTCCTGCTCGGTCGGGGCGGGCGCGGCACCGCGGCGACCGCGCTGGCGACCTGGGCGGTGCTCGGGGGCACCTCCCTGGACCGGGAGGCGGCCGCCGTGGAGACGCTGCTCGGGCGCGGCGACCTCCCCGGCGCGCGGCGCAGGCTGACCCACCTGGTGGGGCGGGTGACCGACGACCTGGACGAGACCGGCGTCGCCCGAGCCACGATCGAGTCGGTCGCGGAGAACACCTCCGACGCGGTGGTCGCCCCGCTCGTGTGGGGCGCGCTGGCCGGCGTACCGGGACTGGTCGGCTACCGCGCTGCGAACACCCTCGACGCGATGATCGGGCACCACACCGAGCGCTACGAGCGGTTCGGTTGGGCGGCCGCTCGCCTCGACGACTTGCTCAACCTCCCGGGGTCGCGGCTCGCGGCCCTGCTCGTGGTGACGCTCGGTGCGGACCGGCGATCCGCTGTGCGGGCATGGCGACGGGACGCGCGCGCCCACCCCAGCCCCAACGCCGGACCGGTCGAGGCGTCGTTCGCCGGAGCCCTCGGGCTGCGTCTCGGTGGTGAGACCGTCTACGCCCACCGGGTGGAGCGGCGCCCGGTGCTGGGCGACGGCGACAGTCCCGTCGCGGCGGACATCCGTCGGGCTCGCGCGCTCGCCGGGCGTGTCCAGGTCGGGGCGGTCGTGGTCGCCGTGGTCAGTGCGCTCGGACCCACGCTCGGGCGGCGTCGACGGTCTCGACCACGGTGAGTCCCTCGGGCAGCCGCGGGCGTCGTACGACGACGACCGGCACGCCCAGCCGGGCGGCCGCGTCGAGCTTGGGCGCCGTGTGCTCACCCCCGGAGTCCTTGGTGACCAGCACGTCGACCCGGTGCTCGCGCATCAGCGTCAGCTCGCCGTCGAGCCGGTAGGGCCCGCGGCTGAGCAGCAGGGTCCACGCGGGCGGCACCTCGATCGGCTCGACCGTCCGGACCAGGGCGGGGCGGTCCCCGAGCAGGGGCTCGAACCGCGCCAGCTCCTGACGCCCCACGGTCAGGAAGGGACGCCGACCCAGCGCACCCGCCTGCTCCGCGGCGTCCTCGTGGGAGTCGACCCACACGTGGTCGCCGCTCCACCCGGGTCGTTGCAGGCGCACCAGGGGCCGCTCGGTGCAGGCCTGGACCGCGTTGCCGGTGATCCGCGCGGCGAACGGGTGCGTGGCGTCGACGACGACGTCGTAGGCCGACACGTGGTCGCGCAGCCCCGCCACTCCCCCGAACCCACCGACGCGCACGGCACCGACCGGGAGTCGCGGGTCGGTGACCCGGCCGGCCAGGCTGGTGGTCACCTCGTCGCCGTCGGCGACGAGGACGCCGGCGAGCGCTCGGGCCTCGGTCGTCCCACCCAGCACCAGCACCTTCACGGCGTCCCCGGTGTGCTCGCGAGGGCCAGGTCGAGCAGCGCGTCGACGTCGAGGTGCTCCTCGACGAGGGCACCGAGGAGGTCGAGGCGGCGCTCGCGGGCCGCCGGGAAGGACGCCGCCGACGTCACGCCCAACGTCTCCCGGAGGTACGACGCGCGCGCGCCGTCGTCCTCGAACGAGCCGTGCACCATCGTCCCGGTGACCGCCCCGCTGCTCCGCGCGCCGTGCACCTGTCCGTGGTGGATCTCGTAGCCGGCGGGCCCGACGACGCGAAGGACCTTCGCGCCACCGAACTGCGTGCTCAGGTCCAGCAGGCCGAGCCCGCGGACCGTCGCGGGCGCACCCTCGACGCCCGCAGGGTCCGCGATCTCGCCCCCCAGCATCTGACACCCGCCGCAGATGCCCAGGACCGGCCGGCCGGCCGTGGCGTGATCGAGGATCGCCCGGTCCAGGCCGCGCTCGCGCAGCCAGGCGAGGTCGCTGATGGTCGCGCGCGTGCCGGGCAGGACGACCAGGTCGGCGTCGGCCACCGCGCGTGGGCTGGAGGCGAAGTACACGTCGAGGTCGGGCTCGAGACCGAGCGCGTCGACGTCGGTGAAGTTGGAGATCCGCGGCAGCCGCACCACGGCGACTCGCGCGCGGCCCGCCCCGGAGCGACGGCCCTCTCCCTCGGCCAGGTCGAGGGCGTCCTCGCTGTCGAGCCACAGGTCGGGGTGCCAGGGCAGCACGCCGTACACGCGTCGACCGGTGCGCTCCTCGAGCATGTCGAGCCCGGGCCGGAGCAGGCCGAGGTCGCCGCGAAACTTGTTGACCACGAAGCCTGCGACGAGGCGCGCATCCGCCTCGTCCAGCAGGGCGACGGTGCCGACGAAGGCCGCGAAGACGCCGCCGCGGTCGATGTCGCCGACCACGACGGTCGGCAGGTCGGCGTGCCGGGCCAGGCCCATGTTGACGTAGTCGCTGCGGCGCAGGTTGATCTCGGCCGGGCTGCCCGCACCCTCGGCGACCACGACGTCGTACCGCGCCGCGAGGTCGTCGTAGGCCGCGTGCGCCACGGCGGCCAGGTGACGACGACCCTCGACGAAGTCGGTCGCGGCGACCTCACCGCAGGGTCGTCCCATCAGCACGACGTGGCTGCGCTGGTCGCTGCCCGGCTTGAGCAGGACCGGGTTCATCGCCACCTCGGGCTGCGCCCGGGCCGCGATCGCCTGCACCCACTGGGCTCTGCCGATCTCGGCACCCTCACCGTCGGCTCCCGCCACGACCATCGAGTTGTTGCTCATGTTCTGTGCCTTGTACGGCGCCACGCGCACCCCCCGGTCGGCCAGCGCGCGACAGAGCCCCGTGGTGACGATCGACTTGCCGGCGTCCGAGGTGGTGCCGGCGACGAGCAGACCGCTCACGCCTCGACCGCGGCCGGTGCGTCGGGCGCGCGGAGCAGGTAGATGTCCATCACCCATCCGGCCGCAACGCGAGCACGCGCGCGGGCCGCCTCGATCTCCGGCATGACGTCGGCCACCCGACCGGCGACGAGCTCCTCGGAGGGGTTCCCGAGATTGCCACCCCACCAGATCTGCCAGTCGTCGAGGCCGGGCAGGTCGATGACGCGGTTGAGCATCACCACGATGTTGTCCTGGCCCTGCGCCACGGCCTCCCGCAGGCGGCGGCCGGTCGTCACGTGCAGCGGCTGGCCGACCTCGTGCAGGACGATCCGGTGCCGAGCCGCGAGCAGCTGCACGCTCGAGATCCCCGCGATGACGTCGATCTTCAGCTCGAGCGACCCGCGCCGTGCGACCCGTTCGAGAATCCGGATGGTGGAGTCGTAGAAGGCGGGATCGCCCCACACCAGGAAGCCCGCGTCGCCCTCGTAGGCGAGCAAAGCCTCCTCGTAGGCCATCGAGCGCGCCTCGTGCCACGCCTCGACGGCCGCCTCGTACTCCGCCTGCGTGCCGGTGCGCTCGGGACGTCGCTCGCGGGCGGGGTCCTCGATCCGGGCCACCGCCGGCTCGTGGCCCAGGTGCACGTCGAGCAGCCGGCCGCGGGCAGCGACCAGAGGGTCGGGCATCCCGCCGCGGGGGGACTTGTCGGAGACCACGAAGAACTCGACGCTGCGCATCGCCTCGAGGGCCTCGACCGTCACCATCGACGGATCTCCGGGACCGACGCCGATGACCCGCACCCGCTTGGTTCTCGAGGCTCGCTCCGCTCGCACCTCAACCACCGAGACGGTCCTCGAGGTCGCCTTCGAGGTCCAGGTAGACCTGCTGCATCGCGGCCACGACCTCAGGGTCGGGCTCGGCCCACAGGCCCCGGTCGGCGGCCTCGTGGAGCTTCTCGACGATCCCGCGCAACGCCCAGGGGTTCGACTTCTTCATGAACTCCTGGTTGGTCTCGTCGAGGACGTACTCCTTGGCCAACGACTCGTACATCCAGTCGTGGACCACTCCCGCCGTGGCGTCGAAGCCGAAGAGGTAGTCGACGGTGGCGGCGAGCTCGAAGGCGCCCTTGTAGCCGTGTCGCTGCATCGCGGTGATCCACCGCGGGTTGACGACGCGGGAGCGGAAGACGCGGTTGGTCTCCTCCTGCAGCGTGCGGGTGCGCACGGCGTCCGGGGTGGTCGAGTCGCCGACGTAGGCCTGCGGGTCCGCGCCGGTGAGCGCACGTACGGTCGCGATCATCCCGCCGTGGTACTGGAAGTAGTCGTCGCTGTCGGCGATGTCGTGCTCGCGGGTGTCGACGTTCTTGGCCGCGACCTTGATCCGTCGGTAGTTGGCCCGCATGTCCTCCGCGGCCGGAGCACCGTCCAGCCCCCGTCCGTAGGCGAAGCCGCCCCAGGCGGTGTAGACCTCGGCGAGGTCCGCATCGTCGCGCCACGACCCGGACTCGACCACCTGCAGGATCCCCGCGCCGTACGAGCCGGGCTTGGAGCCGAAGATGCGCGTGGTCGCCCGCCGCCGGTCCCCGTGCTCGGCCAGGTCGCGCAGCGCGTGGGCGCGCACGTAGTTGGCCTCCGGCGGCTCGTCGAGGTCCGCGACGAGCCGTACGGCGTCGTCCAGCATCGCCACCACGTGCGGGAAGGCATCGCGGAAGAAGCCGGAGATCCGCACGGTGACGTCGATCCGTGGCCGGCCCAGCTCGTCGAGGGGTACGACGTGCAGGTCGCTGACCCGGCGCGATGCCTCGTCCCACTCGGGTCGTACGCCGAGCAGCGCCAGCACCTCCGCGATGTCGTCGCCGCTGGTGCGCATCGCCGAGGTCCCCCAGACCGACAGCCCGACGGACTCGGGGTAGGTGCCGGTGTCGTCGAGATAGCGCTGGAGCAGGGAGTCGGCCATCGCGACACCGGTCTGCCAGGCGAGGCGCGAGGGGATCGCGCGCGGGTCGACGGTGTAGAAGTTGCGTCCCGTCGGGAGCACGTTGACCAGGCCGCGCAGCGGCGAGCCGGACGGGCCGGCGGGGATGAACCCACCGTCGAGCGCGTGGAGCACGGCGTCGAGCTCGTCGGTGGTGTGCGCCAGCCGGGGCACGACCTGGGTGGCGGCGAACTCCAGGACCCGCACCACCTCCGGGTCGTCGTGCATCCGCGCCGCAGCGGAGACGTCCCAGTGCGCGTCGTCCATCCGCTGCACGAGGTCGCGGGCGACCCGCTCGATCTCGTCGACGGCACCGGCCGACTCGTGGTTCTCCTTCAGCCCCAGTGCCGCCCGCAGACCGGGCACCGCCGCCTGCTGACCGCCGAAGACCTGGGCCGCGCGCAGGATCGCCAGCACCAGGTTGACCCGCGCCTCCCCGTCGGGGGCTGCCCCGAGGACGTGCAGGCCGTCGCGGATCTGGGCGTCCTTGATCTCGCAGAGCCATCCGTCGACGTGCAGGATGAAGTCGTCGAAGGCCTCGTCGTCCGGCTGCTCGTCCAGGCCTCGATCTCCCAGGCCCAGGTCGCGGTGCATCTCGGCGGCATGCATCAGCTGCCAGATGTCACCACGGATCGCCGGCAGCTTGGCCGGGTCCATCGCCGCGATGTTGGCGTACTCGTCGAGCAGCTTCTCGAGGCGCGCGATGTCGCCGTACGACTCGGCCCGAGCCATGGGAGGGATCAGATGGTCGACGATCGTGGCGTGCGCGCGGCGCTTGGCCTGCGCACCCTCGCCGGGGTCGTTGACGAGGAACGGGTAGATCAGCGGCAGGTTGCCGATGGCGGCGTCGGTCGCGCAGGAGGCCGACAACGCGGCGTTCTTGCCGGGCAGCCACTCCATCGACCCGTGCTTGCCCAGGTGCACGACGGCGTGGGCGCCGAAGCCGTGCTCCACCCAGCGATAGGCCGCGAGGTAGTGGTGGGACGGCGCCAGGTCCGGGTCGTGGTAGATCGCGATCGGGTTCTCCCCGAAGCCGCGGGGCGGCTGGATCAGCAGGACCACGTTGCCCGCCTGGATCGTGGCGAGCACGATCTCGCCCGCCTCGTTGACGAACAGCCCCCCAGGAGACTCGCCCCAGGCCTCCACCAGGTCGCCGCGCAGGTCCTCGGGAAGGTCGGCGGTCCACCCGTCGTACTCGTCCTTCGAGATCCGCACGTGGGCGTCGGTGAGCTGGGCGCTGGTCAGCCACTCCTCGTCCTGCCCGCCCGCGTCGATCAGCGCGTGGATCAGCGCATCGCCCGCCTCGGTGTCGTCCTCGAGCTCGAGTCCGGGGATCGCCCCCGGGGCGCCGAGGTCGTAGCCCGCCCCCCGCATCCGACGCAGCAGCCGGACCGTGGAGACCGGGGTGTCGAGGCCGACGGCGTTGCCCACCCGGGAGTGCTTGGTGGGGTACGCCGAGAGCATCAGCGCGACCTTGCGCTCTGCGGGGGGTACGACGCGCAGACGCGCGTGGTTGACGGCGATCCTCGCTACTCGGGAGCACCGCTCGGGGTCGGCGACGTAGCGGGGCAGCCCGTCCTCGTCGATCTCCTTGAACGAGAACGGGGCCGTGATGATCCGCCCGTCGAACTCCGGGATCGCGATCTGGCTCGCGGAGTCGAGCGGGGTGACACCGTCGTCGGAGGCCTCCCACTCGGCGCGGCTGCTGGTGAGGCAGAGCCCCTGCAGGACGGGGATGTCGAGGTCCGCCATCCGTTCGACGTCCCAGGCCTCGTCCTCTCCCCCGGCGCTCGAGGCGGCCGGGGTGCTCCCGCCGGCGGCGAGCACCGTGACGATCAGGGCGTCGAGGGTGCCCAGGGCTGCGAAGAGGTCGTCGGGGGCCGAGCGCAACGAGCCGGCGAAGATCGGCACCCCGATCGCCTGGTCCGTCTCGTCGATGGCGTCGACCAGGGCGTGGACGAAGGCAGTGTTGCCGCTGGCCTCGTGGGCCCGGTAGTAGAGGACACCGACTCTCGGGGTGCCGTCGATGAAGGGGCGCTCGGCCATCCCCCACGCCGGGATCTCGATCGGGGCGTCGAAGCCCTCCCCCGTGAGCAGGACGGTGTCGGACAGGAAGGCGTGCAGCTGGGCGAGGTTCTCCGGGCCGCCCTCGGCGAGGTAGCGGTGCGCCTCGGCCGCGACCCCCATCGGGACCGACGACAGCTCCATCAGCTCGGCGCTGGGCTGCTGCTCACCGCCGAGGACCACGACGGGCATCCCGGTCTCGCGGATCCGCTCGAAGCCGGAGCACAGGTCCTGGGGCGAGCCGAGGATCCGGCCGACCACGAGGTCACACCCCTCGATGGTCTCGGCCATGGACTGGTGTCCGGGACGGGACGGGTTGGCATGGACGTAGTCGACGCCCGCCTGCTGCTGCGCGGCGCGGGCCGAGAGCAGGTCGGTGTCGGAGGTCGAGAGCAGCGCGATCTTCACGGGTTTCTCCTCGGGGTTCTCGCCCCTGGGTGGTCGGAGGTCCCGTGGCCAGTGTCTGGCTGACCATCACGCGCGGTGACGGCTCACAGTGGCGGAACCGCCCCGGACTTCGACATCACTGTCGGCACCGGGTTCCTGCTCCACGAGACGTGTCGCCTCAGCCTACGCAGCCCGGGCACCGCGGCAGCATCAGGTCTCCACCGGCACGGCGATGGATTCGCCGAGGGAGCTGACCCATGGCCCGGCCCTTGACATATCGCCTTGATATGTAAAGCATGGCGGAGAGCCGCGCCACCGACGACAGGAACACCGATGTCCCCGACCAGTCCCCTTCCTGCGAGCGCGCAGGAGTCACCGCAGCAGGTCCTCGGCCTGCCGGACCCCGGGGAGCGGGTCCCGCCGGTCGCGTGGCCGACGATGGGGCTCTACGTCGGCACCCTGGCCCTGTTCGCCCTGGAGATGTACGGCGTCCTGGCTGCCGACTGGTCTCCGCTGGCCACCGTGCCGATGGGCGCAGCGGTGACGTTCCTGATGTTCAGCGTGCTGCACGAGGCCGTGCACCATGCCGTGAGCACCGACAGCCGCCTCAACGACCTGATGGGTCATCTCTCGGTGCCGTTCGTCGCGCCGTACGCCGGCTACGCGATGTTCCGCTTCATCCACATCGAGCACCACCGCAACACCAACGAGCCGAAGTCGGTCGACCCCGATGCCTGGACCAGCGAGGGTCCCTGGTGGCAGCTGCCGCTGCGATGGATGAGCATCGACCTCTGGTACACCGTCTTCTACGTGCGTCGGATCCGCGAGCGCCCGCGCGGCGAGGTCGCCGGGACCGTCGCGTTCGCCACGGTGACGCTCGGCGCCTTCGCGGCTCTGGTCGTGGCCGGGCACGGCCTCACCCTGGCAGTGGCGTTCCTCATCCCCCAGCGCCTCGGCCTGGGGGTCCTCGCCTGGTGGTTCGACTACCTCCCGCACCACGGGCTGCCCTTCACCGGGCGCCAGGACAAGTACCGCGCCACGCGGATCCGGGTGGGCGGCGAGGGGTGGATGACGCCGCTGTTCGTCTACCAGAACTACCACCTGGTGCACCACCTGCACCCGAGCGTGCCGTTCTACCGCTACCTGCGCGCGTGGCGGCGCAACGAGCAGACCTACCTCGACCGCAACGCCGCGATCTCGACGGTCTTCGGGCGCTCCCTGACGCCCTCGGAGTACCGCACCTGGCGTCGCCTGACCGACGACCTCGAGAGCGCCGCGCCGCAGCGAGGCCCGGCGGCAGGCAGCCGTCCGGCCTTCCACCCGCTGCGCGTCGCCGCCGTGGAGCCGCTGACGGCCGAGAGCGTGACGGTGACCCTCACGGTGCCGGCCGACCTGGCCCGCGACTACGAGCACCGTCCCGGCCAGCACGTCACCTTGCGCGCCATGGTCGACGGGCACGACGTGCGACGCTCGTACTCGCTGCTCCCGCCGCTGAGCGACGGCACCCTGCGCGTCGCGGTCAAGCGGATCGACGGTGGCGTGTTCTCGACCTACGTCCACGAGTCGCTCGCCACCGACGACATCCTCGACGTGATGACGCCCGCGGGCCGCTTCGGGCACCACCTCGACGCTGCTCGGGGCTCGGGGGCATCGGGCTCGTACGCCGCGGTCGCCGCCGGCTCCGGGATCACCCCGGTGCTCTCCATCGTCGCCGCCGTCCTCGAGCACGAGCCCGCGAGCACGATCACTCTCGTCTACGGCAACCGCACGACCGACTCGACCATGCTCCGCGACGACCTGGCTGCCCTGACCGAGCGCTTCGGCGAGCGGCTGTCGGTGCACCACGTGCTGTCGCGTGAGAGCGGCGCAGCTCTGGCCGGCCGGGTGACCCCGGGCCTCCTCGAGCGCCTCGTGCCCGGCCGCACGGACGCCTGGTTCCTCTGCGGGCCCGAGCAGCTGGTCGACGATCTCCGCTCGACCCTGGAACCCCGCGGCGAGCGCGTGCTCTCGGAGGTCTTCCACACCGAGGACACCGCCTCCGCGGTCGCCCTGGACGTCGAGAGCCAGGTGACGGTCAGCCTCGGTGGTCGCGAGACCACCTTCGCGCTGCGCTCGACCGGCGACACCGTGCTCGACGCCGCGCTGAGGCAGGGCGTCGACGCGCCGTACTCCTGCGCTGGTGGCGCCTGCGGCACGTGTCGCGCCAAGGTCCTGCTGGGTTCGGCGGTGATGGACCAGGACCACGCCCTCGACGACGACGAGCGAGCCGCGGGCTACGTCCTCACCTGCCAGGCACACCCGCTCAGCGAGGAGCTGCGCGTCGACTACGACGCCTGAGGGGTCCGGGCCACGCCTCCCTCTAGGCTCACCGCATGCGCTCGCCGATCCCCGACTACCTGCTCGAGGTCCTCGATGCCTGCGGCGCAGACGCAGGCGCCGTGGCCGACTACATCCCCGAGCTGGCTGCCGCGAACCCGGACCGGTTCGGCATCTGTGTGGCGACGGTGGACGGAGCCGTCTACGCGGCCGGGGACGCCGACGTGGGGTTCACCATCCAGTCCATGTCGAAGCCCTTCACCTACGCACTGGCCCTCGCCGATCGTGGCATCCCCGACATGGACGAGCGGGTGGGGGTCGAGCCGTCCGGCGAGGCCTTCAACGAGATCTCTCTGGACCGGGAGTCGGGCCGGCCGAGGAACGCGATGATCAACGCCGGGGCCATCCTCACCCACTCCCTGGTCGACGGCCAGGACGGAGCCGCCCGCTCCGAACGGGTCCGGCAGGGGTTCAGCCGCTTCGCGGGACGCGACCTGGTGGTCGACGAGAGCGCCTCCTCCTCGGAGTTCGCCTCGGCCCACCGCAACCTCGGCATGGCCCACCTCCTCAAGGCGTCCGGCGTCCTCGAGTGCGACCCCGTCGACGTGGTCGAGGGCTACACGCGCCAGTGCTCGATCACGGTGTCGTGCCGAGACCTGGCGATGATGGCCGCCACCCTGGCCAACGCGGGGACGCACCCACTGACGCAGGAACGGCTGTTGAGCCGTCCGGTGGTGCGGCAGGTGATGAGCGTGATGATGACCTGCGGCATGTACGACGCCGCCGGGGACTGGATGACCGACGTCGGGATCCCCGCCAAGAGCGGCGTGTCCGGCGGGGTGATCGGTGCACTGCCGGGCCAGGTCGGCGTGGCCGTCTTCTCGCCCCGTCTCGACACCCACGGGAGCAGCGTGCGCGGCATCCGCGTCTTCGAGCGTCTCTCCAGCGACATGGGCATGCACCTGATGGACGTGGCCCAGGAGGGGCGCTCGGCGTTGCGCGGGTCCTACGTGTCCGAGGGCGAGGACGCGGTCACCGTCTACGAGATGCAGGGCGACCTGCGCTTCGCCGGTGCGGAGACCGTCGTACGAGCGATCGCCGCAGCCGACCACACGACCAAGCGGGTGGCCCTCGACCTCACCCGCGTCTACCGCCTGCACGACGTCGGCCGCCGGATGCTGCTCGAGTGCGTCCGGCGACTCGAGCTCGACGGACGCGACGTGCTCGTCATCGACCCCGAGCGCACCCTGTCCGGCACCGCACGGACCGGGAAGGACCCCCTCGAGGTCGTCGACTCCCTCGACGCGGTCCTCAGCAGGCCGACCCACCGGCTCGAGTGACCCACGAGACGACGGAACCATCGGCAGCGTGGGACCGTCCAAGCGTGATGCATCCGACCGAGCCGCCTCGCTCCACCCCTGGAGACCCGCGTCGATCGGGTCATGGGCCCGCCCGACTGGCGGCCCTCTCGCTGGGCACGGTCCCGGTTGCCCTGGCGCTCCTGGGACTGCCCGCTTGCGGAGTGGTGGGCTCGGGCCCCTCGACTGCCGAGGAGCCACGGATACACTCCGGCGAGCTCGAGGCTGCCTCGGGTCGGCCGTGCCCCGACGAACTGCCCATCGGCGAGGATCCCTCCGGCCACGGCTTCGGCATCGACGAGGCCGCGGACGAGCTGCCCAGCCTGCTCGACCCCCGGCGCGCGTGGGTGTGCCGCTACGACAGCGTCGACATCGCCTCGACCACGAGCGGAGGCACCGAGTACGGCTGGCGTCTCGAGGGACGCCCGGCCCCGGTCGACGACGGCCTTCTGGACGGCCTGCAGGACGCGCTCGCCGACCTGTCGGTGCCAGACGACCGCGACCGAGCCTGCCCCACCGACCTGGGGCCCCGGTGGATGGTCGTCCACGACCACGACGGTGACCTCACCGCGGCCATCGTGGACGACTACGGCTGCCGCAGCGTACGCCTGACCGACGACCCCCACAGCACGCCGCCCGCAGCCGACGACCAGGAAGGGACCGTCGCCGGCGTCCTCGACGGAGGGCAGGCGATCCTCGACGCTCTCGGCGTCGGCCGTGCGAGCTGATCCGACCCGCTCGACCGGACCGGCGGGGTGCCCGTGCCTGGCCTAGGCCCCGCCCTCGTCCTCCGGTGCACCCTCCACCGCGGGCCGGCCGACCTCGACCGCACCGGGCGCCCACCGCTCGAGAATGCGTTCAGCAGCGTCCCGCTGGGACGCCAGCATCCCCACCACGAACCGGCGGTCGTCCTCGTCGTGGAGCTCGGCCTCGATGCCTGAGCTCGTGAGCATCACGACGGCCAGGCGTGCGTCGAAGGGATCGGCGACGTCGTAGACGCGCCTCTCCCCGTAGTCGTTCGGGGGCAGCACAGGACAGCTCGATCCGGTGAGGGGGGTGATGCATCGGGCAGATGTCGAGGGCCGCATACCGACGCTGCCCTCGACATCTCAACGAGCCGTCACGCCCGGAGTTGGGCACCCCGTCGGGGATGACCACTCGTGCCACCGACGTCCGCCGGGACAAGCCCGGGACCGGCAGCCCACCCTGACCCACCAGACGGTGAGCCGGCGGGTCGGCCTGGTTGGTGTTGGTGGAGCTGAGGGGATTCGAACCCCTGACCTTCTCATTGCGAACGAGACGCGCTACCAACTGCGCCACAGCCCCAGTGCGCCGTCCGAGTGTCCGGGTGGCGCGGGCGAAACGTTAGCACCAGCCCGGCAGCCCGTCCGAATCGGACGGTCGTGTGTCCGAGCACGGTGCGGGGACCGTCGTCAGGCACACGACCCGGTCGCGCCGGGTGGACCGAGGTGCGAGGCGGTCAGGAGCCCGACGCACGCCGACGCTCGGCCTCAGCGGCCCGCGTCTTGGCGCTGCGCTCGGCCTCGTCGGCCTCGCGGGCGAGCTCGGAGTCGGAGGCGAGGGGGCCGGAGGTCCATACACCGGTGGAGTCCAGGTCGATGGTGCGCACGGTGCGCTTGGCGGCCGGCTCCTTGGCGACGTACGTCGGGAGGGTGACGGGCACCGGGTCCCAGTCGCCGGGGCGCTTGCTCGGCGCCTCGCTGGAGGACGGCTCCGGTTCGGCGGCGACAGCACCTGCTCCCGTCGGCACCACGAGGTCGGCCTCGACGTGGACGACGGCGATCTCCTCGGTGAGAGGGTCTTCGTCGTCGGCCTCCGCCGCGTCCCCGGAGAGCGGCGCGGCAGGTCGACGCACGAGGTCGTCCGAGGCACGCTCGGAGCGCACCATCAGGCGGCAAGCGACCAGCCAGGCGACCAGTAGCCCGACCGGGATGAAGGTGAACGCAGGGCGCACGTAGCCCAGGGCTGCGAGGGCGCCGACCACGGCGATTCCCAGCAGGATCGTGCAGACCACGCGCAGACGCCGCTGCGCGGCCCTTGCCGCCGCCGCTCGGCGGGCGCGGACCTGGCCGGGCGTCCACCTCGCAGCGGGCTCGGCCGGAGCCACCGACGTCTTCTCGACCGAGACCGAGACCGACACGGCGCTGTCGTCGGCAGACTCCGCGGTCTTGGCGCCGTTGACGACGAGCCGCGCGGTCGTGGAGTCGACAGGCTCGCGCCGGGCGAGCACCCGCAGCCGGTCCGAGAAGCCGTCGATCGAACGGCTGGCGGCGCTGTCCTCGTGCTGCTTGAGCGCCTTCGGGATCAGGTAGACGGCCCAGGCCACTGCCAGGGCGACGAAGATCAGAGCACTCAGGTCCACGGATGTGAGCGTAGGAGGGGTAGCGCAGGGTGAGTCGGATGTCTACCCGTGTGTCGCAAATTGCTGGTGTGATTGATGGGGTTCGCGGTGTGCGACGCGGGGGTCAGGTCGCGGGGTCTCGAGGCTCATCGCTGGCGCTCCTCGCACCTCGACCACCGTCCGGGCTTCGTCGACGGCCTCGTTCCTCGGCCTGCTCAGCCTCCGGTCGACCGCCGGCCGGACTGACGAGGGACTCCTCGTATCGCTTGAGCAGCCCGAACGGCACGTCCTCCTTGGTGATCGCATAGAGGCGGTGGTCGCGCCAGTCGCCGTCGATGTGCAGGAAGCGCGGCGCGTAGCCGACCTCGGGGATCTCGAGCTTCTCCACGACGCGCAGCGAGTTGGAGTTCTCGGGACGGATGGCGATCTCGATGCGGTGCAGCCCGACGGCGAGGAAGCAGTGGTCGATGGCGAGGGCCACCGCGCGCGGCATCACGCCGTGGCCGGCGTACTCCCGGTCGAGCCAGTAGCCCACCGAGGCGAACTGGGCCGAGCCGCGCACGATGTTGTTCACGGTCAGCTGGCCGGCGAACGCGCCGTTGACCTCGACTGCGAACGGCAGTGTCGTGCCGGCCTTGGCGCTCCTGCTCAGACGACGGATCAGGGTCCGGAAGGTCACCGGCTTGGCGTCGGCGCCGGGAGGTGCGGTGGCGTCCCAGCGCGAGAGCCAGCCGGCGTTGCGGCGTCGTGCGTCACGCCAGGCGTCGACGTCGGAGGCTTTGAGGGGCCGCAGGGTCACCTTCGGCGCGGTGCCCGACGAGAGCACCACCGGCCATCCCCTGGCCCGGCCCGCACTCAGTGGTCACTCCCCACGATCTGCTCCACGGCGTGCACGAGGAGCGGTCGCAGGACCGACAGACCGTCCTTCACCCCGCCCCGCGAGCCGGGGAGGTTGACGACCAGGCACGAGCCGGCGACGCCGGCCAGCCCGCGCGAGAGGGCAGCGGTCGGGATCCCGGCCACGACGCCGGCGGCCCGGATGGCCTCGGCGATCCCGGGCACCTCGCGCTCGAGCAGCGGTCGGGTCTGCTCGGGGGTCTGGTCGGTGGGCGTGAGGCCCGTGCCGCCCGTCGTCAGCACCACGCGCGCACCGCCCTCGACAGCGGCGGCGATGGCCGCGCCCACCGGAGGGCCGTCGGGCACGACGGACGGAGCGCCCACCGTGAAGCCGAGGTCGCGCAGCGCCTCGACGATCAGCGGACCGGTCTCGTCGGCGTACACGCCCGCCGCAGCCCGGTTGGAGGCGACGACGACCTCGGCGCGACCGTGCGACTCAGTCATCCGCCACTCCGGCGCCCGGTCGCACGAAGTCCCCGGACTTGCCACCCGTCTTGGTCTCCACGCGGATGTCGGTGATCACCGCGGCCTTGTCGACCGCCTTGACCATGTCGACGACCGTGAGCGCTGCGATCGAGACGGCGGTCAAGGCCTCCATCTCGACGCCCGTGCGGTCGGTGGTGCGGACCTGGGCGGTGATCGCGACCGACGAGTCCTCGACGACGAGGTCCACCGAGACCGCGGACAGGGAGAGCGGGTGGCACAGCGGGATCAGCGAAGGCGTCTGCTTGGCGCCCATGATCCCGGCCAGGCGCGCGACGGCGAGGGTGTCGCCCTTCGGCACGCCGGCACCGCGCAAGAGGTCGACGACGGCCGCGGAGACGTGCACCCGCCCCGAGGCAGTCGCGGTGCGCGCGGTCACGGACTTGGCCGAGACGTCGACCATGTGTGCCGCGCCCCGCTCGTCGACGTGGGTCAGCCTCGATTGCTCGACAGGTTCGCTCATGGGTCTCAGTCCTGGTCCAGGCGGATCACGGTGACCCGCTCGCCGGCGGCGATCTCGGTCACGTCCTCCGGTACGACGATCAACGCGTCGGAGGCAGCCAGGTCACCCACGAGGTGCGAGCCCGACCCTCCGACCGGCTCGACCTCGGCAACGCTGGCCCCGTCGGAGTCCAGGGTGAGCACCCCACGCAGGAACTGGCGCCGGCCACGAGGCGACCCCACGCGATGGGTGAGTCGCGCGGTCACCGGTTGCCGGGACTCGGGCGTGATGCCCATCATCCGACGCAGCGCAGGACGCACGAAGGTCTCGAAGGAGAGGTAGGCCGAGACCGGGTTGCCCGGCAGCGCGAAGAACGGCACCGCCTGGTCGGCACGGCCCCCCGAGCGGGGGCTCAGGGTGCCGAAGCCCTGCGGCTTGCCGGGCTGCATCGCGACCGGGCCGAACCACACCGATCCCAGCGGGGTCAGCGCTTCCTTGACGACGTCGAAGTCGCCCATCGAGATCCCGCCCGAGGTGACCACGGCGTCGGCGCGGCCGAGCTGGTCGTCGAGTGCGTCCAGCAAGGCTGCGGGCTCGTCGGGGATCAGTCCCACGCGGTAGGGCACCGCACCCGCGCGGCGAGCGGCCGCGGCGAGCAGGAAGGAGTTGCCGTCGTAGATCGAGTCGTCGCCCAGCTCTGCGCCGGGCTCGCGCAGCTCCGAGCCGGTCGAGACGATCACGACGCGAGGGCGCGGGCGCACCCGGACGCTCGCCCGCCCCAACGAGGCCAGCAGCCCCAGGTGGCGCGGACCGAGCGTCGTACCGGCCTCGACGAGCAGGTCGCCGACGGCGACGTCCTCGCCGGCGTAGCGCAGGTGTTGCCCGGGGCTCGGTGCCTGGGCGATCCAGACGTCCTTGGCCCCGCGGTCGGTCCACTCGTAGGGCACGACGCTGTCGGCCCCGGGCGGCACCGGGGCGCCGGTCATGATCTTGGCCGCGGTGCCCGCGGGCAACGAGGTCACCGGACGGGCGGACTGACCCGCGCCGATCTCACCGATGACCGGCAGCTTGACCGGCGACTCGTCGGTCGCCGTGGCCACGTCGGCCTGCCGTACGGCGTACCCGTCCATCGCGGAGTTGTCGAAGCGCGGCAGCTGGATCGGCGCCACGACGTCCTCGGCGGCAGCCAGGTCGAGGGCGTCCAGGAGCGGCAGCTGCAGGGCGGGCAGCGGCGTCATGGCCGTCAGGATCGCCGCGAGGTGCTCGTCGACCGAGCGCAGTCCCCCGCTCATGAGCGGCTCACGCGTCGGCGTCGCCGTGCAGCACCGCGCCCTGGTCGACCCGCTCGGCGTCGGCCGAGTCGAGCGCGACGTCGCCGACGACCTGGACGTCGCGGCCGAACGTGTAGTCCCCCACGACCCGCAGCGAGCTGGCCTTGGCCAGCGACGGGGCTCCCTCGGGGAAGCGCTTGTCGAACTCGCCCACGAGCTTGTAGTAGTCGCTGTCGAGGTCGATGAAGGGCACGTCGGTGGCGACCTGGTCGAGCACGAAGTCGCTGCCGACCTGGTAGACGTCCGAGCGCAGCACCAGCAGGTCGTTGGTGGTCTTGACCGGCACGAAGCGGTCGCGGCCGACCTCGATCAGCGCCGAGCCGTCGAAGACCTCGATCGCCGCACCCATCGCGGTCTCGACCTGGATCACCTCGGGGGTCGAGGGGTCGCCCGGGTCGACGTGCTTGGTGTTCTTGATCAGCGGCAGCCCGAGGATCCCCTGGCGTACGTCGAGGGCCTGCTTCATCGCATCGAGGTCGAACCACAGGTTGTTGGTCGAGCAGTACCGGTGCCGGTCGAGGTCCGCCAGCGCCTCGGCGTCCTCCTTCGGGGTCTGGGCCGACTCGCGCAGCACGATCCGCCCGTCGCTCTTGCGGCGTGCGAAGTGGCCGCCCTTGCGGTCCGAGGGAGTACGGCGCACCGCCTCGATCGCGAACGGCGCTCCGCTCGCGGCGAACCACCCGGCGACCTGGGGGTCGGGCACCGCACCCAGGTTGTCGGAGTTGGAGATGAACACGTGCCGGAAGCCGCGCTCGATCAGCAGGTCGAGCAGGCCGGTGCCGCGCAGGGCGGTGTAGACGTCGCCGTGGCCCGGCGGACACCACTCGAGGTCAGGATCCTTGGGATAGCTCACCGGCATCAGGTCGGCGGCCAGCAGCTTGGGCTCCTTGTTCTGCAGGAACTCCAGCGGCAGCCCGTCGACCGGGAGGTCCTCGTAGCGCGCCAGGGCGGCCATCGTGTCGGCCGAGGTGCGGAAGGAGTTCATGAACATCAGCGGGAGCGTCGCGTCGTGCTCCTTGCGCAGGTGCAGGACCTGGCGGGCGATGATGTCGAGGAAGGACAGTCCGCGCCGCACGCACAGCAGGGACTTGGCCCGCTCCATGCCCATCGAGGTCCCGAGCCCGCCGTTGAGCTTGATGACGGCGGTGTGGCGGATCGCCTCGGCGGCGACGTCGGGATCGACCTCGACGTCGGCCAGGCTGGGCATGTCGACCGGGTCGATCGTGGACTCCGGCACCATGCCGGTCTCCCCGTGCTCGAGGAGCCGGTAGTAGTGCGCGAAGGTGTCGATCGCGACCTCGTCGACGCCGGCGTCGGCCATCTTGTCGCGGGCCTTGTGCAGTCCAGGGCTACCCATGCTCACGATCGTAGGCTTCTCGCGTGGCCACGTCACAACCACCCGCCAACCCGTCCGAACCGCCCCCCGATCCGACGCCCGGCGCCGGGCCGGCCAAGCTCGCCCTGCGCGACCAGCTGACCACCGCTCGGAAGCGACTGTCGGTGGCCGAGCTCGGCGTCTACTCCCGCGGCCTCGCCGGCCACCTCCTCGCCGCGCCGGAGCTGACGGGCGCCGCCACGGTGGCGGCGTACGTCTCGATCGGCAGCGAGCCTGGCACCTCCTGGCTGCTCGACGGCCTGGCCCGGCGCGGGACGCGGGTGCTGCTCCCCGTGCTGCTGCCCGACGGCGACCTCGACTGGGCGCCGTACGGCGGCGACGACGCCTTGGCGAGCGGGCGGCTCGGGCTCCTCGAGCCCGCCGGGGAGCGTCTGGGGGTCGAGGCGATCGCCGGTGCCGACGCGGTGCTGGTGCCGGGACTGGCGGTCTCGCCCACGGGGACGCGGATCGGCCGGGGCGGCGGCTCCTACGACCGTGCGCTGGCCCGGGTGCCGGTCGGGACGTTCACCTGCGTCCTGCTGTACGACGACGAGGTCGGCCGCGACGTACCGACCGAGCCGCACGACCGCGCCGTGGGCGCCGTCGCGACGCCGTCCGGGATCCGTCGCTTCTGAGTCGTCGCAGGGAAGACGCTTCCTCAGCCCCCGGAGGCCGGGGTGAGCACCAACGTGTCCTCGGTGGCGTCGCGCACGGCATCCTCGGAGAAGGGCCAGGGCAGCGTTCGGCCGTCGAGCCAGCGCTCCGTCTGGTCGGTGTAGTGGGCGTCGAAGGCGTGCCCCGAGACGCCGGTGAGACTGACCCAGCGGGAGCGGTCGAGCCCGTCGGTCCCGTCGAGGGAGACGACCATCCGCATCGAGGGCGCGGTGCTCACGTCGTAGCCGGACGCGGCGTCCCAGGCCGTGGCGTTGACCGACGTACCGCCGCCACCGACGTCGAGGCCGCCCCGGTTGAACAGCGCACGCTCGGCCCCGTTGCCCCACTCCCCCAGCGGCTGCGATCGCAGGTCCAGCTCGTGCAGCCCGCCCCACGTCCACTCGACGGCACGCACCGCCTGACGGCTGGTGAGCTCGTCGCGCGCGTCCCGCATCGCGCGCTCGATGACCACGTCACGGGTCTCTCGCTCGTCGGTGGTCACGTCGTCCCAGTAGGCGTCGACCGGGTCCTCCAGCAGCTCGGTCATCACCGCCACCCAGCGCTGGCCGCCGTCCGGCCACAGGGCCTCGGGCAGCTCGTCGTGGAACGTGAGCTCGAGCAGGTTGCGCCAGACCGCGTTGAAGTAGGCCGCCGCGGCACTGCCCGCCGGCTGGCCGAAGTCCCAGTCGCGCAACAGGCGTTGACCCGCGGAGAAGTAGCCCGAGGGCAGCTCCACGTCGAGGAGGTACGGCGTGAGGACCGGGCCGAGGGGGGTGCGGTCGTCGAGCTGCATCGCCGAGAGCTCCTCGAGCGAGACCGTGCCGCTGCTGTCGCCCTCCGAGGGGACCAGGGCAGCGTCCAGCAGGCTGCTGATCCGCTCGGAGCGGTAGCCGCGGTCCCAGTCGTCGGTGAGGAAGTAGGGGTAGTCGGGTCCGGCAACGGCCTGGTTGGCCGTGACGATGACCCCGCCGTCGGGATCGAGCACGTTGGGCAGGCCGTCGAACGGCACGAACTCGCCGGTCCAGTCGTTCTCCGAGCGCCACCCCGCCGAGGGCAGGCGGCCGTCGTTGCCGGACTTGCGGATCGGCGCCAGCCCGGTCGCCTGGTAGCCGATGTGACCCTCGCGGTCGGCGTAGACGACGTTCTGCGCCGGGATCGCGAAGGAGGAGAGCGCCTGCCGGAAGGCGTCCCAGCCGCCTGCTCGGTTGAGCCCGAGGATCGCGTCGGCGGTCGGCGAGGGGGTGAAGCCCGTCCACGACAGGGACACGGCGTACTCCTCGCCCCCGGCGGAGCCGAACCTGTCGCGCCCCTTGAGCGGGGCGGTGTCGCCGACGACGGACAGCGTCTCGTCCACGTCGGAGACGATCGGCCCGTGGTCGGTGGAGCGCACGGTGATCGTGACGTCGTCGCCGCCCTCCACCTCCACGGTCTCCGTGCGCTCGCGCACCGCGACCTCCTGCCGACCGCGTCGCGCCGTGCCGTCGGTGATCCGCTCGACGTACAGGTCACTGACGTCGGAGCCGAGGTTGCTGAACCCCCAGGCGATCGAGGCGTTGTGACCCACGATCACGCCCGGGACCCCGGAGAACGAGTAGCCGGCGACGTCGTAGGGGCAGGCGGCGCTGATGCTGCGGCAGTGCAGCCCGACCTGCAGCCAGGGCCCCGGGACCGAGACCCCCAGGTGCGGGTCGGCTGCGAGCAGGGGCGCACCCGAGTCGGTGTGGTCGCCGGAGACGACCCAGGCGTTGGACCCCAGCCCGTCGCCCTCACCCAGCCAGGCCGGCATCCGGCCGGAGCCCTGCCCCAGGGAGTCCCACGAGGTGACGGCGTCCAGGCTCGCGCCGACGTGCCGCCGGCCCCGGTCGAGGGCCGGTCCCGTGGGCGCCCGCTTCGGGTTGCGGGTCCCGTCGGCGCTCGCGTCCTGCTCGAAGACGCCGTCGACCACGGCGCCCTGCGTCACGATCGGGTCGCTCGCGCGGTGGTCGTAGGCCGGGTACAGCTCATCGGCACGCTCGCGCCCCACCGCGTCGATCGCGAGCACCCGGTCGATCTCGTCCTGCATGTTGCCCCGCAGGTCCCACGCCATCGCCTTGAGCCACGCGAGCGAGTCGACCGACGTCCAGGGCTCGGGGCTGTAGTCGAGGCCGCCGGCGCCCAGCACGACGTACTCGAGCGAGATCCGGCCGGCCGAGCGCCCGTCGAGGTACTCGTTGACGCCCTTGGCGTAGGCGTCCAGCGCGACCCTGGTCTCCGGGGCGAGCAGCGGCAGCTCCGCCTCGGCCACCCGACGCCAGCCGAGGGTGCGCACGGAGAGGTCGGAGGCGAGCGCGTCCTCCCCGAAGAGCTCGGCCAGCCGACCCGCGGTGGCGTGGCGGCGTACGTCCATCTCGTAGAAGCGCTCCTGGGCCGACACGTAGCCCTGGGCGAACATCAGGTCCTCGGTGCTGTCGGCGTAGACCTGTGGGATGCCGGCGGAGTCGCGCAGCACCTCGACGGGCCCGTCGATCCCAGCCACCTCGACCGTCCCGGAGGTCTGGGGGAAGGACCGCCGCACCAGGACCACTGCCGTCAACGTCAGGGCGACCAGCGTCAGCACCAGCACGACGGCGACGTACGTCGTGATCCGCAGGCCCGCGGGCAGCGCGACGAACCGGACCCAGGGACTGCGACGCCTCGCCGGCTCCACCTCGGGCTCGCCCCCACCCGGGCTGCCGGGGGCGCCCGGGGTGCCCGCGCTGCCGGAGCGTTCGGTGTCGGCGGTCATGGTGGCGTTCATTGTGCCGTGGCGTAGCATTGGCAGTCGCCCGGGCAGAGTGCCAATCTTTCCTCACCCGGCTGAGAATCTGCGACGAAGGAGCCTTCCGTGCCCACCTACCAGTACGCCTGCACCGAGTGCGGCCACGCCTTCGAGCAGGTGCAGGCCTTCTCGGACGCCTCGCTGACCGTCTGCCCCCAGTGCGAGGGCCGTCTGCGCAAGGTGTTCAACGCCGTGGGCGTGGTCTTCAAGGGCTCGGGCTTCTACCGCAACGACAGTCGCTCGACCTCCAGCTCGTCCGAGGCCGGCTCCAGCAAGGACGGCGGCTCCAAGGACTCCGGCTCCAAGGACTCCGGCAGCAAGGAGTCCGGCAGCAAGGACTCCGGCTCCTCCGGTGGCTCCAAGGACTCGTCGGGCGGGTCGTCGAAGGAGTCCTCGAGCTCCTCGTCCGGTTCGTCCTCCGGCTCCACGAGCTCATCGTCGGCGGCCAGCGCCTCGTCCTGATCCCCAGGCCCCCGGGCCTGTGGAGAGCGATCGACGTCGATCGCCCGTGACGCCTACCGTCGAGTCGTGATCTCGGACGACGCCGACCTGCTCGACTCCTCCGGCGCCCGCCGGTCCACGCCGCGCGCCCGCCTCGACCGTGCCCGCTGGGGCGTACGGCGAGCAGTGCTGCGCCGCCGCCGGCTGCTGGCGGCGCTGCTGAGCGCGGTCGCTGTGTGGGCCGGGCTGTCGGCAGTCTCGCCGAGCCCCGAAGGCACGGTGCCGGTCCTGGTCGCCGCCCGCGACCTGCCCGCGGGCCTCACGATCAGCGCCGACGACCTCACGACGGTCGACTTCCGACCCGGCTCGGAGCCGAGCGGCGCGGTCGGCTCGGAGGCCGACGTCGCGGGTCGACTGCTCGCCGCACCCCTCGGCGCCGGCGAGCCGGTCACGGCGGTCCGCCTCGTCGGAGCCGACCTTGCCCAGGCGCACCCGGGCCGACGCTCCGTCCCGGTCCGGCTGCCCGATCCCGGCATGGTCGCGCTGCTGGAGGTCGGCGACCTGGTCGACCTGGTCGCCACGGACCCGGAGCAGGGTGACGTGACCACCGTTGCGCACGCCGTACCGGTCCTGGCGCTGCCGCAGGAGGGCGAGGCCGGCTCGGGCGTCACCGCCTCGGGGCTGCCGGGGCGGCTGGTGATCGTGGCGCTCTCCCCCGCGGAGGTGGCACCCGTCACGGCTGCGGCACTGAGTGCGTTCGTGACCTACACGTGGTCGGAGCGATAGCGTGTTCTCCGGTCACCCCGCCCGGGGGCCCCACACCTGGCCCGAATCTTAGGAGTACCTACTCGTGGACGGATTCAAGAACTTCCTCTTCCGCGGCAACCTGGTCGACCTGGCTGTCGCGGTCATCATCGGTACGGCGTTCGGCGCCGTGGTCACCGCGTTCACCGAGTGGCTGACCAGCCTGCTCCCGTCGGCAGCCGACGACGTCTTCAGCACCGAGACGTACGGCGGCCGCTTCATGAACGCGATCATCGCCTTCGTCATCCTGGCCGCCGTCGTCTACTTCCTGGTCGTGGTGCCCTACGTGAAGGCCAAGGAGAAGTTCTTCCCCAGCCCGCCCGCCGGCACCCCCGAGGACATCGTCCTGCTCAAGGAGATCCGCGACCTGCTCTCGGCCCAGGCGCCGCGCTGAGCGAACAGTCGACCGCGAGGCACGAGCGATCGACGTCGTGAGCGAAGGTTGAGCGAGCCCGCGACCGAGGCACGAGGTCGCGCCAGGCGAGTCGAAACCGGCCCGTCGACAAGGTGCCGTCTCACCCACCGTGGTGAGGCGGCACCTGTGCCTTGAGCCACGTGTCGGACGAGGACTCCCCGCTCGACGAGACCGCGTCGTCCCGCTCGTCACTCGTCGTGTCGGGCAGTGTCTCTCCGAAGATCGCCGCGAGGCGCCGACGTCGCTTCCACTCCGGCTCCGGCTCCCTCGTCGGCTCCGCAGCCTCAGGCACAGAGACCCGCCGCCTGCCGTTGGCTGGCGGCGGCCTGGGCGCGCTCGGTCGTCGGCTCCTTGTCGGCACCGTCGACCTTGTCGCTGGCCTTGATCACGCCGTCGCGCAGGTTCTTCGTGAGCGTCTGGTCCTCGATCACGCGCTTCCAGAGCTGGTCGGCCTCGGGCAGCCACTCGACCCGGTTGGGGTCCTCCGGGGAGTACTGCCACGGGACCGTGACGAACTTGATGTTGTCCAGGCCGATGCCCTTGAAGCCCGCCCCGACGCGCCCGATCTCGGTGACCGAGGTGAAGTCGGTGGTCAGCGAGCGGGTCGCGGCGTTGAGGAAGCCGAGGACGCGGTCGACCCGGGTCAGGGTGCCGGCCGAGACGACCTTGCTCGCCATGGCGGCGATGAACGCCTGCTGCCGCTTGATCCGGCCGAGGTCGGAGCCGTCGCCCAGCGTGTAGCGGGCGCGCACGTAGTTGAGGGCCTGGCGCCCCACGACCTCCTGCGTGCCGGCGGGGATGTTGATCCCGTGGGCCGGGTCCTCGATCGGCTCGGGCAGGCAGACCTCGACGCCGTCGATGGCGTTGACCATGTCCTCGAACCCGTTGAAGTCCAGGACCACGTAGTTGTCGATCCGCACGTCGGTGAGCTGCTCGAACTGCTGGATCGTGCACGCCGGGCCACCCACCGAGAAGGCCTCGTTCCACATGACGTCGGTGGCGCCGGGGATCGTCTCGCCGTTCTCGTCCTTGCAGTCGGGACGGTCGACCAGGCTGTCGCGCGGGATGCTGACGCCGTAGGCGAAGGAGCGATCCGCCGAGAGGTGGAACATGATCGTGGTGTCCGAGCGCTCCCCGTCGCCGGTGAGTCCGTCGATGTTGTTGCCCTCGCCGTCGCGGGCGTCCGAGCCCATCACCAGCAGGTTGATCGGCTCCTGCGGCCCGGTGTCGACCGCGACCTTGTCGGGCCGGTCGGTGAGCTGCGCCTCGATGTCGACGACGTCGAGGTTGTCGTTGAGGTGGCGATAGAAGTAGACCCCGCCCAGTCCGAGGATCAGGCTGAGCGCGGCGAGCCCCGCCACGGCGACCGTGGCCGCCGTACGGCGTGGGTCCTTGCGGCCGCGCCGCTTGGGGCCGCTCGGCGCCAGGGGCGCCGGCGTCATCAGGTCCTGGGTCATGTCACCTTGACGTGCTCGTCGGGCAGTGGTGGGTCGGGTGGTGCAGCAAGAAGCAGCCGCGGTGCGCGTCGATGGGCACTCGCGGCCGTGTCGTACGACGGCCCCATTGTGCGGACCGATCCTGAGAGTCACCAAAATTGCCCGCCCCCGGAGCCGTCCCGGACGGGTCGTGTGCCTCACACCGGTCTCACGACCGTCCTCGGGCCCACGACCCGACCGGTCTCGGACATGGCAGACTGCGGGGCGGCGTCCCGCACGCCCTCGCCCCAGTAGCTCAGTGGATAGAGCAGCCGCCTCCTAAGCGAAAGGTCGCAAGTTCGACTCTTGCCTGGGGCACCCCCGTCGACCTGTCGACCCCCTCGAACCCGACCCGTCAGCCGACGACCTCGAACACGATCCCCGCGGCCCGCAGTCGCCCGAGCAGGTTGTCGCCCATCGCCTGCGCGGTCGTGACCGACCCGGCGGTCGTCGGGTTGTCGTCGAAGGCCAGGCTCAGCGCCGCCTCGCTGAGCATCTTGGCGGTCTCCCCGTAGCCGGGGTCGCCGCCGGAGACGCGGGTGTGCAGGGTGCGGCCGTCGCCCTCGGCGACGAAGTCGACGCTGAACGACGACTTCGCCCGCTTGGCCTCGTCCGGGCCCTCGCCCTGCTTGACCTTGCCGAGCAGGAAGTTGCGGGCCGGCTTGACCTGGGCGGCCAGACCGATCAGGGTGACGCCGACCGCGCCGCCCACGGCGTACCGCAGCGTCTTGGTGCCGGCGAAGTGGGAGTAGCGGAACTCCGGTCCGTACGACGTCAGCGCGGCGCCGCTGCGCGCGACCACCTGCGGGTCGATCGTCGGCAGCGGGAGCAGGTAGTAGCCCAGGACGGGGTCCTTGCCGGGCTTGCCGGAGACCGCGCGGGAGGAACGGCCCTCGGGCCGAGCCTCGGCCTGGCGGCGCTTCTTGGCCGTCGCGGCCATCTCCTTGGCGCGGGAGAAGGCGCCCATCGCCGAGTGGAACGTGCCTCCGGAGAAGGTGCCGTCGCCGCGCACCACGCCGCGCATCGTGACCGGGCCGGCCGCCTTGAGCTGCAGCACCGTGTAGTAGGCGCCGAGGTCGTGCGGGATCGAGTCGAACCCGCAGGCATGCACGATCCGGGCGCCGCTGGCCACGGCGGTCTCGTGGTGCTCGAGCCACGAGCGGTCGACGAATTCCGGCTCGCCGGTCAGGTCGACGTAGTCGGTGCCGGCTGCCGCGCACGCACCGACCAGCGGTCCGCCGAGCTGCAGGTAGGGCCCGACCGTCGTGGCGACGACCTTGGTGCGGGCGACGGCGGTCGCCAGTGCGGCCTCGTCTGCCGCGTCGACGACGATCAGCTCGAGATCCATGCTGCCCGGCTTGATCGTGTCCAGGTGGGCGCGGACCTTCTCGAGCTTGTCGAGGCTGCGGCCGGCCAGGGCCCAGCGCAGGCCGGCCGGGCCGTGCTCGGCGAGGTACTCGGCGGTGAGGCCGCCGGTGAAGCCGGTCGCACCGAAGAGGATCAGGTCGAGGTCCCGGTCAGGGCTGGCGGTGTCGCTGTTCTCAGGCATGGGCCCATCCTGACAGCACCGAGAAAGCGCCCGCCGGATGGAACCGACCGGGCGCCGAGCCTCGTCATACCCACGACAGCCCCTCCCGCACGGCGCACCACCCGGCACCACACGGCACCACCCGGCAGACCCAGGAGCCCCATGACGCACGAGACGGTCGACGAGAGCGACTTCGCCGACTACGCCCGCGAGGCATGGGGCACGCTCGTGCGCTCCGCGGTCTTCCTCGGCTGCAGCCTCCACGAGGCCGAGGACCTCGCCCAGACCACGCTGGTGCGCTGCTACACCGCCTGGCCGAGCGTGGTGGCCGCCGACAACCGGGCCGCCTACGTCTACCGGATGCTGCTCAACTGCCTGCGCGACTCCAAGCGGCGTCGATGGTGGGGCGAGAAGCCGACCGAGCGGCTGCCCGAGCCAGGGCGTGGCGGCGGCCGCGGTGCGGACGCAATCGCGGGAGTGGACACCGCCGACGCCGTCCACCGTGCGCTCGCCGGCCTGAGCAAGCCCAACCGCGACGTCGTGGTGCTGCGCTACTTCGCCGGGCTCACCGAGGCCGAGACCGCCGAGGCGCTCAAGGTCCCGAACGGCACGGTCAAGAGCCGGCTCTCCCGCTCCCTGGCCCAGCTCTCGGCCAACGACCACCTGGCCGACTTCAAGACCGACGCCACGTCGGGCTTCACAGCCAACTCCGCGACCGACTCCGCGACCGACCTCCCGACCGAGGAGACCACCTCATGACCGACCTCGAACGCGACTGGGACGACCTGCCCACCGGCCCCGCCCCCGTCGACGCCATCCTGCGCGAGGCCCGCCGAGAGGCCGCCCGGACCCGCCGCACGCCGGAGCAGCGGCTGCGCCGCTCGCTCGGCGGTGCCGCCGTGGTCGGGGGCATCGCTGCCGCCTTCATCGCCGGCAGCCTGGTCTCCTCCCCCGGCTCGAGCCAACCGGACGGTCCTGGTGCCGCGCTGCCGCCCGGGTCGGGCACGGTCGGCGACGACGTGGCGACCCCGGTCGCGTTCTTCGGCGAGCTCGAGGCGCCCGAGTCGTGCGAGGACCTGCTGGCGCACTACGTGGACCAGGGCGTCGACCTCGTGGGGGCCTACGGGTGGCAACAGCCGTACCTGTCTCGGATGACCTTGGCCTTCGATGCCGGCAACCGGGTCATGGCGGGCGCCCTGCCGCAACCGAGCATGCCGACGAACGCACGAGCCCCACGGGAGCTGTCGGCCAAGACCGGTCGCGTCACCTCCTCGGAGACCGGCACCAACGTCCAGGAGGTCGGGGTCGACGAGCCCGACACCGTCAAGACCGACGGGGAGCTGCTCGTGCGGCTGCGCGGCGCGATGCTGACGACGTACGACGTCTCCGGCGAGGCGGTGGAGCCGCTCGGCGACCTCGACCTGGGCGACTTCTCCGACGGCGAGATCCTGCTCGCCGACGACACCGTCGTCGCGGTCGGCAACGACGGCACCCGGCGCAACGGCGGCTACGGGTACGGCTACGACACCACCTCGCCCCAGACCCGGGTGCTCTCGATCGACGTGACCGACCCCAGCGAGCCCAGCCTGCTGCGGACCGTCGACTACGACGCGTCCACGGTCACCGCCCGCCAGCACGGGGACGTCGTACGTCTCGTGGTCTCGGCCGGCCTGCCCGAGCTCGACTTCGTCCGTCCCGGTCGCAGCGGCCGCAAGGGCGGTGGCCAGGAGACGGCGCTGCGCGCCAACCGCGCGATCGTCGAGGAGACGGCGGTCGGCGACTGGCTGCCGAGCGTCAGCATCGACGGAGGGGACCCGCAGCAGCTGCTGGACTGCGACCAGGTCGCGATCCCCCGCGCCGACGTCGGTCTCGGCACGATGGCCGTCGTCGGGTTCGCCGCCGACGCCGACATCAGCGACGTCGAGGACCTGGACGCGTTCGGCCTCGCCGGTGACGCCTCGCTGGCCTACGAGTCCAACGACCACCTCTACCTCGCAGGCGGCGACGGCGGAGGCTCCAACGGGTGCGGTTTCACCGACTTCTGCGTCCTCCCCCGCGTCGCCGGCGGCGGTGGGGGCACGACGTACGTCTACGACTTCGCCCTCGATGGGACCCGTGCGACCTACGTCGGCGCCGGCGAGGTCGAGGGCACGATCCGCGACCGCTGGGCGATGGACGAGTACGACGGAGTCCTCCGGCTCGCCGTCGGACCATCGAGCGAGACCGGCAACTTCAACTCCGTCGTCACGATGCGCGCCGAGGACGACGCCCTGGTCGAGATCGGCCGCGTCGACCGGCTCGGGGTCGGCGAGGACATCAAGTCGGTGCGGTGGTTCGACGGGCTGGCGATCCTGGTCACCTTCCGCCAGGTCGACCCGCTCTACACGATCGATCTCACCGAGCAGGACGACCCCGAGCTGATCGGCAAGCTCAAGATCCCCGGCTTCTCCTCCTACCTGCACCCGCTCGGCTCGATGCGGATGGTCGGCCTCGGCGAAGGCCCCCAGGCCGGCGGCCGACGCTGGGGCGCCCAGGCCGGACTCTTCGACGTCAGCGACCTCACCGACCCGCGCCAGCTCGACGTGCTCTCCTACGGCGGCGGGTCCAGCGCGCTGGCCGGCGACGATCCCCGCCAGCTCACCTGGCTCCCGGCCGAGCGGACCGTGCTGACCGTGGTCCGCAAGGGCCGCGCCGGCTTCGTCTCGACGATCGAGGTCGGCGGCGGGGAGCTGGCCAACACGATGACGAAGGTCGAGTTCGGCAGCGACGTCGACGAGGTGCGCACGGTGCCGATCTACGGAGCAGGCCCCGGCGGCCGCGACAAGGTGGTCCTCGTGACCGGCGAGGACGTGGAGTTCTTCGACGTGCCGTGACGGCACAATTGTGGCGTTGTGGCACGGTCGGAGCGTAGAAGCATGTCCAAACGGCACAATTGTGCGATCTGGACCGACGTAGGCTGGACGCCATGTGCCGCAACATACGCCCGCTCAACAACTTCGAGCCGCCGGCGTCCGGCGACGAGGTGCACGCCGCCGCGCTGCAGTACGTCCGCAAGGTGGCCGGGGCGACCAAGCCGTCGGCGGCCAACCAGGCGGCGTTCGACCGGGCGGTCGCCGAGATCGCGCACGCCACCGGCCACCTCCTCGAGGACCTGGTGACCACGGCTCCACCCAAGAACCGCGAGGTCGAGGCGGAGAAGGCGCGGGCCCGGGCGCGCGTGCGCTACGGCACGTGACGACCCACGCCGCCGGCCTCGACCCCACGTCGTTCGAGCAGGACGAGACGCTCGAGCGCGCGCTCGACCTGCTGACCGACCGGCCCCTCGTCGTGCTCGGTGGTGCGGGCATGTCGACCGACTCCGGCATCCCGGACTACCGCGGCCCGGGTCGTCCGGAGCGGGCGCCGATGACCTACCAGGAGTTCGTCGCGACGCCCCAGGCCCAGCAGCGCTACTGGGCGCGCTCCCACCTCGGGTGGGGCCGGATGCGCCACGCCGAGGCCAACGCGGGTCATCGCGCCCTGGCCGCGCTCGACCCCGAGCTGCTCATCACCCAGAACGTCGACGGACTGCACGAGGCCGCCGGCTCCCGGCGGATGATCGCCCTGCACGGACGGATCGCCGACGTGGTGTGCCTGGGCTGCCGCGAGGTGACCTCGCGTGCGGGCCTGCACGACCGGCTCGAGACCGCCAACCCCGGCTTCGCCGACACCCACGCCGCCGCCGCTGTCCGTCCCGACGGTGACGTGGAGCTGGACGACACGACCGCCTTCGTCGTACCCGGCTGCGAGACCTGCGGCGGAGCCCTCAAGCCCGACGTCGTCTTCTTCGGCGAGAACGTCCCCAAGGACCGCGTAGAGCGGTGCTACGCCGCGGTCGACGCGCTCGGCGACGGAGGCGGTGCGCTACTGGTCGTCGGCTCGAGCCTGACGGTGATGAGCGGCTTCCGGTTCGTACGGCGCGCGGCCAAGGCGGGCACGCCGGTGGTGATCGTCAACCGCGGGACGACCCGGGGCGACGAGCTGGCGACGTACAAGCTGGACGTCGGGGTCGCGGGGTTCCTCGGCGCGCTGGCCGGAGTCGGGGCGGACTTCTCAGGGTTCTCCTGACGTTCTCAGGCGGAGCTTCCCCTGGGAACGTCAGGAATCCCCGGGTGCCCGGGGATTCCTGCAGCCGCAAACCGCCCAGTCGCAAACCCCCCAGCCGCAAACCCCGCCGCAGGCCCTCAGAGACGCTTGACGAAGATGTGGTCGGCCGCCTCGGGGTCGATCTCGGCGGACTCGCCACCCGAGCCCACCAGCACGCCGGCCTCGGTCGCCACGATCGTGACCGTCTTGTCCGGCAGCGCGCCGACGCGACGCATCGCGCTCATCAGCGACTCGTCCTTCTGCATCTCCTCGCTGATCCGACGCACGAGCACGCGGCCCTCCTCGGAGCCGGCCACCTTCGAGAGGGGCTCGACGTCCTCCATGAAGGGCTCCAGCGGCGAGCTCTCGCCGAGCTCGGCCAGGCCCGGGATCGGGTTGCCGTACGGCGACTCGGTGGGGTGGTCGAGCAGCTCGAGCAGGCGACGCTCCACCGTCTCGGACATCACGTGCTCCCAGCGGCAGGCCTCCTCGTGCACGAGCTCCCAGTCGAGCCCGATCACGTCGGTCAGGAGCCGCTCGGCGAGCCGGTGCTTGCGCATGACGCGGGTGGCGAGGCGCTCGCCGTCCTCGGTCAGCTCGAGGTGGCGGTCGCCCTCCACGGTCAGCAGACCGTCGCGCTCCATCCGAGCCACGGTCTGCGAGACGGTGGGGCCGCTCTGGTGCAGACGCTCGGCGATCCGGGCCCGCAGCGGGACGATTCCCTCCTCGACGAGCTCGTAGATGGTCCGTAGATACATCTCGGTGGTGTCGATGAGGTCGCTCACGGGGCCATTCTTACCCATCCGCCCTTGGGGTGGTCCACTCGCAGTCCCCCTGCTGGCAGAGTCCCGGGGCGTGACCTCCGTGATGTGGTTCCGGCGCGACCTGCGCGCCGGCGACAACCCGGCCCTGCTGCGCGCGCTCGAGGACGGCCCCACGCTCCCGCTCTTCGTGCTCGACCCGGCGCTGTGGGGTCCGGCCGGGCGCCCGCGCCGGGCCTACCTCGCCCACAGCCTGCGGTCCCTGCGGCACGACGTACCGCTGAGCATCGTGCACGGCGATCCCGTACGCCGGGTGGTCGAGGCCGCCCGCGAGGTCGGGGCCGAGAGCGTCCACCTCGCCGCCGACCACGGCCCCTACGGCGCCCAGCGCGACCAGGCGGTCGAGGAGGCGCTCGACGACGCGGGGGTCTCCCTGGTGCGCACGGGCTCGCCGTACGCTGTCGAGCCGGGGCGGATCACCAACGGCAGCGGGTCGCCGTACAAGGTCTACACGCCGTTCTCCAAGGCCTGGGCCGAGCACGGCTGGCGCGATCCCGTCGGGCCCCCGAAGGACCCCGACTGGCGCCACCTCAAGGACACCGTCGACCTCCCCGACCCCGAGATCCCCGACGGCCTGGCCCTCCCGGACGCCGGAGAGGCGGCCGCGCACGAGCGCTGGCAGGAGTTCCTCGACCGGATCGAGCACTACGACGACGACCGCGACAAGATGGGCGTCGACGGCACCTCGCGGATGTCTGTGCACCTCAAGTGGGGCGAGATCCACCCCCGCACGATGCTCGCCGACCTCGCGCCGCTGCGCTCCGAAGGAGCACGGACCTACCGCAAGGAGCTGGCCTGGCGGGAGTTCTACGCCGACGTGCTGCACGCGCGTCCCGAGAGCGCCCGGGAGTACCTGCGCGCCGAGTACGCCCGGATGCCGTACGCCGACCCCGACTCCCCCGACAGCCACCTCGAGGCCTGGCAGCGCGGGCGCACCGGCTTCCCGATCGTCGACGCCGGGATGCGTCAGCTGCGCGCCACGGGCTGGATGCACAACCGGGTGCGGATGATCGTGGCGAGCTTCCTCGTCAAGGACCTCCACCTCGAGTGGCAGCACGGCGCCCGTCACTTCATGCGCTGGCTGGTCGACGGCGACCTGGCCTCCAACCAGCACGGCTGGCAGTGGACGGCGGGCAGCGGCACCGACGCGGCCCCGTACTTCCGGGTCTTCAACCCGACCAGCCAGGGCCGCAAGTTCGACTCGCCGGGCGGGTACATCCGCCAGTGGGTGGACGAGCTCGCCGACCCCGCCCAGGTGCCGGACCCGCACGAGCCCGGGGACGACGAGCGCGACCTCGTCGGCTACCCCGCCGCGGTCGTCGACCACAAGGCCGAGCGCCAGGAGGCGCTGGACCGATGGCAGTCCATCCGCGACTGACTCGTCCCGTCCCCACCCCGGCGGAGTGTGGACCGGCGGGTCCCCGGCGTGACAGCGTTGGCCCGTGCCCGACGTGACGCCGCCCCTGACCATCCCGCGCCGCTTCTGCGGCCCGGCCAGCTCGGGCAACGGCGGCTGGACCGCCGGCGCCCTGGCCGCCTACCTCGCTCCGGGGCCCGTGCGCGTGACGCTGCGCAAGCCTCCTCCCCTCGACACCGACCTCGCTGTCGCCCTCGACGGCGACAGCGCCACGGCGACCAACGGCGACGTCGTGGTGGCCGCGGCGTCGCCGGCCGACGAGTCCGTCACGGCGGTCGAGGCGATCACCGCCGACCAGGCGCGGGCCGCGGAGTCGACCTTCGCCGGCCTGGACTTCCACCCGTTCCCGACCTGCTTCTCCTGCGGCACGGGCCGCGAGGCGCACGACGGCCTGCGCATCTTCCCCGGCCGCGTGGACGACGACACCGAGGGTCGCGTCCGCGTCGCGGCCACCTGGACCCCGGACCCCAGTCTCGGCGGCAGCACCGCGACGCTGGAGGTCACCTGGGCGGCGCTCGACTGCGTCGGGGGCTGGGCCGGCGACCTGACCCAGCGGCTGATGGTGCTCGGCTCGATGACCGCCGAGATCCGTGACCTGCCGAAGGTCGGTGCTGAGCACGTGCTCGTCGGTGGCGCCCGCGGCTCCGAGGGCCGCCGTACCTGGACGGCCTCGACGCTGTACGACGCCGCGGGCCGCGTGCTGGGCTCGGCCGAGCACGTGTGGTTCGCCGTGGACCCCGCGGACTTCTCGTGATGGCCGCGCACGAGCCGCGATCCGGCGAGACGCCCTGGTGGCGCGACGCGGTGATCTACCAGATCTACGTCCGCAGCTTCGCCGACTCCGGCACCCGTGGCGTCGACGGCGTCGGCGACCTGCCCGGGATCACCTCGCGCCTGCCCTACCTGCGTGACCTCGGCGTGGACGCGGTCTGGATCACGCCGTTCTACACCTCACCGCAGCACGACCACGGGTACGACGTCGCCGACTACCGCGACATCGACCCGCTCTTCGGCACCCTCGCCGACGCCGACACCCTCGTGGCCACCGCGCACGACCTGGGTCTCAAGGTGATCGTCGACCTGGTGCCCAACCACACCTCCGACGAGCACGCGTGGTTCCAGGCCGCCCTCGCCGCCGCGCCCGGCAGCCCGGAGCGGGCCCGCTACCTCTTCCGCGACGGCCGCGGAACCGACGACGCCCCGGGGTCGGAGCCGCCGAACAACTGGCAGTCGGTCTTCGGCGGACCGGCGTGGACCCGCGTCGCGGACGGCCAGTGGTACCTCCACCTCTTCGACACCACCCAGCCCGACCTCGACTGGCGCAACCCCGAGGTCGGCGACATGTTCGCCGACGTCCTGCGCTTCTGGCTGGACCGCGACGTCGACGGCTTCCGGGTCGACGTCGCGCACGGCCTCTACAAGGAGGCGAGCCTGCGCGACCAGGAGCTGGACCAGGACACGGCGGGCGCCACGAGCGAGCCGAAGGAGTCGATGGTCGCGCGCACGTTGCGTGACGAGCCGATGTGGGACCAGCCCGAGGTCCACGACGTCTACCGGCGCTGGCACGAGGTGCTGGCGTCCTACCCGGGCGATCGGATGAACGTCGCCGAGGCCTGGACCCAGACGCCGGCCTCGATGGCCAAGTTCGTGCGGCCCGACGAGATGAGCCAGGCCTTCAACTTCTCCTGGCTGCTCGCCGACTGGTCCGCCCAGGCCTTCGCCGACGTCGTCACCGGGACCTTCGCGGCGCTGGCCGACGTCGAGGCCAGCCCCACGTGGGTGCTGAGCAACCACGACGTCATCCGTCACACCACGCGGTACGGCGGCGGCACCGCCGGCCTCGCGCGAGCCCGCGCCGCGACGCTCACGATGCTGGCGCTGCCGGGCTCGTCGTACCTCTACCAGGGCGAGGAGCTCGGTCTCGAGCAGGTCGACGTCGCTCCCGACGACCGACAGGACCCCGCGTGGCTGCGTCACCAGGGGGCAACCGGCGAGGTCGGCCGCGACGGCTGTCGCGTCCCGATCCCGTGGTCGGGGACGAGCGCGCCGTACGGTTTCGGGCCCGGGGACGGCCAGCCGTGGATACCGCAGCCCGCCGACTGGGCGTCGCTCACGGCGCAGGCCCAGACCGGCGACGATGACTCGACGCTGGAGTTCTACCGCCGTGCGCTCGCGGCCCGGCGGGAGCTGCCCGTGACGGAGGCCGGCGACGTGCAGGTCGACGTGGACGGTGACCTGCTCACGATCACCCGGGCCGGGGTGCGGGTGCTGCTCAACTGCGGGGAGAGCGCCCTGCCGCTGCCGGCCGGGGACGTCCTGGTCGCCAGTGGCCCGGTCACGGGCGAGCTGCCTGCCTCGACCGCGGTGTGGCTGGCCGGCTAGCGACCCGCGCGCGAGGTCCGCGTGCGGGGCGCTAGACCTGGAGGTCGTTGGCGGCGTTGAGCGCCTCGTTGTAGCGGCCCAGCTCCTCGACGAACGCTGCGAGCTTGGCGTCGTCCCACTCCCCCAGGCCCTCGTCGAGCAGCCGCTGCCGGTGCTCGACCACGTCGGCCAACCGCTGACGGGCCTCCGGCGTGATCGAGATCAACCAGGCGCGCGCGTCACCGGGGTCCGGCTCCTTGTCGAGCAGGCCGAGCTCCAGGAGGTGGCCGACCTGGCGGCTGATCGCACCCTTGTCGGTGTCGAAGAGCTCGACCAGCACCGACGCTCGGACCGGTCCGCTCTCGGCGACGGAGGAGAGGATGAGGTAGGAGGCGGGCTGCAGGTCTGGGTGCACCATCTGGGCGCGGACGCCGATCACGCGGCGCACCCGTCGCATCAGCACCCCCACCTCGTGCTCGAGCGTGCGCAAGGACTCAGCCCTGGTCACTCGGGGCCCACCCGGCTCACGCGTTCCTCATCGGCGACTGCCGGGCCGCCGGCACCGGCACCGTGGCGCCACCGGCGTGGGCCTCGATCGGTCCGGCTGCGGAGGCCTCGGGGCTCTTCGGTCCCAGCGGCTCTGCCGCGTCGGACAACGTCGTACGCAACGGGACCTCCTTGATGAAGAGCACACAGACAAGTGCAAGGATCGCAAAGGGTACGGCCACGAGGAAGATGTGTCCCACAGCGGTGCCGAAAGCGTGCTCGTAGAGGTCGCGGATCGGCGCCGGGAGCGCGGCCAGGTCCGGGATCGAGGAGCTCTCGTGGCCCGTGTCCGCCACGCCCATGTCGGCCAGGCCCGTGCGGACGGTGCCGGCGACCTGGGTCGAGAGCACCGCGCCGAGCACGGAGACGCCGACCGAGCCGCCGAGCGAGCGGAAGAAGGCGACGACGGAGCTGGCGGCGCCCATGTCCTTGGCGCTGGTGTTGTTCTGGACTGCCAGGACGAGGTTCTGCATCGTCGAGCCGAGACCGACGCCGACCAGGGCCATGAAGACGCCCACGAGGACCAGTGGGGTGTCGGCGTCGATCGTGCTGAGCAGGGAGAGCCCGACGACCACGAGGACGAGACCGCCCACCAGCCACCGCTTCCAGATGCCGGTGTTGCTGATGACCCGGCCGCTGACGATGCTGGAGACGAGGAGTCCGCCGACCATCGCGATGGACATCAGGCCGGCCTCGGTCGGGCTCATGCCCCGGGCGAGCTGGAAGTACTGGCTGAGGTAGACCGTCGCGCCGAACATCGCGACGCCGACCATCACCGACGCCAGCGTGGCCAGGGCGGTGGTGCGGTCCTTGAAGAGACGCAGCGGGATCACCGGGTCGACCGCGACGCGGCTCTCGACGTACAGGGCAGCGGCGATGAGTGCCAGGCCGAGGGCGACGAGCGCGGCGGTGGTGGCCGAGGCCCAGGCGAAGGACGAGCCCGCGAGGGAGACCCAGATCAGCAGGCTGCTGATGCCGCCGACGATCAAGGTCGCACCCAGGTAGTCGATCGAGACCTCACGGCGTACGACGGGCAGGTGCAGGCGGCGCTGCAGGACGTAGAAGGCGAGGGCCGCGAAGGGCAGGCCGACGAAGAAGCAGCCGCGCCAGCCGAGCGGGCTGTCGACGACCAGACCACCGATCAGCGGTCCGCTCACGGTGGCGGTCGCGAAGACTGCGCCGATGTAGCCGGAGTAGCGACCGCGCTCACGCGGGGAGACCATCGACGCGATCACCACCTGGACCAGGGCGGTGAGACCACCGACGCCCAGGCCCTGGACGACGCGGCCACCGATGAGCACACCCATGCTGGGTGCGAACGCGGCGATCAGCGACCCGATCGTGTAGATCACCAGGGCCGACTGCACGAGCATCTTCTTGCTGAACAGGTCGGCCAGCTTGCCCCAGATCGGGGTGGTCGCGGTCATCGCCAGCAGGGTGGAGACGACTACCCAGGTGTAGCCCGACTGCGATCCGTTGAGATCGGTGACGATGCGCGGGAGCGCATTGGTGACGACGGTGCTGGACAGCATCGCGACGAACATCGCGAGCAGGAGGCCGCTGAGGGCCTCGAGGATCTCGCGGTGGGTCATCGGGGCCGGGTCGGCGCCGGCCGGTGTGGAACTGCCTACTTCGGATGCTGCTGCCTGGGTGCTCACGGGTGCTTCTCTCATGCCACTAGAAGGTTGATATAAGCAACCATATTCCCGACTGGTTGATTTGGGCAACCATCAGCCCTGTGAGTCACGCCTCAGCCCTGGTCCCGGCCGCACGAAAAAGGGACAACCCGCAGGCGTGGCTCCAGATCCAGAGGATCCGGAGCCGCTCCCGGGGACGTGATTCCGGGGCGCCTGCGGGTCGGGTGACTGCGTGGGATTGACCAGCAGCCTCGGAGGGGATCCCCCCTCCGCGATGCTGGGCTGCTAGTGCGCAGCCACCTCACTCGTCCTAGAAGAATGCATTGTTAGGACCACCTCCTTTCCGTGTCCCACCAGCGTAGATCCGACGTCCGCCTGCGACAAGGGATTTACGGTGAGGGCCATGAGCACCTCGTCACCGCACCCCTCCCCACCACCGGTCGCCACGGCGTACGACGGTCCCGATCGCGCCGTCGCGGTGGTCACCATCGACCGGCCCGACCGACGCAACGCCGTCGACTCCGCGACCGCCGCGCTCCTGGCCGAGGCGATCGAGACCGCCGACGCCGACGAGGCCGTCTCGGTCATCGTGCTGACCGGCGCCGGTGGGGTGTTCTGCGCCGGCGCCGACCTCAAGGCCCTGGCCGAGGGCGACCGGCTCGACTCTCCGGAGGAGTTCACCGACACCGGCCGCGGCCCCATGGGACCGACGCGACTGCGCACGTCCAAGCCGGTCATCGCCGCGATCGAGGGACCCGCGGTTGCCGGTGGGCTCGAGCTGGCGCTCTGGGCGGACCTGCGGGTCGTCGCCTCCGACGCCACTCTCGGCGTCTACTGCCGACGCTTCGGCGTGCCCCTGATCGACCTCGGCACGGTCCGCCTCCCCCGCCTGATCGGGCACAGTCGGGCGATGGACCTGATCCTCACCGGTCGCGGCATCGACGGCGTCGAGGCCGAACGGATCGGGCTGGCCAACCGGGTGACGTCGCCGGGCGACGCGCTGGCCGCCGCCGTGGCTCTGGCCCACGAGCTCGCAGCACTGCCGCAGCGGTGCCTGCGCAACGACCGCCTCTCGGCCCTGGAGCAGTGGGACCTGAAGGAGGACGACGCGATGCGCAACGAGTTCGCCCGCGGGCTCGAGACGATCGGCTCGGGCGAGACGCTCGGTGGGGCGGGGCGGTTCGTCGGCGGTGCGGGGCGGCACGGGGCTGCGGCCGGGGAAGGTCACAACGCCACAATTGTGGAGTTGTGACACGTCTTCGCCGCCAGAACCTGCACTAGCTCCACAATTGTGCGATCACGACACCACGGCCGACGCCGCATACTGCGACTGGTACAGCCGCGAGTACGCCCCACCGGCCACCACCAGCTCGTCGTGCGTGCCCTGCTCCACGATCGAGCCGTCCTCCATCACCAGGATCAGGTCGGCGTCGCGGATGGTGGAGAGCCGGTGGGCGATGACGAACGACGTCCGGTCGGTGCGCAGGGCGGCCATGGCGTGCTGCAGGAGCAGCTCGGTGCGGGTGTCGACCGAGCTCGTGGCCTCGTCGAGGATCAGCAGCGCCGGGTTGGTGAGGAAGGCACGCGCGATCGTGATCAGCTGTCGTTCGCCCGCCGACAGGTTGGAGCCCTCCTCGTCGACGAGGGTGTCGTAGCCGTCGGGCAGCGAGTGCACGAAGCGGTCGACGAACGTCGCCTGCGCCGCCTCGAGGACCTCCTCGTCGGTCGCTCCGGGTCGTCCGTAGGCGATGTTGTCGCGGATCGTGCCGGCGAAGAGCCAGGTGTCCTGCAGGACCATCCCGATCTGGCCGCGCAGCGCCGAGCGGGGCATCGCTCCGACGTCGACACCGTCGAGGGTGATCCGGCCGCCGTCGAGGTCGTAGAAGCGCATCACCAGGTTGACCAGGGTGGTCTTGCCGGCGCCGGTCGGGCCGACGATGGCGACCGTCTGACCCGGCCGAGCCACGAGCGACAGGTCGCTGATCAACGGCCGGTCCTCGTCGTAGGAGAAGGCGACGTGCTCGAAGGCGACCTCGCCGCGCGTCACCTCTGCCGCGGCGACGTCGCCCTCGATCGGCTCCTCGTCGGCGTCGAGCAGCTCGAAGACCCGCTCGGCCGAGGCGACGCCCGACTGCAGCAGGTTGGCCATCGACGCCACCGTGGTCAGCGGCTGGGTGAACTGGCGGGTGTACTGCACGAAGGCCTGCACCTCACCGATCGTCAGCGCGCCACTGGTCACCCGCAGGGCGCCGACGACCGCGACCACGACGTAGTTGAGGTTCCCGATGAACATCATCGTCGGCATGATCAGCCCGCTGACGAACTGCGCTTTGAAGCTCACCTCGTAGAGCTCGTCGTTCTGCTCGGCGAAGACGCGCTCCACCTCGCCCTGGCGACCGAACACCTTGACCAGCGAGTGGCCGGAGAAGGACTCCTCGATGTGCGCGTTGAGCTGGCCGGTACGGCGCCACTGCTGGACGAACTGGCCCTGCGAGCGCTTCATGATCGCCCGCGTCGCGGCCAACGAGATCGGCACGCTGACCAGGGCGACCAGCGCCAGCAGCGGGGAGATCCACAGCATCATCGCGAGCACCGCGACCACCGTCATCAACGACGTCAGCAGCTGGCTCATCGTCTGCTGCAGCGTCGTGGAGATGTTGTCGATGTCGTTGGTGACCCGGCTCAGCAGCTCACCGCGCGGCGAGCGGTCGAAGTAGCCCAGCGGTAGGCGGTTGATCTTGACCTCGACGTCCTGGCGCATCCGGTAGACGGTGCGCTGCACGACGCTGTTGAGGATGTAGCCGGCACCCCAGCTCAGCAGGGAGGCGGCCACGTAGATCGCCAGCACCAGGAGCAGGACCTCTCCGACGGCACCGAAGTCGACGCCCTGCCCCGGGATGACGTCCTGGCCCTGCACGGCGTCCGGCAGGTCGCTGTCGGGGGTCCCGGCCGGGAACTGGCGACCGATGAAGCCCGAGAAGACCAGGTCGGTGGCGTGCCCGAGGATCCGTGGCCCGATCGACATCAGGAGCACGGACCCGACGGTGAGGGCGACGACGAACAACGCGGCGACCTGGTCGGGGCGCATCCGCGCCACCATCCGCTTGGCCGACGGGCCGAAGTCCATCGCCTTCTGCCCGACCATGCCCCCGCCCATCGGGCCGCGCCCCGGTCCGGCGACGGGAGCCTCGATGCGCTCGGTGGCCTCCAGGGCCTTGCCCTTCGGCGTCGGCGTCGGCGTCTGATCGTCCCGGTCGCTCTGGTCGCTCATGGAGAGACCTCCTCGGCGCTGTGCTGCGACTCGACGATCTCGGCGTACGTCGTGCACCCGGCCAGCAGCTCGTCGTGCGTGCCGCGACCGACCACCCGCCCGTCCTCGAGCACCACGATCTGGTCGGCGTCGCGGATCGTGGAGACCCGCTGCGCGACCACCACCACCGTGGCGTCGCGGGTCACCGGCACGAGGGCCGCACGCAGCCGAGCGTCGGTGGCGAGGTCGAGGGCCGAGAAGGAGTCGTCGAAGAGGTAGATCGCCGGCTCGCGGACCACGGCTCGCGCGATGGCCAGGCGTTGGCGCTGTCCGCCGGAGAAGTTGGTGCCGCCCTGCGCGACGGGCGCGTCGAGGCCCTCGGGCAGCGCCTCCACGAAGTCCCGCGCCTGCGCGACCTGGAGCGCTGCCCACATCTCGTCCTCGGTGGCATCGCCCTTGCCGTGCTCGAGGTTGGAGCGGACCGTGCCGGAGAAGAGGTAGGCCTTCTGGGGCACCAGCCCGATCTGGTCCCACAGCACCGACGGCTCGAGCTCGCGCACGGAGACCCCGGAGACGCGCACCACGCCGGACGAGGTGTCGAAGAGCCGCGGGACGAGGTTGAGCAAGGTGGTCTTGCCCGAGCCGGTGGAGCCGATGACGGCGACGGTCCTGCCCGGCCTCGCGGAGAGCTCGACGTCGCAGAGCACGGGCGCATCAGCACCGGGGTAGGTCACCGTGACCTGCTCGAGGTCGAGATGACCGCGCAGCGCCGGGTCGGGGGCGACCGGGTCGGTGGCCGGCACCACCGAGGAGTCGGTGTCGAGCACCTCGGCGATCCGGTCGGCACACACCGCGGAGCGCGGCACCTGCATGAGCATGAAGGTCGCCATCATCACCGACATCAGGATCTGCATCAGGTAGGACAGGAACGCCGTCAGCGCCCCGACCTCCATCCGCCCGTCGTCGACGCGCTGCCCTCCGAACCAGATCACCCCGACGCTGGCGACGTTGACCACGATCATCACCAGGGGGAACATCAGTGCCATCCACCGTCCGGCGCGCACGGCGACGTCGGTGAGGTCGCCGTTGGCCTGGGCGAAGCGCTCCGCCTCGTGGGGCTCACGGACGAACGCGCGCACCACCCGGATCCCGGTGATCTGCTCGCGCAGGACCCGGTTGACCTCGTCGATGCGGCCCTGCATCAGTCGGAAGTTGGGGACCATCTTGGAGACCACGAAGCCGACCGAGACGAACAGCGCGGGCACGACGACGGCCAGGATCCACCCGAGCCCGAAGTCCTCGCGCAGCGCCATGATCACGCCGCCGATCATCATGATCGGCGAGGAGGCCGCGATCAGGCACGCCATCAGCACCAGCATCTGGACCTGCGTGACGTCGTTGGTGCCCCGGGTGATCAGCGACGGCGCCCCGAACTCCTGCAGCTCGCGAGCCGAGAAGGTCCCGACACGCTGGAAGATGTCGCGGCGCAGGTCGCGACCGAACGACATCGCCGCACGCGCGCCGTACCAGGCCGCGGCGACGGAGGCGACGATCTGGGCGATCGAGACGACCAGCATGATCGCGCCGAGGCGCAGGATGACGTCGGTGTCACCCTGCGCGATGCCGTCGTCGATGATCCGGGCGTTGAGGCTGGGGAGGTAGAGCATCGCCAGGACACTGACGAACTGCAGGCCGAGGACGGCGGCCAGGAAGTGGCGGTACGGCTGGAGCCGCTCGCGCAGGAGGCGCAGGAGCATGGTCAGTCCCTTTCCGTCGGGAGCAGGTGACCGGTGAGCACCGTGTCGACGATCTGGTCGGGGGTCAGCAGGTGACCGTCGGCGATGTGCTGGTGGCTGCCGGCGAAGCAGAGCAGGCGGAAGACGTGGACGAAGTGGCCCACCGAGCAGCCGAGCCGCTCGGCGTCGGCCGCCACGACCCCGGTGACCAGCTGCTCCAGCCGAGCGCGCCACGCGACGGCCGCCTCGCTGTCGTGCAGGTGGTCGGGCGGTCGGACCAGCCCGACCCGCTGCATCAGCGAGAAGGTCGCCTGGAAGCGCTGCTGGAAGATCGAGGCAAGCATGATGAGACGGTCGCGCAGCGGCAGGGTCGGGTCGATCTCCTCGATCCGCGCGACGAGGTCGCCGGGCTCGAAGGCGCGAGCGATCGCGGCGTCCACCAGCTCATCCTTGGAGTCGACGACCCGGAAGATGGTGCCTTCCGCGACGCCGGCGGCCTCGGCGATCTGGCGGGTGGTGACGTCGCGGCCGTGGCGACGCAGCAGCTGCAGGGTCACGGTGACCAACGCGTCGCGACGGTCGCTCGGCGACATGGCCGGGGCGCGGGGACTCACCGGGACAACCTACGTGAGTGAGTGCTCACTCACAAATAGTTCCGGGGTACGCCCCTCAGCCCAGCTCGGGTGGTGGCGCGGTGGACCGGTCCTTGAGCCGGACGCCGCTCTCCCCGAGCTCGCGCGCTCCTCGGACCAGACCGAGCAGGATCGCGGCGGCCCGGTCGTAGCCCAGGCCGTGCGGAGCGCGGATGTTGGAGACGCAGTTGCGCTCGGAGTCTCGTCGGCCGGGCCTCGGCAGGTGGGTGACGTAGGCGCCGAGGCTGTCGGCCACCGAGAGCCCGGGCCGCTCCCCCACCAGGACGACGACCGTGGTCGCACCCAGGTGAGCCCCCACCGGGTCGCCGAGACCGACCCGGGCCTGCTCGGCCAGCACCACCGGCGCCAGGGAGAGGTCCGCCTCGCGGGTCCGCCGTACGACGGCCTCGACGAGGGGTACGGCGTGGTGGTCGTGGGCGGCTGCCGAGAGTCCGTCCGCCAGGACGATCGCGACGTCGTAGGTGCCCGCGGCCGCTCCCGGGATGTCGTCGAGGGACGCGGGCTCGCGGCCGAGGTCGGGGCGGCGCAGGTATGTAGCCCGGTCGCCGGCCCGGCTGCGGACGTGGGCCACGGTGAGGTCGAGGGCGGCGACCCCCCGCTCCAGCGCGTCGACGTCCCACGGCAGGTGCACGGCGTCGCGGGCCACGGCGTGGGCTGAACGCAGCGCGAGCTTGTCGCGCGTGGGCAGCGCGTCTCCCGCTCGGCCGAGCCCGATCCGGGCCTGGGTGCTCGAGCGCAACGGCTCCCAGAAGTCGAGCGCCGAGTCGGCCGGACTGTCACTCATGGCGCCACCAGGGCAGCGAGTCGGGTCTCGCCCGCGGCGACGGCGGCGATCCGGCCGGCGTCGTCGAGGAGGCCGACCCGGTCGAGCCACAGCTCGAACTCCGGCGCCGCCCGCAGACCCAGGGTGTGGCGCAGGGAGAGGACGTCGTGGAAGGCCAGGCTCTGGTAGCCGAGCATGACGTCGTCGCTCCCGGGCACGGTGATCACGAACCCGAGGCCGGCGGCGCCCAGGACGGTGAGCAGGGTGTCCATGTCGTCGGCGTCGGCATCGGCGTGGTTGGTGTAGCAGACGTCGACGCCCATCGGCAGGCCGAGCAGCTTGCCGCAGGCGTGATCCTCGAGGCCGGCGCGGACGATCTGCTTGCCGTCGGCGAGGTACTCCGGGCCGATGAAGCCGACGACCGTGTTGACCAGCAACGGGTCGAAGGCGCGCGCCACGGCGTACCCACGGGTCTCGAGGGTCTGCTGGTCGACGGGGCGACCACCGATGCCGCGGTGCGCGTCGGCCGAGAGCGCCGAGCCCTGGCCGGTCTCGAAGTACATGACGTTGTCGCCGACGGTCCCGCGGCCCAGGGACAGCGCCGCCTCCCGGGCCTCCCCCAGGACCGCGAGGTCGATGCCGAAGCCGCGGTTGGCGGCCTCGGTGCCGGCCACGGACTGGAAGACCAGGTCGACCGGGGCCCCCTCCTCGATCAGCTCGATGGAGGACGTGACGTGGTTGAGCACGCAGGACTGGGTCGGGATGTCGTAGCGGGTACGTACGTCGTCGAGCAGCCGCAGCAGCTCGCCGGCCGCCCGGGTCGAGTCGGTGGCGGGGTTGATGCCGATGACCGCGTCGCCGCAGCCGAGCAGGAGTCCGTCGAGCACGGCCGCGGCCACACCGCGGGCGTCGTCGGTGGGGTGGTTGGGCTGGAGCCGGGTGGCGAGGCGGCCGCGTTGCCCGATGGTCGAGCGGAACGCCGTGACGACCTCGGTCGCCCGGGCGACAGCGATCAGGTCGCCGTTGCCCATCAGCTTGCTGACCGCGGCCACCATCTCCGGGGTCAGCCCGGGCGCGAGCGCGGTCAGGGTGGCAGCGGAGTCCGGCGTGGAGGCGACCTCGAGGAGGTGGTCGCGCAGCCCGCCGACGCTCAGGTGGCTGATCGGGGCGAACGCGTCGGCGTCGTGGCTGTCGACGATGAGACGAGTCACCTCGTCGTCCTCGTAGGCGACCACCGGGGTCTCGAGGATCTCGGTCAGCTCGACGTCGGCCAGCACCCACTGCGCCGCCGCACGCTCGGCATCGGTCTGCGCGGCACACCCGGCGAGCTCGTCGCCGCTGCGTCTCGGGGAGGCCTTGGCCAGGACCTCGATCAGGTGCTCGAAGGCATAGGTGTGGCCCGCCACCGTCTGGGAGTACGCCGTCACGCGTCTCACGGTAGTGAACGAAGGTCACCTGGAGGTTTCGAGCAGCCCCCGCGCTAGGGTCGCGCCCTGTGAGCACTCCACATCCCACCTACGACCAGCTCGTCGACCTGCCGGCGTACGCCGTCCAGCCGGTCCCGGCACCGTTCGAGGACATCAACGGCCACCTGAACGTCCGCCACTACACCGGCATCGCCAGTGAGGGCCTCGACGAGTCGCTGGTCCCGCTCGGGATCCCGCGCAACTGGCCGGCGCAGGGTCACAGCTGCTTCTCGGCCGAGCACCACCTCGTCTACCTCTCCGAGCTGCGCACCGGCGACATGATGTCGACCCGCGTGCGGTTGATCGGCCGGGCCGAGCGGGCGGCGCACGCGCTGGTCTACCTGCTCGACGACACCCATCAGCGCGTCAGCTTCGTGATGGAGGAGATCTTTCTCCACATCGACATGGAGTCCCGCCTGACCGCCCCGTGGCCGTCGGACGTGGCAGGGCTGCTGGACGAGCAGATCGCGGCCGACGCCGGACTGCCGTGGAAGCCCGACCTCTCGGGCTCGCTGCAGCTGCGCTGATCCTGTCGCAGGCCCGCAGTCACCACGCCGTACCCCTTCATCACATCCGTGCCAGGAGACACCGTGAAGCTGCTCCTCACCTCCGGCGGCGTCACCAACGCGAGCATCCGCGACGCGCTGGTCGACCTGTTGGGCCGGCCGATCGCCGACTCGACGGCCCTGTGCATCCCCACGGCTGCCTACGGGCACCCGTGGGTCGGTCCCGGCGTCAAGGCCTGGGAGTTCATCAGCGGGCGCTCCACCAACCCGATGGTCGACCTGGGCTGGAAGTCCGTCGGGGTGCTGGAGCTGACCGCGCTGCCGAGCCTCGACGAGGAGCGCTGGGTCCCCCTCGTGCAGGAGACGGACGTGTTGCTGGCGGCGGGCGGCGACGTCCTCTACCTGTGCCACTGGATGCGGGAGTCCGGGCTGGCCGACCTGATCCCGTCGTTGAGCCAGACGGTCTGGGTGGGTCTGAGCGCCGGGAGCATGGTGATGACCCCCGAGGTCGGCGACGACTTCATCCAGTGGCGGCCACCGAGCGGTGACGACAGCACGCTGGGCCTCGTCGACTTCTCGATCTGCCCCCACCTCGCCGCGGACGGCGTCCCGGGCAACTCCATGGCCGAGGCGGAGCAGTGGGCAGCGGGGATCTCCGGTCCCGCCTACGCCATGGACGACCAGACCGCGATCACGGTCGCCGACGGGGTCGTCGAGGTCGTCTCCGAGGGCCAGTGGAGGCAGCTCTCGCCGTAGCGGCGCGAGTCGGTCAGCCGAGCCAGTCGGCGTAGAAGATCCCGAGGCCGGCCGCGACACAGCCGCCGGCGATGATCCAGAAGCGGATGACGACCGTGATCTCGTCCCACCCCGCGTGCTCGAAGTGGTGGTGGACGGGTGCGATCCGGAAGATGCGTCGTCCGGTGCCGGTGATCCTTCGGGAGAGCTTGAAGTAGCTCATCTGGAGGATCACCGACATCGTCTCCAGGACGAACAGCCCCGCGATGACGACCAGGAGCAGCTCGGTCCTGGTCATGATCGCGAGGCCGGCCACCGCTCCCCCGATCGCGAGCGAGCCGACGTCGCCCATGATGATCCGGGCGGGCTTGGCGTTCCACCACAGGAAGCCGACGCAGGCGGCCGAGATGGCGACGGCGAAGACCGCCAGGTCGAGGGGGTCGCGGACCTCGTAGCACTGCGACTCCACCACGTTGGGGCTCGAGGATCCGCAGAGCTGCTTGTTCTGCCAGATGTTCACGATCGAGTAGGCCCCGAAGACCATCACGGCGGTCCCGGCGAGCAGTCCGTCGGCCCCGTCGGTGAGGTTGGCCCCGTTGGACGTAGCCGTGACGATGAACCAGATCACCAGGAGCACCACCACCAGGGGCAGCTTGATCCCCCAGTCGTGCGTGGTCGAGAGGTAGTGCGACGCGGGACGAACGCCGCGCTCGTCGGTGAAGAGCTGCGTCGCGAGCAGCCCGAAGCCCAGCGCGATCACCGTCTGCCCGGCCATCTTGGCGCGACTGCTGAGGCCTTGGTTGTTCTGGGTGTAGACCTTGATGAAGTCGTCGAGGAAGCCGACGGCCCCACACCCGAGGAACAGCAGCATCAGCAGCAGCGCGCTGGCGCTGGGCCGCCCGCCGGTCACCACCGTGGCCGCGAGGTAGGCCAGGGTCGCGGCCACGATGATCACCAGGCCGCCCATCGTCGGCGTGCCCCGCTTGACGTGGTGCGTGGTCGGACCGTCGTCCCGGATCGGCTGGCCGAAGCCGTGGCGCGAGAACCAGCCGATGGCGACGCGGGTCCCGAGGAGAGAGCAGGTCACGGCCAACCCGCCGCTCAGCAGGATTGCCAGCATGCAGGTGAACCTCTCATGGACTCCTCGGAGTCCGTTGCCAGACCCGCCGAGCGGGCCCGGCCCACGCCGAGGCCGACCCGTCGCCCTCTCAGCAGCAGCCCGGCTCCGGCCCCTCACCGGCCGAGAGTCGGGTGACGACGGAGTCGTCCGGGGTGCGCTCGGGATGCTCGTAGTCCACGTGGCCGGACATCCGCCACCCGTCGACCCCGTCGAAGATCGTCGGCCAGGGCGCGCCGCCGACACCGACCGCTGCGCCCTCGGCCCAGTGCGTCTCGGTCTCGGGGTACGCCGCGTGCAGCGTCTCCCAGCTGTCGCCGAGCGTGACCCCGGTGTCGGCGAGCGCGACGCCCGGCTCGGGCACGCCGGCGTCCTTCCTCGTCTCGTGCCAGCGGTTGTACGTCGCGAGCTCCCACCCGAGCAGCTCGAGGTCGTCGGCATCCTCTCCCCCGAAGAGGACGCAGAAGCCGTCCCAGCAGGTGGTGGCGAAGACCCGGTGGTCCCACGCCGGGGAGAGGTTGTCGCCACCCGACTGGTACCACGGGCCGCTGCCGCCCACCTGCTCGAAGCGCTGCGGGCCCACCGTGGCGTCGGGCTCCCCCAGCCGGTCGGTCAACGTCGCAACGGTGGCGGCCCGGGGGTCGCCGAACCGGCTGTCACCCACGGTGGTGCCGGACACGACGACCGCGACGGCGCTCTCGGGCGCGGGCGTCGCTGTCGCAGTGGGCGACGCAGCCACCACGGGGTCGGTCGTGGGACTCGCCGAGGGCGACGCCGGCGCGGGATCGCGCGCCGCGACCTCACCGGTCTCCTCCGCCGAGCCGCACGCGGCCAGCATCCCCAGGGCTGCGGCCAGGACGGCACCTCCGGCGAGTCGCGACCCGATGCGGGTCGCGCGGGCAGTCGACGTAGTGGTCCGTGTGTTCATGGGTGCTCCTCACCAGCGATGATGCGTTCACCCCTGAGATGCACCCGCCGGCCCGATGGTTGCCGATCTGAGACATCCGGCCCTACAACGCCACCTCGGGGAACGCGATCACCGACAGGAACCGGATGGGCAGGTCGACCAGCGCGACCGGTCCGTGCCGTCCCTCGCCGTCCAGCTGGAGGCTGTCGCCGGGACCGAGCCGGTAGACGCTGCGGCTGTGGCTGTAGTCCATCGACCCCTCGAGCACGTAGATGAACTCGGTGCCGGGGTGCTGGAAGAGTGGATAGGTCTCGCTCTTCTCGCTCAGCGTCACCAGCAGGCACTCGAGCCGCTTGTGCTCACCGCGCAGGGAACCGAGCAGCTCGTACTCGTGGCCCTCCTTGGTGCCGGCGCGCACGATCCTCGCGCCGGTGCCCTGGGCGACGTACGACGCCGGACGCTCGGAGTCCGCGCCCCGGAAGAGCGAGGTGACCGGTACGTCGAGCCCGGTCGCCAGGCGCGCCAGGGTCGAGAGGCTGCACGAGGTCTGGGCGTTCTCGATCTTGCTCAGCATCGCCTTGGAGATGCCGACCTTCTCGGCCATCTCACCCACCGACAGCCCCTGCTGCTGGCGCTGCATCCGGACGTTGCGGGCGATCGCCTCCTCGAGGTCGAGCTCCTCGAGCGGCTCCGCCGGGTCACGCTCGCGCGCCGTACCCGCCCGGTTGCGCAGCAGCTCCGGGTCCGCCGCCTGATCACCTTGGGTGGACATGGTCCAACCCTAGGAGACACCGGCGCACGATCACCGCATCTGTCCGGCAGTGGCGTACGGGCGCGGGCTGCGCAGGGGCTCGCCCTCGGCGAAGCGGGAGAGCCGGAAGTCGCGCTCGGGCACCAGCGGGCTGCTGCTGACCCCGTCGACCACGAGGTCGGCGACGAGGCGCCCGACGGCCGGGGAGATCTTGAAGCCGTGCCCGCTGAACCCTGCGGCCACCACCAGTCCCGGCACCGGGTCGGCCAGCGAGATGATCGGGTTGTAGTCGGGCGTGACGTCGTAGCAGCCGGCATAGCTGCTCGCCAGCACCGCGTCGTCCAGGCCCGGGAAGCGGTGGCTCACCTTGTCGACCACGACCTCGACGAACGCGTCGTCGGCCCGGTTGAGGTAGGCGTCGGGGTCGGCCGGCTTGAGGGTGTCGAGGTCGGAGTTGCCGAAGAGGATCTCGCCGCCGACGTCGGGGCGCACGTACTGCAGCGAGACCAGGTCGGAGAAGACGGGCAGCCCCTCGGTGGGGATGCCCGGCTTGAGGAGCACGATCTCCTCGCGGTGCACCCGGATCGGCAGGTCGACGCCCAGTGGCGCCGCGAGCGCGACCGACCACGGTCCCGCGGCCAGCACCACCCGTCGCGTCGTGACGATCGAGCCGTCCGCCGCGCGCACCCCGCACACGCCTTCGGAGTCCCGCAGGATCTCGGCGACCGCCACTCCCTGCTTGATCCGTACGCCGTGCGTCCGCGCGGTCGCGGCGAAGGCCTGCGCCGTGAGGTAGGCGTCGCCGTACCCGCCGCGCGCCTCCCAGCCGAACGCCGCGACGTCGTCCAGCCGCACGCCCGGCCACAGCCGCGCCACCTCGTCGGCGTCGATCTCCTCGGTCTCGACACCCACCTCCCGCTGTGCGGCGAGGTTGGCCCGCAGCGCGTCGACGTCCGCCTCCCCCACCCCCACGACGTACCCCGTCTGGTGGAAGCCGATGTCGCTCACGAGCACATCGGCCGCGGTCTCGAAGGTCTCCAGACCGACGCGCGCCATCGCCGCCAACGACGCGACGCCGTAGTGGCAGCGCACGATGCCGCTCGACTTGCCGGTGCCACCGGAGCCGACGGTCGCCCGCTCCAGGACCAGGACGTCGGTCACCCCGCGCGATGCCAGTGCCCAGGCGGCGGCGCACCCCTCGATGCCGCCCCCGACGACCACGACGTCGGCGGTGGCCGGCAGCTCAGCCGCCATACCCGGCCCCCGGAGACCCGGCGGAGCCCGGCACCCAGCTCGTGCCCGCCAGCGGCACGCGAGCCATCGCTGCGGACTCCACCGTCAGGGCGACGAGGTCCTCGGGCTCGAGGTGCTGCACGTGCGCCTTGCCGCAGGCCCGCGCGATCGTCTGGGCCTCCATCGTCAGCACCCTCAGGTAGTTGGCGAGCCGGCGCCCGCCCGCTACCGGGTCGAGGCGCGCAGCGAGCTCGTCGTCCTGGGTGCTGATGCCGGCCGGGTCGCGCCCGTCCTGGTAGTCGTCGTAGTAGCCGGCCGCCGACCCGACCGCCTCGTACTCGGCCGACCAGCGCGGGTCGTTGTCGCCCAGCGCGATGAGTGCGGCGGTGCCGATCGACACCGCGTCGGCGCCCAGCGCCATCGCCTTCGCCACGTCGGCGCCCGTGCGGATGCCGCCCGACACGATCAGTTGCACGGCGTCGGCGCCCGAGCGGTGCACGCCGAGCTCACGCAGGGCCTGCACCGCCTGCGGGACGGCCGCCAGCGTCGGGATGCCGACGTTCTCGATGAAGACGTCCTGCGTGGCCGCCGTACCGCCCTGCATGCCGTCCACGACGACGACGTCCGCGCCGGCGTGGACGGCGAGCTTCACGTCGTAGGAGGGCCGCGAGGCTCCCACCTTCACGAAGATCGGCTTCTCGTGGTCGGTGATCTCGCGCAGCTCGGCGATCTTGATCGTCAGGTCGTCCGGCCCGGTCCAGTCCGGGTGGCGGCACGCGCTGCGCTGGTCGATGCCCTGCGGCAACGTGCGCATCCCCGCGACCCGCTCGGAGATCTTCTGCCCCAGCAGCATCCCGCCACCGCCCGGCTTGGCTCCCTGGCCGAGCACGATCTCGATCGCGTCGGCCTGGCGCAGGTCGTCGGGGTTCATCCCGTACCGGCTCGGCAGGTACTGGTAGACGAGGTGCTTGGACTGTCCCCGCTCCTCCGGCGTCATCCCGCCGTCACCGGTGGTGGTCGACGTGCCGGCCTCCGAGGCACCACGACCCAGGGCCTCCTTGGCCCGCCCCGACAGGGCTCCGAAGCTCATCCCCGCGATCGTGACGGGGATGTCGAGCAGCAGCGGGTAGCGCGCGTGCCTCGCGCCCAGGACGACGTCGGTGCCGCACCGCTCGCGGTAGCCCTCCAGCGGGTAGCGACTCATCGAGGCCCCGAGGAAGAGCAGGTCGTCGAAGTGCGGCACCGCACGCTTCGCGCCGCCGCCGCGGATGTCGTAGACCCCCGTCGCCGCGGCCCGCTGGATGTCGTGGATGGTGGCCGCGTCGTACGTCGCCGAGGGGCGCAGGCCGCGCTGGGCCAGGTCGTGGGCATCCATGGTCGTCCTCTCTCGTCCCTTCTGGTGGGCCGCGGTCAGTACGCGTTGTCGACGTCGAAGTGGTAGAGCTCGCGAGCCGAGCCGTAGCGGGTGTAAGCCGCGGTGTCGTCGTCCTCGTAGCCCGCGGCCTTCAACAGCGCGGCAAGCTCCTCGTGGTGCTCGGGCCGCATCTGCTTGGCCACGCAGTCCGCACCCAGCGAGGCCACCTCCCCGCGCACGTAGAGCCGCGCCTCGTAGATCGAGTCGCCCAGCGCGTCGCCGGCATCACCGCGGACCACGAGCCGACCCGCCTGCGCCATGAACGCGCTCATGTGGCCGATCGAGCCGCCCACCACGATGTCGACACCCTTCATCGAGATGCCGCAGCGTGCCGCGGCGTCCCCGTGCACGACGAGCAGCCCGCCGTGCGCGGTGGCACCGGCGGCCTGCGAGGCGTTGCCGAGCACGGTCACCGAGCCGCTCATCATGTTCTCCGCGACGCCGACACCCGCGTTGCCGTCGATGACGACGTCGGCGCGCTGGTTCATCCCGGCGGCGTAGTAGCCGACGTGACCCTCGATCCGCACCTGACGCGGGCTGTCGAGGCCGACCGCGACGGCGTGCGCTCCCTGCGGGTGGGTCAGCACCACGTCCTCCCCCGGCGCCAGCGCCGGGAGGTCGTCCACCTCGCGGCCGTGGAGCAGCGCGTTGACCGAGCGCAGGGGGACCTCGGCGAGGTCGAGGTGACGGACCGACTCGCTCACCGGGTCCATGCGTAGATCCTCTCCGGCTCGGGCTCGTAGAGCCGGGCCGACTCGACGCCGGGCAGTGCGACCAGAGCGCGGTACTCCGACGCCATCGCCACCCAGTCGTCGGTCTCGGCGATCACCGCCGGCTTGCAGGCGATGGCGTCCCGCACGACGGCGAAGGAGCGGGAGTCGCTGACCAGCAGCGTGTAGAAGCCGTCGAAGGTGCCGCACAGGTCCTTGAGAGCGGTCTCCACGTCGTAGCCGGCCGCGAGGCGGTCGGCCACGAAGCGCGCGCCGACCTCGGTGTCGTTCTCGGAGTCGAAGACCGCACCCCGGGCTCGGAGGTCGCGGCGGATGGTGGCGTGGTTGGAGAAGGAGCCGTTGTGCACCAGGCACTGGTCGGGCCCCACGGCGTACGGATGGCAGCCTCCGGCGTTGACCGCCGACTCGGTGGCCATCCGGGTGTGCCCGACGCCCTGCCAGCCCTGCGCGCCCGCGAGGCCGTACGCCGCTGCCAGGTCGCGCGGGTGGCCGACCCCCTTCAGCACCGCGACGTCGGAGCCGAACCCGGCGACCAGCGCGTCCGGGAAGGCAGCGAGCACCGCCGCCCGCAGGGCTTCGACCCCCGCCGACTCGACCACGTGGGCCACCAGCGTCGGGCCGGCGTCGACGACCGCGACCGGGGAGGCCAGGTCGCGGGACAGCTCGGCTGCGAGCGCGTCGACCTCGACCCCGGTCGACAGGGAGAGCGACGAGGGGTCGGGCACGAACGAGACGGCGACGTGCCCCCGCGGCGACCAGCGCGGGTCGCCGTACACGGCCACGCCGGCGGAGTCCGCGCCGCGGTCCTGCATCTCGCAGAGCATCCCGGTCAGCAGCTCGCCGAGGTGGGCGTGGAGGTCGGGACTGCGCAGGTGCAGTCCCACGATGCCGCACATGGTCGGCTCCTCTCGTTCGAGTCGGGGGTCAGAAGGCCGTGAGGTAGCGGTCGATCTCCCAGCCGCCCACCTGGGCGTGCCAGTCGAAGAACTCCTCGCGCTTGCGCTCGGCGAAGTACGCCGCGACACGGTGCCCGTCGGCGCTGCCGGCCAGGTCGAGGCTGCCGGTCACGACCGGGTCCGCCTCCAGCGCCTCGACCGCGTGCAGCAACGTGCGCGGAAGCGGTGCGCGCGACGCGCCGTTGTCGCCGCCGACGGTGCCGGGGTCGAGCTCGCGCTCGATCCCGTCGAGCCCGGCGCCGATGGCGGCCGCGATCGCGAGGTAGGGGTTGGCCGACCCGTCGCCGCCGCGCAGCTCGATGCGGTGGTGGTCGGAGATCCGGAGGAAGTGCGTGCGGTCGTTGCCGCCGTACGTCGGCAGCCGCGGCGCCCACGACGCCCCCGAGGTCGTGCTGACAGCACCCGTGCGCTTGTAGGAGTTGACGCTCGGCCCGAGCACAGCCTGCAGGGCCGAGGCGTGCTCGAGGATCCCGGCGGCAAACGAGTACGCCGTGGGGCTCAGTCCCAGCCCGCGCGGATCGGTGGCACCGTCCCCGACCGGGAACGTCGACTCGCCGTCGCGCCACAGCGAGAGGTGGAAGTGCAGCCCCGAGCCGGTGCGGTCGGCGAACGGCTTGGGCATGAAGGTGGCGACCATGTCCCGCTCGTGGGCGAGCATCGAGATCAGGTAGCGCAGGCTGATCACCCGGTCGGCGGTGGTCAGCGCGTCGGCGTAGTCGAAGTTCTGCTCGAACTGACCGTTGCCGTCCTCGTGGTCGTTGGCGTAGTTGCCCCAGCCCAGCTCGTTCATCGCCCGCGAGACCGCGGCGAGGTGCTCGTACATCCGGGTCACGCCGCGGGCGTCGTAGCAGGGCCGGGCGGAGCGGTCGCCGGGGTCGGCGGTGACGAGGCTGCCGTCGGCCTCCCGGCGCAGCAGGAAGTACTCGACCTCCGCGCCGACGTAGGCCTCCAGCCCTTGGGTCTCAGCCAGCCGCGAGAGCATCGTGCGCAGGATGACGCGCGGTGCGAACGGCCACGGCTTCCCCTCGACGTGGGGGTCGCAGTGGACGATCGCCAGACCCTCCTTGACGAACGGCACCGGTGTGAACGACGCCGGGTCGGGCATCGCCATCAGGTCCGGGTCGCGCGGCTCCTGCCCGATCGAGCCCACGGCGTACCCGGCGAAGCCGACGCCGTTGGTCGCCAGCTCGTCGACGGCCTCGACCGGGACCAGCTTGGCGCAGGGCTTGCCGTCGAGGTCGACGAAGAGCGCCAGGATGAACGTCGTGCCGGCCTTCTCGGCCAGGGTCGCGAGATCCGCCGCTTCGGTGCTGGCTACGGGACTGGTCGCGGTCATGGGAGACCCTTCCGTGATCGTCTACTGCTGTGAATCACCGTCTACGAGTAGTAGACAGGTCGGACGTGACGGTCGTGTTTCGCCGCCGTCACGATCGACGACGCCGCCCCCACCGGTGGCGGGGGCGGCGTCGTCGTGCGCGTGGAACCGGACGTGCGGGACGGTCAGAAGACCGGCGGCTCACCCTCGACCGCCGGGCCGGTCTCGACCGGCTCGTGGTTGATCATCTGGGCGTAGGCGTGGTTCTCGTGCTGGATCATCTTGACCAGGAAGGCCGCGAACAGGCCCACCGCCACCAGCACGAAGAGCACCGTCCAGAAGCTGTCCGGGCCGCCGGTGAAGACGAAGGTCGTGTTCTCGTCGTAGACATCGATGGGACTCATGAGGTGCCCTCCTCTGCCAGGACGGCGTCCGACTCACGCAGCGTGGTGATCGGGATGCCTTCGGGGTACGGCGTGGCCGGAACCTCGCTGAGGTCCAGTCCGGCGAGCTCGACCTCGGCCGGGATCCGCAGCAGGTTGGCCCGCTTGAGCCCCAACGAGATGAGGTAGCCGGGCAAGAACCCGAGCAGCGCCAGCACGATCCCGCCGCCGATCTGACCGAGCGGGTTGATGTCCGGCGGAGTGCCGAACCCGTCGATGGGGGTGTTCGGGTAGCCCCAGAGGACGAAGCCGGACACCGCGAGGCCGTAGAGCGCACAGCCACCGTGGACCGAGACCGCGCCGACGACGTCGTCGATCTCGAACTTCTCCAGCAGGCGCCCGAACTGCGGGATCAGCATGCCGCCGACGACGGCGATGATGAAGGCCAGGGCCGGGTGGTAGAGGTCCATGCCGGGGGCCACCGAGATGACGCCGGCCAGGCCGCCGGAGATCGTCCAGAAGGGCTCGCCCTTCGAGGTCATGTAGGCGCCGATGATGCCGCCCGCCAGCCCCATCAGGGTCGAGAAGGCGATCGCGGACAGCGTGGTCGGGTTGCCGAAGATCGAGAAGTAGCCCGTGTTGGTGTAGACCACGCAGCCCATCAGGAAGCCGAAGAACCCGACGAAGATGAGCATCAGGCCGAGCATCGTCAGCGGCAGGTTGTGCGGCGGGATGGTGATCGCCTTGCCCTTGACGAAGCGACCGATCCGCGGGCCGAGGTTGATCAGGACCCCGAGGGTGAAGGCGCCCGCGATCAGGTGCACGCAGCCGGCCGCGCCGAAGTCGTGCCAGCCCCACTCGGTGAGCAGCCAGCCGGTCGGGTGCCAGGCCCATGCAGCACCGATGATCCACACGACCGAGCCGAGGACGGTCGTCAGGACGAGGAACCCGCTGGTGCGGATCCGCTCCAGGACCGCACCGGACATGATCGAGCCGGTCGTGGCGGCGAAGAGGGCGAAGGCGCCCCAGAAGATGCCGGTGACCGAGGCGAGGTTCGGCCCCATGTCCTCGCTCCACGGCAGCGCAGCCGTCGCTCCGTCGATGGCACCCACCGGGAACTGGTAGAAGGCGTTGTAGAACCACCAGCCGAAGAAGAAGAACGTCGCGATCACCACCGCGAAGGTGAGCAGATTCTTCATCGCCGCGGCCAGCACGTTCTTCGAGCGCGAGGCGCCCACCTCGTAGGCGAGGAAGCCGGCATGGATGCAGATCATCAGGGCGATCGAGATCCAGTAGAAGAGATCGGTGATCACCCCTTCCATCGAAGCAAGTGTGTCCTCGGGTGTCACGGGCGCCTCCTGGTTGGAATGTAAGTAGACGCAGTCTGCTGTGAAGAAACGGTTGGTGGGTTGCCGTCGGTGACCGGCGGTGTAAATCCCCGGTTGCGGGCGGGCTCGCCACGTGACGGCGGTGTCGCCTGGCCGGCGTGTAGACGTCGGGCCGCTCGCGACGCTCGGCACGACTGGGCGGAGGTCGACTGCAGCATCGCCCTCCGCAACGGACAGATCGAGCCTCGTCGTCGGCGAATCCGCCCGACCCCTCGGTCCGCGCGGATCGCGGCAGAACCGCGCGTCGACCGCCTACGGCAGGGTCGTGTGCCTGAGACCGGTCCATGCACCGGGCTGGGGCACACGACTCGCCCCGATCCGGCTCGGGCGCCACCCCGGCTGCGCCAGCCCGCCAGGGTCGTGTGCCTGAGACCGGTCCATGCACCGTGGTGAGGCACACGACCCGATGCCGTGAGGAGGAGGAGGAGGAGGAGGAGGAGGAGGAGGAGCGTCTCGCGAAGCGCCCCAGCTCGGCCACGTCCGCAACTCGGCAGGTCCGGACGCATCGCCACGTCCTGGGCACCACGGAGCACGGGCCTGCGGACAACGTCGCCACCAACCGGAGCTGTGCAGAGCTCGTGGGCAGTGGCACCCGCCACGAGCGCCCAGTCAGGACCCCTCAGCCGGTCCCCGGGCGCGCAACCAGGCCGCCGTACGGTGCCGGTACTTCGCCACGCCCTTGTAGTCGGCCAGGTCCTGCGGCAGCTCCTCGAGGACGTCGGCGGTGCGCACCCGCCAGTGCTCGACCTGGACGAGGTCGACCAGCGGCAGCAGGTAGGTGCGGATCAGGAACATCACCGCGCCCGACTCGGGCAGCCTGATGAGGTGCTGGACCTCGACGCGCAGGTGGACGTCGCGGCCGAAGGCCTCGTCGTCGAGCAGCAGCACGGCGTCGCGGTCCGGGCCCCACTCCGGGTAGAGCTCGGTGGAGACGTCGAGGCGGCGCCCGATCGTGAGCGTCCAGTTGGTACGGCGATAGGTCTCGCCGGGCTGGAGCCGCTTGAGGAACTCGTGGGCCCGGGTGATGATCCCCTCGCCGTGCAGGCGCGGCACCGGACCGTGGATCTCGAGGAAGCTCATCCCGACGTCGAAGCCGAAGGACCAGTCCGCGGCGAAGGTGACGACGCCGGCGTCGCCGTACAGCACGCCGTCGCGCTGGTCGAGCAGCACGATGTCCTCCTGCACCTGGGCGGCGATCCAGGCCAGGGGCTCGTCGGGCAGCGTCGACGGGTCGCCCAGCACGAAGGTGTGGTCGATGCCGAGCAGGTCGTTGCGCCAGTGGTAGCGGGGCCGGACGCCCGACTCGAGGACCGTCAGCGCCATCGAGTCGGGGCGAGTCAGGCTGAGCTCGCGCATCAGGCAGAGCATCGCGTCCCAGCAGGCGACGTCCATGTGGGGGAGCCAGGCGTGGCGCGACGGGTCGCGATCGAGGATGGCGGCGCGCTCGGCGAGCTCCTGGGCGTACTCGGAGTCGACGTCGACCACCGCCTCGCCCCACTGGCCGGCGGGGGTCGTCACGGCGCCGGGGGCGGGCTCCACGTTGGTGGAGTAGCGGTAGGTCTCCTGCGGGAACGGGAAGGGGAAGCCGGTGACCAGGTCGAGGGCCGACACGGTCGTGCACACCTCGGCGGAGTAGGTGGCGCTCACAGCAGGACCTCCAGGTGGGCGCGGCCGTCGGCCGCGGGCAGGGCTCGGGAGACGCAGGCCATCGCGCAGTCACCGGCGGCCTTGTCGTCGTCGGACAGGTACAGGTCGCGGTGCCACACCCCGGTCGTCGCGGGGCCGAGCTCGAGGCGGCACTCGCCGCACACGCCCTGGCGGCAGAGGTTCGGCACGGCGTACCCCTGCTTCTCCATGGCCTCGAGGAGGCTGACGCCGGAGGCGATCTCGAAGCACTGCTCCCCGACGGTGACGTCGAAGGGCTCCCCGGGGTCGAGGTCGTCGAGCCCGAAGTGCTCGAGGTGGACCCGGCTCGACGGCCACCCGGCAGCCTGCGCCTCGGCGACGACGAGGTCCATGAACCCGGTGGGCCCACAGGTGTAGAGGTGCGTGCCGATCGGCTGGTCGAGCAGCCGCTCCCGCAGCCGCGCGAGCAGACTCACGCGATCGTGGAAGCACGACGCGGAACCGTCCGTGAGGTCGTCGATCTCCGTGATGAAGGCGCCGCGGCCCTCGCGGTGCAGGTAGAGCAGCTCGGCCTCGCGGCCCCACCGCGCGTGGAAGCGCAGGTGCGAGACCAGGGGGGTGATGCCGATGCCGGCGGCGACGAGCAGGTGCCGCGTGGCGGGCTGCACGGGAGCGAAGCTGCTGCGCGGCGTCGTCGCCGTGACGGGGTCGCCGGTCCGCAGAGCGTGGACCCAGGCCGAGCCCCCGGCGGCACCGCCGCGCGGGTCGCAGCGCAGGACCGCGATCTCGTAGCTGCTCGGGTGCAGGCTCTCGCCCACCAGCGAGTAGGCGTTGGCCAGCGCTCGCTCGCGACCGGGCCCGGACGGCACGTCCAGGACCAGGTGGCTCCCCGGCGTGTACGACGGCAGCTCGCCGCCGTCGGCCGGCGCGAGCACGAGACGCCGTACGTCGGGCACGGTGTCGTCGATGCCCGCGACGACAAGGCTCAAGCGGCTCATCACGCCTCCTCGGCATCGACCATGAAGCCCAGGTGCCGGCCGGTGCGGCGCGACACGTGGGGGTAGACCAGCAGGCCGCGCTCGCAGCCCGAGCAGGCGACGACGTCGTCGAGGGCGAGCTTGGCCACCGTCGCGGCCGAGCAGTGCACGCACCACACGGTGCGGGTCTCGACCGAGACGACCCCGAAGGCCATCTCGTCGTCGGCGAGGCCCCCGCGGACACCAGCCGCACGCACGGCGAGACAGGCGTCGGCGGAGCCGGCGACCAGCACGCGGTGGCCGACCTTCGCCGTCACCAGGTCGGCCTCGAGCGCGGCGACGGCGGCTGCCGTGTCGGGGCACGCACGATGCCGGACGTCGCGACCGTCGAGGCCGGCGACCCACCCCGCGACCACGGGCGCGGTGGCGGCAGGGTCCTCCCCCACGACCTCGATCACCGTGTGGACGCGCCCGAGCGGGTCGGCGGGCTGGACGACCGGCTCCCGAGTCCAGTCGGGCACGCTGGTGTAGTGCGGCGGGTGGGGCGCGCTCGCGGTGACCGGGCTCGTCACGCGGTCACCTCGCCGGTCAGCCAGGCCATCGCCGGCTCGCGGTAGTCGGCGAAGCCCTTGTAGGTCGCCAGGTCCTCGGGCAGCTCGAGCACGACGCGGGCCAGCTGGTCGCGCCAGGGCGGCACCCGTCGGATCTCGTCGAGCGAGGTCATGTGGGTGCGGATGTTGAAGGTGACGGCGCCGGTCATCGGGAGGCGGACGAAGTGCTCGACCTCGATCCGCAGCTGCAGCCGCCCCCACTCCTCGTCCCGGACCAGGGCGGGGATGTCGGTGCCCCACGCGGGCAGCTCCTCGAGGCTGACGTCGAGCTTGCGCGAGCCCGAAGCCGACAGCGTCCAGTTGACCCGCCGGTAGACCTGGTCGGCCGGCAGCCTCCGCAGGAACTGCTCGGCGCGCGAGGTGATGCCCTCCTTCGTCAGCCGAGGCACGGGGTTGTGAATCTCGTCCATCGTCATGCCGACGTCGAAGGAGACCGACCACGCCGCCGCGAAGGTCACCAGCCCCGCGTCGAAGCAGAGCCGACCGTCGCGCTCCTTGACCAGGAGGAGGTCGTCGGGGATCTCGCGGCCGAGGAAGGTCATCGGGTCGTACGGCAGGGAGGCGGCGTCGCCCAGCACGAACGACTGGTCGGTGCCGAGCGCGTGGTTGCGCCAGTGGAGGTGGTCCCCGTCCTCGCTGAGCTCCATGATGTGCGGGAAGGAGATCGCCAGGTCGCGCAGGTAGTAGAGCAGCAGGTCCCAGCAGGCCGGGAGCATGCCGGGCAGGATCCGCACCCGGTGGGGGTCGGCGTCCAGGATGCGCCGGCGCTCGGCCATCATCGCGCCGTACTCCTCGCCCCCGAGATCGACGATGTGGGCCCCCCACTCCCCCGCGGCCGTGGGCCGCGGCACCCGGGCGGGCTCGACGTTGACCGAGTAGCGAAACGAGTCGAGGTCGTCGGGGAACGGCCACGGGAGCCGGGTCGTGTGCCCGGCCAGGGGCCGTCCCTCGACGGCAGCAGCACTGCTCACAGGTCCACCTCGATCAGCTCGTCGGGCCCGGCCCCGCGGGACACGCAGGACAGCATCCGGTCGCCGGCGCGTCGCTCGACGTCGGACAGGACGAGGTCGCGGTGCTCCAGCCGCCCGGAGCGCACCGGCACGACGCACTCGCCGCAGACCCCCTGACGGCACAGGCTCGGCACCGCGACCCCCGCCTCGTGCAGGGCGACGAGCAGGCTGGTGCCGGGCGCGACGTCGACGCGACGCCCGGACGAGACGATCAGCGCCGAGAACGGCGAGCCGGGGTCCAGGGCGGGAGCGGAGAAGCGCTCGAGGTGGAGTCGCTCGTCGGTCCACCCCGCGGCGCGGCCGGCCTCGAGGTAGGCCGCGAGCAGCGCCGGCGGGCCACAGGCGTAGGCATGGGTGCCGAGGGGCTGGTCGGCAAGGCGATCGCGGAGCAGAGCCAGCGTCTCGTCGACGGTGACGGCCATGCGCAGGCTGACGCCGGGCGCCTCGGCGAGGGCGTGCAGGTCGTCGAGGTGGGCGGCGTGACCGGGGCGGTAGGAGTAGAGGACCTCGACGCTGCCACCCCACCGCACCGCGGCCCGGGCGTGCGAGAGGACCGGGGTGACCCCGATCCCGCCGGCGAGCAGGAGGCAGTGGCGCTGGTCGTGGCGAGGAGCGAAGCTGGAGCGCGGGCCCTCGACCTCGATCACGTCCCCGACCTCGAGGCCGTGCATCCACACCGAGCCACCACTCTCGTCGCCGAAGCCTGTCGGAGCGTCCTTGCGCAGCACCGAGATCGCGTACTGCCGCGGCAGCACCCCGTCACCGGTCAGCGAGTAGGCGTTGCGCTTGGTGACCCCGCTGTCGGGGCCGCTCGGCGTGGTGGTCACGACGAGGTGGGCGCCGGGCTCGTGGGGCGTCAGCGCCGTGCCGTGCGGGTCGACGAGCACGACGTGGCGCACCTCGGGCGTGAGGTCGCGGACCTCGACCACCATCAGCGGGCGCGGGGACACGTCGTACGACGGGTGCAGGTGTCCTGGGCTCGTCATGCCAGCTCCCGGGCGCGGGCGTCGGAGGCGAGGAAGCTGCCGCGCAGCGCCGAGTGGTGCGGGTGGATCTCGAGGTGGCGAGCGCAGCCGGGGCAGGTGACCTCGCCGCCGGGATCGCCGAGCACCCGATGCGTCCAACGGCAGTGCGCGCAGTAGACGGGCAGCGCCGTGGGGTGGCCGGGCGCTGCGTCGACCACGAAGCACTGCAGCTCGGCCGCCGCGGCGCCGTACTCGCGGGCCAGTGCCAGGGTCAGCAGGACGTCGTACTGCTCTCCTGCGACGAGGATGCGTACGCCGGTGCGCGCGGCGTGGAGTGCGACGTCGACCCTGGGCCGGTCGCGATCGATGCCGGCGATCGACAGGAGGCGCGTGGGAGCGATCCGCTCCGCCTCGGCTGCCCACTCGGCAGCCACGTCGACGGCTCGCGGATCCAGGCCGAGGCAGAGCACCAGGTAGCTGGCCCCGGTCGGGTCGACCGGCTCGGGCTCGACCGGCCACCGCGGCACACCCAGCACCGGTTCGGACGGGCTCACGGCTCGCCGGCCCGGTCAGAGCAGCGTGGCGTCGCGGTCGCCGGCGTAGAACGCCAGCGCGTACGACGGCGTGGAGAACGCGATCCGCGACCCCTTGGGGAAGAAGATCGCGTCCTTGGCGCGGGCCACCGTCTGCTGGCCGGTGTCGACGTTCTCGAGGAGGAACTCCCCTTCGAGCACGACCTTCATCTCGTCGTACTCGTAGTCGTAGACCAACGCAGCGTCGGTGTGGCGCAGCTCGAAGAAGCCACTGCACATCCGACTGCCGGCGGGATTCTCGTAGACGTCTCGGATGTACCCCTCGCTGTCGGGGTGCTCCTCCATCCGCGGCAGCCCCTGCCACGCCCCGGGGGTGACCTGGAAGGGTGCCTGCGTGCCGGTGCTCGTCATCGTCCGTTCCGATCCTGTTAGGAAACAACGTCTGCTGACAGGAAACCCGACTCGTGTTTCGATCGGCCTGACCGGGACGTAACAGTCAGGTGTCCGGCGTCAAGCGGCGAGCCGGAACCGCCACTGCTGCGTCACTGCTGGGTCACTGCCACGCGGCGCTCGCCAGCACCGACTCGATCTCGGCGCGAGCCTCTGGGGTGTCCTCGGGGAACTCGAAGGTCACGGTCAACGAGGTGTCGCCCAGCACGGATCCGTACTTGTAGGAGAGACCGTCACTCGTGCTGGCCTCGAGCACGTAGCCGTCGATCCCGTCCACGGATCGGTTGTCCTGACGCACCACCTTCGTGCCGGTGATGGCGGCGAAGTCCCTCTTGTCGGCACGTGCCAGGAAGTCCAACGAGACGCCGTCGGCACCCGTCGCCGCCGCCGCGCCGATGGAGGTGGCACCCTCGGGCGAGTCGCGCAGCGCGGTCCGACCGGAGGCGCCGATGCTCCAGTCCCCCTCGGGCAGCCGGAACCCGAAGACGTCGCGCTCGACGGTGGCGATGGTCAGCCGCTCGCCCGAGGCCGGCACGACCTCTGGCTCGCTCGGGGTCGCTGACTCCGGGTCGGTCGGGTCGGCCCCCGACGAGCCCGACGAGCCCGAGGACGAGGTCGAGGCGCCCTCGACGGGCGGCTCCCCGGACGTGCCGTCCGCCGCACAACCGGTCGTCAGAGCTGCCGTCAGCAGCACGCTCCACGCGAGGACCCGAGACTTCACCTGCAGCCGCCCTTCACCATGCTTCGCTCGTCGATGTCGGGGAGGCTACCAATCCCTGCCTACCGAGTGGATCGACGTTTGAGTCGCCGGATCCGCGGGTAGCCGGACCGCAGCGCACTTCCCCAAGCGACCACACTCCAGGCACGAAGGGCTGGTAGCACCATGAGCTTCAGGCTCAACCTCGACCCGTTCCTCCAGACGGTTCAGGGCGGCCCGCAGGGCCTCGACCTCGCGGAGGAGACCATCGACGGGGTGATCAAACAGATCGACACCGAGCTCGCCGAGTTCAACCCGGAGGCGTTCGCCTTCGCTGCCAGCATCCAGGACTCGTCGTACGGCGGCGCCGACTCGGCTGCCAACCTGGCGCTGCACTACAACCGGGCGCACGAGGTGATCTGGAAGACGCTGCGCGGCATCAGGGAGGACCTGGAGTCCTTCCAGCAGGCCTGCCGCGACGCCAAGAACGAGATCATCTCCGCCGACGAGGACTCCTACGACCGGATCCGGATCACCCGCGACGCCGTCGATGCTCTCGCGTCCGGCTCGACGAGCCGCGAGGGCCAGCGTCAGTACGACGACGCCAGGCAGGGCCAGGACGTCACCGGCGGGCGGGACGCCTGATGAGCGGACAGAACATCGCTCGCCTGGCCACCTCGGTCGCCGGCATGAGCGACGACGACCTGCGGACGTCGAGGATGGCGTGGGACGAGGGAGCCACTTCGCTGGAGGCCGTGCGACAGGCGCTGGTGTCCGCAGGCCCCGAGATCGAGCGGGGCTTCGGCGTGGACGCCGACTCCGGCGCGGCGGCGAGGGCCGTGCTCGACGCGATCCGCACCGAGGTGGTCGTCCCGCGGGCCAAGGACATGGCCCAGGCGCGTGCGGCGCTGGACGACATCCGCACCGCGATGTCGAACGCTCGGCGGGTCAACGGCGAGATGCCGGACTCCGCCCCCGGACCGGCGCCCACCTACCAGGGCACCACCGGCGAGACGCACGAGGACATCACCGCGCTGAAGATCTTCGCGAGCCGGACCACGGCGCACAACAAGCAGGTCGCCGCGTACGGCGACTCCGACGAGCAGGCCCGACAGCAGGTCGAGGCCCTGAACAGGTCCTACGACGAGGCCGCGGCCGTGATGGCCAAGATCCACGGCGAGCCGGACCCCGGTCCGACGCCCGGCCCCGGGCCTGCCCCCGGACCCGGCCCGACGCCTGGACCCACGCCTGGACCCACGCCTGGACCCACGCCGGGCCCGGTCCCCGGCCCTGTGCCAGGCCCCGTGCCAGGACCCGTCCCCGGCCCCGTGCCAGGACCCGTGCCAGGACCCGTCCCGGGTCCCGTACCTGGACCCGTCCCCGGCCCGGTGCCGGGACCAGTTCCCGGGCCGGTTCCCGGACCTGACCCGATCCCGGTTCCCGACCCCGACACCGGTTCCGGCGGCTCCAGCGGGGGTGTCAACATCAACTCCTTGGCCGGCGGCGCCGGAGCCGGACTGATCGGCGGACTCGGCGCCAAGGGCCTCATCGGCCGCCTCAGCGGAGCGGCGACGTCGGCCGGCGGCGTACCCACCCGCCCGGTGGGCGCCGGCGGTCGTGCTGCCAGCAGCGGGGTCCTCGGCAGCCGCGGCGGACTCACCGGCGGCCAGCCGGTCTCTCGCAGTGCCAGTGGCGCCAGTGGCGCCAGTGGCGCTCGCGGCGTCGGTACCGGCGGCACGGGCACCCGCGGAGCCGGCGGCGGCGCCGGCGGACGACGCGGTGCTGGCGGGGTTGGCGGAGCCGGCGGGGCCGGAGGTCGCGGCGGGCGCACGAAGGACGACAAGGAGTCGACGCGCGAGAGCGAGTACGACGTCGAGGACGACTGGCTGGACGACGAGGGTCACTCGGCCGTCCTGGACTGACGGCCCCGAGCTGCAGCGGCGGACCGGTCAGCCAGCCGGCCGCTCGACCGCGACCGCCTCACCCGTGGCCTCGCCGCGGTCCAGCCGCACCACCGCGTCTGCGACCGCTGACGTCGCGACCCGCGAGGGAAAGCTGTCGGGCACGACGACGTTGACCCGCACGCCGAAGCGGCCGAACTCGTGCGCCTGGTGCCCGGTGAGTGCGTCGAGGGCAGCCTTGGACGCGCCGTACCCGGCCTGGCCCCGGAACGGGTAGGTGTGCACGCCCGACAGGCTCGACACGTTGACCACGTTGCGACCGCGGGCGCGGTTGTCGGCTGCCCGGTGCTGCCATGACTCCTGGGCCAGCCGGACGGCGAGCCGGAAGGGCGCCACCACGTTGGTCAGCAGGTGCGCCTCGAGGTCGTGCAGCGCGGCATCGCCGTCGAGCATGGTGTGCGGGTAGCCACCGAGGTGCGCCGCGTTGTTGACCAGGAGGTCGACGCCACCGAAGCGCGCCAGTGCCACCTCGATCACGCGCTCGACGTCGCGGGGGTCGGTCAGGTCGGCGTAGACGGCGTGCACCGCGTCCCGGTTCTCCGGGAGGTCGTCGTCCGGCGCCAGCGGGTCGACGTACTCCTCGTGCTGGGTGGGCACCGCCGGCGCGCGCGTGCGGCAGACGGCCAGGATGTCGTACTCCCCCGCGTAGCGACGGCAGAACTCAGAGCCGAGCAGCCCACCTGCGCCGGTCAGCAGGCAGACCCGCTTCGACGTCACGTGCACCTCACCAGTGGACAACTGACGACTCCCCCCAGCGCTCGACGACGTCCTGCCGGGGCCGGTGCAACCACATCACCAGCGAGTTGCGCTGGTGGCGCGAGGCTCGCGCGTAGGCGTGCCAGGAGTACGGCGTGCACTCGAAGAGCACCAAGGAGTTGTTGACCGGGGGCACCAGGACGCCCTCGGTGCGGGCTCCCGCCGCGACGCTGTCGTAGAGCCCGGTCTCGCCCCCGTCGCCCTCGGCCCACGGTGGGTTGGCCAGGTAGAAGAGCGCCGAGACGGCACGGACGGTCTCTCGCGCGGGAGAGCCGTCGGCAGGTCCGTGGTGGTAGTCGACGAGACCGTCCACACCGACCTCGCCGGGACCTGGGGCGTCCTCGGGGAACCAACCGGGGTTGAGGTCGTTGTGGGGCCAGCCGGGTGCTCCGCCGGGCTCGTGGTGATGCAGCCCCACGCTGACGTCGCCCGTGGTGGTGCCGACGCGGGCGACGCCGGCCAGCAGGTCGTGCCACCCACGAGAGAGGAAGAGGGACAAGGGGCCGTCGGCGTGCTCGGCCAGGCGCGCCCAGGTCGCCTCGTAGCCCGAGCCCGACGGCTGGGAGATGGCACCGCCGTCGAGGAGCCGCACGAAGTCGGCCTCGAGCGCTGCATAGACCTCGTCGGTGAAGACGTCGGTGGCCACGACGTGGGGGAACGGGAGCGTGCGGCGCACCCAGCGGCGGTGCGCCAGCAGGTCGGCGAGCTCGTCAGGCTCGCCCAGGGCGCTCAGGGGGCCCAGGGGGCTCAGGGCGCCCAGCGCGCTCAGGCCGCTCACGGCGCCAGCCGGTGGGTCGCCCAGCCGTCGCCGGCTCGCTCGTAGACGAGGCGGTCGTGCAGCCGGCTGGGGCGCCCCTGCCAGAACTCCACCGCCTCGGGGCGCACCAGGTAGCCACCCCACTCGTCGGGCACCGGGACGTCCTCGCCCTCGAAGCGCGACTCCGCGTCGTCGTACGCCGTCCGGAGCGCGTCGCGCCCCTCGACGACCTCCGACTGGTGGCTCGCCCACGCGCCGAGCTGCGAGCCCCGGGGGCGGGTGGCGAAGTACTCCGCGACGTCCTCGCGGGACAGGGGCGTCGCCTGGCCCTCGACCCGGACCTGCCGCTCCAGGGCGTGCCACGGGAAGAGCAACGAGCAGGCGCGATTGGCCGCCAGGTCGCGGCCCTTGCGGGACGCCTGGTTGGTGAAGAAGCGGAAGCCGTCGGGGCCGACGCCCTTCAGCAGCACCGTGCGCACCGAGGGGCGTCCGTCGGCAGAAGCTGTGGCCACGACCATGGCGTTGGGTTCGATGAGCCCGCCGTCGCGTGCCTCGTCGAACCATCGCCGGAACATCGAGATCGGGTCGGCCGCCAGGTCGGCCTCGGCGAGTCCGGCGGCTGCGTACTCGTGCCGCAGCGCCGCGATGTCGACCGGCGCCTCGGGTCTCGGGGCAGAGCTGTTCGCCATACCGGGCAATCTACGCAACCAGCCATCCGACGTCGCTCACGACGGACCCGGCCCGCACGGCCCGGACGGTGGACGTGGACCCCTCCGGGGGCCCCGCTACCCCACCGGTAACGTGCACCGCGATGCCGTGCGGCGTGTCTCGATCAGGCCCCCCGCCCGGAGCGACACCGATGGCCGACAGGCCCAGACTGGCGAAGGAGCACGCTGCGATGACCGAGGTACACCATGGCCTGGAGGGCGTCATCGCCTTCGAGTCCGAGATCGCCGAGCCCGACAAGGAAGGCTCCGCGCTGCGCTACCGCGGCGTCGACATCGAGGACATCGTCGGCCGGGTCCCCTTCGAGAACGTCTGGGGTCTGCTGATCGACGGCGCCTACACCCCCGGTCTCGAGCCGGCCGAGCCGTACAACCTCCCGGTCCACACCGGCGACGTCCGCGTCGACGTCCAGGCCGCCGTGGCGATGCTGGCCCCGGCCTTCGGCTTCGGCCAGACCTACGACATCACCGACGAGCAGGCCCGCGAGGACATCGGGCGCCTGGCCGTCATGGTGCTCTCGTACGCCGCCCAGTCCGCCCGCGGCCTCAACCAGGCCGTCGTGCCCCAGAAGCTCGTCGACGAGGGCAAGACCCTCGCCGAGAAGTTCCTGATCCGCTGGAAGGGCGAGGCCGACCCCAAGCACGTCAAGGCCATCGACGCCTACTGGAGCAGCGCCGCCGAGCACGGCATGAACGCCTCCACCTTCACCGCCCGGGTGATCACCTCGACCGGTGCCGACGTGGCCGCGGCCTTCTCCGGTGCCATCGGCGCGATGAGCGGCCCGCTGCACGGCGGCGCCCCCGCTCGGGTGCTGACGATGATCGAGGGCGTCGAGGAGATGGGTGACGCCACCAAGTACGTCAAGGACCTCCTCGACTCCGGCGAGCGCCTCATGGGCTTCGGCCACCGCGTCTACCGTGCCGAGGACCCGCGCGCCCGCGTGCTGCGTCGGACCGCCAAGGAGCTCGACGCCCCGCGCTACGCCGTCGCCGAGGCGCTCGAGCAGGCCGCACTGGCCGAGCTGCGTGAGCGCCGTCCCGACCGCGTCCTGGAGACGAACGTCGAGTTCTGGGCCGCGATCGTGCTGGACTTCGCCGAGGTCCCGTCCCACATGTTCACCTCGATGTTCACGTGTGCGCGCACCGGTGGCTGGTCGGCGCACATCCTCGAGCAGAAGCGCACGGGGCGCCTGATCCGCCCGTCCGCGATCTACACCGGCCCTGCCTCGCGCCCGGCCGACGCGGTCGACGGCTGGAACACCGACTGGGCCTGACCCTTCCGACGCACGCTCCACCAGCACCCACGACGTGGCCCCTGTCCTGCGGGACAGGGGCCACGTCGTCGTTCGCCGTCAGCCCACCAGGTGGAGCCCGGCGCTGAGGATCGGGTTCAGTCCGTTGAAGAGCTCGAAGCGGTAGTACCCGCCCCCGCCGCGCAGGGAGCCCGACATCTTGAAGCGACGCCGTCGCGTCCGGCGGCCGAGGACGTCGACGGCCACGGTCGCGTCGGCGACGAACCAGATGCTCCCCTCCTGGAGCCGCACGTAGCTGTCGTCCAGGTCCCACTGGGGGCTCAGCCCACGGTCGACGACCAGGGCGAAGGCGCGGACCAGCTCGGCCCGCCCGTGCGCGTCCTCGCCCACACCGGAGCCGAAGAGGGCCCCGTCGGGCACGAAGCACTCGACGGCGGCGTCGACGTCCTTGCCGACGAGCGCTCGCTGCAGTCGGCCCAGGGTGTCGACCACGATGGAGTGCGGGTCGGTGAGCACCGACCCAGCATGCCGCCTCAGTCGGCCTGCGGCGTCAGATCTCCGCTCTCGGCGTGTCCGGATCCCTCCGGGATCCCCTCCTCGGCCGGCTCAGTCCGCTCCCCGTCGATCCGACGGGCGAAGCACCGGCTCAGCGGCGAGTCGCGGTAGTGCCCGAAGCCTGGGACCCGGACGTAGCCCGAGGTCTCGTAGAGCGCGATGGCCTCGGGCTGGCGCAGCCCCGTCTCCAGGACGAGGGCCTCGTAGCCGGCGGCGGCGGCGCTGGTCTCCAGGTGCCGCAGCACCAGGCGTGCCACACCACGTCCGCGGGCGCTCGGGGCGACGTACATCCGCTTGATCTCGGCGGTCAGCACGCTCCCGAGAGCCGGTACGTCGCTGCGCCGCCACGCCCCGGTCGCCACCGGGACGTCGTCGAGGTGACCGACGAAGAAGCTCCCGCTCGGGGGGTCGAACATCAACGGGTCGAGCGGCGAGTCGTCCGGCGAGCCGTAGCGCTCGACGTACTCGGCCTGGACGTCGGCGACCAGCCGCAGGGCGTCCGGGTCGCCGTACCCGACCCGGACGAAGCGCAGCCCGGCAGCGCCGGTCTGCAGGCGCGCGTCAGGGAGGAAGTCCACACCGGCAAGCGTCGCAGAACCGGAGTCGTCTGGACTCCTCGGGTCGGTCGGTGACGGGCGCTGACACAATGGGCCCGAGGGGTCCAGGATCGTGCAAGCCGGCCCGTCCCCATGCGGACCACGTCATGAGGACCACGTCCATCGTCGAGAAGGTTGCCCGTGCCCGAGAGCGTCGACATCATCATCCCCGCGGACCTGCTGCCGGCCGACGGTCGCTTCGGCGCGGGACCGTCCAAGGTCGCTCCGGCCGCGCTCGACGCATTGGCCGCCACCGGGCGCTCGCTGATGGGCACCTCGCACCGCCAGGCGCCCGTGCGAGCCACCGTCGGGCGGGTCCGCGAGGGCTTGAGCTCGTTCTTCGACCTTCCGGACGGCTACGAGATCGTCCTGGGCAACGGGGGGGCCACCGCGTTCTGGGACATCGCCACCTTCGGCCTGATCGAGCAGCGCAGCCAGCACCTGGCCTTCGGTGAGTTCTCCTCGAAGTTCGCCTCGGCCGCCGAGGCCGCTCCGTGGCTGGGCGACCCCACGGTCATCGCAGCCGACCCCGGCTCGCGCCCCGTCGCGGTGGCCGAGGACGGCGTGGACGTCTACGCCTGGGCCCACAACGAGACCTCGACCGCCGTGATGGCGCCCGTCGTCCGGCCGGCGGGCACGTCGGCCGACGAGGCACTCGTGCTGATCGACGCCACCTCGGGGGCGGGCGGGCTCCCCGTCGACCTGACCCAGAGCGACGCCTACTACTTCGCCCCCCAGAAGTCGTTCGCCTCGGACGGGGGCCTGTGGATCGCCGCCATGTCTCCCGCGGCACTCGAGCGCGCAGCGAGGATTGCGGCCACCGAGCGCCACATCCCCGCGTTCTTCGACCTGCCCACGGCGATCGACAACTCGCTGAAGAACCAGACCTACAACACACCCGCCGTCGCGACGCTCTTCCTGATGGCCGAGCAGCTGGACTGGATGAACGGCCTCGGCGGACTCCCGGCCATGGTCGAGCGCACCACCGCGTCCTCGAGCACCCTCTACGACTGGGCCGAGCGCACGGCGTGCACCACGCCGTACGTCGTCGAGCCCCAGCACCGCTCGCTGGTGATCGCGACCATCAACTTCACCGATGACGTCGACGCGGCCGTGGTCGCGAAGGTGCTGCGCAGCAACGGCATCGTCGACACCGAGCCCTACCGCAAGCTCGGCCAGAACCAGCTCCGCATCGGGACCTACCCGGCCGTCGACCCGGCCGACGTCGAGGCGCTCACGAAGTGCATCGACTTCGTCATCGAGCGACTGTCCTAGGCCAGACGATGTTGACTCTTGTCCCACCGGATTTCGTCTCGCCCATCGCGACCTCCTCCGTCGGTCGCGAGGCTCGCTCAATCTGCGCGACTCACGACGCCGCGCTCGTCCCTCGCGCGCCGTCTACTCGCTTGATCAGCCGCAGCGTCGCCCGCTCCAGCGCCGCCTGCCGCTCGTCGGGCGTCTCGTGGGTGCGCCGAGTCGTGCCGCGGATCGTCAGCCCCCGCTCATAGGCCTCGACCACCCGCGGGTCGACGTACGACGAGCGCGCCAGCGCCGGGGTGTTGCCGAGGAACTCCGAGACCTCGCGCATCGCGGCCGCGACCGCACGCTTGCGTGACGCCTTCGAGGCTCCCGGCTCGTCGCTCTGCGCAAGTGCGGCCGCGGCGAGGACCGTCGCGTGCCAGGTGCGGAAGTCCTTGGCCGTCGCCTCCAGCCCGGTCGTGCTGCGGACGTAGTCGTTGACCAGGTCGGGGATGATGGAGCGCCACGACCGGCCGTCCTGGTAGGCCAGCAGGCCGGGATCCTCCTTCGACCGGCGCCGCCGCATGATCTCGACCGCCTCGATCACGGTGGCGTCGTCGATCTCCACGGTGTGCTCGACACCGGACTTGCCGACGAAGGCGAAGACCAGCTTGTCCTGGCGGCGGCGCACGTGCCGGCGCTCCAGCGTGGTGAGGCCGAACGAGCCGTGGGTGTCGGCGTAGATGTCGTTGCCGATCCGGAAGTACCCCAGGTCCAGCAGCCGTACGGCGGCCGCGCACGCCCGCTCCAGCGGCATCCCCTCGCGGGCCAGGTCGGTGAGCACCAGCTCGCGCGCCTTGACCAGCCCCTTTCCGAAGACGAGCATCCGATCGAACTTCTCCGCGTCGCGGCGCTCGCGCCAGGCCGGGTGGTAGAGGTACTGGCGACGCCCGGCGTCGTCGGTCCCGACGGCCTGCAGGTGCCCGTTGGGGTACGGCGTGATCCACACGTCCTGCCAGGCCGGCGGGATCACCAGGTCCTTGACCCGTTGGACGTCCTCGGCCGGGAGCCGGGCGCCGGACCGGTCTCGGTAGGTGAAGCCGGCGCCGACACGGACGCGAGTCCAGCCGGGCTGGTCAGGGGAGGTCCTCCGCAGTCGCACGCGGGTCAGCGTAGGAGCCGCGTCGGGGGTTCGCCATCACCCCGGCGGACGGAGCAGGCGACGCGACAGCCGAGCTGCGAGCACCACCGTCGCGACCCCCGCCACCATGAGGTACTGCCACCACGACAGGAGCGGGCCGTCGTCGTCCGCCGGCGGTGGAGCCGATGGTGAGGCCCCCAGCGGAGTCGACGGGGAGGCCGATGCGGCGGGCGGGTCGGGCGTGGCCGGGTCCGTGGGCCGCGGAGGCGCGAGCGCGCGCCGTACAGCCTTCGGCAGCGGGACGCTCAGGACCTCCGAGCCCGCGCCCTCGCTGCTGACGAAGACCGTGCCCGAGGCATCGACCGCGATGCCCTCACCCTGCTCCTGGTCCGGCAGCGAGAAGGAGCCCACCTCGTCCAGCGACGGGTAGGCGTAGACGACGGCGATGCCGTAGGAACGCACGATCAGGTGCCGACCGTCGGGGAAGAACGCACCGTCGGTAGCGATCGGCACCGCCACCCCGATCCGGGTCATGGCGTTGGGACGATCCGCGTCCAGCGGCTGCTCGGTGCGCAGGACCTCTCCGCCCAGCAGTCCTTTGGTGACGATCACCAGTCGACCGTCCGGGTCGACCATCAGGGTCTCGGCGTCGCGGGCGCCGCCGGGATAGGTCAGGTCGTACGACGTCGCCGTGGACGCGTCGAGGTCGCCGGTCCCGACCGGCACCCGCCGCACGCTGACCAGGTCGCGCTCGGCGTCGTTGTCGCCGATGTCGGCCACCCAGACCTCGCCGGGGCCGGCGGGGGCCAGCGCCTCGACGTCGCGCGGCTGCTGGTCCCACCGCGTCACCCCCACCGTGCTCCCGGTCGCCGGGTCGACGGTGAAGACCCGACCGCTGTCTCCGGAGTCGTTGACCGTCACGAACAGCCCGGAGCCGGCGTCGACCACCAGCCCGCTGGACTCCTCGATGGCCGGGTCGGCGAGAGTGAAGGCCACGGAAGGGTCCGGCGCGCCCGTCGCGTCCACCGCGACGAGACCGACGGCCCCCGGAGCCCCCACGATCCCGACGAGCCCGAGAAGCCCGAGAGGTCGCAGCATCAGCGCCCCAGCAGCTCGCCGAGGCGCGGGCGCAGCCCCCAGGCGGCGACCAGCTCGTCGTACTCCTCACGCACGTCGGCGTTGCCGTCGCCGCGCCCCGAGCCACCGCTCCGGACAGCGCGCAGCAGAGTGTTGCGCGGGGTGTGCTGGCTCTCGACGAACTGCATCACGTCGACGCGGTACCCCTCGAGCCGCATCAGCGACGAGCGCAGACCGTCGGTGAGGGTGTCGGCGAAGCGCTCCCGGAGGATCCCGTGCCGCGTCAGCGAGGAGTACGGCGCGGGCGTCGGTGCCTTGCGCAGCTGGGCTGCCACGTCGTGGTGGCAGCAGGGCGCCGCGAGCACGAGAGAGGCCTCCCAGCCGACGGCTCGCGCCAGGGCCTCGTCGGTGGCGGTGTCGCAGGCGTGCAGGGCCAGCACCACTTCCGGCGCCGGGTCGAGGGCCACGGTGGCGATGTCTCCGGCGACGAACTCCATCGACCCTGCGGCGAGCCCGAGGCCGGCTGCCACCGCGCTGTTGTGGTCGCGCGACTGCTCGCGCACGTCGACCCCGGTCATCGCGACGGGCAGCCCACGCTCGGACGTCAGGTAGCGGTGCGCGGTGAAGGTCAGGTAGGCGTTGCCGCAGCCCAGGTCCACCACGCGCAGGGGCGCCTCGGCGGTCGGGCGACGCAACCGTCCGCTGCCCAGCGCCTCACTCACCGAGGAGTCGAGGATCTGCAGGAAGTCCTCCACCTGGCGGTACTTCGCCTGACGGCTCGGCTTCATCCTCCCCGAGCCGTCGGTGAGGCCCAGCGCCCGGAACACCGGGTCGTCCTCCGGGAGCAGCCGCTGCTTCTCACGGTCGTGCCCCCGCTCCACGCCGACCGGCTGCGCGCGGTCGCTGGTGCTCAGCACCGCGTCGAGGCGCTTGGTCACCCGGACCTGGTGCGTCTGCGTGGTCGTCTCGACGTGCCAGTTGCCGAACGTCTCGGCCAGCAGCCCGTCGACCGCCTGCGCCGCGTCCGCGCCGACGGCATGGTTGGAGGTGTGCGCCTGCGTGGCGTCGTACGCCGTGACCTGCAGGTGGCGTCCGGCCTTGAGGTCGACGTAGCGCAGCTCCACCCGCCGCCACCGTGGCTGGGACGCCTTCTGGCGTCCCGACGCCACCGCCCGCACCAGGGACTCCTCGGCAACGAGGTGGCCGCGCACTTCGCCGAGGACCTCCGCCAGCGGGCGGGTCACCGCGTCACCGCAGCGATCACCACGACCAGGAGCAGGGCCACCAGTGCCAGCGGGATGATCAGGCGACGGTGGCGGGGGTTCACCCGGCGATCCTACGTTCCGCGGGGTCGACCCGTTCTACGGGATTGGTGGGGCTCCCGCGCCCCTCTTCTCGACCTGTTCTTCGGGGTTGGTGCGGCGCCGCGCTCCTCGTCTCGACCTGTTCTTCGGGTCGGTGTGGCGCCCGCGCGCGTAGTCGACCGGGTCTCGCCGTCAAGGATCGCCTGCGGCG
>NZ_JAPYPS010000090.1 GCF_029937575.1 Nocardioides sp.
GGCCGGCGCCCTCTCGGCCACGGGCTCGGGAGCCGCGGGGGCCTCCGGCTCCGGGGCAGCCGGCTTGGGGCCGGGCTTGGGGCCCGGCTTGGCGGCGGTCTTCTTGGCCGTCGGCTTGGGGGCCGGGGTCTCGGCCGCCGGTGCAGCGGGAGCCGCGTTCTTCAGCGACTCTCCGACCTCCTTGCGGAAGCGCATCTCCGCAGGGAGCTCGACGGTGGAGCTCGCCGACTTGACGAACTCCCCCATCTCCTTGAACTTCTCGAGAACAAACTTGCTCTCGACTCCGAACTCCTTGGCGAGTTCGTGGACTCGGGTCTTGGCCACAATTCTCCTTCTGGCTCGACCCGCGTCCGTGATGGGGCGTGATCGAGCCTCAGTGGTGGTGCAAACTCATCGGGAAATACTCATCGAGTGCTCATGAGCTACTGCTCCAGTTCCCTGGTGGGTGATGGATGGTTGATGGTGCTGGTCACGCTTCTGAGGCCGTGCTGGTGACGCTGGTGAGGTAGTCCCCCACCGGTGCGGCGGAGATCCCCGTCGAGACGCGTAGCGCCCGACCGAAGGCCTTCCGTCGTACGGCGAGGTCGTAGCACGCGACCGAGGGGTGCAGGTGCGCCCCGCGACCGGGTGCGGTGGCTGTCGGATCGGGTACGGCGGCCGCTCGGCCGTGCGCATCCGAGCCGGCGGTCACCCGCAACAACTCGCGTTTGGCGGCCCGCTTCCGACACCCCACGCACGTACGGACCGGGTCCGCTCGCTGAGGAGACGTCATCTGGTGAACCACCGTCCTGCAGTCTAGCCAACCCGGGTCGGATCACCGAACCGGGCGGCGAGGTGGACCGGTTCAGCCCTCCTCATCGCCGTGGATGTCGATGCGCCAGCCCGTGAGTCGGGCGGCGAGGCGCGCGTTCTGCCCCTCCTTGCCGATCGCCAACGACAGCTGGAAGCTCGGGACGACCACGCGGGCAGACTTGGCGGCGAGGTCGATGATCTCCACGCTCGACACCCGCGCCGGCGACAGCGCACTGGCGACGAGCTTGGCGGGGTCGGTGGACCAGTCCACGATGTCGATCTTCTCGCCGTTCAGCTCCGACATCACGTTGCGCACGCGCTGACCCATCGGGCCGATGCAGGCGCCCTTGGCGTTGACCCCGGACACGGCCGGAGCCACCGCGATCTTGGACCGGTGACCGGCCTCTCGGGCGATTCCGGCGATCTCGACCTGGCCGTTGGCGATCTCGGGGACCTCGAGCGAGAACAGCTTGCGCACCAGGTTGGGGTGCGAACGGGTCAGGGTGACCTGCGGGCCACGCATCCCCTTGCGCACGGAGAGCACCAGGCACTTGATGCGCGTGCCGTGGGCGTAGCTCTCGCCGGGGACGCGTTCGCTGACCGGCAGGATCGCCTCGAGGCGTCCGAGGTCGACCAGGACGTCGTCAGGGTTGCGGCCCTGCTGGATGACCCCGGAGATCAGGTCGCCCTCCTTGCCGGAGAACTCCCCGAACTTCGCCTCGTCCTCGGCGTCGCGCAGCCGCTGCATCATGATCTGCTTGGCCGTGGTCGCTGCGATCCGGCCGAAGCCTGCGGGCGTGTCGTCGTACTCACCGACGACCTCGCCCTCGCCGTCGACCTCGGCGGCCATCACGGTGACGTGACCGCTCTTGCGGTTGAGCTCGACACGCGCCTTGTCCTGGGCTCCCGGCGACTTCTGGTAGGCGGTGAGCAGAGCCTGCTCGATCGCCTCGACGAGCACGTCGAAGGAGATCTCCTTCTCGCGCTCCAGCATGCGCAGGATGTTGAGGTCGATGTCCATCAGTGCTTCTCCGTCTCTTCGCCGTCGATGTCGCCGTCGTTGTCGCCGTCGAGATCGTCGTCCAGTTCGTCGTCCAGGTCGTCGCCCATCTCCTCGGCGTCGTCGAGGTCCGAGGAGGCGGCGGTGGTCTTGCGGTTGAACTCGACCTGCACCAGGGCGCGGGCGATGTCGTCGTAGGCGACCAGCTTCTCGACGCCCGAGACCTCCACCACGACCGTCTCCTCGCCGCTGTCGCCGATCCGACCCGTCATGGACGAGCCGTCGGTCAGGGTCACCTTCACCAGCCGGTCGGCGTTGCGCCGCCAGTGGCGCGGCATGGTCAGGGGGCGGTCGACGCCACGCGACGTCACTTCGAGCGTGTACGCCTGCTCGCCCATGACGTCGCTCTCGTCGAGCACCTGGTTGACCGCGCGCGTGGCCGCGGCCACGTCATCCATCGAGACCCCACCGTCCTGGTCGACCGCGATCCGCAGCACCCGGCGCTTGCCGGCGGGAGTCAGCTCCACCGCCTCGAGATCCAGGCCCAGGGCGGTCAGCGGCGCACTCACCTCGCTCTGGATGCGACTGGTCAAGCCGTCTACGGCGGACATCCGGGACCTCCTGTGCTGTTGTGGTCGAGCGAAGGACCACCCTACCGGTGTCGCGGACCACTCCTTGCCATCCACGCTGCGACCTGGCCCACCTCGGCCCTGCCTCGTCGCCCCGGCCCGCCCGGCGCCCCGTAGTCTCTGCGGCGTGTCGCGACCCCGTCCCACCACACGCACCAGCAGACGCGCAGCGCTGGGCCTGGGACTGGTCGTCCTCGGGGGTGCCGGCTGCTCCAGCGAGCCAGACGCCTCCGCGCCACCCATCGGTACGCCGATGGGTCGTCGCTCGCAGGCGCCCCGAGCCGGGCAGGGCGGGCCCGGCCCGTCGCCGACGGCTGATCCCGACACCGAGCTCGTCGCGCTGGTGCTGACCGAGATCTCTCGCGCGCACGCTCAGGTCAAGGCCAACCGCCGCGCCCACCGACCCCTGGCCGGACAGCTACGCAGCCTCGAGCGGCTGCACGCCCGTCACGCCGCCGAGCTGGGCGGCCTGGTCGAGGTCCCGGCCCTGACGATCGCCGCCGAGCCGAAGCAGGAGCGGGTCCTGGCGCGACTCGGGCGCCTGGAGAACCGCCTCCAGCAACAGCTCGTGCGCGACAGCGTCGAGGCCGACAGCGGGGCCCTCGCGCTGCTGCTCGCCTCGATGGCGGCCGGCGTCGCCCAGGAACGAGCGTTCCTGTGACCTATCTCGACGCGTTGCAGGACACCTTGGCCGCCGAGCAGGCCGCCGTCTTCGTGATCGGCTACCTCGGGGCGCAGACCTCCCAGTCGGCCGAGCCGGAGCTCGCCGCGTTGCTGCGCGACGCCTACGGGGCGCACCGTGCACGTCGCGACGACCTGGTGGCCCGCGTGCGCGACGTCGACGGTGAGCCCGTGGCTGCCGCGGCGTCGTACGACATCGCCGACGTGCAGGGTCAGCCGGCTCGGGTCCGGCGCCAGGCGCTGCAGGTCGAGCGCTCGTGCGCGGCGACGTACGGCTTCCTCGTGGCGAGCAGCCCGACGGCCGAGCGTCGCTTCGCCGTGGACACCCTCATCGAGGTCGCCCTGCGCGAGATCGCCCTGGGCGGCCGACCACGGCCGCTGCCCGGTCGCTGACCCCCGGCGCCTGTCGCCGGAGAGCCCCAACCAGGCCGGTCCGCGTACTCGTCCTCCGGGGAACTCCCGAGATGCTCCCCGGAGGGGACGAGTACGCGGACCGCTGTGGCCAAGGGACAGGCCGGGCGAGGGATCCGGGTGGGGCCCGGAGGGGATTCCCTCTGTGCATGAGTCTGCAACACCCCTGGCCCTCAGGGCTCTACCCAGGACCCATCACAAAGATGCATTGCAAATACCTGCAGCCCGTGTCGAGCAGGCCTGGCACGAGTCCCGGCCCGCCCGATCAGGCTCGGTAGGCGCTGAACATCTCCGACATCCGGGTGCTCTGGCCGGCGGAGAACCGGTCGTAGCAGGCATCGAAGCTGTAGTCCATGTAGTTGTGGATGGGGTCCAGGCCGGGCAGCGAGCAGGAGTCGCGACCCTCGGGGCAGCCGCTGGTCGGGCTGCTCTGGGCCGGCGTGTCGGACACCTCGTCGTTGGTGCTCGTGCAACCGCCCTGGAAGGTGTGGTAGAGCCCCAACCAGTGTCCGACCTCGTGCGTGGCGGTCTTCCCCAGGTCGTAGTCGGGGATCCCGCCACCGGGCAGGGAGTCGTACTGGACGCGCACTCCGTCGATGCCGCCGTTGCGGGCGTAGTCCCACGGGAAGGTCGCCACCCCCAGGTAGTCGAAATCGACGAGCCAGACGTTGAGGGCGTCGGCGCCACCCTGGCGCGTCGCCTTGCGGTACTTGCTGCTCGCACCGTCCTGGTGCCAGGTGTTGTTGTAGAAGCGGTCGGTGCCGGCGAGGGTGAAGCTGAAGGACGTGTCCGGTGCCGCTGACGACTCCTGGCCCGCGTAGGTGGCGTTGAGCACGTCGACCTGGGCGGCGATCTGGGCGTCGGAGACGTCCCCGGCACCGTTGCTCGCGGCCATCACGTGCACGTAGACGGGGATGACGCCTCCCACCTGGACGGCGCCACCGCCACCACCGCCACCACCGGGCTTGCCCTTGCCGTTCCCACCCTTGGCCGCCAGGATCCGCTCGGTCCGCGCCTCGATCCGGCGCTGCTGCTTGGCCGAGACGCTGCGGTGGTCGTGCGCCTGCCCGCCGCGCGCGGAGGCGACGAGGTCGTCGTCGGGGGTGAAGCACTCCTGCTCCACCCCGGTGGTCGGGGCGGCCATCGCGCCGGGGTCGCCGGCGGGAGTCATGGCGGAGGCCGGGGAGGTGGGAGCGAGAGCGACCACCAGTGCCCCTGCCGCGGTGGCGGCCAGGGTGCCCGAGAGTGTGAGACGCATCGACGTGATGCCCTTCCAGGAGAGGACGAGCCGCCGGATAGTCGGCTCGATCCCGGAACTATTGCGGCCCGCGGCGCCTGGCGGCGAACGTCGTGCTGGGCCAGGTTTGTGCGATGCACGAACCTGCAACCGACGTCCGCACGATCAGCACCAGCCGTCCACGATCGCGAGCACGTCGGAAAGGGTGTGCGCCACGGCGTCGGGCTCCCCCTCGGTGTGGCCGACCTGCTCGACGGGAATCGCGCTGTGCGGGACGTGGATGGCGAGCAGTCCGGCGTTCTGGGAGCCCCAGACGTCGTCGAAGAGTCGGTCCCCCACGTAGACGCAGCGCGCCGGGTCGCTCACCCCCACGGCGTCCATGGCCGCGCCGAAGGCCCGCGACGACGGCTTGGTCCAGGCGATCTCGCTGGAGTAGACGGCACCGTCGATGAGGTGGTCGACCCCGTCGCGACGGAAGTAGCCCTCGTGTACCGCGCGCGGCCAGATCGTGTTGGACAACACCCCCACCTTGATCCCGCGATCACGCAGGCCCTGCCACAACGGCGCCACCTCTGGATCGGTCGCCGTGTGCGGCTCCCAGAAGGCGTAGTAGGCCTCGAGCAGGTCGGGATCGTGGCTGAGCCCCGCCTCGGTGAAGAGGTCGGCCACCGTCGAGCTCTGCTGATGGTCCCGGCTGCGACCCCATATCGTCGACCCGGCCCGGTGCAGCAGGTCCCGGGAGACCTCCAGGTCGTGCTCGGCATCGACGACTGCTTGCGCCAGGGCCAGCGACTCGGCGTGGAAGTCGATGTCGTGCCACCGGGTCAGGGTGCCGCCCCAGTCGAAGATGACCGCGTCGATGCCGCCGCTCGTAGAGCTCACGAACGGACCAGGGCCACCAGGTGGTCGACGACGCCGTCGACGGCCACGTCCTCGCGCTCGCCGGTGCGCCGGTCCTTGACCTCGACCGTGCCGGACTCGCCCAGGCTCTTGCCGACGACGACGATGGTGGGCACCCCGATCAGCTCGGCGTCCTTGAACTTCACGCCAGGGCTGATCTTCCCGCGACGGTCGTCGTAGAGGACCTGCACGCCGGCGGACTCCAGCTCACGGGCGATCTCCTCCGCGGTGGTGTAGAGGTCGTCGTCCTTGCCCGCGGCGAGGAGGTGTACGTCGGCCGGCGCGATGTTGCGGGGCCAGCACAGCCCGCTGTCGTCGAGGGTGCCCTCGGCGATCGCGGCCACGGCACGCGAGGGGCCGATGCCGTAGGAGCCCATGGTGACCGTGACGAGCTTGCCGTTGACGTCGAGGACCTTGAGGTCGAGCGCGTCGGCGTACTTGCGCCCGAGCTGGAAGATGTGACCCATCTCGATCCCGCGCGCCGACTCGAGCGTCCCCGCCTCGCAGCTGGGGCAGGCGTCCCCGTCACGGACCTCGGCTGCCTCGATGGTGCCGTCGGGCGTGAAGTCGCGACCGGCGACGAGGTCGATCACGTGGCTGCCCGCCACGTCGGCGCCGGTCACCCAACGGGTGCCTTCGACCACCCGAGGGTCGACGAGGTAGCGGATCTCGGACGGGCTCTTCTCCCCCAGCGCACCGGGCCCGATGTAGCCCTTGACCAGGCCGGGGTGCTCGGCGAAGGCCTTCTCGTCGAAGGGCTCGACCTCGATGGGCTCGAGCTGGCCCTCCATCCGCTTCTGGTCCACCTCACGGTCGCCGGGCACGCCGATCGCGAGCGGCTCGCGGGTGCCATCGGGGTGCTTGAGCATCACGAGCACGTTCTTGAGCGTGTCGCCGGCCGCCCAGGGCCGGTCGTCGCGGGGAAGTGCCTCGTTGAGGTGGTCCACGAGGGTCGCGATCGTGGGGGTGTCGGGCGTCTGCTCCGCATGCGCGGGGGGAACGTCGTCGTACGGCACGGGCCGGGGCGCCCGGACCTGGACCGCCTCGACGTTCGCGGCGTAGTCGCACGCGGTGCAGCGCACGTAGGTGTCCTCCCCGACGTCTGCGCGCGCAAGGAACTCCTCGGACTTCGAGCCGCCCATGGCTCCCGACGTCGCCTTGACGATGACGTACTCGAACCCGAGCCGGTCGAAGATCCGGATGTAGGCGTCGCGGTGCTTGGCGTAGCTCTCCTCCAGACCGGCGTCGTCGACGTCGAAGGAGTAGGAGTCCTTCATGATGAACTCGCGCCCACGCAGGAGCCCGGCCCGGGGACGCGCCTCGTCGCGGTACTTCGTCTGGATCTGGTAGATCGACAGGGGCAGGTCCTTGTAGGATGAGTAGAGGTCCTTGACGACGAGCGTGAACATCTCCTCGTGCGTGGGCCCGAGCAGGTAGTCACCGCCCTTGCGGTCCTGCAGCCGGAAGAGGCCGGCGCCGTACTCGGTCCACCGGTTGGTGGCCTCGTAGGGCTCGCGGGGCAGCAGAGCGGGGAAAGAGAGCTCCTGGGCCCCCATCTGGTCCATCTCGTCGCGGATGATCCCCTCGATCCGTCGCAGCACCCGCAGGCCCAGCGGCAGCCAGGTGTAGATGCCCGGAGCAGCCCGTCGGATGTAGCCGGCGCGCACCAGCAGCCGGTGACTCGGCACCTCGGCGTCCGCGGGGTCGTCTCGCAGGGTCCGCACGAACAGGCTCGACATCCTCATGATCATGGGGCGAGGCTACTTGTGACCCCGGGAGTGCAACCAACGAGTTCCCGGTTGCGTCAACCAGATGTACGCCCGGCCACCTGTCACGCTGGGCCGGACCTCGACACTCGGGAGACTTCACGTGAAGAAGACCATCGGCGCCGCGTGCGCCGCCGCCCTGATCGCCACGCTCGCGCCCCTGCCGCAGGCCGCCGCCGCGGGAGACACCGTCTCGGTGAACCCCAGGAGGCTCGATCGGGGCGACGACGTGCGCGGGCCGCACATCGAGGGCAAGCGGGTCGTCGACGGCGACGTCAGCCTGAAGGTGCGCGGCAAGCAGCGCTTCCTGCTCGGCACCTCGGGCGACGCCTACGTCGTGCAGGTGCTGCGCAAGGAGCGGTTCCGAGTCGTCCGAGTCCAACCGGGCGCCGAGGAGGTCAGGCTGGTCCGGAGCAGCCCGGAGCAGGTGCTGCTCTCCGACGACGGCTCCACGATCGCGGTCCTCGACAAGATCGCCCGGCGTACCTCCATCGACGTCCGCTCGGCCGTGGACGGCGAGCTGCTCGGGTCCGGCGGCGGCTTCCGTGGCTACCCCAGCCTGCTGGACCTCGACGGCGATCACCTGATCGTGGCCAGCTTCGAGAAGGGCGCGACCGACTTCGACTGGACCACCGGCACCCGGACCACCATCACCAGGAGACCGGTCTACCGCGCCGACGTCAGCAGCAACCGGATGGCACTCTTCACCGGCGACCCCTACGACGGCGGCTGCACGGTCGTGGCGCCGCTGACCAGGCCGAAGAAGAAGATCTGGCGTTCCTGCGAAGAAGCCGTCCTGCACTTCTCGCCGGACGGCAAGCGGATGGTCAACACCTACATCCTCGCCGACGGACTCGGCCCCAACCGGGTCTCCGAGCGCAAGGTCCGCGGGCGCCTGCTCGCGTCGTACAGGGTGGGCGGGTTCTTCGGGGCGATCTGGTGGGAGAGCGACACCGACCTGCTCCTCGAGGCCAACGCGAAGAGGAAGGCCGCCACCGTGCGCTGCTCCGCCGGCGACTGCGAGCGCGCCTCGGGCCTCCGGCCGACCCCGATGTACCGACCCATGGTCTCGGCGAAGGAGCCGCTGTTCAGCCGCTCGGCCAGGTAGCGTTCACGACCGAGGTCGTCACCACGAGCGATCCGCAACCCGGAGGATCACCATGCCCGTCAAGCGCATCACCCCGTGCCCCGAAGGCTCGCAGAAGTGTGTCTCGACGTTGGACACCCAGAAGTACTGCGCCATGGAGCCGGTGCCGTTCACCGGCACCGCGGAGTCGGCCAAGACTGCGGTGATGAAGGTCATCGCCGAGTTCCCGCGCACCTCGGTCGTCGAGGACGACGGCGCCTACGTCAAGGCGATCTTCAAGACCAAGGTGATCCGCTGGAAGGACACGGTCGAGTTCGAGGTCGACGCCGAGGACAGCATGGTGCACTTCCGCTCCGAGTCCGTGCCGTACGCCGGCTCCGACCTCGGTGCCAACCGCAAGCGGATGACAGCCGTCCGCGCCAACCTGGTCACCGCGCTGGCCGGCTGACCCCGGCGGCCGGCCGTGCGGATCAGCCGCGGGCGGCCTTGAGCGCCGATCGGATCATCGGCCACTGCAGCGGGAGCCGTGCGAGGGCGACCACCTTGAAGCCGGTGTTCCTGGTCGCCAAGGAGTCGGTCGCCATCTTCACGTTGGCGGGGTAGACGCCGAGGAGCAGCGCCAGGCTCCCCCATCCGGCGAGCCGTCGGGTCTTCGGGACCAGCAGGCCCGCGCTCAGCGCGATCTCGGCCACCCCGCTGCCGAGGATGACCTCGCGGTGGGCCGGCACCCACTCCGGCATGATCATCTCGTAGGCCTGGGGCTTGACGAGGTGGACGACCCCGCTCACCGCGAAGATGCCGGCCAGGACCCTGGTGCTGCGCTCCATGCTCATGGCGCGGATCCTACGCACGCGCCGCCGGCGGCCCGGTCCGACTCATCCTGGAGCCACGCTCAGAACATGATCGTCGAGAAGCGCTGGGTCTCCTTGAAGCCCACCCGACGGTAGGCCCGGCGGGCCGGCTGGTTCCACTCGTTGACGTAGAGCGACACGGTCGGGGCGATCTCCTTGCGCACCAGCCGGACCACCGAGGCCATCCCGCGCACCGCAAGCCCCTCCCCACGCCGTTCGGGAGGCACCCAGACCCCTTGGATCTGGGCGACCTCGGCGGTCGCACACGCGACCTCGGCCTTGAAGATCAGCTTGCCGCCCTCGAAGCGGGCGAACGACCACCCCCGCGTCATCAGCTGGGTGACCCGCGCGCGGTAGAGGTCGGTCGTGCCGCCGGCCTCCGGGGAGACCCCGACCTCCTCGGAGTACATCGCCACGCAGGCCGGGTAGACCAGCGAGAGGTCGTTGCGATCCGTACGGCGCACCAGCGGGTCGCCTGCGATCTGCGGGTCCTCGGAGATCACCAGGTGGGGCTGCATCCAGCGGGTGTCGCGGGGGCGTCCCCAGGTCCCGGCCACGGCGTTCCAGAACGCCCGCACGGGCTCGTGCGGGCCCACGATCGTGGTGCAGGTGCGGCTGCGGGTCAGCGCCCGCTCGGCGAAGGCTCGCGCGTCATCGACGTCGCAGCCGATCGGCACCAGGTTGGCTCCGACGTGGCAGGCCGCGACGAGCCTGCCGTTGTCGAACCGGCCCCACATCTCACCACCGAGCCAGCGCGGCTCGAGGCTGGTCGTGCGGGCCCGGTAGAGGGCGAACACGTTGGCGACGGGGTCACGGTTGGCCAGGGTGAGGAAGTCCTCGAGGTCGGGCGTGCCCAACACCCTGATTCCGTGACGGCTGGCTGGCACGTGGCGCAGCCTAGTAGTCGCCGCTGTTCCCGCTACGACCTGCTAGGCCCTCCTAGGACACACTCACGTCGGCGGCGCTGCCCTCGACCGCCTCCATGCCCTCGGCGATCCGCATCGCCTCCTCGATCAGGGTCTCCACGATCTGCGACTCGGGCACGGTCTTGATGACCTCGCCCTTGACGAAGATCTGTCCCTTGCCGTTGCCGGAGGCCACGCCGAGGTCGGCCTCGCGGGCCTCCCCCGGCCCGTTGACCACGCAGCCCATCACGGCGACCCGCAGGGGCACCTCGAGGCCGTCCAGGCCGGCGGTGACCTCCTCGGCGAGCTTGTAGACATCGACCTGGGCACGACCACAGCTGGGGCAGGAGACGATCTCGAGCTTGCGCGGACGCAGGTTGAGGCTCTGCAGGATCTGGATGCCGACCTTGACCTCCTCGACCGGCGGCGCCGAGAGGCTGACCCGGATGGTGTCGCCGATGCCCTTGCTCAGCAACGCACCGAAGGCGGTGGCGGACTTGATCGTGCCCTGGAAGGCCGGTCCGGCCTCGGTGACGCCGAGGTGGAGCGGCCAGTCACCCGCCTCGGCGAGCAGCTCGTAGGCGCGCACCATCACGACGGGGTCGTTGTGCTTGACCGAGATCTTGAAGTCGTGGAAGTCGTGCTCCTCGAAGAGGCCCGCCTCCCACACCGCCGACTCGACGAGCGCCTCGGGGGTCGCCTTGCCGTGCTTCTCGAGCAGGCGCGGGTCCAGCGACCCGGCGTTGACCCCGATCCGGATCGACGTCCCACGGTCCTTGGCGGCCGCCGCGATCTGCTTGACCTGGTCGTCGAACTTGCGGATGTTGCCGGGGTTGACGCGTACGGCGGCACACCCGGCGTCGATGGCCGCGTAGACGTACTTCGGCTGGAAGTGGATGTCGGCGATCACCGGGATCTGCGAGTGCTGCGCGATCTCCGGGAGCGCGTCGGCGTCGTCCTGGCTCGGGCACGCCACGCGCACGATGTCGCAGCCGGTCGCGGTGAGCTCGGCGATCTGCTGCAGGGTGGAGTTGACGTCGGAGGTGAGAGTCGTGGTCATCGACTGGACCGAGACCGGCGAGTCGCTGCCGACGCCGACGCTGCCGACCTTGATCTGCCGGGTCTGACGTCGCGGGGCGAGCACCGGCGGAGGTGCTTCGGGCATGCCGAGACTGATCGGGGTGCTCATGTCGTCAGGCTACTGCGCGACCCTTCGCCGGGGGTGATCGTGGTGGGACGGTGCGTTGCTGGGTGGCCCGTGTCTCGGGTGGGTGAGGTGCTCGCGCGTAGTCGACCCCTCTTCGTGGTGGGTGTGGCGCCCGCGCGCGTCGTCGACCCCTCTTCGTGGTGGGTGTGGCGCCCGCGCGCGTAGTCGACCGGGTCTCGCCGTCAAGGATCGCCTGCGGCGCCCGCTTCGCGGCACCTTCGGTGTCCTTGAC
>NZ_JAPYPS010000091.1 GCF_029937575.1 Nocardioides sp.
GGCCGCGCCCTCGCGACCAGGGGGTCGCGACCGGCCCGAGCAGGCCTGGGCCTACCCGCTCGTGATCACCCTGCTCGCCGTCTCCCTGGGAGTCTCCGGAGCGCCGGCCCCGCTGTACGGCCTCTACGAGGAGCGCTGGGGCCTGGCGCCGCTGACGACCACGCTGGTCTTCGCCGCCTACGCCTTCGCCGCCCTCGGGGCCGTGCTGATGGCCGGGCGCGCCTCCGACAAGTACGGCCGCAAGCCGCTGCTCGTCGGCGCCGCCGTCACGATGCTCCTCGGGCTCGTCATCTTCATGACCGCCCAGGGAGTGGCCGCCCTCTTCGTCGCGCGCACCCTGCACGGCGCTGCGGTCGGTACGGCGGTCGTGGCGGGCAGCGCGGCCCTGCTCGACCTGCGCCCCCACGACGGGGCCCGCACCGGTCAGCTGACCGGGATCATGTTCAACGTCGGGATGGCCGCCACGATCCTGAGCGCCGCGGTGCTCGCCGACCTGGGTCCGGCCCCGTTCGTCACGCCGTACGCCGTCGTGGGTGTCGTCGTGCTGGTACTCCTCGTCGGCGTGCTCGCGATGCAGGAGCCCCACGGTGCGCGCACCGGCGCCGCCGGCGCTCGGCTGCGGATCAGCAGGCCGCAGGTGCCCCCGGAGATCGCGGTGGACTTCCGCTTCTCCGTCCTCGGCGTGATGGCCTCGTGGTCGGTGCTGGGGGTCTACCTCTCGCTCTTCCCGACGTTCGCCGGGGTGTCGACCGGGATCGAGAGCATCGTCTTCGGTGGGGCGGTCGTCGCCACCATGGCCGGGTCGGCGGCGGTGAGCCAGGCGGTGTTCGGTCGGATCGAGGCGCGTCGCGCGGCGATCGCCGGTGACTTCGGGATGGCGATCACCCTGGGGCTGAGCGTGCTCGCCCTCGACAGCGGCCGTGCCTGGGAGGTGTGCGCCGTCGCCGTCCTGATGGGGCTGACCTTCGGGCTGGCCTTCGGCGGATCCTTGCGCCACCTCGGCCACGTCGTGCCGCCCGACCACCGCGGCTCGGTGATGTCGGCCTACTACGTGCTCGCCTACGGCGCGATGGCCGTGCCGACGATCGTCGCCGGCTGGGCCGCGACGACCTGGGGCCTCGACGCCGTCTTCCCGTGGTTCTCCCTGGCCGTCATCCTGGCCTGCCTCGCAGCCGGCGTGCTGGGTCTGCGCACCTCGTCGCCGCACGTCGCGCACGACGACGCGGTGGCGGCCGGTCCCCTCACGGCCTGAGCCGACCTGAGCGTCCCCCGGTCAGGGGCACAGGCCGGGGAGCGGCAGGCTCGTGCAGAACTGGTCGATCGGACCGGTGCCGCCGTCGTCCTCCCGTCGCCGCCCCGTCGCCGTCGCAGATGGCCGCGTGGCAGCGCAGCCTCGCCTTGCTTGATCGCACCAGCGGACCGGTCCACGATCAGGCCATGACCAGCGAGACCACCGAGCCCGTGGGCGACCCCGTCCACCCCGAGGACATCGGGCCGCACGCCGACGAGCCGCACCACGAGGGCGTGGCGAGTCGACTCAACTGGCTGCGCGCGGGGGTCCTGGGCGCCAACGACGGCATCGTCTCGACCGCCGGCATCGTGGTCGGCGTCGCCGGCGCCACCACCGACCGCAGCGCCATCGTCGTGGCCGGTGTCGCCGGGCTCGTGGCCGGCGCGATGAGCATGGCGGCCGGCGAGTACGTCTCGGTCTCCACGCAGCGCGACTCCGAGAGGGCGCTGCTGGCCAAGGAGCGTCGCGAGCTGCGTGACGACCCCGACGACGAGCTGGCCGAGCTCGCCGACATCTACACCGGCAAGGGCCTGGACGCCGACCTGGCTCTCGAGGTCGCCCAGCAGCTGACTGCCCACGACGCCCTCCGGGCGCACGCCGAGGCCGAGCTGGGGCTGGACCCCGACGAGCTCACCAGCCCCTGGGCCGCGGCCTGGGCATCGATGATCTCCTTCACGCTGGGCGCCCTCCTGCCCCTGCTCATCATCAGCCTCATCGCTGCCTCGGCACGCGTCTGGGTGACCATCGTGGCGGTCACGGCAGCCCTCGCGCTGACCGGATTCGTCAGTGCGCGACTGGGCGAGGCGCCGCCCGGCAGGGCCGTCGTGCGCAACATGGCCGGCGGCCTGTTCGCGATGCTGGTCACCTTCCTCGTGGGCTCCCTCCTCGGCACGCGCATCGGCTGAAATCCCTGGCTCGCAATCGCGTGCGACGCCCACACTGGTGGCATGAGTCGGGGAGGAGGGCCAGCGAGAGGTCGACAGAAGGGCACCAGGATGTTTGCGGCGATCGTGCCGCCCGAGGAGGTCGTCGAGGACCTCGACGCCTTCCTCGAACCACGACGGGAGCACGGATTCTTCCGGTGGTCGCCGCCCGAGCAGCTGCACGTGACGCTGGCCTTCCTCGCGTCGGTCTCCGACCACGCCGTCGAGGACCTCGAGGAGGGCCTGGCCCGCGCAGCCGCCCGCCGCCCGGCGTTCCCCGTCCGCATCGCCGGTGGTGGGGCCTTTCCGGACCCGGCCCACGCTCGGGTCCTGTACGCCGGCCTCGACCTGACGTTCGAGGACCGTACCGAGCTCGACCGCCTGGCGACCGGGGCGCGAGCCGCTGCCGGTCGGGCGGGGGTCCCGGTCGACGGCCGGCGCTTCCGCCCGCACCTCACGGTCGCTCGCCTGGGCCACCCGACCGAAGCCACGCGCTGGCTTCGGGTCCTCGACGCCTACGAGGGGCCCGCCTGGACCGTCGACCGGGTCGCGCTGGTGGCCTCCCACCTCGGTGAGGGTCCGCGGGGTCGTCCGCGCTACGAGACCGTCGCCGAGCTGCCGCTCGGAGGCTGACCGGTGCGGGACCGCGCCTGCGCGCGGACCGTGGCGAGGGCGTGCTCGGCAGCCGGTCGTGCGGCGTCGCGATCGGCCGGGACGAGGCCGATGCGGGTGCGCCGGTCCAGCAGGTCGTCGACGTCCGCCGCCCCCTCGTGAGTGACCCCGAAGACCAGCTCGGCGAGGGTCACCGGCACGCGGTCGGAGACGGGGGCCAGCAGCGCGTCGTCGTCCAGTCCGGTCACGTCGCGCGCGTTCGACAGCACCAGCGCGGCGTCGATGCCGTAGCGACGCACCAGACGCGTCGGCAGCTCGAGCGCGGCCAGCTCGGCGCGAGGTGCAGCGCCGAGCAGGGGGAGGGTCGCGGTCCGGCAGGCGCGGGTCGTCAGCCCGGCCGCGGTGGTGGCCGCGTCGACCGCGTCCTGCGCCATCCGGCGGTACGTCGTGAGCTTGCCGCCAACGACGGTCACCACCCCGGTGCGACTGGTGAGGACGGCGTGGCGGCGGGAGAGGTCGGACGTGGAGCCGTCGGCGCCGGTGTCGAGCAAGGGACGCAGCCCGGCGAACGCGCCGACGACGTCCGAGCGGTGCAGCGGGCGTGTGAACGAGGCCGAGACGACGTCGAGCAGGAAGCCGATCTCGGACTCCGAGGGCGTCGGTACGTCGGGCATCGGGCCCTCGACGGGCTCGTCGGTGAGGCCGACGTAGAGCGTGCCGTCGGGCTGGGGGAGCACCATGACGAAGCGGCTGGTCGACCCCGGGACCGGCGCGAAGACCGCAGTCGTGAGGCCGGGCAGGGTCTCGGCCCGCAGCACCAGGTGGGTGCCGCGGCTGGGGCGCAGGCGCACCTCGTCGACCAAGTCGCCGGCCCAGACGCCGGTCGCGTTGACGACCGCGCGCGCCGTGACGGTGTGCGTGGCGCCGGTCAGCTCGTCGCGCAGGTCGACCCGGGTGCCGGTGGCGCTCAGCACCCGCGCGCGGGTGCGGACGTGCGCTCCGTGGGCCGCGGCGGTGCGCGCGATCGTGGTGACCAGCCGGGCGTCGTCCTCGAGCTGACCGTCCCACGACAGCGTGCCGCCCGTCAGGCCCGCGGAGCGGAGTGGGGGCGCCATGGCGAGGAGCTCGGTCGTGGACAGCCGCCGCGGTGGCGGCAGGGTGTCGGGTGACGTGCGGGCTCCGCGGCGCAGCAGGTCGCCGGCGCGCATCCCGGCGCGGGTCAGCAGCTGTTGCGCCCGGCCCGTCGACGACGTGAACGGCACGACGTACGGCATCGCGCGGGTGAGGTGCGGCGCGGTGACCTCCATGAGGATGCCGCGCTCTACGGCGCTCTCGTGGGCGACGCCGACCTGGCCGTTGGCGAGGTAGCGCAGGCCGCCGTGCACGAGCTTGGAGGACCAGCGCGAGGTGCCGAAGGCGAGGTCGTGGGCGTCGACGGCGAGCACCGACAGGCCGCGGGTGGCCGCGTCCAGGGCGACGCCGGCGCCGGTGACGCCGAGACCGATCACGACGAGGTCGACCTCGCTCGGGGCCGCCGCGAGGCCGGGGGTGATGCGGGAGGTGGGGGAGGTGGGGGAGCCGCTCACGGCAGCAGTCCTCTCGTCAGGAGGTGTGCGAGCTCGCTCTCGACGTCCTGCTCGCTCACCTGCCCGTCCACCATCGTGTGCGCGGAGAGGACGAAGCCGTGGGCGGCGAGCAGCACTCCGCGGGCGATGCTGCTCGGGCTGCCCGGGCGCACCTCCCCGGCGGCCTGGCCGGCGAGGATCTCACGCTCGACGACGTCGAGGATGAGGTCCTGCGAGCGCCCGCGACGCGAGAGCAGGTAGGGCAGGATCAGCTCGGGGTCCAGCTCGACGATGCGGACGAACAGCTCGTTGGCGCGCAGGGCGCGCACCGTCGCGGTGATGGCGCTGACCAGGCGCTCCACGCGCGGCAGGGTGTCGTCCTGGTCGGCCACCGCGCTCGCCACGATGCCCGACCACTCGCGGGTCATCAGGTCGGCCAGCAGTCGCGGCATGTCGGCCCAGGTGCGGTAGATCGTCATCCGCGAGACGCCGGCTCGACGAGCCACCTCGGTCAGTGTCGTACGACGCCAGCCGACGTCGAGCAGGCAGGCGCGCGCGGCGTCGAGGTAGAGGTCCCGGGGATCCCGGGTCGGCCCCGGATCGGGCGTCTGGTTGTGACGAAGTGACGTCATGTGTAACACTGTAACACGTGAGCCAGACGACATCGCCGTCCCTGCCCTTCGTCCAGTCCGAGATGCACCCTTCCCGCTGGGGCGACCCGGCCCTGGCGGGCCCGCTGCCCGACTCCGCCCGCGGGCTGGTCGAGCTGGCCTTCGGGCTGGCCGACAGACCGGCCCTCGCCGAGCCCGCCCTCCCCGAGAGCGGACTTGCCGACGACCTCGTGGTTGCCCTGCGCGCCGTCGTCGGGGACGAGTTCGTGCTCACCGACGACGCCACCCGGCGCCTGCGCACCCGCGGCAAGTCCACGCCCGACCTGCTGCGGATGCGCGCCGGCGACCTGGGCGACGCCCCGGACGTCGTCGTACGGCCTGCCGGGCACGACGAGATCGCCGCCGTGCTCGCCCTGGCCGTCGAGCACCGGATCGCGGTCGTCCCCTTCGGGGGCGGTACGGCGGTCACCGGCGGGCTGGCGGCTCGGCGCGACGGCTTCGCGGGACTGATCTCGCTGGACCTGGTGCGGATGAAGGGTCTGCTGGACGTCGACGAGGTCTCGATGACCGCGATCCTCGAGCCCGGACTGCGCGGACCCGAGGCCGAGGCACTGCTCGCCGAGCGCGGCCTGACGCTGGGGCACTATCCACAGTCGTTCGAGTACGCCACGATCGGCGGCTTCGCCGCGACCCGGTCGAGCGGCCAGTCGAGCGCCGGCTACGGCCGCTTCGACGCGCTCGTCGTCGGCTTGCGCGTGGCCACGCCGCGTGGCGAGCTGCGACTCGGCAGTGCCCCCGCGAATGCCGCCGGGCCCGACCTGCGCCAGCTGATCCTCGGCTCGGAGGGCGCGTTCGGGGTGATCACGGCCGTCACGGTGCGGGTGCGCCGACTGCCGGCCGTCAAGGTCTACGAGGGCTGGCGCTGGTCGTCCTTCGACGCCGGGGCCGAGGCGATGCGCACCCTCGCGCAGGCGGGCCTGCTGCCCACCGTGATCCGACTCTCCGACGAGAACGAGACCGCGATCAACCTCGCCCGGCCCGACGAGATCGGCGACGGCGACGGCAGTGCTGGCACTGACAACGGGGGCGCCGGGGCCGGTTGCCTGATGATCACCGGCTACGAGGGGGAGTCGGCGGCGGTCGCCGCCAAGCAGGCCGCTGTCACCGCCGTGCTCGAGGGCCTCGGGGGTACGCCGCTCGGCACCGAGCCCGGCGAGGCCTGGGCGCACGGCCGCTTCGGCGCGCCGTACCTGCGTGACGCGATGCTCGACGTCGGCGTGCTCGTCGAGACGATGGAGACCGCGACCTTCTGGTCCAACCGCGACCCGCTCTACACCGGGGTCAAGGACGCGCTCGCCGCAGAGCTCGGCGACGGCGCGATCGTGCTGTGCCACATCAGCCATGTCTACGAGACCGGCTGCTCGCTCTACTTCACGATCGCGGCGAAAGGCGCCGACGACCCGCTCCCGCAGTGGCTGCGGGCCAAGGCGGCCGCCAGCGACGCCATGATGGCGGCGGGTGCGACGATCACCCACCACCACGCCGTCGGGACCGACCACCGGCCGTGGCTGACCCAGGAGATCGGCGAGCTCGGTGCGTCGGTGCTGCGGGCGGTCAAGGCCGACCTCGATCCCACCGGCATCCTCAATCCCGGAGTGCTGATCCCCGATGCCGCCGATGTCTGACCCCCGCTCCTTCACCTTCCTGGTCAACCCGGCCTCCGGTGGCGGGGCCGCGCCCGGCGCGGTGCTCCCTGTCTCGCGCCTGCTCCGCGACGCCGGGGCGCGCGTGGACGTCACCTACTCGCCCGGGCCTCAGGCCATGGCGGACCTCGTCGAGGCGGCCGTGGCGCGCGGCGACGTGGTGGTCTCCGTCGGCGGTGACGGCATGCTCTCGTCGTTGGCCGGCTCGGTCTCCCTCGCCGGAGGAGTGCTGGGGGTGCTGCCGGCCGGACGCGGCAACGACTTCGCCCGGATGCTCGGCCTGCCCGACGGTGCCGAGGAGCAGGCCGCGGTCCTCCTGTCCGGCCTCGAGCGCCGCGTCGACCTGATCGAGTGGACGCTGCCCGGCGCCGCACCCCGACGGGTCGCCGGCTCCGTCTACTGCGGCGTCGACGCGCGTGCCGCCGAGCTCGTGGACGGCGCCCACCGCCTGCCTCGCAAGCTCCAGTACCCCTATGCCGCGATCCGCGCCCTCGCCGGCTACAAGCCCGCGACCTACCGGGTCTCGGTCGACGGCGTCGTCGGGGAGTACGCCGCGTCCAACGTCGTGGTCGCCAACTCCTGCTACTACGGCAAGGGCATGAAGATCGCGCCCGCGGCCGTCCTCGACGACGGGCTGCTCGACGTGGTCGTGATCGAGGCCGCGTCCAAGCTCTCGCTGATGCGCTCGCTCCCGAAGGTGTACGACGGCGCGCACGTCGACCTGCCCCAGGTCACCGTGCTGCGCGGTCGGCGCGTCGAGGTGGCGGCGGACCCGACCACACGGGGCGCCTCCGGCGTACCCGTCGGAGGTGACGGTGAGCCGCTCGGCGCCCTGCCGCGTCGCGCCGGAGCGCCGGCACTGGTCGAGGTCCTGCCGGGGGCGTTGACGGTCCTGGCGCCCGGTCCGCGCTAGCGAACGGTGGCGCCTTGCCGGACGGCCGGCCTGGTGAGGCTCGCCACGCCGCCAGTCGGTGCATCCAGGCTCAGGCTCAGCCTGCGTCGAACACCCAGACCAGGAGCTCGCTCGGCACCGCCGCCGTCACCTCGTGCGGGCCCCCGTCGACGAACCGGAACGCGTCGCCCTCCTCGAGCGGCTCGGCCAGGCTCGAGCGCAGCAGCGCGCCGCGCGCGAGGTAGGCGTGGACGAAGGCGCCGCCGGGGAGAGTGACGGTGTCGCCCTCGTCGAGGCGGGCGACGGACAGCACGGCGCCGGGCACGGGCTCGACGACCCGGGTCAGGGTCCCGGTCTCCAGGGTCGGCGTCGACACGTCGTACGACGGCTCGGGGGCGCCCTCGTCGTCTGGGGGCGTCAGCCAGACCTGCACGAACCTCGTCTGGGGCGCGCTGGCGACCTCGCTGTGCTCGACGCCGGCGCCGGTCGTCAGCACCGCTACCTGACCCGGAGCCACCACGTGCGACGTGTCGGAGGAGTCGGTGTGGGTCAGCTCGCCGGAGACCACCCACGACACGATGACCAGGTCGGAGTGGCGGTGGGTCTCGAAGCCGCGACCGTTGCCCAGGAGGTGGTCGTCATGGCACACCATCGGCCCGAATCTCAGGTTGTCGGGGTCGTAGGCGGCGCCGAAGGAGAGGCCGTGACGGCTCAGGCGTCCCTCGGTTCGCTCGGCGAAGCATGCAGAAGCCCGGCGGATCTCGACACTCACGGGCATCATTGTGCCTGTGCCGCCTCCTCCCCCCGACGGGCGACCTGCCAGACCCCCAGGTCCGCCCGCGCTGCCCCCGGGGTTCGTGCTGGGCACGAGCACGTCTGCCTTCCAGATCGAGGGCGCCGCTGCCGAGGACGGTCGCGGCCCCAGCGTGTGGGACACCTTCAGTCGCCGGGCGGGGCGGATCAAGGACGGCTCGACCGGCGACGTGACCAGCGACCACTACCACCGCCTCGACGAGGACCTGTCGCTGCTGCGCGACCTCGGGGCGCCGGCGTACCGGTTCTCGCTGTCGTGGTCGCGCCTGCTCCCCGAAGGTCGCGGCACGCCCAACCGCAAGGGTCTCGACTTCTACGACCGCCTGGTCGACGGCCTGTGCGAGGCCGGCATCGAGCCGACGGCGACGCTGTTCCACTGGGACCTGCCGCAGGCGCTCGAGGACGACGCCGGGTGGCTCAACCGCTCGACGGTGGAGGCCTTCGCCGAGTTCGCCGCGCTGGTCGGGGAGCGCTACGCCGACCGGGTCGCGCACTGGATCCCGATCAACGAGCCCAACGTCGTGATGCTCATGGGGCACAGCCTGGGCATGCACGCCCCCGGCCGTGAGCTGATGTTCGACGGACTGCCGGTGGCGCACCACCTGCTGCTCGGCCACGGGCGCGCGGCTATCGCCCTGCGTGAGGCCGGGGCGCGCAGCATCGGGTGCGCCAACAACCACGCCCCGATGTGGCCGGCGAGCGAGGACGCCGCGGATGTCGGCGCGACGAAGCTCTTCGACGCCATCTGGAACGGGCTCTTCCTCGAGCCCATGCTGCTCGGCCGCTACCCGGTCGACCTGGCCCCGCTGCTCGAGGAGGTCGTCGCCCCCGGGGACCTCGCGGTCATCCGCCAGCCGCTCGACTTCTACGGCGTCAACTACTACCAACCGTTCAAGATCGGCGCCGCCCCGGAGGACGCCGAGATGCCCTTTCAGATGCTCGAGCTGCTCGGCTATCCCGTGACCGGCTTCGGCTGGCCCGTCGTCCCCGACGCGCTGCGCGAGTGGCTGATCATGTTCCGCGCGCGCTTCCGTGCGGCGCTGCCGCCGATCGTGATCACCGAGTCCGGCTGCTCGTACGCCGACGAGCCCGGCGTCGACGGCGTGGTCGACGACCAGCAGCGGATCGACTACCTCAACGCCCACCTGCACGCGGTCGCCGAGGCGGCGCAGCGCGGGGTCGACGTACGCGGCTACTACGCGTGGTCCCTGCTCGACAACTGGGAGTGGACAGAGGGGTTCACCCAGCGCTTCGGGCTCGTGCACGTGGACTTCGCGACGGGCGAGCGCACGCCCAAGAAGTCGTTCGGCTGGTACCGCGACCTGATCGCCGCGCAGTCCCGCTCCCTCGGCTGAACCGGTGATCCGAGGCTGGGTCGGGGTCAGACCGAGTGGCGCACGGCCATCGTCGCGCGCACCGACTCCTCGTCCCACGGCTCCCCGAGCCACGCGTACAGGCCCTGCAGCACGGTCGGGTCGGCGACGTAGTCGTCGTAGTGCACGTGGTACGCCGCGTCGCCCAGTTCGGCTGCGACCGCGAGGATCCGCCGCTCGGTCTCGGCCAGGTGCGCGGCGTTGTGCTCGCGGTCGCCCTGGGCCCACCAGCCGCTGGCGAGCACCGACTCGTGGGCGCGGGTGTTGACGAGGAAGCGCGCTCCCGGGAAGACCCGGCGCAACCACGCGACGTACTCCTCCATGTCCTCGCCGTACCAGCGGATCTCCTTGAAGCCGACCACGCGGGTGGCCGCGTGCGGCCGCAGCAGCGTCTCCAGGACCAGGCGACGGATGCCTGCCAGGGACGCGGCGAGCGGGACGTCGCCGATGCCGAAGAACGGGTGGGTCGGGGTGCGGTAGGCCTTCGCCGGGCCCTTGGACTTCTCGGTGACCAGGGTGCGGTGATAGCCGAAGAGGTGGTGCAGGGCATGACGGTTCTCGCCGCGGATGAGGTAGCCGGGGATGGCGTTGAGCAGGCCGCTGATCAGCGTCGAGCCGGAGCGGCCGTAGGTCATCACGAACAGGAACGACAGGTCGGAGTCCTCGTCGGCTCGCTTGCGCAGCCGCTCGACCTCGCGGGCCAGGCGCTCGTTCTGCTCGGCGAGCGCGCGGGTCTTCGAGCGCACGATCAGCGCCGGCGCAGGACGTACATCGACTGCCCGTCGGTCTCGCGACCGTAGACGAACTCGTCCACGGCGAGCCCGGCGTCGTACAGCGTCGCCTCGAAGAAGCGTCGGTCGAAGCGCACGCAGTGCAGCGCGCCCTTCCACTCGAGCTTGAGGTAGTCGGTCGGGTTCTCGACGCAGTCGGGCACGTCCTCCTCGACGAACGCGGTCACCCACGCGCGGCCCTTCGGGGCCAGGATGCTCGCGATCGTGGCGCCGTAGCCGGCGACGTCTTGGGTGAGCATGTGTGAGAAGACCGAGTAGGCGTAGAGGACGTCGACGCTCTCGGCCTCGGCCGGGATGTGGAAGGACTGCTCACCGTCGGGGTTGTAGCGCGCGTTGTGGGCGTCGACCAGCGTGAAGCGGGTGTGCTCGTCGGTCAGGTTGTCCTTGGCCCAGTTGAGCAGCTCGGGCTGGATGTCGACGCCGTGGTAGTCGGCGACGTTGCCCATCAGGTGCTTGATCCCGATCGCGAGTCGTCCGGCGCCGCAGCCCCAGTCGAGGACGCGCTTGCGCGGACCGAGCCCGGCGCGGCGTCGCAGCACGCGAGCATCGCGGACTCCGGCGTTGACGAAGTCGGCGTCCTTCTTGAAGTGCTGCCCACCCATCCGCAAGGCGTACGGCGGCAGCGGGATCGCGGGGTCGGGGGCGATCTGGTCTGCGGCTGGCGGGAGCGGGGTCACGGTCGGTGAGTCTAGAGGTCCACCGCCAGCGCGAGAGCCTCATCGACGTGCCAAGTCCCTGGGACCGAAGGTCTCCTGCCCGCCGCGCACCTCGGCTGCGAATGTCATGGACGTGCTCCGCTTCGAGGTCGACTCGCGGACGAGGCTCGAAACGGGATGTGCGGACTAGCGTCGGTGCCGACAGCGACCACAACGATGACGCGGGGTTGCGGCCTGGCCGATAGTGTGTTCTAATAATTGCAGCACGCGGCCGATGGTCGCATCCGATGCAGAAGTCCTCCGGTGGTGCTGTCGGGGCTCGTCATGATG
>NZ_JAPYPS010000092.1 GCF_029937575.1 Nocardioides sp.
GTTACACGGAATTAATTCCATTTGGTAGTAATCGGCAACGCCGGCTTCCTAGGTTTCTGGATCAAGGAAGAGCACACCGCGGTGCTCGTTGATGTAGTTGACCGAGAGGTTGTCGTTCTGTGTTGAAATCACGCGTTCGTCTTGCGATGAGCACTGCCACCGCCATGACAGCCGCGCTCGTCCTGAGCAGCTGTGGCTCCACCGCAGGTGAGGAAGGGGCTGCCGGCTCGAGCTGCGTCGACACCTCCAGCGACTCGATCAAGCTCGGCTTCCTCCAGTCCACCTCGGGAGTCATGTCGATCAGCGAGCAGACCGTTCGCGACTCGCTCAGCCTGGCCATGGAGGAGATCAACGCCGACGGCGGGATCATGGGCAAGCAGATCGAGCCCATCGTCGAGGACGGCGCGAGCGACCCCGCCATCTTCGCCGAGAAGATCGAGAAGCTCCTGACGGCCGACTGCGTCGCCGCCGTCTTCGGCGGCTGGACCTCGGCCTCGCGCAAGGCGATGCTCCCGGTCGTCGAGGCCAACAACGGGCTGCTGTTCTACCCGGTGCAGTACGAGGGCCTCGAGGCCTCGGAGAACATCTACTACACCGGCGCGACCACCAACCAGCAGATCATCCCCGCGATGGAGTTCCTGGCCGCCGAGGGCGCCGAGACGCTCTTCCTGGCCGGGTCCGACTACGTCTTCCCCCGCACGGCCAACAAGATCATCAAGCAGTACGCCGCCGAGCTGGGCATCGAGATCGTCGGCGAGGAGTACGTCCCCCTCGACGACGACAACTGGACCACCCAGGTGGCGAAGATCGTCGCGGCCGAGCCCGACTTCGTGTTCAACACGATCAACGGCTCGTCGAACGTCGGCTTCATCAAGGCCTACTACGAGCAGGGCCTGGGTCCGGACACCTCCCCGATCATCTCGGTCTCGATCGCCGAGGAGGAGGCCCCGGCGATGGGCCACCCCGTCACCGGGCAGTACGCCGCGTGGAACTACTTCCAGTCGGTCGAGACCCCGACCAACGGCGACTTCATCTCGGCGTACCAGGACAAGTACGGCGCCGGCCGGCCGACGTCCGACCCGATGGAGGCCGCCTACACCTCGCTCTACCTCTACAAGAACATCGTGGAGAAGGCCGAGTCGTTCGCCGTCGACGACGTCAACGCCGCCAGCGACGGGGTCAGCTTCGACGCCCCCGAGGGCACTGTCGTCATCGACGGGGACAACCACCACATCAGCAAGACCGCACTGATCGGCCAGATCAACGAGGACAACCAGTTCGACGTCGTCTTCACCTCCGACGGCCCGATCGAGCCGGACCCGTTCCTCGAGGGCTACGACTGGTGGGACCCGGCCGGCGAGTGAGCCCGGCACCCGGCTCATCGTCGAGCTGACCTGACCCACAGCACCACCCGTCCGGGGTCCCGCGCCATCGCGTGGGACCCCGGATCGGACAGGTGTCGCGGGGTGCGACCGCAGCCGCGGCCCCGCCTCGCGACCACCCGCCGACATCTCCGGAGGACACCGCGTGGACGCATTCACCACCCCGCTCCTGGCAGGCACTGCCAGTGGGGCGCTCCTGCTCATCGCCGCCCTGGGCCTCAGCCTGACCTTCGGTCAGATGGGCGTCATCAACATGGCGCACGGCGAGTTCCTGATGGTGGGCGCCTACACCGCCTACGTCACCCAACAGGTGGTGACCAACGCCGACCTGTCGATCCTCATCGCCCTACCCGTCGCCTTCGTGGTGGCCGGGTTGCTCGGCCTGCTGCTCGAGGTCGCGGTCATCTCCTGGATGTATCGACGGCCTCTGGACACGTTGCTGGTCACCGTGGGCGTCAGCCTCGTGCTGCAGCAGCTCGCCAAGGACATCTTCGGCGCCCAGGGGGACCCCGTCGTGGGGCCGGGCTGGCTGGAGGGCACGATCCCCGTCTTCGGCTACAACTGGCCGCTACGGCAGATCTTCACCGTCGTCCTCGCCGTCGGTGCACTCGCCGCCCTCGCCGCCCTGCTCAAGTACACGTCCTTCGGTCGCCAGATCCGGGCGACCGTGCAGAACCGCGACCTCGCCGAGACCATGGGCGTCTCCACCCGGGTCGTCGACCGGATCACCTTCTTCGTCGGCTCCGGCCTGGCCGGCCTCGGCGGCGTCGCCGTCTCGCTGATCTCGGGCACCAACCCCAATCTCGGTCGCGCCTACATCATCTCGGCCTTCCTGGTCGTCGTCGCCGGCGGCCTGGGCCAGCTCAAGGGCACCGTCATCGCCGCCTTCGCCGTCGGCGTGGTGACCGCCTTCTTCGCCGACTGGACCAGCGCTGCCATGGCCCAGGTCGCGACGTTCGCCCTCGTCGTCCTCTTCCTGCAACTCCGACCCCAGGGCCTCTTCACGGTCCGGACGCGAGGTCTGACATGAGTCCCCGGAACCTCTCCCTGCTGCGCACCTTCGCTCCCCTGTTGGGGATCGCCGTGCTCGCCGTGGTGATGCTGGTCGTCGCTCCCGCCGTGCTCAGCCCGTTCCGGCTCAACAGCCTGGGCAAGTACACCTGCTGGGCGATCGCCGCGGTCGGCATCGGCCTGGCCTGGGGCCGCGGCGGCATGTTGGTCCTGGGCCAGGGCGTCTTCTTCGGCCTCGGCGGCTACGCGATGGCGATGCACCTCAAGCTCGAGGCGGCCGGCCCCGGCAACGTCCCCGACTTCATGGTGCTCTACGGCGACGGCACGATGCCGGGCTTCTGGGAGCCGTTCCGCAGCGGCCCCTTCACGATCTTCGCCATCCTCGCCCTGCCCGCCGCGGTCGCGACGGTCATCGGGTGGGCGATCTTCAAGCGACGGGTCAAAGGTGCCTACTTCGCGATCCTCACCCAGGCGATGGCCGTCGTCTTCGCGACCCTGCTGGTCGCGACGATCAAGGAGACCGGCGGGTTCAACGGCCTCAACCAGTTCACCCAGTTCTTCGGCTACAACCTCTACGACCCCGTCAACAAGCAGATGGTCTACTCGATCACGGTGGGGCTCCTCCTCGTCTGCCTGCTCATCGTCTGGCAGCTCTACCGCAGCCGCTTCGGCGAGTTGCTCGTCGCGACCCGCGACGCCGAGGAACGCGTCCGCTTCCTGGGCCACGACCCGGCCAACATCAAGCTCGTCGCCTTCGTGGTCGCCGCGATGATGGCCAGCGTCGGCGGGGCGATGTTCGCGCCCATCGCCGGGATCATCTCCCCCTCCGACGTGGATGCGACGGCCTCGATCTTCCTGATCGCCGGCGTCGCCCTCGGCGGCCGCGCACTGTTCCTGGGCCCGGCTCTCGGCGCACTGACCGTCGGCTACGGACGCACGGCGCTCTCCGAGGCCTTCCCCAACCAGTGGACCTACTTCCTGGGCGCCCTGTTCGTGGTCGTCATCCTGCTGCTCCCCCGGGGCGTGGGCGACCTGCCCCGACTGGTGCGCACCACTCTCGACCGGAGGACCTCCGCATGAGCACCACGACGCGCTCCCCCGACACCCGCGGGCTCGACTACCTCGAGATCCGCGGCCTGACCGTCGACTTCGACGGCTTCAAGGCCGTGAAGGACGTCGACCTGACCCTGCTGCAGGGGCGGCTGCACTTCCTGATCGGGCCCAACGGCGCCGGCAAGACCACCCTCGTCGACGCCGTCACCGGGCTGGTGACCGGGACCGGGCTGGCCAGCTACGGCAACCAGGACCTGCTCACGATGAAGTCCCACAGGATCGTGCGCGCCGGCATCGGCCGCACCTTCCAGACCGCGACGGTCTTCGAGGAGCTCTCGGTCCTGCAGAACCTCGACATCGCCGGTGGCGTGCACCGCTCGGCCTGGTCGATGCTCCGAGCGCGACGCGGGGTGCCGACCTATGTCGAGGAGGCGCTGGAGACCATCGGGCTCACCGCCCTGCGCGACAAGCCGGCCGGGACCCTCGCCCACGGTCAGAAGCAGTGGCTGGAGATCGGCATGCTGCTCGTGCAGGACGCCAAGGTGATGCTCCTCGACGAGCCGGTCGCGGGGATGAGCGCCGAGGAGCGGGAGCAGACCGGCGAGCTGCTGCAGCGGATCGGCCACGACCGCACCATCGTCGTCATCGAGCACGACATGGACTTCGTGCGCAGCTTCGCCGACGTGGTCACCGTGATGCACGCCGGCGCCGTGCTCGCCGAGGGGAGCATCGCCGAGATCCAGGCCGACGAACGGGTCCAGGAGATCTACCTGGGCCACCAGCCCGACACGGCTGCCGAGACCGGCAGCGGCAGCGACGCCGATGAAGAGACCACCGTGACCGGCGAGGGGAGCCACCGTGCTTGAGCTGCGCAACGTGACCGCCGGCTACGGCCGGACCAAGGTGCTCCAGGACGTCACCATCGAGATCCCGACCGGTGGCGCCGCCGCCATCATGGGCCACAACGGGGCCGGCAAGACCACGATGCTGCGGGTCGCGGTCGGCCTCGTGCCGGTGATGCGCGGCCAGGTGCTGCTCGACGGCGAGGACGTCACCCGGCTCCGGCCGAGCGGGCGGGTACGTCGTGGCCTGGGCTACGTGCCGCAGGGCCAGGTCTCCTTCCCCCAGATGACCACCCTGGAGAACCTCCAGCTCGTGACGACCGACAAGGTCGCCACCGACGAGGTCCTCGACACCTTCCCGGCCCTGCGCGACCTGCTCGCGCGGCGCGCCGGTCTGCTCTCCGGCGGCCAGCGGCAGCAGCTGGCCATCGCCCGCACGCTGCTCACCAAGCCGCGCCTGCTCATTCTGGACGAGCCCACCGAGGGCATCCAGCCCAACGTCGTGGCGGAGATCGAGTCGGTCATCATCGAGCTCACCCGACGCGGCGACCTCTCGGTGCTGCTGGTCGAGCAGCACGTCGGGTTCGCGCTGCGGGCCACCCAGCACTACTACGTCCTGGAGTCCGGCCGGATCACCTCGAGCGGCGAGGGTGGACCCGCCGCCGTCGACGCCGTGCGTGCGGCGATGGCGGTCTGAGCGGTGCACCTCACCCCGTCGGACTCCGAGAAGCTGCTGCTGGCCGTCGCCGGGATGGTCGCGCGCGACCGGCTCAGCCGGGGCGTCAAGCTCAACTACCCCGAGGCGGTGGCCCTGTTGAGCACCTGGGTGATCGAGCGGGCCCGCGACGGGCTCAGCGTCGCCGAGCTGATGACCTCCGGCCGCGAGGTCCTGGGTCGCGAGCAGGTGATGCCGGAGGTCGTGGACCTGCTCGTCGACGTGCAGGTCGAGGCGACGTTCCCGGACGGTCGCAAGCTCGTCACGCTGCACCACCCCATCGGCTGACCTCGACCGACCTGCTGACGCCTGCCTCATCCAAGCCCGACCGACCCCCATCCTCGAGGAGACCGACATCACCACCCAGTCGTCCGGCCCCGGCGCCATCCGCGTCGCCGAAGGGAGCCTCGAGCTGAACGCCGACCGCACCCCGGACCAGCGCGGCACCATCGTCGTGGTCAACACCGGCGACCGTCCGGTGCAGGTCGGGTCCCACATCCACCTGCCCGACGTGAACGCCGCCCTGGCCTTCGACCGGCGGGCGACCGTCGGCTTCCGACTGGACATCCCCAGCGGTACGTCGCGCCGCTTCGAGCCGGGTGCCTCGCAGGAGCTGGCGATCGTGGCCCTGGGCGGCGCCCGCGTCGTACCGGGCATCCAGGTGCGACGCGGCGGGGAGACGAGCTGATGGTGCGCATCAGTCGGGCCGAGTACGCCGCGCTCTACGGCCCCACCACCGGCGACCAGGTACGCCTCGGGGACACCGACCTGTGGATCGAGGTCGAGCAGGACCTCACCTTCGGCGGCGAGGAAGCGGTCTTCGGGGGCGGCAAGTCGATCCGGGAGTCCATGGCGCAGTCGACCCGGTCGCGCGCCGACGGAGCGCTCGACACGGTCATCACCAACGCGATCGTGCTCGACCACTGGGGCATCGTCCGGGCCGACGTGGGGCTGCGCGACGGACGCATCGTCGCGCTGGGACGATCGGGCAACCCCGACATCGCCGACGGCGTGCATCCCGACCTCGTGATCGGTCCTGGCACCGACGTCATCTCCGGTGAGGGGAAGATCCTCACCGCCGGGGCGATCGACATCCACGTCCACTTCATCTCGACCTCGCAGCTGGTCGAGGCCCTGGCCACCGGGATCACCACGGTGGGCGGCGGGGGCACCGGACCCTCCGAGGGATCGAAGGCCACCACGGTCACGCCCGGGTCCTGGCACCTGCAGACGATCCACCGTGCCCTGGACCGGTTGCCGCTCAACGTCCTGCTGATGGGCAAGGGCAACACCGTGAGCGCCGCCGGGCTGGCCGAGCAGGCGCTGGCCGGCGCCGGCTGCTACAAGGTGCACGAGGACTGGGGCTCCACCCCCGCGGCCATCGACGCCGCGCTCAGTGCGGCCGACGAGCACGGCCTCCAGGTGGCACTGCACTCCGACAGCCTCAACGAGGCCGGGTTCCTGGAGTCGACCGTCGCCGCGATTGCGGGACGCAGCATCCACGCCTTCCACGCCGAGGGAGCGGGCGGGGGCCACGCGCCGGACATCCTGAAGGTGGCGAGCCTGCCGCACGTCATCCCGGGGTCGACGAACCCGACGCTGCCGCACACGGTCAACACCGTGGCCGAGCACCTGGACATGCTGATGGTGTGCCACCACCTCAACCCCCGGGTGCCCGAGGACCTGGCGTTCGCCGAGTCCCGGATCCGGGCGACGACCATCGCCGCCGAGGACGTGCTGCATGACATGGGCGCGCTCTCGATCACCTCCTCCGACGCCCAGGCGATGGGACGCATCGGTGAGGTCATCTGCCGCACCTGGCAGGTCGCCCACGCCATGAAGCACCGCCTGGGCGACCACTCCGGCATGGCGAGCGAGCCGGCCGACAACCTGCGCGCCAAGCGCTACATCGCGAAGTACACGATCAATCCCGCCATCGCGCACGGGATGGCCGCCGAGATCGGCTCGGTGGAGCCCGGGAAGCTCGCCGACCTCGTGCTGTGGGATCCGCGCTTCTTCGGGATCCGGCCAGCGGTGGTGATCAAGGGCGGCGCCCTGGTCTGGGGCGCGCTGGGTGACCCGAACGCCTCCATCCCCACCCCCCAGCCGGTGCTGATGCGCCCCGCCCTGGTGGAGGACGGCGCCGACCACTCGCTCACGTTCGTGTCCCCGGCTGCGATCGCCGACGGCCTCGAGGATCGGCTCGGGCTCCGCCGTCGGCTCGTCGGGCTGGAGCCGACCCGCGCCCTGACCAAGGCCGACATGGTGAACAACGACGTGCTGCCCGACATCGAGGTCGATCCCGAGACCTTCGCCATCGAGGTCGACGGCGAGACGATCAAGCCCGATCCCGCGCGACGGCTCCCGCTCGCCCAGCTGTATGCGATGTTCTGAGCCGGCCGTGACCGATGCTCGAGAGGCGATCCACCGCGACCTGGTGCTGATGCTGCTCGCCGACGCTCGGCTCCCGGTCGCCGGGCACACCCAGTCGGCCACCCTCGAGCCGGCCCTGAGGGCGGGGCTCGGCGCCGGCGACGTGCCCGGCTACGTCACGACCCGGCTGCGCACCGTGACGAGGGTCGAGGCCGCGACCGCCGTCGTCGCACTGCACCACCTGGCTGCCGGTCTCGACGTCGGCCCGGTCGAGGCGGCCTGGGCTGCCCGCACCCCGAGCCCGGCGATGCGGGCGACCTCCCGCAGCCAGGCTCGGGCGTTCCTCCGGCTCGCCGGGCGGTTGTGGCCCGAGACCGCACCGGTGCTGGCCGTGAGCGCCTACCGCGCTCCCTGCCGCGCGGTCGCCCTGGCAGCCGCCGCCGCGAGCCTCGACCTCGAGCCCGCCGCTCTGGCGCGCCTCGTCGGGTACGACGACGTCCAGACTGCCTGCTCGGCGGCCCTCAAGCTGTTGCCGCTCGACCCGGCCGACGTCACCGGCTGGGTCGTGGGGGCGCTCCCGACCGTCGACCGTCTCGCCGGCGAGGTCGCCCACCTGACCCGACCCGAGGAGATCCCCGCCTGCGGGGCCCCCCAGATCGAGGCGTGGGCCGAGACCCACGCCCACACCACCAGGAGGTTGTTCAGTGCCTGATCACACCCACACCCATCCCCACCCGCAGAGCCACAGCGCACTCAGCGGCCCGGCCCGGGCGCTGCGCCTGGGGGTCTGCGGACCCGTCGGCACCGGGAAGAGCTCGCTGATCGCGCTGCTGTGCCGTGAGCTGGCCTCCGAGCTGGAGCTCGGCGTGGTCACCAACGACATCTACACCGACGAGGACGCGCGCTTCCTCCGCGCTGCCGGCGTGCTCGACCCGGCCCGGATCCGGGCCGTCGAGACCGGGGCCTGCCCGCACACGGCCATCCGCGACGACATCACCGCCAACCTGATGGCCGCCGAGGAGCTGGAGGCCGACTACGCCGGCGCCGACGTGCCGGGCCTCGACCTGGTGATGATCGAGTCGGGCGGCGACAACCTCACCGCGACCTTCAGCCCGGCGTTGGTCGACGTACAGATCTTCGTGCTCGACGTCGCCGGCGGCGGCGACGTGGCTCGCAAGGGTGGTCCGGGCATCGAGCGTGCCGACCTGCTGGTCGTGAACAAGACCGACCTGGCGATCCACGTCGGCGTCGACGCTGGCCTGATGGTCACCGAGGCCGCGGCCGCGCGCGACGGGCGGCCGGTGCTCGGTCTGACCCGCACGGAGCAGGCCACGGTCGACCAGCTGACCGCATGGGTGCGGGCCCAGCTCGCGCGCCACCGGACGGGTGACCTGGTGCCGCAGGACCCCGGCCCGATGGCGGCGCACTCCCATGACCACGCTCACGCCTGAGCTGCCCGCCGGCGACGCGCTCGACGGCGTCAGCCGCACGACCATCCGGCTGCAGTCGGACCCTGCGGGCGGCCGAGCACGCATCCGCCTGGCCACCGGCGGCTCGCCTCAGTGCCCGGTGCTACGGCCGATGCTGCTCGAGACCTCCGTCGACCGCGCGCGGATCTCGCTGGTGCCGGAGGGTGCGATGCTGCTGGCCGGCGACCACCTCGACATCGACATCGCGGTCGGAGCCGGCACCCATCTGGAGATCGTCGAGCCCGCCGGCACCGTCGCCTACGACATGCGCGGGCGGCACGCGACCTGGGATGTGCGCATCCGCCTCGGCGACGGTGCGTCGTTGACCTGGGCGGGAGAGCCCTTCGTCGCGTCGGCGGGCTCCGACGTACGACGCTCGACGTCGGTGGTGCTCGGGCCGGACGCACGGCTGGCGCTGCGCGAGACCATGGTGCTCGGGCGGTACGGCGAGTGGCCCGGCCGCGTGCGTCAGAGCACCCGGGTGCACGACGACGCGGGGACGCCGGTGCTGGTCGAGGAGCTCAGCCTCGACCCGGTCTCGGCGCCACACCTGCTCGGACGGCAGCGGGTGGTCAGCACGATCCTGCTTCTCGCCGACCCGGACGAGGTGCCTGCCGGCGTCTCGCCGGAGAGCCGCTTCGACCTCGACACCGGGGGCACCCTGTGGCGCCGGCTCGGCACCGACGTGCACGCGACCCTGGACCACGCGTGCTGGGCCGCGGTCCGCTGACATGTGCCCGCTGTCGAGCACCCGATCACTGGGTGCGGGCGATCTGCTGCTGGACGGTGAACTCCAGCCCCTCCGCTGCGGCGAGGTAGACGTCCTGGTTGACCAGGTTGCCGGCCAGCCGCAGCAGTCCGCGCGGGCTGTCGTAGAAGTGGCCGTCGCGCACGGCCGATGCCGCGGCGACGTCGAGCGAGCCGCAGGTCTGGCCGAGCTGGGCCAAGAACATGATCGCCTCGTAGCAGGACTCGCCCACGGCGTTCAGTGCCGGAGCCCACTGCCCCCACCTGGCGTAGTAGGCCTCGGCGAGCGAGCTGCCCTCGGCCGTGTCCATCCCGTCGAAGTACGCGGCGGCCGCGTAGAGCTCCTCGTTGGCGCCATTGCCTCCCGCCAGCAGGGTGTTCTCCTCGACGGCGGGGCTGAGGCGCGGCAGCGCAGCGCTCAGCCCGGCGCGGGCGAACTGCCGGTTGAAGTGCACCGCGTCCTGCCCCATCAGCAGCATGATCACGCCGTCGACGTCCTGCTGCTCCAGATCGGTGAGCACGGTTCGGAAGTTGGTGGTGCCGAGCGGCACGTAGGTCTCGCTGACGATGCTCGACGCACTGTCCTCCAGGGCGAGGCGCGCCGTGGCTCCGGTGACCCTGGGGAAGACGTAGTCGTTCCCGACCACCGCCCATCGCCCGATCGCGAGCTCCTCCCGCATCCAGTGCGCTGCCGGCAGCAGCTGGTTGATCGGCCGCTCGCCGAGCATGAAGACGCCCGGGGTGTCGTCGGTCCCCTCGTGCATCGCGGAGAACGCATACACCACGCGTCCGCCGATGCGGCGGGTGATCGCCTGCCGCACAGCCGAGATGTGCCAGCCGGCGACCGCCTCGACGCGTCCGGTGTCGACCAGCAGACCGACCTCCTGCGCCACGACCTCCGGGTCACGACCGCCGTCGACCACGACGAGCTCGACCTGTCGTCCCGCGATGCCGGGGCCGCTGTTGAGCTGCTCGACGGCGAGCTCGCCGCAGGCCAGGCACGAGGGGCCGTACAGGCCGGTCGAGCCCTGCATGGGCACGACGAAGGCCACCGACAGGACGTCGGGACCGGGGTCGAGCAGCAAGGCAGAGGTCACGTGGCCTTCCCTGTGACATGCGGCGGGCGACAGCGGAGAGGCAGGACGCGCGTCGTCGAGAGTCCCTTGGTCGCCCAAGGTATATTGCTTTCGTCCGGAAGTATCCGGTCATCCTCGGTTTGAGACGACTTCCACACGACACCGGAGGGGTGCGATGACGGAGCAGCTCTCCGGTGTGGGACGGCGCGCCGTGCCCGCCCAGGCCGTCGCTCCCAGTCTCGCGCTGCTGCTCAAGCAGGGCGAGACCCGGATCCGCCTGGGTCTGCAGCCGCTCCTGGACGAGGTCGGGCTGGCGCTCGAGCACTGGCAGATCATGTCGGTCCTCCACCACGCCCCCGGTCTGCGAATGACCGCCCTCGCCGAGGCGGCCGTCGTCCCGGCAGCCACCCTGACGCGTCACGTCGACAAGCTCGTCGAGCTCGGACTCGTCGTACGCCGCGTCGACCCGAGCGACAAGCGCCGCGTCGCGGCCGCCCTGTCACCGCGTGGCCAGGAGCTCGCGACGCGGATCAGCGCAGGCGAGGCCGACCTCGAGCGTCGACTCACCGACGGCCTGGGCGCCGAGCGGTTCGAGTCGCTCAAGCACGACCTGGCACTCCTCGGGCACCTGCTCGACTGAGAACTACGGTCCGGAGCAGAGGCGGCGCGCGAGCGCCAGCGCCAGCGCCGAGCGGACCCAGCGGTGGTCGAGGCGTGAGGAGCGCCAGCGACGAACCTCGAGACCTCCGGAGGTTGAGCAGCGAGCGCCAGCGAGCGTCGACGAAACCCG
>NZ_JAPYPS010000023.1:0-47937 GCF_029937575.1 Nocardioides sp.
CGGGCGCCGCAGGCGATCCTTGACGGCGGGAGCAGGTCGGCTACGCGCGCGGCCCACCCACGCTGACCACACGGGGCACCCCGAAGGAACGGCCTACGCGGGGCCCACCTCGGCGAGGTGCACGACGGCGTCGCCGGAGTTCACGACGGGGGCCTCGGTGCGGCCCACGACCATGCCGTCGCGGTCGGCGTGGATCAGGCGCACGCGTCGACCCAGCGAGTCGAAGAGACCGCCGATCCGTTCGCCCTTGGTGACCTCCTGGCCGAGACGGACATCGAGGTGGACCATGCCGGTGCCACGCGCGCGGACCCAGCCGCTGCGCCAGCTCTCGACGCTGGCCGGTGGATCGTCGTCGGGGACCGGGTCGGTCATGTCGAGCGCGGCCAGCACCCGCCGTACGCCGGCGACACCTGCGTCGATCGCCCAGTCGTCCATCCGCCAGGCCTCGCCGGCTTCGTAGAGGAGCACCTTCGCACCGCGCTCGCGCGCGGCGTAGCGCAACGACCCGTCGCGCAGCCGGGCGTGCAGCATGACCGGTGCCGCGAAGGCCGAAGCAAGGGCGCGGGTCTCGGGGTCCTCGAGGTCGGTGCGGATCTGGGGGAGGTTGGTGCGGCGGTCGGAGCCGGTGTGCAGGTCGATCCCGACCGTGCACTTGTCGACGACCTCGGTCATCATCAGGTGCGCGATGCGACCCGCCAGCGAGCCACGCGCCGAGCCGGGGAACGACCGGTTGAGGTCGCGGCGGTCGGGCAGGTAGCGGCTTGCGTTCATGAAGCCGAGCACGTTGACGATCGGGATCGCGATCACGGTGCCGCGCAGGGCCTTGGCGTCGAGCTCGGCCAGCACCTGTCGGACCACCTCGACGCCGACGGCCTCGTCGCCGTGGATGGCGGCGTTGACCCAGATGGTCGGGCCGTCCTCGCGACCGTGCACCACGCGGATCGGCAGGTCGACGTCGGCGCCGGTGACCAACCGGGTGATCGGCAGGGCGAGGGCTCGGCGCAGACCGGGGCGCACCCGGACGCCACCGATCTCGAAGGATGGGCGTGGCATCTCAGCGCCCCCGGTTGTGCCGTCGTACGGCGGCAGGCGGACGAGGCCCGAGGTAGGAGCGGCCCGGGTCGACCACGATGCCCTGGCGCAGCGCCTCCCGACCGACGAGCATCCGGAAGCCCATCTCGTCGCGGCGGCTGAGCGTCATCTCGGCGGTGATGGTGAGTCCGACGAGCTGCACCGTCATCGGCACGACCAGACGCTCCTCGCTGTGGCCCGAGGAGCTGCGCACCTCGCGGACGTCGAGGACCGGGCTCTCCACGTGCACCGGGTCCTCGTCGCTGCCCTGCCACGGATGGACCGAGTAGCGCACCCAGGGCGCGCCGTCGCGGTCGAGCTCGGTGAGGTCGAAGGCGTGGATCGCGGAGCTGCGGGCGCCGGTGTCGAGCTTGGCCTTGATCCAGCTGACCCCGGCGTCGGGCAGGCTCACCCACTCGCGCCAACCCGCGAGGGTGTAGGACTGGTCCGTGGCGTCAGCACCTGGGCCCTGCGGCCCGTCCACGTCACTCGACACGTTGTCCCAGTCCCTCCGTCATCAGTTGGTGAATCCCACGTGAAGCTCGCGATCCTCTCCCGCGCTCCTCGGTCGTACAGTACGCAGCGCCTGCGCACTGCGGCCCTCGACCGGGGGCACGACGTGAAGGTCCTCAACACGCTGCGCTTCGGGATCGACCTCGCCGGCGACGAGCCGGCGCTGCAGTTCCGCGGCAAGCGGCTCTCGACGTACGACGCCGTGCTGCCGCGCATCGGCAACTCGATCACCTACTTCGGCACCGCGGTGGTGCGGCAGTTCGAGCAGATGGACGTCTACACGCCGGCGACGTCGTGGGGGATCAGCAACTCGCGCGACAAGCTGCGCGCCACGCAGATCCTCTCGCGCCACGAGATCGGGATGCCGGCCACGACGTTCGTGCGCGACCGTGCCGACGTCATCCCCGCGATCGAGCGCGTCGGGGGCGCGCCCGTGGTGATCAAGCTCCTCGAGGGCACCCAGGGGATCGGGGTGATCCTGGCGCCGGACATCAAGGTCGCCGAGGCCATCATCGAGACGCTGCAGAGCACCAAGCAGAACGTCCTGATCCAGCGCTTCGTCAAGGAGAGCAAGGGTCGCGACATCCGAGCGCTCGTCGTCGGCGACCGCGTGGTCGCCGCGATGCGCCGCGTCGCGCAGGGCGAGGAGTTCCGCTCCAACGTCCACCGCGGCGGATCAGTGGAGAAGGTCGACCTCGACCCCGCCTTCGAGAAGGCCGCGGTGCGCTCGGCTCAGATCATGGGCCTGCGCGTCGCCGGCGTCGACATGCTCGAGGGTGCCGACGGACCCCAGGTGATGGAGGTCAACTCCTCACCCGGACTCGAAGGCATCGAGCGCGCCACTCAGCTCGACGTCGCGGGCTCGATCATCGACTTCATCGACAACCAGGTCGCCTTCCCCGAGATCGACGTCCGGCAGCGGCTCACGGTCTCGACCGGGTACGGCGTCGCCGAGATCAGCGTGCAGGGCGCCTCGGACCTGGTGGGCAAGAGCCTGGGTGAGTCCGGGCTGCGCGAGCGCGACATCTCGGCGCTGACCCTGCAGCGCGGCACCAGCGTGATCCCCAACCCCAACGGCAGTCACGTGCTCGAGGCCGGCGACCGGTTGCTGTGCTTCGGCAAGCTGGAGGAGATGCGCTCGATGATCCCGAGCCGCCGCAAGCGGAGCAAGAGGATCAAGCGGCTGCCCGACGAGCCGATTCACGAGCAGGTGGCGGAGGGCGTGTCCGAGGTCGCGACCAGCGACGGTCCGATCAGCTGACGCTGGTCGCGGGCTCCGCGACCGGACGTCCGCCGGACCGGATCGCCGACGTGGCGAGTGCGGTTGCCAGGACACGTTCGTCAGTGTCGACCAGCTCGCCGGCGGCGAAGGCGATCGCGCGCCCGCGCCGCGTGACCCGGCCTCGGCCGATGACCTGTCCCACGAGCGCCGGCGCGTGGAACTGCGTGTGCAGGTCGGTCGTCGGCGCCCACTCGTCCTCGCCGAGCGTCGCGACGACCACCGAGCCCAGGGTCGAGTCGAGCATCGCGCACAGGATCCCGCCCTGCACGTGACCGGCGAGGTTGGTGAACTCCTCGCGCGCGGTGAAGCCCACCTCGATCGTCATCGCCCCCGCGTCGTGGGCACGGAGCTCGAAGCCCAGCATCCTGGCGGCCGGCGGGGGAGCGGCCCGGCCCTCGAAGAGCTCGCGGACCCAGTTGCTGGTCATCGGATCACCGTAGTGGGGCCCCGGCTCGCTCCGCCGTAGACTCGGGCCACTGTGACTTCTTCCGACACCTCCACCGGCACCCCCGAGACCAGCACCGACAAGTTGGCCGACGACAAGCTCGCCGCCCACGTGACTCACGAGGCCGCGCGCCGGCGTACCTTCGCGGTCATCAGCCACCCCGACGCCGGCAAGTCGACGCTGACCGAAGCATTGGCCCTGCACGCCCAGGTGATCAACCAGGCCGGTGCGGTGCACGGCAAGGCCGGACGTCGCTCGACGGTCTCCGACTGGATGGAGATGGAGAAGGCGCGCGGGATCTCGATCACCTCTGCGGCCCTGCAGTTCGCCTACGGCGACCACGTGATCAACCTCGTCGACACGCCCGGCCACTCCGACTTCTCCGAGGACACCTACCGGGTGCTCTCGGCAGTCGACTGTGCGGTGATGCTGATCGACGCCGCCAAGGGCCTCGAGCCCCAGACTCTCAAGCTCTTCCGGGTCTGCAAGGCCCGTGGCATCCCGGTCATCACGGTCATCAACAAGTGGGACCGGCCCGGCCTGGACGCGCTCGCGTTGATGGAGGAGATCGAGAACGACATCCAGCTCCAGCCGACGCCACTGACGTGGCCGGTCGGGATCGCCGGCGACTTCCGCGGCGTGCTGGAGCGGCGGACCGGCACGTACGTCGCCTACACCCGCACCGCGGGCGGGGCGACCCGCGCGCCGGAGGAGCGGATGGACGCCGACGCCGCCGCGGCGCGCGAGGGGGAGACCTGGACCGCCTCGGTCGAGGAGTCCGAGCTGCTGTCATCCGACGGCTCCGACCACGACCAGGAGCTCTTCCTGTCCGGCTTCACCACGCCGGTGCTCTTCGCCTCGGCCATCTCCAACTTCGGGGTCGCGGCGATCCTGGAGACGCTCGTCGAGCTGGCACCGTCCCCGCCGCCCTTCCGCCACGGCAAGGAGGACGCCGAGGGGCGTCCCGCCGAGGTGCGCGAGGTGGCTGCACCGTTCAGCGCCTTCGTCTTCAAGGTGCAGGCCGGGATGAACTCCGCGCACCGCGACACCGTCGCGTTCGCGCGCGTCTGCTCGGGCGTCTTCGAGCGCGGCATGGTCGCCACCCACGCCCAGTCCGGCCGACCCTTCGCGACGAAGTACGCACAGGCGCTCTTCGGGCAGGAGCGCTCCGTGCTGGACACCGCCTATCCCGGCGACATCATCGGCCTGGTCAACGCCAACGCCCTGCGCGTCGGCGACACGATCTACCTCGACGAGGCCGTCGACTTCCCGCCGATCCCGTCGTTCGCCCCGGAGCACTTCGCCGTGGCGACCTCCGCGGACGCGGGCCGCTTCAAGCAGTTCCGCAAGGGGATGGACCAGCTCGACCACGAGGGCACCGTCCAGGTGCTGCGCTCCGACCTGCGCGGCAACCAGGCGCCGGTGCTCGCAGCCGTCGGTCCGATGCAGTTCGAGGTCGCCCAGGCCCGGATGGAGGCCGAGTTCGGGGCCCCCATCCGCCTGGAGCGGCTCGGCTACACCCAGGCCCGCCGCACGGATGCCGCGTCGGTCGCCGGCCTCAGCGCCGTGCGCGGGCTCGAGGTCCTCGAGCGCGGTGACGGCACGTTGCTCGTGCTCGCACCCGACAAGTGGCGGATCAGCGTGGTCGAGCGCGACCACCCGGAGCTCACGATGGAGACCCTGGTCGCCGGAGACCGGTAAGTGCCGTCAGCTCGCGTCGGGGTGCTCACGCTCCTCCTCGACGCGCTGCGGGACCCGGAGCAGCCGCAGACCGGTGACGAGACCGACCCCGCCCACGAGGTTGCCCAGCAGCGACCAGCCCAGGGCGCCCGCGAAGGCACCGAGCCCGAAGTCCGCGCCGGCGAACAGCGCGCCCATCATGAACAGCGAGTCGAGCACGCAGTGGAAGAGCTCGGCGCTGGCCAGCAGCGCCCCGAACAGGACCGCCGGCACCAGCTGGACGCCCAGGTTCTCGGTGGCGTGCTGCATCCGGGTCATCAGGGTGATCACGGCTCCGGCCAGGACCGCCAGCGCGAAGCTCTCGAGGCTGGCCCCCAACTCGGCGTAGTGGGTGCCGACCTCGATGGCCGTCTCCTCGAGGTCGGGACGAGCCGTGATCAGGATCCACATGATCAGCAGGCCGCCCACCAGGTTGGCCGCCAACGTGATCCCCCACAGCCGGGCCAACCCACGGAGCGTGCCACTGCGAGCCACGACCGCGCTCACCGGGACCAGGAAGTTCTCGGTGAACAGCTCGCTGCGCGCCAGCAGCAGCGCCACGAAGCCGACGGAGAAGGCGATCCCGGCCAGGATCGTGTCGCCGGTGTGCTCCTTGACGATCAGGTAGGCCAGGACGCCGAAGCCGACGTCGATGCCGCCGAGCAGGCCCGTCGAGACCAGCGCGAGCAGGGGACGCTCGAGTCGTTCCTGACCCTCGTCGACGAGGCGATCGAAGGCCTGCTCGATCTCGGGCTCCGGGCGGCCGGGAGTCGTGTTCACGATCGGAGGATAGGTGGAGGCGGGCCCGGTGTAGCCACCCGGACGGGTCAGTCGCCACGCGGAGGTCAGCAGGTCAGGCCAGGGCGAGGAAGAGCTTCTCCATCTTCTTCACGTCGACGCTGTCGATGCCGTCCCCGGCCTCGAGGCAGTTCTGCAGGCCCGTGGCGACGATGGCGTAGCCGCCGCGGTGGATCGCCTTGTTGACCGCGGCCAGCTGCGTGAGGACGGCCTCGCAGTCCGAGCCCTCCTCCATCATCCGGATCACGCTGGCCAGGTGACCGTTGGCCCGCTTCATGCGGGTGATGATCGCCTTCATCTCGTCGGGCTGCAGGTCCATCAGTGCGCCTCCACCGTCTGCCCGGGCAGCGCACCCAGCGCTTGGGTGAGCCGCTGACGAGCGTCGGTGGCAACCGTACGCAGCGCGTCTGCGGCAGGGCCGTCGCCGGCGACGGACATCATCACGTCGGGGTCGACGGCCTCGACGACGCTGCCGCCCTCGGCGAGTCCGCGGACGACGACGTTGCAGGGCAGGAGTGCCGCTATCGAGGGCTCGGCCTCGAGCGCCACGTGCGCGAGCTGGGGACGGCACGCACCCAGGATGACCTGGGGTGCGACGTCGACGTCGAGCTTGGTCTTCAGGGTCGCCTTGATGTCGATCTCGGTGAGGACGCCGAAGCCGACGTCGGCCAGCAGCGAACGCACGAGGGCGACGGTGTCGTCGTACTCGAGGCTGGTGGTGGCCCGCAGGGTGAAGTCGGTCATGGGTGCTCCTCAGTAGGTCGTCGGGGGTGCTCACCTCCACGATAGCAACCCCCTGGGGGGTTGTGTTAACGTGCGTCGAAGAACCCCCAGGGGGGTTATGGATGTCCGCAGAGCTCGTGAAGGAGCACCACGTGAACCAGGTCGTCGAACCCATCGACAGCACCACCCAGTCCGCGTCCGATCCGAGCTCCGGCCCCCTGGGCCGACTGGGCGGCTGGGTCGTCGACCACGGCCGGATCACCACCGCCGTCTGGCTCCTGGTGGTCGTCGGCCTCGGTGTCTTCGCACCCCGTGTCGAGGCCGAGCTGTCCGGTGCCGGTTGGCAGGCCAACGGTTCGGAGTCGGTCCAGGCGCGAGACCTGGCCGTCGAGCACTTCGGTGGCAGTGCCAGCACGGCGATCCAGGTCGTCGTCCGCTCGACCGACACCCCGGTCACCGAGGGTGCCGGAGCCCAGGCGCTGTCCGAGGCCACCGCGATCCTTGCCGAGGACCCGCGCATCGCTGCCATCGTGCAGCCCGAGCCGGGAGCGACGCTGAGCGAGGACGGTCGTACGGCGGTGCTGCTCGCGGGAGCTGCCGCGGACCCCAACGACATGGTGCGGGCCGCCACGGACCTCAAGGAGCGCCTCGCGGAGCTGTCGGGGGACGGTGTCGAGGTCAACCCGACAGGAGCCTCCCTGCTGTGGTCGGACTTCAACGAGGCCAACCTGGAGGCGATGCTGACCTCCGAGATGATCTCGTGGCCGGTCACCCTGGCGATCCTGGTCCTGGCCTTCGGAGCCCTCGTCGCGGCCGGCCTGCCGCTCCTGCTGACCCTGGCTGGCCTGGTGGCGTCGGCCGGCTCGCTGGTGCTGATCAACCAGGTCGTCCCGGTCTCCATCTGGGCGATGAACTTCGCGATGATGTTCGCCCTGGCGCTGGGGATCGACTACGCGCTCTTCCTGGTCGTGCGCTTCCGGGCGGCCCGCGCGGCGGTCGGCCGATCCGCGCGTGAGGCCGTTGTCGAGACCATGGACACCGCGGGCAAGGCGGTCCTCCTGTCGGGCATCACGGTGCTGGTCTCGCTCTCTGCCGTGATGCTGGTGCCGTCGCCGGCGTTCCGGTCGATGGCCGGCGGCATCATGCTCTCGGTGGTCTTCGTGCTCGCCGCCACGCTCACCCTGCTCCCGCTCGTCCTGGCGAGGCTCGACCACCGGATCGACAAGCTGGCGCTGCCGTGGACCGGGTCGGGTCGACCGGGCGAGCACCGCTCGGTCCACTTCGAGGCCTGGGGACGGCGCCTGTGGCGTCGACCCGTCGCCTGGGGAGGAGCGGCCCTGATCGTGCTCGCGGCCCTCGCGGTCCCCGTCCTCGGTCTGCACACCGCGATGCCGTCGATCAAGGTCCTGCCCGATGACGCCAGCGCCCGGGTCGGCTACGACCAGGTGCAGGACGCCTTCGGGCCCGGCGCGCCAGGCACGCTCACCATCGTCGCGGACGACGACCAGGTCGCGACCAGCAACGCCGTGCTGACCCAGGACGCCGGTGTCGCAGGGGTCTTGCCCGCCGTCGCGGCCGAGGACGGCAGCGGGCTGTCCCTGATCCAGGCCGTACCGACCGTCGACCCGTCCGACCCGGAGCTGTCCGCGACGGTCGACCGCCTGCGGGCCGACCTGCCGGAGTCGGCCCTGGTGGGCGGGGCCGCCGTGGAGAACCTCGACCTCAAGACCCAGCTCGACGAGTCCGCCCCGCTGGTCATCGGCGTCATCCTCGCCCTCGGGTTCGTGCTGCTGCTCGTGGCGCTGCAGGCGCCGCTGATCGCGCTGCTCGGGACCCTGGCCAGCCTGCTGTCCACCGCGGCCGCCTTCGGCGTGGCGCGGCTCGTGTTCCAGGACGGCATCGGGGCGGGCCTCCTCGGCTTCGAGAGCCAGGGCTTCCTCGACGCGTGGGCCCCGGTCTTCTTCTTCGCGATGATCTTCGCGATCGCGATGGACTACACGGTCTTCCTGCTCGCCTCGGCCAAGGAGCACTGGGAGCTGACCGGCGACGCACGCGAGGCCATGATCGGCGCGCTCGCCTCCTCGGGCCGGGTCATCTTCGCGGCCGGTGCGGTGATGGTGGCGGTGTTCTTCACCTTCGCGCTCTCCGGACCGCTGCCACCCAAGGAGATGGGCATCGTGCTGGGCGTCGCGGTGCTGCTGGACGCCTTCCTGGTCCGGCTGGTGCTGCTGCCGGTGCTGCTGCGGCTCACCGGTGCGGCCGCCTGGTGGAGCCCGGCGTGGCTGCGACGGGTGCTGCCGACGGTCCGGTTCTCCCACGGCTGAGCGCAGCGACCATGAAGGATCTGTGAGGCGGGGGGTGGTGGGCGCCCTCACCCCGTTGGTGCGGCTACGGTGTGCTCGTACGTCACCCCCTGCGCCCCCCGGCGCACTGACAGGATCGCCAGCGGACACCCCTTGACCCTCACCCCCGCGTCATGACGCACGCTTCCGAGGAAGCCCACGGCTCGTCCGAGCCGCGCCCCGCCAGCGCAGCCGCGCTGCTGGCGGCGTCGCTGCGGCGTTGCTCGGCAGGCGACCAGGCGGCCTTCGCCGAGGTGTACGACGCGACCTCGCACCGGGCCTTCGGTCTGGCCCTGCGGGTGCTGCGCGACCATGCGCAGGCCGAGGAGGCCGTGCAGGAGGCGTTCCTCCAGGTGTGGCGGCAGTCTGCGCGCTTCGACCCCGACCGGGGGAGCGCGATCTCGTGGATCCTGATGATCGTGCACGGCACGGCGGTCAGCCAGGTCCGCTCCTCGCAGGCTCGGACCAACCGCGAGGAGGTCTACGAGCGCCAGGTCGACCCGCTCCGCGTGAGCCGGGACGACCCGACCGGTGCAGCCGTGGACGCCTCCCTCGACGCGGCCAGGGTCCGCGAGGCGATGGGACAGCTCACCACGCTGCAGCGCGACGCCATCGAGCTGGCCTACTTCGAGGGCCGCACCCACACCGAGGTCGCCGGCCTGATCGGGATCCCGCTGGGCACCGCGAAGACCCGGATCCGCGACGGGCTGCTGCGGCTGCGCGACCTGATGAACGCAGGGTGAGGTCCACGAGCATGCCCTAGGGTCCCGGCCATGACCGAGATCCCCGACCAGTCCCCGCTCGGCTCCGGCTTCGGGGCGAGCAGCACCGCCGCCGAGGTCCTCGCGGGCGTCGACCTTCGAGGTCGGACCGCCCTGGTCACCGGTGGCTACGCCGGCATCGGGCTGGAGATCGTGCGGGCCCTCGTCGGCGCCGGGGCGAGCGTGCTCGCCCCCGCCAGGCGCCCGGCGGACGCCGCGGCAGCACTCGCCGACGTGACCGGCCCGGCTGGTCGTGGGGCAGTCGAGGTCGGAGCCATGGACCTGGCCGACCCCGACGAGGTGGCGTCGTACGCCGCCAGCGTCCGCGCGTCGGGGCGCACGCTCGACCTGGTCATCGACAACGCCGGCATCATGGGGACGCCGGAGACCCGCACCGGCCGGGGGTGGGAGCTGCAGCTGGCGACCAACCACCTCGGCCACTTCGCGCTGGTCAACCGGGTGTGGCCCTCGCTCGTGGACGGGGCACGCGTGGTCAGCGTGTCGTCCTCGGGTCACTACTACTCGCCGATGCGCTGGGACGACCCGTGGTTCGAGAGCGGCTACGAGAAGTGGCTGGCCTACGGGCAGTCGAAGACCGCCAACGTCCTGTTCGCGCTGGCGCTCGACGCCCGCGGACGCGACCGCGGCATCCGCGCCTACTCGCTGCACCCGGGCGCGATCCTGACCAACCTCGGCAAGCACCTGACGGCCGACGACGTGTCCGCGCTGATGGAGCCCGACGCCGCCGGGCACGTGGCGATCCCCGAGTTCAAGACGCCGGAGCAGGGCGCCGCGACAGCGGCCTGGGCGGCCACCAGTCCCCTGCTCGAGGACCGCGGCGGCTGTTACCTCGTCGACTGCGAGGTCGCGCCGTGGGCCGACGACGACGAGGCCGGCGGCAACGACTCCGGTGGGGTCAAGCGCTACGCCCTGGACCCGGTCGACGCAGAGCGGCTGTGGGCGTGGTCGGCGGGGCTCACCGGGGTCGACGCGTTCGGTTGAGCGAGGACGGCGTCACCACTTGAGGTGGTGGCTCAGGTCACCGACCTGGTCGACGTACATCGTGCGGCTCTCGAACCACCAGGCCGCTCCTCCCGCGGAGGCCTCGAGCCGGTGGAAGGTGTCGCGGTAGTGCCCGGTGATGATCACCTGCAGCGGCAGGTCGGGCGTCGCCTGCGTGACCAGGTAGCTCGAGTGCGCGCTGCCGGTGCCGGCCGCCTCGTCGACCTCGATGATCGCGTTCGTGGTCACGTGCTTGGTCTTCGGTGTGCCGTCGTCGGGGTAGAGCCGCGTGGCCATCTCGTACATCGCCCGCACCCCGTCGCGGCCCTCGAAGACAGTCTCGGGCGGGCCGTCCTCCTGGCCGTGGATCCGCCCGTGGGCGAAGAGGTCGGCGACCCCGTCGAGGTCGCCGGCATCGATGCGCAGGGCGTAGGTGTAGAGCAGGTTCTCGATCTGACGAGCGCTGTCGACCATGCGGGGAGCATAGGGTCTCGGCTGTGACGTTCCCCTACGGCTTGAAGAAGGCGTCCATCCTCGAGGCCTCCATCCAGAAGGAGCTCCTCGACGACTTCGGTGCCGAGGACTTCGAGCCGTTCGTCGAGCCCATGGGCGTGCTGCTCGACGCCTACCAGGGGGCCGGGCTGCACGACGTGGGCGTCAAGATCCTCGGTGGCGGGGTCGTGCACTCGCTGCGGATGCGGCTGCGCGCCCAGGCCTGGATCAAGCGGCACCCCGAGATCCTCGAGGAGGACGTGTCCGACCCGATCGTGGTCGTCGGCATGATGCGATCGGGTACGACGCTCGCCCAGCGCCTGCTCGCAGCCGACTCCCGACTGCGCAGCGTGCGCGGGTGGGAGGTGCTGCAGGCGGCGCCGCCGCTCGACCTCGACCTCGACGACCCGGCGCCGGACCCACGGATCGCGGCCGGCCTCGAGCGCCAGGAGCTGACCCAGCAGTTCGCGCCCGACCTCTTCGCGATCCACCCGATGTACGCCCTGGAGGCCGAGGAGGAGATCGTCTTCCTCGCCGACGCCTTCCTCTCGCACGTCCCGGAGTCCGGGGCTCACGTGCCGGGGTACAGCGCCTGGATCGACACCCAGGACTTCACCCCGGCCTACGACCACCTGCACCGGATGCTCCAGCTCCTCCAGTGGCAGCAGCGACGTCGCGAGGCGGCTGCGGGGGGTGCTGCGAACCGGCGTCGCTTCGTGCTCAAGACGCCCGCGCATCTGGGCTACCTGGAGGACCTGCGTCGGCGGTTCCCCGGCCTGCACCTGGTGCACCTGCACCGCGACCCCCGCGCGACGATCCCGTCCGGAGCGAGCCTCAACACGACCCTGCACCGGATGCACGCCGACGAGGTCGACCCGCGCCGGATCGGCAGGCAGTGGCTCGAGCGGATGGGCTGGACCAACGACCGGGCACTCGGCGTGCGACGGTCCTGGGCGGCGTCCGGGGATTCCGACCTGGTCACCGACGTGGGATTCTCCGAGCTGGTCGCCGATCCGATCGCGACCGTCGGCCGGGTGCACGCCGCGGTCGGGCTCGACCTCGACGCTGCCGCGGAGGCGGCCATGCGGGCATGGCTCGAGCGGCGCCCGAGGGAGACCGGCCGGCCCGACTACAGCGCGGTCACCTACGGGTTGTCCGACGCGGCGATCGACGAGCGCTTCGCGGGGTACCGCGACACCCACGGGCAGCATTTCGTCAGTACTGACATGTGACCCGGATCACTGCTACGGTCAGCGCGTGCCGTCCCTCCCCGTGACCGTGACCCCCGAGCGCCCCGTGCTCACCGACCACCCGGTCGCCACCGCCGAGCAGCACGAGCACGAGCTCGCCGCGCTCGAGCTGGTCGCGCACCCGACGGTCAAGGCGGCCTACGCCGCGGTCGCCGCGACGTGGCTCGGCCGGGCGAAGGCCTCCTCCGCGATGCTGGAGCGCTTCGAGGCAGCCTTCGAGGAGGTGATGTTCTCCGCGGCGATCTGGTCGTCCAACGCCGACCCGCTGCGACCGAAGGTCACCTGCATCACCCGCCTGGCCCACGAGGTCGACGGCCTCCGGGTGCCGGGCACCCGCTGGGGCATCGACAACCCGGACACGGTCTACCGCACGATCCCGATCTCGGGCGACGAGCGCTACGAGATCCGTGGGCGGGTCGGGCCCGGCCGGATGACCGAGAACTACTTCACGCTCTGGGACGCCCAGATGGGCACCGTCGACGTGCTCGACGGTCGGCGGATGCACGTCGAGGACGACGGCTCCTACGTGATCACCGTCGACGCCGACCCCGCGGGCGGACGCCCCAACCACGTGCGCTCGGGCCCTACGGCGCACGAGCTCTACATCCGTGACGTGCTCCTCGACTGGGCCTGTGACGACCCCAACCACATCGAGGTCGAGCGGCTCGGCGGTCCGACGACCGGGCCGGAACGCACCCTCGACGAGCAGGCCGAGGCGGCCGCCGCGATGATGGCGCACTTCGCTGACTTCACCGGCAAGCTCAGCCACGGGATGTACAAGACCGAGCCCAACCGCTTCGCACTCGCGTGGCAGGCCGACCACACCGGCGCGATGCGCAACCAGGTCTACGTCGCCGGGCGCTTCCTCCTCGAGCCCGGGCAGGCGTTCGTCGTCGACGTCAGCGACGGCGGGGCGGAGTACTTCACGGTGCCGTTGTCCAACGTCTGGGGCACCACCCTGGACATCTACGACCGCACCGGCAGCCTCAACAAGGCGCAGTCCACCCCCAACGCCGACGGCACGTTCACCTACGTCATCGGGCCCGACGACCCGGGCGTCGCCAACTGGATCGACTCCGACGGCCTGCGCGAGGGGATCCTGACGCTGCGGATGGCTGAGTTCGGGGCGGGCGGGCCGGCCCAGGACCTCGCCGCTCGCGGCCGGGTCGTCGACCTGGCAGACCTGGACACCGATGCCGCCGGGCTGACCGACGTACCCCGGGTGACGGCGACGGAGCGCGCCGCCCAGATCGACGTACGGCGTGAGGGCTACCTGCGCCGACTGCCCGAGGGAGTGAGCCGATGAGCGACCTGCGGTGGCTGATCACCGGCTGCTCGACCGGGATCGGACGGGAGATCGCCCGCTGCGCCCTGGAGGCCGGGCACCGGGTGGCGGTCACGGCCCGCCGGGTCTCGGACGTCGCGGACTTCGTCGACACGTTCGGACCTCGGGCGATCGCGCTGCCCCTCGACGTCACCGACCGCGACGCGATCGCGGCGGCGGTGGCCGCCTGCGACGAGACCTTCGGCGGCATCGACGTGCTGGTCAACAACGCCGGCTACGGCTATCTCTCGGCCGTCGAGGAGGGTGACGACGCCGAGGTGCGTCGGCTCTTCGACACCAACTACTTCGGCGTCGTCGACACCCTCAAGGCGGTGCTGCCGGGCATGCGTGCGCGGGGGAGCGGGCACGTCGTCAACATCTCGTCGATGACCGGACTCGTCGCCAACCCGCCCAACGCCTACTACTCCTCGACGAAGTTCGCCCTGGAGGCGCTGACCGAGGCGCTGGCCAAGGAGGTCGGCCCGCTCGGCATCAAGGTGACCGCGATCGAGCCCGGCGGCTTCCGCACCGACTGGGCCACGCGGTCGATGAAGGAGGCCTCCGCCCCGATCGAGGCGTACGCCGGCGACGTGGGCGTGCGCAAGGACCTCATCAAGGAGTTCGCCGAGCACCTGCCCGGGGACCCGCGCAAGGTCGGCGAGGCGGTGCTGATGGTGACCGGCCTGGAGGAGCCGCCCCTGCGGTTGCTGCTCGGGGCCGACGTCCTGGCCGCTACCCGCGACAAGATCCGGGACCTGAGCGCCTCGATCGACGAGTGGGAAGCCGTGACCCTCGACGTCGGCTTCGAGCGGGGTTGAGGACGTGAGGCCAGGGTCCGCCGTGCGCGGCGCGACCGTGGTGCTCGTGCTGAGCCTGACGCTGGCAGCGTGCGGCAGCAACATCGACCCGGAGCAGGCGGGACTGGTGCGCTCCGGCAGTGGGACGTCCGTCGCGGGCGGTGACGACCCGCTCGTCGATCCCGGCGCGGCGAGCGACCCCGGGGCTCCCGACCCCGGCGTCGGCGATCCCGGCGGCGGCGCTCCGTCCGTCCCCGACACTGACTCGGGCGGCGACCCGGGTGGGTCCGACCCCGCGGCCCCGCCCACCGGAGGCGGCGACGGCGGTGCCACGGACACCGACGAGCCCGGCGGGGGCGACGAGTCGCCGCCGAAGAGCGCCGAGGTGTCCTGCGACGGCCTGAAGAACGGCACCGGGATCACCGACAGCACCATCACGATCGGCAACACCGCTGACATCAGCGGACCGGTGCCGGGACTGTTCACCCAGGCCCAGCAGGCCGTGGTCGCGTACGTGAAGTACTTCAACGACACCGAGCAGACGATCTGCGGTCGCTCGCTCGCGCTCGACCGCTACGACAGCCGCACGGATGCCGGGGCCGACCAGCAGGCCTACTCCAAGGCCTGCTCCGACACGTTCGCCATGGTCGGCGCCATGTCGGCCTTCGACTCCGGCGGCGCCTCGACCGCGGAGAAGTGCGGGCTGCCCGACATCCGGGCGATCGCGACGACGAGCCAGCGCTCGGCGTGCTCGACCTGCTACGCCGCCCAGCCCGCGGGGCCGGACGAGTTCGAGAACGCCGTACCCGACTACGTCAAGCGCAACACCAGCAGCGGCGGGCAGCGGGCCGCGATGCTCTACATCAACGCCGGTGCCGCCGCGGAGAGCGGCAAGAGTCAGGTGCGGCTGATGACGAAGCGTGGCGTGAAGTTCGTCTACGTCAGCGCCGTCGACGTGGCGGAGTTCAACTACGCACCGTTCGTGCAGGCGATGAAGGACAAGGGCGTGGAGTCGGTGCAGTTCATCGCCGCCGAGCCGCAGTTCGCACGACTCGCCCAGACGATGCAGCAGCAGGGCTTCAAGCCCGAGCTCCTGCTGCTCGACCCCACGGCGTACAGCAAGCAGTACACCGACCCGACGGGGTCTGCCGCGGTGGGGACGACTGTCTTCACCAACTTCGTCCCGTTCGAGGAGGCGAGCACCAACCGCGAGCTCAGCCTCTACCTGAGCTACCTCGAGCAGAGCAGCCCGGGTGCGGCGCCGGGCTTCTTCGGCCTCTTCGCGTGGTCGTCGGCCAAGCTCTTCGTCGAGCAGGCGACCCAGCTGGGAGGCGACCTCGACCGGGCCTCGCTGATCGCGGCGATGAGGAAGGTGAGCGACTGGACGGCCGAAGGGATGCACGCACCCATGCCGGTCGGGAGCAAGAAGATCACCGACTGCTGGCGCTTCATCGAGTGGAACGGCAGCGCCTGGAAGGCTCAGGAGGGCACGAAGTACCAGTGCAACGGGACGACGTCCTGATGCGTCACAGGATCGGGCGGATCTCCTCGAGGGCCTGCTCGGTTGCCGCGACCAGCGCGCCCAGACGTACGTCGGGCCCCTCGGTCCACACGGCCAGGGCAGCAAAGACGGCTCCGGCGACGGCCTCGGCCTTGACGGCGCCGGGCAGGGCGTCCTCGCCGCGCTCGGCGAGGAGCACCCGCAGGTCGCGCGCCATCGCGCCCTGGGCCTGTCGGAAGGACTGCTCGATGCGGGTCGGGCTGAGCAGCTCGGCGCGCAGCCGGGCGATCTCCACCATCAGCCGGGGGTCCACGGGCGGGGCGGTGATCGAGAACAGCACGGCGGCGATCAGGTCGTCGCCGGCGCCCAACCGGTCGCGGACCGAGCGGCGGAACCACGCGAGGCTGGTGGTGACGTCGGCGAAGAGCACCTCGTCCTTCGTCGCGAAGTGGCGGTAGAAGGTCCGCTCCGTGACGCCCACCTCGGCCGCGATGCTCGGGACGTTGGCGCCCTCGAAGCCGTGCTCGACGAAGTGCCGGATCGCTGCCTGTCGCAACGCTTCACGCGTGCGCTCGGACTTGGTGACGCCCGGAGGCGCGAGGGAAGTATCGGTTGCCACCAGGCCAATCTAGTGCGCGTTCCTGTGTGGGACCTGTTGGCGCACCGGCGCCCGGGCGTAGGCCAGGTCACGTTGAGTCGCGGGGGAGCCCGACGGCCTACGCGAACTGGTAGTCCTCGAGCGGGAACGAGCTCGCGGCACGGTAGGCGTTGAGGGTCGAGGTGGGCCGCAGCAGGGTGGCCTCGCCGTGCTGGTTGAAGTAGTAGCTGTTGGCGCTCCCGCACGAGCCCAATGTGAAGATCGAGTGCTCCACGCGCTCGGTCATGGCGTCGAGGAATCCCTCGTTGGCCGCCGCGGAGACCTCGAAGCTCCTCGCCTCGCGACGTTGGAGCTCGGTCAGGAGTCGGTCCATGTGACGCATCTGGGACTCGATGGTCGTGAAGTAGGACAGGCCCGAGTAGGAGTACGGCGAGTTCAGCGAGACGAGGTTCGGGAACCCGGGGACGGCCACGCCCTCGTAGGCCTGGAAGCGACGCTCGCGCCACCACTGGCCGAGGTCGCGACCCTCGCGTCCGACGATCCGGATGGCGGGGAAGTTGGCCTCCCACAGGTCGAACCCGGTGGCGAGCACGAGGACGTCGAGGTCAGTGCGCACACCGTCGCTGGTCACGATGCCCGTGGCGTCGACGTGGTCGATCGACGTCGTCTCGAGGTGCACGTGCTCGCGGTTGAAGGTCGGGTAGTAGTCGTTGCTGAAGGTCGGACGCTTGCACCCGAACGTGTAGTCGGGGGTCAGCCGGCGTCGCACGTCGGGATCCTTGACCTGGCGCCGCAGGTGGAGTCGGCAGGCCTTCTCGGCGACCGCGTTGACGAGCGGGACCTGGTCGTAGTGGAGCACCGCCGAGACCATCATCGCCTCGAGCACGGCGGTGCCGCCGAGTCGCACGGCGCGATGGGTGAGCGGCACGGCGGCGAACGCCTTGCGCACCAGGGACGGCACCGGCAGGTCGGGCTTGGCGCTGACCCAGATCGGGGTGCGCTGGTAGACGGTGAGGTCCTCGGCCACGCGGGCCAGCTCCGGGATCAGCTGGACTGCCGTCGCGCCGGTCCCGATGATCCCCACGCGCTTGCCGGCCAGCTCGACGTCGTCGTCCCAGCGGGTCGTGTGCACGACGGTGCCGGCGAAGTCGGAGATGCCGGCGATGTCGGGCAGCTTGGGCTGCGACAGGAAGCCGGTGGCGGTGAGCAGGAACCGCGCTCGCAGTGCCTCGCCGCCCTCGATCTCGACCTGCCAGAGCTCGGTGGTCTCGTCCCAGGTCGCCGACTCCACGACGGTGTCGAAGCGCATGCGTCGTCGGAGGTCGTAGGTCTGGGCCACGTGCACGGCGTACCGCTTGAGCTCGACGCCCGGGGCGAAGAGCCGGGTCCAGTGCGGGTTGGGCTCGAAGGAGTAGGAGTACGTCGGGGACGGGATGTCGACCGCGAGCCCGGGGTAGCGGTTGACGTGCCAGGTGCCGCCGAGGTCCGACTCGCGCTCGAGGATGACGAGGTCGTCGTACCCGTTGCGGAGCAGCTGGATGGCGGCTCCCATGCCACCGAACCCGGCTCCGACGACGATCGCGTCGTGCACCCGCTCCGACGGCATCAGCGGCTCTCGCGGGTCCGGGTGCGCGACTCGTCGGCCATCCGGGAGTTGTACGCCGCGCGCTCGGCGTCGTCGGCCCGCAGGGCGCGGTCGTCGCGGACGAGACGGCGCACGACGTTCAGGGCCGGCTCCGGGGTGGCCGTCATGACGCCGGCCAGGGCGCCGACGTTGTTGACCAGCACCTCGACGGGACCGTGGGCGGACTCCGCCTGCGCCACGAAGGCGGCGAACGAGTCGGGGTCGCGGACGTCGAGGGCGTGTCCGCTGCCGCCGAGGGAGCGGGCCGTCGTGCGGGCGAGGTCGGCGTCCAGGTCGCCGATCGCGACCGTGGCGCCACGAGCGGCGAAGCGGGTCGCGACGGCCTTGCCGATGCCCTGGGCGCCGCCCGTGACGAGGACGGTCGCGCCCCTCAGGTCGATGGGTGGGTAGGTCGTCACCGGGGTGCCTCCTGGGCGCTGGCGTACACAGCGGAATGAGATGTCAGTTCCGGAACGCTATGTCATTTCGCGGGGCGCGGGCAATAGGCTGAGGCGCGTGACGACCATCGAGCAGTCCGGCACCAGGGCAGCGAGGCGCGCTGAGCAGCGCAAGGCCGAGCTGCGCCGTGAGATCGTGGCCGCGTCGTTCGACTGCTTCGCCGAGCAGGGCTACCACGCCACCGGGATCGCCGACATCGCTGCGCGTCTCGGGATCGGGCACGGCACCTTCTACCGCTACTTCGACAACAAGCGCGACATCGTCGGACACGTCATCGACGACCTGATCGCCCGCATCCTGGCGGCGCTGGGTGACGAGAACGCCCCGGACGCGGTGAGCACGCTGGAGGACTACCGCCTGCAGAGCGCTCGGATCGGCGAGGCCGTGGCGAGCCTGATCGGCGCCGATCCCCGGGTGCCCAGGCTGCTGCTGCTGGAGGCGCCCGGTGTCGACGCCGAGCTGCGCGAGCGGGTCCTGGACTTCATCGAGTCGATGACCGAGGTGACGGCCGCCTACCTGGCGCACGGGGTCGGGCTCGGCTACCTGCGCGGCGACCTCGACGTCGAGGAGAGCGCCCGTGCGATCAACGGGATGATCCTCGGCGCCGTGATCCACGGCGTACGCCACCACGACGAGGAGTCCCAGGCGTCCCTCGCCCGCGCGATCCAGCGGCTGATGTACGACGGGATCGCCGCCCGGTGAGCGTCGCAGAAAGTCGCGGTTCGGTGGGAACCCCGCCGCTCGGGTCGCGCGTCGCACAGGTATGAGCACATCGCGGGACACCGAGTTCGGTGAGTACGTCGCGGCCCGTTGGACTCGTCTGGTGCGTGCCGCGGTGCTGCTCGGCTGCTCTCCTCATGAGGCGGAGGACGTCACGCAGACGGCGCTGACGCGGTGTCTGGTGAAGTGGTCGAAGGTACGTCGTGCCGACGACCGTGATGCCTACGTCTACCGCATCCTCGTCAACACCTTCACCGACTCGCGGCGGCGTCGCTGGACCGGCGAGCGGGCGACCGAGGAGGTCCCGGAGCCGTCGTCGTGGCATGGGCAGGACGCGCTGGACGAGGTCGACGACCGTGACGGTGTGGAGCGTGCGCTGGCCAACCTGTCGGACGACCAGCGAGCCGTCGTGGTGCTGCGCTACTACCTCAACCAGTCCGAGGCCCAGATGGCCGAGACGTTGCGGGTGGCGCCGGGCACGGTCAAGAGCCGGCTGGCGCGAGCGTTGCAGGCGATGAAGGTGGATCCGGCGCTCACCGACCATGCTCCGGGCCTGTCCGGTCCGACCGAGGGGAGTCAGCGATGAACGAGCACGACCTGATGCAGGCTCTCGAGCGCCGTGCCGGTGGGGTGGAGCCCGGCGCCGCCCCACTGGCGGCGATGACCGGGCGTGCGGCCACGATCCGCAGGCGCCGCTCGATCCTCACCGCCGTGGCTGCGGCCGCGGCTGTTGCGGTCGTCGCCACCACCGCCTCGCTCGTCGGGCTCGGCGACGAGACGTCCGCACCCGAGGTGGTCTCGCCGGGCGGAGTCCCCGGCACGCTCGGGGAGGCGCTGTCGGTGCTGCCCGCGGAGATGCGGTCGGTGTCGTTCAACGACCGCGAGGCCGCCGCCTCACGCCTGGGGTTGGACCAGTCGTCCGTCGCCTCCTACGTCTCCTCGATCGGGGACTACCTCGACGCCACGAGTGGGCGGGGGGACGAGGACCCGGGTGGGCTGCTCGGACCGGCCAGCGTCTACCTGACGCCCATGCAGGACCTGCCGTTCAACGACTTCGAGACCGTGTGGAGTGCCGTCGCCGACCCGTCCTCGGGTGGGATCGGAGAAGGCGGGGCGACCGTCTACCAGGTGTCCCCGGACACGGACCTCGACGCACTGGCCGACGACCTGCTCGACGCGGGCCTCGAGGAGGGGGAGCTGCTCGGCCGCCGCTACTTCTTCGCCGAGACCCCGTCCGAGGTCGCGGACAGTCGCGGCACCATCGGCGAGGGCTACCCGATCGAGTTCGTGAGGGTCACGATCGACCCGGACGCGGACCTGGTGATCACCGGACCTGCCGGCCAGGCCGTGCTCGAGGTGCTCGACGGAGACAGGGACTCGCTGGATGACGCGGGGACCTTCACGCCGCTCGTGGCGGGGTCGACACGGGTCGAGCGGGCCCGGCTGTCGTCGGGGAGCGCGTGCCTCGGGAAGCCCGTCGGCGTCGGTGAGGTCGAGTCGTCGGGCTATCTCGTCACCGGCCGCCCCGACGCAAGCGTCGGGCTCGCGGCCCGCGTGGAGCTGGCCGACGAGGAGTCCGCCGCGCAGGACCTCGCCGCTCGCACGACGTACTTCGAGCAGGGGTCTCTGGGCGAGGAGGGGGTGCCGCTCGACGAGTACGGCTCCTACGAGGTCGCCCGGCAGGGACGCGTCGTCGACATCGAGCTCGGTGAGATGAGCTCGGAGACGCTCAACGACCTGACCCGCGAGCCCGGCAGCATCGTCGGCTGCTGAGGCCGGGCTCCCAAGCGTGGAGGGTGCCGACACAACCCTCAGACGAACGCCACCACCAGCAGCAGCGCGGTCACGACCACGGCTGCGGTGATCACCGCCCCCATGGTGAAGCGTGGCAGCGGCTCGCCGGACCTCATCGCGCGATCCACCAACGACCAGCGCCGGTAGGCCAGGGTCATCATCACGGCGGCGAAGACGAGCAGGACCCCGACGAGGGTGCGGCGCAGCCACTCGGGATCGGGGAGCTCGAGGGAGTGCAGCGCGACGGCACCCGCGAGGATGGCCAGGACGGTGCGCACCCAGGCGAGGAAGGTGCGCTCGTTGGCGAGCGTGAAGCGTGCGTCGGGTTCGCGGGGTCCACCGGGCTGCTCCGGGTCGTCGGCCACTTCGGTAGCGTCCCAGACGTGAGCTCGATCTTCGACACCCAGACCGCCGTCACCCCCACGACCGAGGGCGGCACGACGTACTCCGCGACGCTCGACGGTGGCTGGAAGGTCGGCGGTGGGCTCAACGGCGGCTACCTGCTGGCCGTCATCGGCAACGCGCTGCGGGCCGCGCTGCCTGCCAAGCCCGATCCGCTCAGCATCAGCGCCTACTACCTCTCGGCCACGACCGACGGCCCGGCCGAGGTCGACGTCCGCGTGCTGCGCGAGGGGGGCAGCGTCGCCACGGCCGCGGCCGACCTGAGGCAGGGCGACGACACGCGGATCACCGTGCTGGCGACGTACGGCGACCTCGACCGTGAGGCGGACGATGTCCGGACCTCCGCGGCGCCGTTCGACCTGCCGCCGCGCGAGCTGTGCGTGCCCAACACGATGGCGCCCGAGAGCCTGCGCAAGATCGCGCCGCTGATGGGGCGCTTCGAGATGCTCTTCCACCCCGACCACATCGGCTGGGCGGTGGGCGAGCCCAACGACAGCGGCGAGCTGAGCGCGTGGTTCCGCCTCGAGGACGGCCGCGACCCCGACCCGATCGAGCTGCTCCTCGTGGTCGACGCCCTGCCGCCGGTGATGTTCACGTTCGGCCAGCTGGGCTGGGCCCCGACGCTCGAGCTGACCGCCCACGTGCGCGCCAGGCCGGCGCCGGGCTGGCTGCGGGTGCGGCACGTGACTCGCAACATCGCCGGCGGGATGTTCGAGGAGGACTGCGAGGTCTGGGACTCCGCCGACCGGTTGGTGGCGCAGTCGCGCCAGCTGGCCCGGCTCCCGCGCACCACCTGATCGCCGCAGACTCAGTCGAGGGCGGCGCGCCCCATGGCGCAGATCCAGCGCGCCCACGGGTGCTCGGTCACGGTCCACAGGGTCTCGGTCTCGGGCACGTAGGTGAGGTCCTCGGGACCCATCGGCGTGGCCCACCGACGCCGGGAGAAGTCACCCGGAGCGCCGGTCCACACCGAGCCGAGCCGCGAGCGACCGTGGGAGGTCGTGACGTACCAGCGCTCATCCACGCGTACGGCGCCCTGCATGTGGCCGGGGCCCTCCCCGAGCACCTCCGGTACGGCGTACCCGCTCGCGTCGGTGGCCGGGAGCCCGTCGGGCTGCAGGGCGATCCGGGCCAGTCGTCGCGAGGCCTCGCCCGCGGCGTACTCCCCGACGACCAGGTCGTCGCCGTCGCTGGAGAGGAACGAGTACCGCAGCCGCTCGCCCCCGTCGTCGACGCTCGCCCGGTAGGACGACGACACCGGCAGCACGTAGCGGTAGTCGAACGCGTCCGTGCGCAGGGGATCGTCGTCGCGCAACCGGGTCAGGTCGGAGAGCCGCGCGGTGTGGAAGCCCTTGCCGGTTGCCGCGACGTGGAGGTGGTCGCCGCTCCACACCAGTCCGCCGGCGTGCACGGTGAGCGGCTCGATCCCGGGCGCCCCGTCCGTCAGGGTCGGCCGGACCAGCAGGACGTGGCGGTAGCGACATGAGGCGAGGTCGAAGAACGTGATGCGCACCCCCTGCGACCCGTGGTCGCCGGGCAGCTGCTTGGCATACCACGTCAGGGCCACCACGGCCCCCCGCACGCTCACGCCCTGCGGCCACCACCGCAGGTCACGCCGGTCCGCGGCATCGAAGGTCCACGCACGATCGACCGCCCGCCCAGGAGCCCAGGCACGCGACCCACGACGGTTGAGGTCGTCGAGGACTCCGGCCCCGACCCGCCCGTCGGTGAGGTCGGCCAGGGCGTCGATCGCGGCGGTCCGGTCGCTCTGGTGCTGCAGGCGGAGGCCGGCGCTGCCGACGGGACGGGTCACCCCCCTATCCTGCCGACATGGTCCAGCCAGCAGTGCGCACGGTCGTCGGCGCCGCGATCCTCCGTGACGGCCGCGTGCTGGCCTGTCGGCGTACGGCGCCTCCTCGCGCGGCCGGGTTGTGGGAGTTCCCCGGCGGCAAGGTCGAACCGGGCGAGACGCCCGAGCAGGCGCTCGTGCGCGAGATCGCCGAGGAGCTCCGGCTCGACCTGCACGTGACCGGGTGGCTCGACGGAGCGTCGGCCATCGGCACGACCCACGAGCTGGTCGTGGCGACCGCGACGGCGACCGGACGTCCGCAGCCGACCGAGCACGACGCGATCGTGTGGTTGGGCGCCGACGAGCTCGACGAGGTCGAGTGGCTCGAGCCGGACCTGCCGTTCCTGTGGCAGCTCGGGGAGCTCCTGCGGGCCCACTCCCAGCAGTCGGGCGGGCCCACGTGAGCGCGCGCGGCATCTTCTTCTCCGACGACGACGCCCGCGCCGCGGTCGCGCGGCTTCGTCGCGACGGCTACGAGGCGGAGCTCGTCCGCGAGCGGCTGGCCGGCGAGGACGACGACGAGGACCACCCCTGGGCGGTCACGACCGACGCCCCCGACATCGTCCTCGAGCTGCTCGTCGACGATCTCGACGGCTGGTTCGACGACGAGCAGCCCGCGGGGCCGACGCTGCCCCCACTCGATCTGCCGACCGCGCCGAAGCGGGTCAAGCGGCCTCACTAGGCTGGAGGGCATGCCCGACATGCCTGACGCGCCCGAGCACCGCCTGCTGCTGGTGCACGCCCACCCGGACGACGAGTCGATCGGTCAGGGCGCCACGATGGCGAAGTACGTCGCCGAGGGTCGCGGCGTCACCCTGGTGACCTGCACCGGCGGGGAGATGGGGGAGATCCTGGTGCCGGAGCTGGAGCATCTCGCCGACCACCTCGACGGTGGCCTGGCCGAGCACCGCCGCGGCGAGCTGGCCGACGCGATGGCGGCCCTCGGCGTCACCGACCACCGCTACCTCGGTGGCTTCGGCACCTATCGCGACTCCGGCATGCAGTGGCACGCCGACGGCCACGCCGTCCCCGCCGACGAGACGGACCCGAAGGCCTTCTGGAACGCCGACCTCACCGAAGCGGCCGACCACCTCGTCGCGGTGATCCGCGAGGTCCGTCCCCAGGTGCTGGTGACCTACGACCAGTTCGGCGGCTACGGCCACCCCGACCACATCCAGGCGCACCGCGTCGCGACGTACGCCGTCTCGCTGGCCGCGGTGCCGTCCTACCGGACCGACCTCGGCGAGGCATGGGACGTCGCGAAGGTCTACTGGGGCGCCATGTCGGAGTCGCGCATGCGGGCCGGCCTGCGGGCGATGCGCGACGCCGGCGACACGACGTCGTTCGAGGGCATGGACCCCGATGGTCCGCTGCCCCACTTCGTGACGCCGGACGATCTGCTCTCCTGCGAGGTGGACGCCCAGGAGTTCGTCGAGGCCAAGATGTCCGCGCTGGCGGCGCACAAGACGCAGATCACCACGGACGGACCGTTCTTCGCGCTGTCCAACAACGTGGGCTCGACCGCCTGGGGCTGCGAGTTCTACCGGATCGCCAAGGGCGAGCGCGGCGACCTGAACGACGAGGGCCTCGAGGCCGACCTCTTCGCAGGCCTCTGACCCGTGACACAGGCATGAAGCTGCGCCTGCCCCTGGCGCTCGTGCTCCTGGTCGGTGGTGCCCTGGTCGGCACCGCGGCCACCCTCGTGCACGGCCTGGGGGTCGGCATGGCGCTCACCCTCGTGGCGACGCTCACCGCGGTGCTCGCGCTGCCGCCGGGGTGGTGGTCGCGACTGCCGTTCTCGCTCGGCTGGCTCCTGGTGGTCTTCTACTTCAGCAATCCCCGGCCCGAGGGCGACTACCTCGTGGCGGGCGACACCGAGGGCTACGTGCTCCTGGGGCTCGGGATGGTCACGGTGTTCTTCAGCATCGTGACGCTGCGCCCTCCCGCCCCTCGCGCGGGTGACGACGGTCGCAGGGAGGTCTCAGACACGACCGGCGATGTCGGGACTGTCGCCGATCCTTCCTAAGATGGCCCGATGAGCACCAAGCTGAGGCCCGACGAGGCCGAGCGCGAGCGCGCCGGCGGGCGCGTGGTCGTGGTGCTCGTGCTCGGCCTCGCGCTGCTGGCCGGGGGTGGCTACGCCGCGGCGTACGCCGGAGCCGGCGACAACGTCCCGCGCGGCACCACGGTCGCGGGCGTCGACATCGGTGGCCGCTCCGCGGGTGCGGCCGTCGCGGACCTCGTCGACGAGCTCGGGCCCCGCGCCTCCGAGTCGATCGAGGTGGTCGTCGACGGCGAGAGCCTGTCCCTGGACCCCGCCACGGCCGGGCTCGGCGTCGACTTCCAGGCCACCGTGCGCCAGGCCGGCGGCGGCCGCTCGTGGGATCCGGCGCGGTTGTGGGACTACTACACCGGCGGCGACGACCTCGATCCGGTGGTCGTGGTCGACGAGGCGGCGCTGAGGGCCGCGGTCGCCGATCTCGACGAGCAGGTCGGCTCCACCCCCCGCGACGGCCGGGTCCGCTTCGTCGGCGGTGCGGTCAAGGTCCGCGCCCCCCGCGTCGGCGCGGGCCTGGACATCGAGTCGGCCGTTGCTGCCGTCCGCGACGCCTACCTCCGTGACGAGGCCGTCGAGGTGTCCCTGGTCGACCGGGCGCCGGAGATCGGCGAGGCCGAGATCTCCGCGGCGCTCGACGAGTTCGCCAACCCCGCGCTGTCGGGACCGGTGACCCTCAAGTTCGGTCGCTCCCGCGTGACCCTGGACCCGCGGGACTACGCCGACGCGCTGGCCCTCGGGCCGGTCGACGGTGCCCTCGAGCCGAGCGTCGACGAGGACGTCATCGTGGCCCTCGTCGAGGAGGCCACCGTCGGCGGCGACGGGGCCCCGGTCGACGCCACGGTGACGCTGGTCGACGGCACGCCCAAGGTGGTGCGCTCCAAGCCGGGCCTGAGCTTCGAGCCGGCCGACGTCACCGCCGCGTTCCTCGACCTGGTCGTGCGCCCCGCGGGCGAGCGCTCCGCCGACGTGGAGGGCACGGTGCAGCCGGCCGAGTTCACCACCCGTGACGCGCGCCAGCTCAAGATCAAGGAGCAGGTCTCGGAGTTCACCACCAACTTCCCCTATGCGGAGTACCGCAACGTCAACCTCGGCCGTGCCGCCGAGATCATCGACGGCACGGTGCTCAAGCCGGGCGAGGTCTTCTCGATGAACGACATCGTGGGCGAGCGCACCCGCGAGAACGGCTTCACCGAGGGCTTCATCATCAGCAACGGCATCTTCAAGGAGGACCTCGGCGGCGGGGTCTCCCAGATGGCCACGACGCTCTTCAACGCGATGTTCTTCGCCGGGCTCGAGGACGTCGAGCACCGGCCCCACTCGTTCTACATCGACCGCTACCCCGTGGGCCGCGAGGCCACGGTCGTCTTCGGCGCCCTGGACCTCGCGTTCCGCAACGACACCGAGTACGGCGTGCTGGTCAACGCCGAGCTGACCCCGTCGTCGCCGTCGTCCCAGGGGGCCCTCACGGTGCGGATGTTCTCCACGCCCGTGTGGGACATCGAGTCGGTCACCGGCGACCGCTACAACCTGACCTCGCCCAAGACCCGCACGCTCACCACCCCGGACTGCTACCCCAACCGGGGCTACGGCGGGTTCACGATCGACGTGAAGCGGATCTTCCGTGAGGTCGGCGACGACGAGGTCGTGCGCCGGGAGAACTTCAACACCGTCTACACCCCGAGCGACACCGTCGTCTGCAAGTAGCGCCGCTCGCGCATGGCGGCGCCGTCGGTCCCCTCACGTAGGGTGCGTGACATGCGCCACAAGACCGGGCTCTCCCTGCTCACGCTCGTCATCGCGCTGCTCGGCGCCCTCGTCGTGGTGGCGACCCCCACGTCGTACGCCGCTGCCGCGCCCGGGCTGCCGCCGCTGCCGACCTCCCCCGAGGGCGACCCGCCCGGGGCCAACGACTGGGACTGCGCCCCGTCCGCCAAGCGCCCCACCCCGGTGATCCTGGTCCACGGCACCATCGGCGACCGCAAGCACCTGCTGGAGCGCCTGTCGCGCTCCATCAGTCGTCAGGGCTTCTGCGTCTTCTCCCTCGACTACGGCAACCGCGGCCTCAACGACATCCGCACGTCGGCCAAGCAGCTCAAGCGCTACACCAAGCGGGTCCTCGAGGCGACCGGGGCCGAGCAGGTGTCCATGGTCGGCCACTCGCAGGGCGGGATGATGCCGCGCTACTTCATCAAGCGCCTGGGCGGCAAGAAGCTCGTCGACGACCTGATCGGCATCGCACCGTCCAACCACGGCACCGCGCTGACCGACGGGAGCAACCCCATCAGTGCCCTGGTCGGCTCCCTGGTGGACCTCGCCTGCCGCGCGTGCGTGCAGCAGGGAGCCGGATCGCCGTTCCTGACCCGACTCAACAGGGGCGACGAGACGCCGGGCAAGGTCAGCTACACCCAGATCACCACCCGCCACGACGAGGTGGTCGTGCCCCACACGAGCGGCTACCTGGCGAAGGGGCGACGCACGACCAACATCACGATCCAGGACGCTTGTGCGCTGGCGTTCCCCGAGCACCTGACGATCCCCCTGGCCACACCGACGATCGACATCGTCCTCGACGCGCTGGAGCGCAGGGGGCCGGCGAGCAGGAGCGTCAGCCCGCGCTGCCTCTGACCGACGCCGCCCGACGGCTCGGCGAGAGGTAGCAGTAGCGGTGGTGCGTGCGGAAGCCGAGCTGCTCGTAGAGCGCCAGGGCGGGCTCGTTGCCGTCCAGGACCTGCAGGTAGGCCGTGGTCGCGCCCAGCTCGGCGCCCCACTCGACCAGCTCGGCCAGCACGGCGAGTCCGAGCCCCTGGCGGCGCGCCGGCGCGGACACCTCGATGCCGCCGAACCCGACCCAGTCGTCGGCGAACCCGGCGTACCCGCGAGCGACGTCGCCCAGCTGGACCGACGCCCAGCCCCCGGGCACGCGGTCCTCGAGGACCGCGTCGAGGCCCGGCCGGCGCCCGCGGACGCGCACCTTCCTCAGGGCGCGTGAGACCTGGGCGACGCCCGCCACCTGGAAGAGGGTGTCGCCGTCGTTGCTCTCCGGCCCCCACCCCGAGCCCAGCAGCCGCTCGTGCTCCGCCGATCCGCTCAGCACGGCAGCGATCGGTCGCTCGTAGTGGGCGAGCACCTGCTCGACGTCGTCGTCGACACCCGAGGGCCCGAAGGCCAGCACCGAGTGGGCGCGGCGGGCGGTCGCGGTCGGCGAGTCCCGCAACACCCATGCGCCGATGGGGGTGGTGACGAGGTCGGGGAAGAGCGCGAACCCGTGCCGCTGCGCCTGCGCCGGCGCCACCCGCTCGCGCACGGATGGGCGCTGGGGCACCGGCTTGCCCGACACGATGTCGGCCAGCGCGATGGTGACGTCGGGGCCCTGCTCCGGGCGGACCACGCACAAGCCGGCGGGCCCCGGCTCCCAGGCGACGCAGACGCCCAGCAGGTCGGTCATCGCGGGACCGCCGCTGGGCCCGCGCTCGCCGCGCACGACCCGCCGTACGACGACACGGGTGCCGACGACGTGCGGGCCGAGGAGGTGCTGACCCACCTCGGACGTGTTCACAGTGTGGGGTTCCCGTGAATCCGGCACACCGGGATACTAGGCTCTCACCGTTCAGCTCGCTCGTGCGCCGACCAGGTGCAGTACCCCCGTTGGAGGATCTCGATGACCTACGTCATCTCGCAGCCCTGTGTCGACCTCAAGGACCGCGCGTGTGTCGACGAGTGCCCCGTCGACTGCATCTACGAGGGCAAGCGGATGCTCTACATCCACCCCGACGAGTGCGTCGACTGCGGCGCCTGCGAGCCGGTGTGCCCGGTCGAGGCGATCTTCTACGAGGACGACACCCCGGAGGAGTGGAAGGACTACTACACCGCCAACGTCGACTTCTTCAAGGAGATCGGCTCTCCCGGCGGCGCCGCCAAGATGGGCGAGATCGACCACGACCACCCGTTCGTGGCCGCGCTCGACCCCCAGGAACACGACGAGTGACGGACCGCTGACCACCCTCTCGCAGCGACTTCCGGCGGCGGTCCAGACCTCCCTCGCCGGTATCCGTGACCGGGCGGCCGCCTACGCCGGTCCGGTCGTGGACCTCTCGATCGGCGCTCCGATCGACCCGACCCCCGAGGTCGTACGCCGTGCGCTCGCCGCCGAGGCCGACTCGCCCGGCTACCCGCTGACGGTCGGCCGGGCCGACCTGCGTCGGTCCGTCGTGGGGTGGCTGGGTCGGGCCCACGGTGTCGGCGGGCTGCACGACCGGCAGGTGCTGCCCGTCATCGGCACCAAGGAGCTCATCGGGTCCCTGGCCCTGCACCTGGGACTGGGCGCCGACGACGTCATCGCGCACCCGCGCCTGGCCTACCCGACGTACGCCGTCGGGGCCGCGTTGGTCGGCGCGATGGCCGTCGAGGCCGACGACGTGGCCGAGCTCGAGGCGCTGGCCGCGGCGGGTCGGACGCCGAGCCTGGTCTGGGTCAACTCGCCCAGCAACCCCACGGGCGCGGTGCTGGACGCCGGGGCCCTGCGCGCCATCGTGACGTGGTGCCGCGAGCACGACACGTTGCTGGTCTCCGACGAGTGCTACCTCGACCTCGGCTGGGAGACCTCGCCGGTGAGCGTGCTCGCGCACGAGATCTGCGGCGGCACCCACGACGGCGTGCTCGCGGTCCACTCGCTCAGCAAGCGTTCCAACCTGGCCGGCTACCGGTGCGGCTTCGTCACCGGCGACCAGCAGCTGGTCACCGAGCTGGCCAGCGTCCGCCGCAACCTCGGCCTCCAGCTCCCCGGGCCGCAGCAGGGGGCCGCGATCGCGGCGCTCGGCGACGACGCGCACGTGACCGAGCAGCGCACGCGCTACGCAGCGCGCCGCGACGTCCTGCGTCCGGCTCTCGAGGCCGCCGGCTTCCGGATCGACCACAGCGAGGCCGGTCTCTACCTGTGGGCCACCCGCGAGGAGCCGGCCGAGCGCAGCGTCGCGGAGCTCGCCGACCACGGCATCGTCGCGGTCCCCGGCACCGAGTACGGCCTCCACGGGGCAGCGCACGTCCGCTTCGCCCTCACCGCCCCCGACGCTGACATGGCCCTCGCGGCTCAGCGGCTCCCGACACTTCCCGACAAGGCACTGCGATGACTCTGACGTCCGGCTCCACCAGCCCCGGCAACCCGATGGCCCTGCTCGTGCGGTCCCTGGCCCACCCGAGCACCGACCCGCCGACGCTGGTCTCGCGGGCTCGCGCCGCACTGGAGTGGCAGGGCAGCGACTTCCTCGTCGGGCTCCAGGGGTACGGCGAGCTGATGGAGACCCTCGAGGTGGCCGCCGACCTCGACGCGCTGGTCCGCCTGGGCGACCCGACCTCGCCTCCGCTGCGCCTGTTGCGTGCGATCAACGCGTCCGCGACCGGACTCAGGGTCACCCGGATGGCCACGCTTCCCTCGCCCTGGCGCTGGCTGCGCGTGGACGAGAGTGTCGCGGACCTCTCCGGTGTCGCCCTGCGGCAGCAGGCGTACGCCGACCTGGTCGGCGCGTTGGGCCGGGCCGGGCTGACGTTCCGGGTGCTCGCCGACGACACCCCGGTCGAGGAGGTCCTCGCCGTGGGCAGGGCGTTGGGGTCGGCCGTCGTCGACCTGGACGAGGTCGACGCAGCGGGGCCCGACGCACAGCCCGTCGCGGGCTACCTCGACGACCTCGACCCGCTGACCTATGGCCTGATCTCGCGCGAGGAGCGCGACAGTGCCGGCGAGGTCGACGTCGTGTGGCTGTCGATGCGTGCCCCCCTCGAGTCGGCCGGCACCCTGATGCAGGCTCTCGAGAAGTTCAGCGCCCTGGGCCTCAACCTGGACTTCCTGCACAGCGACCCGCTCGAGCCCGAGCAGCACGACTTCTACCTCGGCTTCCGCTCGGGGGCCGACAACCTCACCGCGCTGCAGACCGCCCTGGCCGAGGTCCACTTCACCAGCCGGGTGCTGGCGTGGTTCCGGATCCCGATCGAGCCTGCCCCGTGAGCCAGGGCGTCGCCTACCTCGGACCGTCGGGGACCTTCACCCACCAGGCGGTCCTCGCCCTCCGCCCGAGCGCCGACGCCGCGCCGGTGGCCTCCCAGGCCGAGGCACTCGACGCCGTCGGCGCCGGCACGGCGTCGTACGCCGTCCTGCCGATCGACAACTCGGTCAACGGCGTCGTCGTGCCCACGCTCGACGCGCTGCTGGAGCGACCCGCCCTGTCGATCGTGGACAGCGTGGTGCTGCCGATCTCCTTCGACGCCTTCACCCGCGATCCCAGCATCGAGCCCCATGTCGTGGTCAGCCACCCGCACGGGTTGGCGCAGTGCCGCTCCTGGATCGAGTCCCGAGGTCTGGCGACGCGGGAGTCCTCGTCGACCGCGGCGGCCTGTCGGGACCTCGGCCCCGGCGAGATCGGGATCGGCCCGGCCATCTGCGGCAGCCTCTACGCGCTGCACACCGTGCAGTCGGCCGTGGAGGACAACGCGGCCGCCTACACCCAGTTCGCGCTCGTGGCCGCCAGCACCCTGCCCCACGTGTCGGCGGCAGGCGACGGCGACGACGGACTGCTCGTCACGATCCTCCCGGACGCCAACGTGCCCGGCATCCTGCGCCGGCTGCTCGAGGTGCTCGAGCAGCGCGGCATCAACATGACCAACCTGGTGACCCGTCCGGTGCCGGCGACGCCGGGCCTGTTCGTGTTCCTGCTGTTCCTCTCGGGCAGCTTCAGCGCCGACGACGTCACTGCGATGCAGGAGGAGTGGGCCGCGCTGGGCGCGACCGCCCGAGCCGTCGGCCGCATCTCCCCCCTGGCCGAGCTCGCCGAGCTGGCGGAGCGTCCCTGATGCTCGACCAGGTGGACGTCGTCGGGGCCGGCCTCATCGGCGGCTCGCTCGCCCTGCGACTGGCGGGGCTCGGCCGGAGCGTGCGGGTCGTGGACCCCGATCCCGCCACCCGAGCCAGCGCGCAGGCGGCCGGTCTCGTGGTGGGCGACGACGTGAGCCCGACGGCCGACCTGGTGGTCATCGCGACCCCGCTCGACACCCTGGCGGAGGTGATGGCCCACGTGGCCGCCGCCGCTCCCGCGGCGCTGGTGATCGACGTCGGCAGCGTCAAGCAGGCCCCGGCGCTCTCGGCCGAGCGCGCCGGACTCGGCGAGCGCTACGTGGGCGCCCACCCGATGGCGGGCACCGAGCACACCGGCTTCGAGCACGCCGACGTCGACCTCCTGGTCGGCGTGACGTGGGCCGTGACCCACGGTGGCGGCACGGCGGAGACCTCCCGCGTCGTCGACTGGCTGACCACCGACCTGGACGCGACCGTGGTGCTGCTCGGAGCCGCCGAGCACGACAGCGCCGTCGCGCTGGTCAGCCACGGTCCGCACGCCGTCGCGCACGCCCTGCTGGCCACCGCCGAGGCGGCGGCGACGCCCACCGTCGCCGGACTGCTGGCGGCCGGCAGCTTCCGCGACGGCACCCGCGTCGCCGGTCGCAACCCCGCGCGCACGTTCAACATGCTCTCGGAGAACGCCGACGCCCTCGGCTCGGTCCTCGACGAGGTGATCGGCGAGCTGGTTGCGCTGCGCGCGGACCTGGCCGACCCCGAGGCGCTGCGGACCCGCCTCGACCTCGCCGCGGCCGACGACGTCGTACGGCGCCCCGAGCCGGCGTTCGCGGCCTGCCCGTCGCTGAGGGACGTGGTCGAGGCCGCCCACCGCGACGCGACCGCTGTCGTCGTACGACGGCGCGCCGGGGCGCTCGAGGTGGCAGCGGTCAGCTGAACACGTCGACGTGCACGTGGTCGCGGTGCTCCAGGATCGCCTGGTTGGCGCCGCTCGGGGCGCGGTAGTCGCGCCACGCCTCGTCGCGCCCCGCCCGCCAGATCCGGTCGTCGAAGATCACGGTCTGCACGCCGAGCCGGTCGGCGTGCGCCACGACGTACTGCGCCAGCGCCCAGCCGCGCTGCTGGTTGGCGTCGTTGATCGGTCGGAAGAAGACGTCGATGGCACGGCCGTCGTAGTGCGTGGAGCCCTCCATGTGACCCGTGCTGACGCCCGCGGGTGCGAAGCCGCCCAGGGGCAGGTCGCCGAAGCGCTCCGCGATCGCGGTCCGTACACCGTCGGCGCGCGCCGTCAAGCCGCTCGGCGCGAGCGCGGGGTCGGCCGGTGGGGCGTCGCCGTCGAGGCGGCAGGCGAAGGCCTCGGGGGAGTTGCCCGTCAGGGCCGAGGCGAGCGCCCGGGCATCCTGCTCGTGGTCGGCGTAGGCGTCGGGGAAGCCCGATCGCTGCACCGCCTGCGCGGCCTCGGTGATCGGCAGCGAGCGGTAGTCGGCCACGTCCACGAGTGCGTCGTAGAACGCATTGGTCGAGTAGATCGGGTCCTGGACCTCCGTCGTCGAGCCCCACCCCTGCGAGGGCCGCTGCTGGAAGAGGCCGAGGGAGTCGCGGTCGCCGTAGTCGAGGTTCTGCAGGTCCGACTCCTGGTAGGCCGTCGCGAGAGCGATCGAGACCGCGCGGGCCGGCAGCCCGCGTCGCACGCCGATCGCGGCGATGGTCGAGGCGTTCTCGGCCTGCTCGATGCTCAGCTCGACGCGGTGTCCGTCGACCTCGGCGCTGCACTGCTCGCCGGCGGCGAAAGGGACCTTCAGGTCGCCCATCCCGACGACGACCCCACCCACCACGAGTGCGGCCGCCCCGAGCAGGACCACGGGCGCGACGAGACGGCTCGCTGCCGACCTCGTCCGCTCCACCATGGACCCAAGTGTGTCGGGTGGCTGGTCGCCGCCAGGTCAGGCCGGGTCAGTGCGAGTGCAGCGCCTCGTTGAGCGCGACGCCGCTGCCCTTCCACGGCACGGCCTCGATCGCGCCGCTGACGGAGTTGCGGCGGAAGAGCACGTTGTCGAGGCCTGACAGCTCGAGGGCCTTGATCACCTGGGGCTTGTCGTCGCGGTCGCGGATGGTGACCTTGGTGCCGGCGGTGACGTAGCAGCCGGCCTCCACGACGCAGTCGTCGCCGAGCGAGATGCCGATGCCCGCGTTGGCACCCAGCAGGCACCGCTCGCCGATCGAGATCGTCTCCTTGCCGCCGCCCGAGAGGGTGCCCATGATCGAGGCGCCGCCGCCGACGTCGGAGCCGTTGCCGACCACGACCCCGGCCGAGATCCGACCCTCGACCATCGAGGCGCCGAGCGTGCCGGCGTTGAAGTTGACGAAGCCCTCGTGCATCACGGTGCTGCCCTCGGCGAGGTGGGCGCCGAGGCGCACGCGGTCGGCGTCGCCGATGCGGACCCCGGTGGGTGCGACGTAGTCGACCATCCGGGGGAACTTGTCGATGCCGTAGACGACGACGTGCTGTCCGGCAGCCTTGAGGCGCGCGCGGGTCAGCTCGAAACTAGCCACCGGGCAGGGCCCGGCCGAGGTCCACACGACGTTGGTGAGCAACCCGAAGACGCCCTCCATCGACATGCCGTGGGGCACGACGAGGCGGTGTGAGAGCAGGTGGAGCCGCAGCCAGACCTCCTCGGTCGTGCTCGGGGCCGCGGAGAGGTCGGCGATCTCGACCAGGCGCACCTCGCGGGTCACCTGGCGTACGTCGTCCGGCGTCGCGAGCGCCGTCAGGTCGCTCGGGGCATCCGCGGGGGAGCCGCCGAGCACGGGCTCGGGGAACCAGGCGTCGAGCACGGCCCCGTCGGCGTCGAGGGTGAGCAGGGCGTGGCCGGAGGCAGCAGGAGTCGTCACGGTCGACCAGCCTAGGAGAGGCTCGGCTCGCGTCGGCGGGCCGTCCGTCTGCGGGTGGCGATGGCGACGCCGGCCACCGCGATCACCAGGCCCAGCAGCTCGCGCACGTCGAGGGTGTCTCCCAGGACGAGGAAGGCGAGCACCGCCGTGACGGGGGGCATCAGGAAGAAGACGCTGGAGGAGGCGCCGGCGCCGCCGCGGCGCACCAGCACACCGAGCAGCAGCAGCCCGATCACCGAGTTGACCGCTGCCAGGTAGACGAGGGCGGCCAGGCCCTTGCCGGGCTCGCTGACCGCGTCGGTGCCGTCGACGAGCAGCGCGAGCACCGCCAGCGGCGGGATCGAGGCGGTGAACTGCACCGTCGCCGACCACCACGGGTCGACGCCGCTCGGGACCCAGCGCTGGCCCATCGTGCCGAGGCTGAGCGCGAGCATGCTGAGCAGACCGAGGGTCACCCCGAAGGCGCCGCCGGCCTCGTCGATGTCCGGACCGAGCACGAGGACGACCCCACGGGAACGACGCGGAGGAGGTCCTCCGGTCGACGTCGCGGTCCATGACGCCACACTCGCACGCGAATCCGATTGGTCCGGCACCGCCGGGTCGCCGTACGCTGGAGGCACAGGCGTCTGAGCCGTCATCAGCGGCGAGCCTCCGGAAGAACGGCCCGCCGGCACCGGGGCCCAGTAGAACCGGACGGGTAGGCCCGTCACAGCCGTGAACGAGTGGCTCCGCAGCATCGGGAGCAATCGAGGTGGTACCGCGGTTCCCGTCCAGGAGTCGTCCTCGTCGTGAAGCACCCGACGAGACGCAGGAGCCCCGATGACCTACCCGAAGACCGATGCCTCAGGCGGCGTCCCGTCGAGCCCCCGCTTCCCGGAGATCGAGGAGCGTGTCCTGGCGTTCTGGGAGGGCGACGACACGTTCCGGGCCAGCGTGGAGGCCCGCGACGCGGGTGTCGACGGCGCGGGTGAGTTCGTCTTCTACGACGGACCGCCCTTCGCCAACGGGCTGCCGCACTACGGCCACCTGCTGACCGGCTACGTCAAGGACCTGATCCCGCGCTACCAGACGATGCGCGGCAAGCGCGTCGAGCGTCGCTTCGGCTGGGACACCCACGGACTGCCCGCCGAGCTCGAGGCGATGCGCCTCAACGGCATCAAGACCACCGACGAGATCGTCGAGATGGGCATCGACAAGTTCAACGACGCCTGCCGGGAGTCGGTGATGAAGTACACCGGCGAGTGGCGCGACTACGTGACGCGCCAGGCGCGCTGGGTGGACTTCGACAACGACTACCGCACCATGAACGCCGACTACATGGAGTCGGTCATGTGGGCGTTCAAGCAGCTGCACGACAAGGGCCTGGTCTACGAGGGGTTCCGGGTGCTGCCCTACTGCTGGAACGACGAGACCCCGCTGTCCAACCACGAGCTGCGGATGGACGACGACGTCTACCAGAACCGTCAGGACCCCGCGGTCACGGTCGGCTACGACATCACGACCGAGGCGACCGTCAACGGGCAGAGTCTCCAGGGCGCCAAGCTGCTGGTCTGGACGACGACGCCGTGGACCCTGCCCAGCAACCTCGCGGTCATGGTCGGGGAGGACATCGACTACGTGGTCGTCGTGCACGAGGGCACCCGCTACCTGCTCGCCGAGGCCCGGCTGGCGTCGTACGCCCGCGAGCTCGGCGACGACCCTGAGGTGGTCTGGCGCGGCATCGGCGCAGACCTGGTCGGGCTGACCTACACGCCGCCGTTCTCCTACTACGCCGGCCACGAGAACGCGTTCCGCGTCGTGGCCGCCGAGTTCGTCACCACCACCGACGGCACAGGACTCGTCCACACGGCCGGCGCCTTCGGTGAGGATGACAAGGTCGTCACCGACCGCGAGAACATCGAGGCCGTCATGCCGGTCGGCAAGGACGGGCGCTTCACCTTCCCCGTCGTCGACTACGAGGGCATGCAGGTCTTCGACGCCAACCTCCACGTCATCGACCACCTCAAGGCCGCCACGAAGGGCGAGGGGGAGACCGGCTCGGTCAGCCCCGGCACGGTGCTGCTGCGCCGCGAGACCTACGACCACTCCTACCCGCACTGCTGGCGCTGCCGCGAGCCCTTGATCTACAAGGGCGTCTCGTCGTGGTTCGTCGAGGTGACCGCGATCAAGCAGCGGATGATGGAGCTCAACCGCGAGATCAACTGGGTGCCGGACCACATCCAGGAGGGCCAGTTCGGCAAGTGGCTGGAGAACGCCCGCGACTGGTCGATCACCCGCAACCGCTTCTGGGGCAGCCCGGTGCCGGTGTGGAAGTCCGACGACGAGGCTTACCCGCGCCTGGACGTCTACGGCTCGTTCGAGCAGATCGAGCGGGACTTCGGTCGGCTCCCCACGAACAAGGACGGCGAGACCGACCTCCACCGCCCGTGGGTCGACGACCTGACCCGGCCCAACCCGGACGACCCGCGCTCGCCGGAGGAGGGGCAGTCGACGATGCGCCGCGTCACCGACGTCCTCGACGTGTGGTTCGACTCGGGCTCGATGAGCTATGCCCAGGTGCACTACCCGTTCGAGAACGCCGAGTGGTTCGACGGCACGGCCGAGACGAAGGGGCACTTCCCGGCCGACTTCATCGTCGAGTACATCGGCCAGACCCGCGGCTGGTTCTACACGCTGCACATCCTCGCCAGCGCGATCTTCGACAAGCCGGCCTTCTCCAACTGCATCAGTCACGGCATCGTGCTCGGCTCCGACGGCAACAAGATGTCGAAGTCGCTGCGCAACTACCCCGACGTCTCCGAGGTCTTCGACCGCGACGGTGCCGACGCGATGCGCTGGTTCCTGATGTCGAGCCCGATCCTGCGCGGCGGCAACCTGATCGTCACCGAGCAGGGCATCCGCGACTCGGTGCGCCAGGTGATGATCCCGCTGTGGAACAGCTGGTACTTCTTCCAGCTCTACGCCAACGCGGCCTCCGGCGGCGAGGGCTACACCGCCACGCCCCGCGCCGACTCCACCGACCCGTTGGACCGCTACGTGCTGGCCAAGTGCCGCCAGTACGTCGGGCAGATGACCGAGGCCCTCGACTCGTACGCCGTGGCAGACGCGTGCGACGCGACGCGCTCGTTCATCGACGTGCTATCCAACTGGTACATCCGTCGTTCGCGCGACCGGTTCTTCGACGAGGACACCCAGGCCTTCGACACGTTGTACGTCGTGCTCGAGACCTTGTGCCGCGCGACCGGACCACTGCTGCCGCTGACCACCGAGGAGATCTGGCGCGGCTTGACGGGTGGCCGCTCGGTGCACCTCTCGGACTGGCCGCTCGTCGACGAGCTCCCGGCCGACGACGGACTCGTCGTGGCGATGGACCAGGTGCGCGAGATCTGCTCGGCTGCCTCCGCGCTGCGCAAGGCCGCGGGCCTGCGCAACCGGTTGCCGCTCGCGACGCTGACCGTCGTGGTGGCAGACCCCGACGCGCTGGCGGGCGAGGGCCTGGAGTCGCTGGTGGCCGACGAGGTCAACGTCAAGAGCGTGCGCCTGCTGGCCGCGGACTCCGACGAGGCCGCGGCGTACGGCGTCGAGCAGAGGCTCACCGTCAACGCCCGTGCTGCCGGCCCGCGCCTGGGCAAGGACGTCCAGGTCGCGATCAAGGGCTCCAAGGCGGGCGACTGGTCCGTGGCCGAGGACGGCACCGTGACCTCCGGTGGGCTGGCGTTGGTCGAGGGGGAGTACACCCTGGAGACCGTCGCCGGCTCCGACGACACGGACTCGGTGACCGGCGTGCTGCCGAGCGGCGGCTTCGTCGTCCTCGACACCGCGGTGACCTCCGAGCTGTCGGCCGAGGGCCTGGCTCGCGACCTGGTCCGCGGCATCCAGCAGGCCCGGCGCGACGCCGGGCTCGACGTCTCCGACCGGATCGACCTCGTCGTCGGCGGCTCGGAGGTCGTCCAGGCTGCCGCGCGCGCCCACGAGGCGCTGATCGCCGCCGAGACCCTCGCGGCGTCGTACGTCGTGTCTGGGACCGGTGCCGGCGTCGAGGTCGCACTCGCCGATGGTGAGGTTGCGACGGTGCAGGTGGCGCGGGTTGCCCATTCCTGACTTCATCGTCGAGCTGCGCCAGAGGATCGGCCACGACCCCCTGTGGTTGCCGGGGATCACGGCTGTGGTGCTGCGCGGCACCGAGGTGCTGCTTGTCCGTCGCTCGGACAACGGTGCGTGGACGCCGGTCACCGGGATCGTGGACCCTGGCGAACACCCCGTGCTCGCCGCGGCGCGCGAGGTGATGGAGGAGACCGGCGTCTCGTGCGAGATCGAAGGACTGGCCTGGGTCAACATCAGCGACCCGGTGGTTCATGTGAACGGCGACCGGGCCCAGTACCTCGACCACACGTTCCGTTGCCGCTACCTGGAGGGCGAGGCTCGTGTCGGCGACGAGGAGTCCACCGACGTCGGCTGGTTCGAGGTCGACGCCCTGCCGGCGATGGCACCACTGATGATCGACCGGATCAGGCGTGCGGTCGCCTATACCGGGCGGACCGACCTCGACTGAGCGCGGAGACGGGCGCGGACGCGGGCTGGACATGCCGATGGCCCCGCTGGTGGCAGCGGGGTGTGGGGCGGGGTGTTCAGGGCTCGGAGTCGGGTGGGATCTGGTGGATCTGGGTGGTGATGGGCATGCGGCCGTGGAGGCATGCTCTGGTGACGCGGAACCGTGAACCGGCGGGGCTGGTCCAGTGGTAGACCCCTGGTTGGGGTGTCTCGTAGGTCCAGGGGGAGAAGGTCTTGGTGCGGTGGTGTCGTCGGCAGAGCAGTGCGAGGTTGGACGTGGTGGTCTTCCCGCCGGCGGAGGCTGAGCAGCGAGCGCCAGCGAGCGTCGACGAAGCCCGGTGAGTCGTCGTCGGCGGTCGTGTCGCCGGGTTTCGACACGCTCCGTCGCAGCTTCGTGCCTCAGCTGCGGTCGCTGCTCAACCACCGATGATCACGCCGCAGGACAGCGGCGACCTTTCTGCGGCCGCGTTTCACGGTCCCCGCACCAGGGGAGACCCCTCCCATGCGTCGCACATCTCGCTTCCTCGGACTATCCACCGCCCTGCTCCTGTCGGCGACCACGGTCGTCGCGCTCGGGGACGTCACCGCCACCGCGGCGGCGCCCGAGCCGCCGCCGGGGGCCCGCCCCTTCGCGGGGGCGAGCGGGCCGACGTACGCGACGCCGCTCGAGGCGACCGCCGCACCGGCCACGAGCGCCAGGAAGAAGCACCAGTGGCCGATCCGCAGCCGTACCGGCACCCTGACGACCCACCCCGTCACGCCCCAGGGCGACCTCTCGCAGAACTTCGAGTCGGTCAAGGTGATCCAGGACCGGCTCAAGGGGCGGATGGTGGCGGTGGTCGTCCTGCAGGCGGCGCCCACGGAGGCGACCGATGCACGGCTGCGGGTCGGCTTCGGCAAGGTCGCGGAGACCGAGGAGGGGGCGTTCTGCCAGTCGACGTCGGGATCGGTTGCGGGCGACGTGCACTCCTACGGCACCAGCGGGGCCTACGACGGCGACACGATCACCTACGGCGCCCAGCTCGCCGGCGCGAAGACCCAGGCATGGAACTGCGCGTTCGCCCAGATGATCAGTCCCGACGGGGCCACGCTCTACGACGCGGTGACGAAGTCCGGGCTCCGCGAGCGCCGTCAGAAGCCGATCCTCTCGATCAAGGTCCCCGACAAGCGGCTCGAGCGCAGCGGCTTCACGAAGGTCCCGATCAAGATCAAGAACAGCAAGCAGACGATCGCCAAGGCGCCGAAGGTCAAGCTCTCCTGGAAGACCAAGGGCGCGGTCGTGAAGGCCCGGAAGAAGGTCGGCACGATCAAGCCGGGCAACGGCAAGAAGGGGCACTTCCTGGTGCGCAGCACCCGGCGAGACCGCACCGGATCGATCAAGTTCACCGTGAAGTCCAAGAACTACAAGCGCTCGGTCAAGCTGAAGATCCGGCCGATCAAGCGTCCGATCGCCGCACGATCCACGCTGCGGAGCTGACGGGCTGCCGATCCTCACGCGGGCGGCTGCTTGACTGGCGTCATGACGCTTGACCTGTCGACGGACGTCGTCACCCTCACCCGGCAGCTGTGCGACATCGAGTCGGTCAGCAGGCAGGAGCACGAGATCGCCGACGCCGTCGAGGCGGCGCTGGGCGAGCTCGGTCACCTCACGGTGACCCGACGGGGCAACACGGTGGTGGCTCGTAGCGACCTCGGCCGTGGCGAGCGCGTCGTGATCGCTGGCCACCTCGACACGGTGCCGGTCAACGCCAACTTCCCCAGCCGGCTCGACGACGACGCGGGGCTGCTGCACGGTCTCGGGACGTGCGACATGAAGGGCGGCGACGCCGTCATGCTGCGCCTGGCGGCGACCGTGCTCGAGCCGGTGCGCGACGTGACGTTCATCTTCTACGAGGCGGAGGAGATCGACGCGGAGTACAACGGTCTGCGTCTTCTGGCCCTGAGCGATCCGGACCTGATGGTGGGCGACTTCGCGATCTTGATGGAGCCCTCCAACGCCGGGGTCGAGGCCGGCTGTCAGGGCACGCTGCGCGTCGACGTACGAGCGGTGGGCGAGCGGGCCCACTCCGCGCGGAGCTGGAAGGGTGTCAACGCGATCCACGGCGCCGCACCGATCCTCGAGCGCCTGAATGCCTACGATGCCCGCCGCCCGGTCATCGACGGGCTGGAGTACCACGAGGGACTCAACGCGGTTGCGATCCGCGGCGGGGTCGCCGGCAACGTGCTTCCGGACGAGTGCGTCGTCGAGGTGAACTTCCGCTTCGCGCCTGACCGCTCCGAGGCCGAGGCGCTGGCCTACGTCACCGACCTGTTCGCGGAGTTCGAGATCACCGTCACCGACACCGCGCCGGGCGCGCTGCCAGGCCTCGACCGACTGGCGGCCCGGGCCTTCATCGAGGCCGTGGGCGGACAGGTCGCCCCCAAGTTCGGCTGGACCGACGTCGCCCGGTTCACCGACCTGGGCGTGCCCGCCGTCAACTACGGACCCGGCGACCCGTTGCTCGCCCACAAGCAGGAGGAGTTCGTGCCGATCGCCGAGATCCAGCACTGCGAGCGCACCCTGCGGGCCTGGCTCGAGAGCGACGGCGACCCGAACGGCTCGGCCGAGGCAGGAGAGCAGGCATGAGGATCAAGATGAAGGGTCCGCTGATCCAGCGACGCAACCAGGTCGACACCTCTTCGACCACCGACCAGCGTCTCCTCGACTCGCGAGGCGCTGCCGACTGGGTGCACACCGACCCGTGGCGGGTCCTGCGGATCCAGGCCGAGTTCGTCGAGGGCTTCGGTGCCCTGGCCGAGCTGGGGCCGGCCATCGCGGTGTTCGGCTCCGCGCGCACCCCGAGCGACCACCCGTCGTACGCCCTGGCCGAGGAGGTGGGGCGACGGCTCGTCGGGGAGGGCTTCGCCGTCATCACCGGCGGGGGACCCGGTGCCATGGAGGCGGCCAACAAGGGCGCGAGCGAGGCCGGTGGCGTCAGTGTCGGTCTCGGGATCGAGCTGCCGTGGGAGGCGGGCCTCAACGAGTGGGTCGACGTCGGGATCAACTTCCGCTACTTCTTCACCCGCAAGACGATGTTCGTGAAGTACAGCCAGGGCTTCGTCGTCCTGCCCGGCGGGCTGGGCACGCTCGACGAGCTCTTCGAGGCCCTGACCCTCGCCCAGACGCAGAAGATCACGTCGTTCCCGATCGTCCTGCTGGGCGTGGACTTCTGGTCGGGGCTGATGGCGTGGTTGCGCGACACCGCGATGGCAGGCGGCACGATCTCCGAGTCCGACCTGGACCGGATGGTGCTGACCGACGACGTCGACGAGGCGATCGCGGCGATGGTCGGCGGAGCCCAGCGGTGATGCGGGGATGAGGCAGCGGTGATCTGGCTGACCGCCATCCTGGTCGTCCTGGCGCTGGGTGGCATCGCCCTGGTCGCCTCCGGCCGCGGCGCCCCGATGATCGATGAGTACGACGACCGTCCCGACGTCGTCGTACCAGCGGGCGACCTGGCCGGCCGGGACCTGCACCGGGTGCGGTTCGCGGTGACCTTTCGCGGCTACCGGATGTCCGAGGTCGACGCCCTTCTCGACCGCCTCGCCGAGCAGCTCGACGCGCCGGAGCGGTGGAGCCCCGACCCGCCGCCGGAGCGTCCCGGGGACGACGCCGGGCCCGGGTGAGACACTGCCGCACGTGTCCCAGGAGCCGACCGCGGTCATCGTCTACGTACTGACGGCGCTGGCGGCCGTCGTCGTCGTCCTCACCAGGCTCCGGCTGCGGGCCAGTGCGCGCGGCGCCGGGCGGCTCGAGATCGCCCGTGGTCCGGTCGGGCTGCACACGGTGGCGGGTGCCTCGGCGCTCGTCGTGTGGACGGTGTTCCTGGTGGCCGGCGACAGGTTCGCGGAGGGCGCGGCCACCCTTGTCGGACTGGTCGCGCTCGTGGGGTGGTGGGTGACCGTCGTGGCGGGTCTGCTGATCCTGATGCGCTGGCTGCCGGTCCGCGGCAAGCACGCCTCGGAGGGTGCCTCCGACGCGTGGTCGGAGGGACCGGCGCTCTCGCTGCTCGCTCACGTCGGCCTGCTCGTCGGGGTCGTCGTGTTCACCTACGCCTACCTCGTGAAAGCGGTCTGATGTCTCGTCGCGCACAAGTCCTGTCGGTCGTGGCCTCGCTGGTCCTCCTGGCGGTGACGCCGGTGGCCCCGGTCTCCCCGGCCGCGGCGGCCACCCCGACGTCGGCCAAGCCCGCCACGGTGATCAAGCGGAGCGTCTTCGGTACGTCGGTCCAGGGCCGCGACCTGGTGGCGTTCCGCCTCGGTGAGCCGAAGCGCCCGCGCGTGAAGACCGTCGTCCTGATGGCCGCGATGCACGGCAACGAGTCGGCTCCCAGCCAGATCCTGCGCGCGCTCGTGGACGGGCTCCCCGTCGTCGCGCTCGACCTGTGGGTGATCCCGACCTACAACCCCGACGGGGTGGCCGCCGGGACCCGCAAGAACGCCCACGGCGTCGACCTCAACCGCAACTTCCCCAACGACTGGAAGGACCTCGACGGCAGCTACGAGTCCGGACCGAAACCGGCGTCCGAGCCCGAGACCAAGGCTGTGATGGATTTCCTCGAGAAGGTGGACCCCGACACCGTCCTGAGCTTCCACCAGCCGCTGACGGGCGTCGACACCGACACGAAGAACCCACGCCTCGCCCGCCGTGTGGCTCGCAAGCTCGAGCTGCCGCGACGCACCCTCGACTGTGGAGGGACCTGCCACGGCACGATGACCGGCTGGTTCAACAACAACTTCGACGGCTCGGCCCTGACCGTCGAGTACGGCGCCAACCCGACGCGTCATCGGATGCGCAACGTCGCTCCCGACCAGGTCCTCTCGGTCTTCCGCGCCGTCCGCGGGCGCAGCGGGGCCGACCCGCTGACCTTCTGAGTTGACTCAGCGCCCCTCGAAGACCGGCTGCTCCTTGGCGACGAACGACGCCACGGCGGCGGTGTGGTCGTGGGTGGCGCCGGTCTTCGTCATCATCGCGCTCTCCAGCTCGAGGGCCTCCTCGAGGGTGTGCCCGGCGGCGTAGACGACCGAGCGGCGGATCGAGCCGAACGAGACGGTCGGCCCGGTGGCGAGCCGGGTCGCCAACGTCGAGACCTCGGCGGTGAGCTCGACGGCCGGAACGACCGACGTGGCGAGGCCGATCTCCAGGGCCTCGGGTGCCTTGACGGTGCGCGGGAAGTACATCAGCTCCAACGCCTTGGCCCGCCCGACGAGCATCGGCAGGTGATAGCTCGCACCGGTGTCGCACGACAGCGCCACGCCGGCGAAGGAGGTGTTGAAGCCGGCGGTGTCGGCCACGACGCGGAAGTCGCAGGCGAACGCGAGCGAGGCACCCGCCCCGGCGGCGACCCCGTTGACGGCGGCGATGACCGGCTTCTCCATCGTCGCGATCGTTGTCACGATGGGGTTGTAGTGCTTGTCCACCGTGGTGAACAGCGCGTCGCTGCCGCCGTTGTTCAGCAGGTCGATGTGCTCCTTGAGGTCCTGCCCGGTGCAGAACGCGCGCCCGCTCCCGGTGAGCACGACGCAGCGCACCGTCTCGTCCTTGGCCACCTGCGCGGTGATCTCGACGAGGAGCTCCTTGGTCGCGATGTTGAGGCTGTTCATCGCGTCGGGACGGTTCAGCGTGATGGTCGCGACGCCGTCGGTGACGTCGAGCAGGACGGGCGCGGTGGCAGGCGATTCGCTCATGTCGTGGAGTCTGCCACCACCGGGCGGCAGGTCGGTGATGCGAGCAGTGGGTCTCATGGGGGATACTGGTCGACGCACGAGAGCGGCAGGGCAGGACTGTCCTCGAGTTCGACTAGGAAGAGGGTGCCGCATGGCGGCGATGAAGCCGCGGACCGGCGATGGTCCGCTGGAGGTCACCAAGGAAGGCCGAGGCATCGTGATGCGCGTGCCTCTGGAGGGCGGTGGCCGCCTGGTGGTGGAGCTGAACGCCGAGGAGGCCGGCAACCTGGGCGACGCCCTCAAGAACGTGGTCGGGTGAGCTCCGCCCCACCTCGTCCTGTCCTCCCCAGCCAGGTCTCGCCGCCCGTCGTCGCGCTGAGCCGTCTGGCTGCCCACGAGATCGTGGGCGCCGAGGTCGTGGCGCTACCGGTGCTCGCCGGTGAGGAGCTGACGCTGGGTCCTGGTGCCGCCGAGGCCGGTGACGCGCTCGGGCTGGACCTGCTCGCGCTGGCCGAGGCCTCGGGAGCGACCGGTGCCACCGGTGAGGTCATCACGGTCCCGCTCCCGCTGGGCGGGCCCGACAGCGCCGACCTGCGCGTCGTGCTGCTCGTCGGCGTCGGCGCGTCGAGCCCCACCGACCTGCGTCGAGCCGGTGCAGCGATGGCGCGCGCCACGCGCGGTCGCGGTGCGGTGGCGACCACGATCGCCTCGCTCGATCCCGACGTCGGCATCGAGGCCTTCGTGACCGGCGCGATGCTCGGCTCCTTCGGCTTCGACTGGCGTGCCGGTGAGCGTGAGCACGTGCCGACCCGTCAGATCGTGCTGGCCGGGGCCACGCCGGAGGGCGAGCTCGTCGACCGCCACGCCCTCGAGCGCGCCGTCGCGCTCGGCGGTGCGGGCTGGCGTGCCCGGATGCTCGCCACGGTCCCCTCCAACCTCAAGAGCCCCGCCTGGCTCGCCGAGCAGGCCGAGACCCTGGCCGCCGAGGCCGGGCTGGGCTACCGAGTCTGGGACGAGAAGCAGCTCGCCGACGGCGGCTTCGGCGGGATCATCGGCGTGGGGCAGGGCTCGGCCACGCCCCCACGGCTGATCCGCCTCGACTACACGCCGGCCAAGGGAGTTAGGGCCGCACGGTCGACACGCAGGACCCCGACCGTGGTGCTCGTCGGCAAGGGCATCACCTTCGACTCCGGTGGGATCTCCATCAAGCCGGCCCAGGCCATGGCGAGCATGAAGCGCGACATGACCGGCGGCGCCGTCGTGCTCGCCACGATGGCCGCGCTCGCCGCGGTCGAGTGCCCCGTCAACGTCGTCGGACTCGTTCCCGCTGCCGAGAACGCCGTCTCGGGGACCTCGATGCGTCCCGGTGACGTGCTGCGCCACTACGACGGCCGCACGACCGAGGTCACCAACACCGATGCCGAGGGACGTCTGGTCATGGCCGACGCGATCGCGTACGCCGCCGCCGAGCTCGACCCTGCCGTGATCGTCGACGTGGCCACCCTCACCGGGGCCGTCAAGGTCGCCCTCGGCCAGGAGATCGGCGGGCTCTTCGCCAACGACGACGCCCTGGCCGGTGCGCTGCTGCAGGCCGGGGCCGGAGCCGGCGAGCCGTTCTGGCGCTTCCCGCTGTTCGCCGCCTACGAGGAGCGGATCGCCTCGAAGGTCGCCGACGCCGACAACGCAGGAGGCGGACCCGGAGCGATCACCGCGGCGCTGTTCCTGCAGCACTTCGCCGGCGACGTCCCCTGGGCGCACCTCGACATCGCCTCGGTGGGCGACGTCCCCGAGGACCGGTTCGAGTGGACCCAGGGTCCCTCGGGCTTCGGTGCGCGGGCGCTGCTCACCTGGCTCGGCAGCCCCGACCCCCTCAAGGATGTGCGATGAGAGCCCTCACCGTCCGCTGGTCGCTCACCGAGGCCCCCGACGGGGTCGAGGAGGAGCTGGCGACGTACGTCGCCACGACCTCGCACGCGAAGTTCACCGGGATGAGCGGGCTGCGCTTCAAGACGTGGCGGATGCGGCCCGGCGAGTGGTTCGAGGGCCTCTACGTCTTCACCACGGCCGAGGCGTGCGCGCAGTTCGAGGAGACCTTCACCGCCGGAGCTGCCGAGGCTCCCGGCTCGAAGATCATCGGCAGCGCGCCGGTCCTGATCGAGGCGTCCGAGGTCGTCGCGATCGCCGAGGGCTGGGACGGGTTCGAGGCCGCAGCCCGCTACTGAGCCGCCCGGCGTCCGCGGTCGGCGTTCGTCTTACCGGGTCTCGTCACGCCGGTCGCGGGCTCGTCCCTCGCCCGCGCGGCTTGCTCGACCACCATCAGATGATCTGAGCTCGTGCCTCGCTCAGTGAGCCGCGGTCGGCGTTCGTCTCACCGGGTCTCGTCACGCCGGTCGCGGGCTCGTCCCTCGCCCGCGCGGCTTGCTCG
>NZ_JAPYPS010000023.1:48037-59122 GCF_029937575.1 Nocardioides sp.
ACCACCATCAGATGATCTGAGCTCGTGCCTCGCTCAGATCATCTTGGCGAGCAGCAGCCCGTCACCCACGGGCAGCAGCAGCGGCACCAGGCCGTCGTGCTCGAGGACCTGACGCCCGAGGTCGCGGATCGCGACCGTCTCCGCGTCGCGCTGCGCCGGGTCGGCGACCCGGTCGTGCCACAGCGCGTTGTCGAAGGCCACGACGCCGCCGGGGCGCAGCAGCCGCAGCGCCTCGGCGAGGTAGGCGCCGTACTCGGTCTTGTCGCCGTCGGCGAAGACGATGTCGTAGTGGCTGTCGGTCAGGCGGGGGAGGACGTCGAGCCCGGCCCCGGCGATGGTGCGCACCCGCTGGGTGGCGATGCCGGCCTCGGTGAACGTCTCGCGCGCCAGGCGCTGGTGCTCGGCCTCGACGTCGACCGTGGTCAGCACGCCGTCGGGCCGCATCCCGCGCAGCAGCCAGAGTCCGGAGACGCCGGTGCCCGTGCCGATCTCCACGACCGAGCGGGCCTCGAGGGCAGAGGCGAGGAAGCGCAACGTGGCGCCGGCACCCGAGCCGACGGCGACGACCCCGACCTCGGTGGCGCGGGCCCGCGCTGCGGCCATCACGTCGTCCTCGCCGACGAACGTCTCGGCGTAGGACCAGCTCGTGGGCGAGATCGGATCTGTCGGCGTGCTGGGCATGGGGGAAACCTATCGGCTCCACCGATCGAGATCGGGGATCCTGGACGGAGGAAGCGCCGGGAACACCGGCACCAGGTGGTTCGTTGTCCCTTCACAGGCAACGTTCAGCCACGACCACTAGCGTCGTGCTCGCAGGAAAGAGGCATCACGACGTGGCGCGACGAGGCGACAGGAGAGGCGAGATGGTCGAGCAGCCCCAGGAAGGCGTGCCGAGCTGGGACGAGATCGTCGCGCGTCACTCCGACCGCGTCTACCGCCTCGCCTACCGCCTGACCGGCAACCGCCACGACGCCGAGGACCTCACCCAGGAGGTGTTCGTGCGCGTCTTCCGGTCGCTGTCGACCTACACCCCGGGCACGTTCGAGGGCTGGCTGCACCGCATCACCACCAACCTCTTCCTCGACCAGGCGCGACGCAAGCAGCGGATCCGGTTCGACGCACTCTCCGACGAGCGCGCCGACCGGTTGACCAGCGGGTCGCCCGCCCCAGAGGCGGCCTACGCCGACCGCACCTTCGACGACGACATCGAGCAGGCGCTCGCCACGCTCCCCCCCGACTTCCGGGTCGCGGTCGTGCTGTGCGACGTCGAGGGCCTCGCCTACGAGGAGATCGCCGACATCCTCGGCGCCAAGCTCGGCACGGTCCGCTCCCGGATCCACCGGGGTCGCGCGATGCTGCGCACCGCGTTGGCCCACCGCGCCCCGGCGCCCGGCCGTGAGCGCTACTCCGGGCCCGTGTCTCCGGCGGCGGTGCGCCGATGAGTGCGCATCTCGGCCCCCGCGTGAGCGCGCTCCTCGACGGCCAGCTCTCCGCGGAGGAGAGCGAGCGCGCCTGGGCCCACGTGCACGGCTGCCACCAGTGCCGCGACCAGGTCGAGCGGGAAGGTTGGATCAAGACGCGTCTGGCCGGATCCTCGATGGAGCCCGGACCGGCTCCCGACGCCCTCAAGGGCGCTCTGCTCGGGATGCCGCCCGGCGACATGCTCCTGGCGATGTCCTCGCACCGGGCAGCCGACACGCCGTCGCGTGCTCGCCGTACGGTCGGGATGGCGGCCATCGGCGGCGGCGCCGCGGGGGCTGCTGTGATGGGCGTGCTGGCGCTCGGGGCGGCACCGGCCGACGTCCCCCAGATCGACCGTCGTGTGCCCGCCTCGCAGGTCACCACGCCGCCGCAGGTGCCGGTGAAGGTGCCCCTGCGGCCGTTCCGTCAGGGCCGCTGAGGGCCGCCGAGGGCCGCCGGGCAGGTTTCGCGCCCGGTTTCACCACCCACCGTGGATGATGGGGCGGTGAGCGACGACCAGGACCGGCAGGGCGAGATGCCCGACCCGCACGCCTACCCGCCCCCGGTCCCGGCATCCGCCCCGGTCGACCCCTCGTGGGCACCGCCGTCCGGTCCGCTGCCGGCCGCGCCGTCGTACCCGTGGGCCGACTACGCCCGCCCGCGCCCGCCGCACGACGCCCGGAGCTCCCACAGCTCGGGCCACCACACGAAGGGTCGTCGCTTCGGGGTCGGCCCGGCACTGCTCGTGCTCCTGCTCGGGCTCGGCGGTGGATTCGGGGGGAGTGCGCTCTACGACGGCCTCGCCGACAACGAGGCGGCCGGGCCGTACGCCGGCGGGCTCGAGGACGTCGAGACCGTCGAGCTGCCTCCGGTCAGGATCGGCGGGGTCCAGGCCGTCGCGAAGGAGCTGCTGCCCAGCACCGTCCAGATCGTCGCGGAGTTCGAGGGTCAGTCCGGCGGGGCCACCGGATCGGGCTTCGTGCTGGACAAGCAGGGCCACGTCATCACCAACAACCACGTCGTCGCCTCGGCCGCCCAGGACGGCGGGACGATTCAGGTCGTCGACTTCGGCGGCACGACCTACGACGCCGAGCTGGTCGGGCGCAGCGCCGTCTACGACCTCGCGGTGCTGCTGGTCCCGGGGGCGACCGACCTGCCCCCTGCCGCGCTCGGGCGCTCGGAGAAGCTGCGTGTCGGCGACGGCGTGGTGGCCTTCGGGTCCCCGCTGGGCCTGACCTCGACCGTGACCGCCGGCATCGTCAGCGCCCTGCGGCGCCCGGTGACCACGGGCTCCCCGGTCGACGACTCGTCGTACATCAATGCCGTGCAGACCGACGCCGCCATCAACCCCGGCAACTCCGGCGGTCCCCTGGTCAACCTGCGCGGGCAGGTCGTCGGGGTGAACTCGGCGATCGCGACCAACGGCGGCGCCAGCGGCGAGGCGGGCAACATCGGTGTCGGCTTCGCGATCCCGGTCGAGCAGGTCCGGATCACCGCCGACCAGATCCTCAAGACCGGCGAGGCGCGCTACCCGGTGATCGGGGCCCAGGTGCGCACCCAGGGTGAGACCATCGGCAGCGGCGCCCGGATCTCGGAGGTCAACAGCGACACCCCCGCCCAGGCCGCGGGCCTCGAGGCCGGCGACGTCGTCATCGAGGTCGACGGGTTGCGGGTCACCGACGGCATCGGGCTGATCGTCAACATCCGCAGCCACCAGCCGGGCGAGCAGCTGGAGTTCACCTACCTGCGCGACGGCGAGCAGCGGACCACGACCATCGAGCTGGGCAGCGAGACGGGCTGAGCCCTCAGTCCTGCCCCGGGCCCTGCTCGGCCTCGACGTAGGGGTGCTCGGCGACGAAGGTCGCGGTGTCGGTGTACATCTGGGCGATGTACTCCTCGAGCTTGCTCGACTCGACGCGCCACTGTCCGCGGCCGCCGATCTTGATCGCCGCCAGCTCTCCACGCCGGACCATGGCGTAGACCTGTGCGCTGGAGGTGCTGAGCACCTCGGCCACGTCGGCGAGGGTGAGGAAGCGGGGCGTGCCGGACATGGGTCCATGGTCGCACCAACCCGGCCCTCGGCGGGGACGGCTCTCCGTCGCCTGTGGAGAGGAGCCTGTGGAGAGGGGGTTTCCACCGGCAGGATCCTGGTGACAATGGTGCGGTGACCTCCACTCTCGGGAGCCCGACCGCCTCACCCACCCCACCCGCGTCCCAGTCGCCTGGGTCGGCCCCCGCCGGCGTGCCGCCGGCGAGCCGGGTGAGCAGCCCGGGGTGGCGTGATCCCCGTCTGTGGGTGGGCGTGGCCATCGTCGCCGCCTCGGTGGTCCTCGGGTCCCGAGTGCTGGCGAACGCCGACGACACCGTCGCCGTGTGGGTCGTGGCCGAGGACGCGGTGGCCGGCGAGGTGCTCGATCCCGATGGCCTCGACACCGCACGCCTGCGCTTCGCCGACGACGACAGGCTCGCGCGCTACTTCACCGTCGACGACGTGCTGCCCGAGGCCCTGCGCCTGCGCAGGAGCCTCGGCGCCGGAGACCTGCTGGCGCGTGACGCCCTCGGTGAGGAGGCGTTGGCCGACACCGTGGAGCTCCCGGTCCCGGTGGCGCCGCTGCTGGTGCCGCCGGCGGTCGCGTTCGGCTCGGTGGTCGACGTCTACGTCTCCGACCGTGGAGCGACCAGCGGGAGTGACGGGCGCCGCGTCGAGACCGAACCGTCGCTACCGGCGCTGGCAGAGGTGACCGTGGTCGACGCGCCACGTCCCGACGAGGCGTTCGCTGCGAGCGGTGACCGGCAGATCGTGCTGGCCGTCGAGGCGGCCGCGGTCTCCGCGTTCTACGGCGTCATGGATGCGATGAGCGACCCCGTCGTCTCGATCGTGCGACGCGGCTGAGGCGGCGACGATGATCGTCGTGCTGGTGGTGGCTTCCGGCGGGTCCTGGGAGACCGAGGCCCTCCGGGTGCTGGGGGAGTCCTCGACCACCGTGGTGCTCAAGCGTTGTGTCGACGTCCCGGACCTGCTCGCCAGCGCCGCCGCGGGGCAGGCGCAGGTCGCGGTGCTCGACGCCGGTGCGACCGGCCTCGACGCGGCGGCGGTGGAGCACCTGCGGCGCCACGGCGTGCACCCGGTGGCCGTGGCACGCGCCGACGATCTCGACGGTGCTCGGGTGGGGCTGCGCCGCGTCGGCGTCCACGACGTCGTCGACGATCTCGCACTCGACACGCTGCCAGACGCGGTCTCCGCCGTGGTGGCTCGGGCCGACACGCAGGGCGACGCACGTCCTCACCTGCTCCCGCCGCCGCCGGAGCAGCTGCCCAGTGGCCCCCGCGGACGCGTGATCGCGGTCTGGGGACCTGCCGGTGCGCCGGGGCGCAGCCTGGTCGCGAGCGCCCTGGCAGCCGAGCTGGCACGACGCCGCACGCCGACGGTACTAGTCGACGCGGACCCGTACGGCGGGTCGCTGGGCCAGATGCTCGGCATCATGGACGAGGTCTCCGGCCTCCTGGCTGCCAGCCGCTGGGTGGTGTCGGGCCAGCTGGAGGAGCGCTTCGCGTCGGTGCAACGGGCCCTGGGCCCCTGCCTGACGGTGATCACCGGCCTGCCCCGGCCGGAGCGGTGGTCCGAGGTGCGTCCTGGCTCCGTCGAGGAGGTCCTCGACCTGGCGCGCAGGCACGGTGAGGTCGTGGTCGACACCGGCTTCAGCCTCGAGGAGGATCCGGTGCACGACCTCAGCGGCCGTCCCACCCGCAACCACCTCACGCTCTCGGCGCTCGCCAGCGCCGACGAGGTCGTCGTGGTCGGCGGTGCCGACCCCGTCGGGCTGTCGCGCCTCGCGCGGAGCCTCGTCGACCTGCGCGAGGTGGTCTCGGCCGTGCCGCTGCACGTGGTGGTCAACCGGATGCGCCCGAGCCTGGGGTGGTCCGAGCGCGACATCGCCGCGATGGTCACCGGGTTCACGCCCACCGACTCCTTGCACTTCCTGCCGGACGATCGCGTCGGGGTCGACCGCGCCCTGGTCGCGGGCCGGACCCTGCTGGAGGGCGGCGAGTCCGCGCTGACCCGCGCGATCGGAGGGCTGGCCGAGACCTGGGCGCCTACGCTCAGGCAGAGAACAGGAGGTAGAGCCCGCCGCCGGTGAAGCCGACCATCGCCGCCAGCAGGGGCAGCTGGCCCGTCAGGTGAGAGCGCGGAGGCAGCACGCGAATGGCGCGGTCGTGGGCGATCACCGCTGCCAGGACGTGTCCGACCACCACGGCCAAGACCTTGATGCTCGCCAGCAGGGTCGGGTGGTAGCTCAGCCAGGTGGGCTCGCTCCAGTTGCCCGTGCCGAGGATGTTCCAGCCCTTGCTCAGCGGATCGCTGGCCTGGATGAGGGTGCGGGTCCCGATCTCGATCAGCAGGGTCAGGTAGTGGGCGATGATGTAGCCCACGATGATCGGCACCAGGGAGTGGGCGAACGTGTCGGGCAGGTGGCGACGACGTTGCTCGGGGTCGACCCCGGTCAGCATCGAGCCGAGGGAGAAGATCCCGACAGCTCCGGCACAGAAGGCCAGCAGCGCCAGGTTGGCCAGGAGCTGACCGTTGATCGAGGAGCCCTGGACGAACGTCACCCAGGTGGTGGACTCGCTGAAGGAGTCGAAGCCGGTGCTGCCGAAGAGCACGCCGGTGACCACCACCAGGCCGGGGACCGGTCTGACGGTCGCGAGGTTGGCCAGAGGGCTGCGCAGCTGCAGGTGACCGTCCTTCACGCCCCAGACCGAGAGCTTGGCCGCCAACGAGGAGTAGACCTCGAACGGGTCGGCACGCTCGTAGAACCGGCTGCCGAACAGCGCACCACCGATCAGCATCGCCCCCACGTAGACCGCGCACCACAGTCGTAGCGGGCCGAGCTCGGAGGTGAACGGGTAGACCAGCTCGAACCACACGAAGGCGTAGAGGCCGAGGGCGGCGGGGAGGACACCGAGCTTCTCGGGGTAGCGGTAGAGGCCCTCGTCCGGGTCGCTGCCGGCGATCTTGGCGAGCAACAGGTTGATCGTGCGTAGCGGGCTGATGGCCTTCCAGAAGGGCCCGAACAGCACGGACATCGGGATCACGCCGACCCACAGCCAGACGAAGAAGATCCCGAAGACCGGGTTGATCGTGGACTCCCGGCCGAAGAGGGCGCAGAAGATGGCGAAGAGGAAGACGAGCATGCCGAAGGCCCGCAGGGCGATCGCGAACGCCGGGGAAGCGACGACCGCCTGCAGCAGAAGCGGCGCGCGCCGGCCGGCTCCCTGCTCGTCGTAGCGGGGCGTGCGCCAGGCGACCGCGAGCACGGTGAACGAGATGACCAGGGCTGCGATCCCGCCCGCGATCGCGAGGTTGAGGGGGATCGGCAGATCCGACTGCCCGCCGATCCCGTGGGCGCTGAGGTCGCCCCGGGTCACGAGACCACGAGCTTGACGATCAACCTGTCCAGCGTGTGGGACTCGACCTCGACCTGGCCGGGGCGGTCGATCGACATGGAGAAGGTCTCCGGGTCGCCGGTCCCCTCGTAGGCGAACTCCTGCTCGGGGTCGGAGTGGACGTGGATCTCGCCGGGCGCGTCCGCGGTGACGACGAGGTCGACCTCCTGGCCGACCGCGACGGCACGCTCCTCGCCGTTGGGAGTGATCTCGTCGCCGCTGATCGCGATCTCGACGGTGGCCACGCCCTCGCTGTCCGACGAGGAGTCGGGGCCCGACGCGCAGCCTCCGGTGAGGACGGCGAGCGTGAGCAGGATGCCCGCGGCGACGGCACGGGTGCGAAGCATGGTGATCCTCCTGATTGCTGGGCGGCCGCCACGCGACGAGCAGACCTCTGTCAGAATCGCACGACGAACAAGTGCGGGTGTGCGGGCCCCCCTCCGGGTGAGCCGCCCGGGACGGGGGACCGGGATGAGCGAGCGACTGCGTTCGCGTGACCGGGCATTCCTGCGTGCCGAGGAGCCGAGCGCCCCGCGACACAACGCGACGGTCGAGATCTTCGACCTCGGCGACTCGGGATTCGACTACGACCGCCTCGTCGAGCTGATCTCCGACAGGATCTCGTTCGTCCCCCGCTACCGACAGCGCGTGGTGACGGTTCCCGGTGGCCTGGCCAGTCCGGTGTGGACCGACGATCAAGCCTTCGACCTCGCCTACCACGTGCGCCGCTCCGCACTGCCTCGTCCTGGCTCCGACGAGCAGCTGTTCGAGCTCGTCGCGCGGATCGTCTCGCGACCGCTGGACCGCAGCCGCCCGCTGTGGGAGATCTACTTCGTCGAGGGGCTCAGCGACAACCGGGTCGCGATCCTGTCCAAGTCCCACCAGGCCCTCGTCGACGGCGTGCACACCGTCGACCTCGGGCAGCTCCTGCTCGACGTCAGCCCGCAGGCCAAGGACCTCGAGCCCGACGACTGGTCGCCGCGCAGCACCCCGTCGATCCCGGCCCTCCTGGGAGACGCAGCCAAGGACACGGTGCGCTCCCCGACGACGGTGATCGACACCGTTGGGGTTGCCGCGACCAACGTCCTGCAGCGCGCCGACGAGACACGCCAGCGGGCACGGCGGGTGACGCGGGCCCTGACCGGCCGGCCCGAGCGGCGTACGGCGGTCTTCGGGCCGTTGTCGCAGCAACGCCGGGTCATCACGCTGACCACCGAGCTGGCCGACTACCGCACCGTGCGCCAGACCCACGGCGGCACGATCAACGACGTCATCCTCGCCACCGTCACCGGGGGCCTGCGCACCTGGCTGATGACCCGGGCCGAGTCGCTCGGCGGGGTCCGAGAGATCCGGGCGGTGGTGCCGGTCTCGGTCATCGACGAGGAGCTCGAGGCGACCTCGCTGGGCAGCCAGATCGCGGCACACTTCGTGACGCTGCCGGTCGGCGAGCCGAGTGCAGTGGTGCGCCTGCACCAGGTCTCCTACAGCTTCCAGGCACACAAGGACACCGGTCGCAGCGTGGCCGCCAACCGGCTGGCCGGCATCGCCGGGTTCGCGCCGACGACGTTCCACGCCATCGGATCGCGGGTGGCCTCCGAGGAGCTGCGCCGCGGCTACCAGCTCAGCGTGACCAACGTGCCCGGGCCCCAGGCCCCGCTGTACGCCGCCGGCGCACGGATGCTGGCGACCTACCCCGTCCCCCCGCTGCTGCCGGGTCACCCGCTGACGATCGGCGTGACGTCCTACGACGGGAAGGTCTTCTACGGCATCAACGCCGACCGGGACCTGCTGCCGGACGTCGACGTGTTCGCGACCTGCTTGGCGGAGGCCCTCGACGAGCTGATCACGATCTCGACCAGCAAGCGTGCCCCGCGGGGCCGCACACGAGCATCGGCCAAGAGCACCAGCCGCAAGGGCAGCGGCGAGTGACCCGGATCTACCTCCCCACGACGATCGAGCGGGTGCGCGGTCTGCTCGAGAGCCGCACGATCGCGCCCGACCCGGAGCCGTTCGAGGCTGACGGCGACGACGAGGGAGCGGAGTACGCCGCGCTGATGAGCGCCGCCGACGTCTCGACGAGCCTGCTGGGTGGGCCGGGTCGCCGGATCGTGCTGGTGGCCGAGGTGAGCGACGCGTCAGCCCCGCTCGCACTGAGCGACCTGGTCGCCGTCCACGCGGATGTCGCTGATCGCCCCGAGGGTGCGGACCCGGACGAGGACCTCGCCTGGTTCGGGGTCCAGGAGATCGACAGCCTCGTCTGATCGCGCTCTCGCGTGATCGCTACAGTCGCTGGATGGACGCGATCACTCACCCACCGGTCCCCGTCAACGAGCCGAACCTGACCTACGCGCCGGACAGTCCCGAGCGGGCCGCCCTGCTCGCCGAGCTCGACCAGCTGGAGCGCAAGCAGCACACGCTGCGTGCCCACATCAACGGCCGCAAGCGCAACGGCGGCGGGGCCGAGATGAAGGTCGTCCAGCCCCACGACCACCAGCACGTGCTGGGCACGTTCAAGAACTCCACGACCAAGGACGCCGAGGCTGCTGTGAAGGCCGCGACGGGCGCCGCGCCCGAGTGGCGCGCGATGCCGTTCGACGAGCGCTGCGCGATCATCCTCAAGGCCGCCGACCTGCTCGCCGGCCCGTGGCGCCAGCGGATCAACGCCGCCACGATGCTGGGCCAGTCGAAGACCGCCTTCCAGGCCGAGATCGACGCCGCGTGCGAGCTGATCGACTTCTGGCGCTTCAACGTCCACTACGCCAAGCAGATCCTCACCGACCAGCCGATCGCCAACTCCCCGGGCATCTGGAACCGCACCGACCACCGCCCGCTCGAGGGCTTCGTCTACGCGATCACGCCGTTCAACTTCACCGCGATCGCGGGCAACCTTCCGACGGCCCCGGCGTTGATGGGCAACACGGTGCTGTGGAAGCCGTCGCCGACCCAGCAGCTCGCCGCCTCGTTGACGATGGAGCTGCTCGAGGAGGCCGGGATGCCTCCGGGCGTGATCAACATGCTGCCCGGCGACGGGCTCGACGTGTCCAAGGTGGCGATGACCCACCCCGACCTGGCCGGGATCCACTTCACCGGCTCGACGCCGACGTTCCAGCACCTGTGGCAGACGGTCGGCACCAACATCTCCGGCTACCGCTCCTACCCCCGCATCGTGGGCGAGACCGGCGGCAAGGACTTCATCCTCGCCCACCCCTCGGCCGACCCCGAGGTGCTGCGGGTCGCGATGATCCGTGGTGCTTTCGAGTACCAGGGCCAGAAGTGCTCGGCGGCCTCACGGGCCTACGTGCCGAGGTCGCTGTGGGCGAAGATCAAGGACCAGCTGATCGCCGACACCGAGAACCTCTCCATGGGCGACGTCACCGACCTGTCGCACTTCATGGGCGCCGTCATCGACGCGCGGGCGTTCGCCAAGCACAAGGCGGCGATCACCCGGGCGAAGCGGGCCAAGGGGCTGGAGATCGTGGCCGGGGGCCAGGTCGATGACTCGGTCGGCTACTTCGTCCGCCCGACCATCGTCGTGGGCGGCGACCCGACCGACGAGATGTTCTCCACGGAGTACTTCGGCCCGATCCTGGCGGTGCACGTCTACGACGACGCCGACTTCGAGAAGGTCACCCACCAGTTGGAGGGTGTCTCGCGATACGCGCTGACCGGTGCGGTGATCAGCCAGGACCGGGCCGCCATCGCCTGGGCTCGTCAGACACTGCGCTTCGCGGCCGGCAACTTCTACATCAACGACAAGCCCACCGGCGCGGTCGTGGGCCAGCAGCCCTTCGGCGGCGGCCGGGCGTCGGGCACCAACGACAAGGCCGGCGCCGCGGTCAACCTGCTGCGCTGGACCTCGCCGCGCTCGATCAAGGAGACGTTCGTGCCTCCGACCGAGCACCGGCACCCGCACCAGGGCTGAGTCGCTGGGGCCGAGTCGCTGGTCCGAGTCGCTGGGCGGGCGCGGTCGACCGGCTCTTCGGGTCCTTGGGGTTGCCCCGTGTGGTCGCGGTGGTGGGGCCGCGCGCGTAGCCGACCTGCTCCCGCCGTCAAGGATCGCCTGCGGCGCCCGCTGCGCGGCACCTTCGGTGTCCTTGACTGCGGGACCCGGTAGGTCGGCTTGACGGCGCACGGGGCGGAGCCCCCTCGCTGGCGCTCGGTGGCGCCGCCCGCGCAAGC
>NZ_JAPYPS010000093.1:0-10086 GCF_029937575.1 Nocardioides sp.
AACCTAGGAAGCCGGCGTTGCCGATTACTACCAAATGGAATTAATTCCGTGTAACGCCCGACCGAGCGCATGGCGACGTCGAGGCCGTGGCGACCCTCGTCGCCGACGAGCTCGACGGCTCCACTCATCAGTCTTCTGAGACAGATGGGAACTCGTCGTGTGCTGCGGACATGACTGGGTATGAGCCCACCGGAGGACACCATGACCGACCCGTCGGAGACCGAGCTCGCAGCGGCGCTGCAGGCAGGGGAGCGCGAGGCGCTCGCCAGTCTGTTCGACCGGCACGCCGACCGGATCTTCGGCCACTGCTTCCGCCTGACCGGTGACCGCGCGGACGCCGAGGACGCGACCGCGACGACGTTCCTCGAGGTGTGGAGCCACCACCGGCGCGTGCAGGTGCACGAGGAGTCGGCACTCCCGTGGCTGTACGGCGTCGCGACCAACGTCTGCCGCAACCTCACCCGCAAGCGGCGCCGCCACCTGCAGGCCGTCGCCCGGGTGCCTCGGGAGAGCAGCGCCCCGGACCACGCCGAGTCCGTGGCTGAACGTCTCGACGAGGAGAAGCGGATGCGGTTGGTGCTCGACGCGATCGAGCGGCTGCCCCAGCGCGAGCGCGACGTGCTGTCCCTCGTCGCGTGGTCGGGCCTCAGCTATGAGCAGGCCGCCGCCGCGCTGGACATCCCGGTCGGGATCGAGCCCGACTGACCTCCCACGACCTTCCAGGAGTCTCCTCATGAACGACGACCTCACCCCTCCCGACGTCTCGCTCGACCCGGCCGCGAAGGCGCGGATCCGGCAACAGGTCCTGGCCGGAGTCCAGGAGCCGGCAACAGAGCGGCGCTGGCTCGTGCCGGCGGGTGCGGTGGCAGCCGTTGCCCTGATCGCCCTCGTCAGCACCGTCGTGGCGTCCGGTGGCGACAACATGCCCGAGCTGGCCCCGGCCGGGCCGGCCACGGTCACCACGACCGATGAGCCAACCAATGAGCCGACCACCGAGCCGACCACCGATGAGCCGACCACTGACCCCGAGCCTGCGAACGCGCCCGCCGCGCTCGAGACCGCGTGCCGGCCCGAGCTCGGCATCGAGAAGGCCGAGGAGGTGCTCACGTTCTCCGACGACCTCGGCAGCGCGGCGTTCTACAGCGACGGCACCCGGTGGCAGCTCTGCAGCGTGCACGGCGACATCGTGACGGTGCAGGCCGACGAGACGATCGCCCGTCCGTCGCGCTTCGACTCGGTCGAGCCCTACCAGGTCAGCACCGACACGGTCGTCGCCGCCGACGGCACCCTCAGGACGAGCTTCACCGCCGGGGGCGTGCTCTACAGCGATCGAGACGAGTACCTGTCCATCGTCTACACCTTCCCCGGGGGCGTGACCGTGCCGGCCGAGCTCGCCGAGGGCCGCGACGGCGCGGCGTACTGGGCGATGGACTACACGCCGACCGACGGCCCCCTCGCGGACCCGAAGGTCAACCAGACGAAGCTGCCTGAGATCGAGGTCGAGATCTCCTACGAGGGTGGGTTCGTGCAGGGCTTTCCGCTCGAGTGGGGGATCGACACCTGCGCCCAGGTCAACCACGGCTGCTGAGCCACGCCTCCACACCGTCGCCGGCCCCCGTACGGTGAGTCCATGCGCGTAGGACTCACCGGCGGGATCGCCTCGGGCAAGAGCACGGTCTCGGCGATCTTCGCGGAGCTCGGAGCGGTGATCATCGACGGCGACCAGCTCGCCCGCGAGGTGGTCGAGAGGGGTACGCCGGGGCTCGCGGCGGTGGTGGAGGCGTTCGGCCCCGAGCTGCTGACGCCCGAGGGCGACCTCGACCGGCCGGCGATGGGCGCGATCGTCTTCAACGACGAGGCCAGGCGCAAGCAGCTCGAGGCCATCGTGCACCCGCTCGTCTTCGAGCGCTACGCCGAGCTGGAGGCCGCCACCGGCCCCGACGACGTCGTCATCCACGACATCCCGCTGCTGGCGGAGTCCGGCCGCGCCGACGAGTTCGACGAGGTCGTCGTCGTGGACGCGCCCGAGGAGCTGCAGGTCCGGCGGATGCTGGAGGACCGTGGCTGGACCGAGGCCGATGCCCGTTCCCGGATCGGCTCCCAGGCCCGTCGCGAGGACCGCCTCGCCATCGCGTCGTACGTCGTCGACAACACCGGCTCCATGGAGGACCTGCGGGCCCGGGTCGTAGAGATCTACGAGGGGCTCACAGCTCCCGCGTCATGAACGTGCTCAGCGGGTCCGGCCGGTAGCACCCGAACGGGTCGCACTCCACGAACCCGTGCGCGAGGTAGAGCCCGTGCGCGGGGTGGAAGAACGCGTACGACCCGGTCTCCAGGCTCACGCGGGAGAAGCCCGAGGCCCGAGCCTCGTCGAGCACGTGGACGAGCAGTCGCTGCGCGATGCCCTCGCGGACGCGGTCCGGGGCGGTCCGCATCGACTTGAGCTCGGCGTGGCCGTCGCCCAGATCCTTGAGCGCCGCGCAGCCGACCAGCTCTCCCGCGTCGTACGCCGTGTAGAAGCTCATGCCGGGCGCCTGCAGGCCCGCCAGGTCGAGCACGTGGGTCGACTCGGGAGGGCCCATCGAGCGCAGCTGGGCCACATGGGCCTCGAGGAAGGCCACCACGTCGGGGTCGCTCAGGTCGCCGGGGCCGATCAGCACGACTCCAGGCTACCGATCTCGGCCGGGGGCGGGAGCACACGAAAGCCTCCGCCAAGGGGGTGGCGGAGGCTTTCGTCGGTTCGCTGCTGCGCCCGGGTGGGTGGGTCTGGCAGCGGTCAGGGGTGCGACCGGGCAGCGACGATCAAGCGGCCAGGTCGGGGTCACCGATGCGGCGCAGCTTCTGCAGCGCCTCCCGCTCGAGCTGGCGGACCCGCTCGGCGGAGATGCCGTGCTTGGTGCCGATGTCGGCGAGCTTGTGCTGGCGTCCGTCGACCAAGCCGTAGCGCGAGCGGATGATGTCGGCCGCCCGCTCGTCGAGGTGCCCGACGAGGGCGTTGAGCCGGTCGCGGGCCTCGACGTCGAGGACGGTCAGGTCAGGCGAGGGGGAAGTCTCCTGCGCCATCAGGTCGCCCAGCGAAGTGTCGCCGTCCTCGTCCACGGGAGTGTCCAGGCTGACGTGCTCGCGGCCCCAGGCCATCAGGTCCAGGACGCGATCGACGTCCAGCCCGAGCTCGGTGGCGATCTCCTCGGGCTCCGGATCGCGGCCGAGCTGGCGCTCCAGCGTGCGGCGGGCACCGCCGACCTGGTTGAGCTCCTCCACGACGTGCACCGGCAGCCGCACGACGCGGGCCTGCTGGGCGATGCCGCGGGTGATGGCCTGACGTACCCACCAGGTGGCGTAGGTCGAGAACTTGTAGCCCTTGGTGTAGTCGAACTTCTCCACCGCGCGGATCAGGCCGGTGTTGCCCTCCTGGATGAGGTCGAGCATCGGCATCTGCGCCCGGCCGTACTTGCGAGCGATCGACACCACCAGTCGCAGGTTGGCGGTGATGAAGGTGTCGACGGCCTTGCGGCCCTCCTCGGCGAGCCACTCGAGCTCCTCCTCGGAGGCGCGCATCGGCGCACCGCCCTTCTTGCGTCCGACGCGACCCTCCGCGAGCAGTGCCTCGGCCATCAGGCCGGCCTCGATCGTCTTGGAGAGCTCGACCTCCATGGCTGCGTCGAGCAGGGGGTTGCGGGCGATCTCGTCGAGATACAGGCCGACGCTGTCGCGGCCCTCGATCTCGCGCGTCACCCGCGTCGTCTTGGTTGCGGTCCTGGTTGCCATGGGGACCCTCCTTACGTCTTGGCCAGGTCTCTGGCCACGTCTGTTACAACGGTGGCGGGGTGTGGTGGATTCCCACATCACCCCGAAGGCTTGGAAGTCCTTCGTGGGTAAGGACGCTCCGGATTGGCCCAGAGTTGCCGAGCGAGCCACATCTCAGGGACTTCTCAGGGCAGCAGCCGACTTTTCAGACTGGGGACGTGGGCTCCGGAGCCAGACCGAGCACGTCGAGCACCCACGCGAGGGTGAAGGCGCGGTCCTTCCAGGCCTGGTAGCGGCCCGACACGCCGCCGTGACCTGCGGACATCTCGATCTTCATGATCACGTCCGGTGACTCGACGACCTCCCTCAGCCTGGCGACCCACTTGGCCGGCTCGACGTAGAGCACCCGCGTGTCGTGGAAGGAGGTCTCGGCCAGGATGGCCGGGTAGCGGCGGGGTGCGACGTTGTCGTAGGGGGAGTACGCCGCGATGGTGGCGTAGGCCTCCGGGTCGGCCTCGGGGTTGCCCCACTCGTCGTACTCCGTCACCGTCAGCGGCAACGACGAGTCGAGCATCGAGGTGAGCGGGTCGACGAACGGCACCCCGGCGACGATCCCGGCGAAGTCGTCGGGAGCCTGGTTGGCCACCGCCCCGGCCAGCAGGCCGCCGGCGCTGGCCCCCTCGCCGACGATCCGGTCGTGCGTGGTCCAGCCTTCGGTGACGAGGTGGCGGGCGGCGGCGACGAAGTCGTCGAAGGAGTGCTGCTTGTGGGCGAGCTTGCCGTCGTCGTACCAGTGCCGGCCCATCTCGCCGCCGCCACGCACGTGTGCGATCGCGAACGCGACGCCGCGGTCGAGCAGCGACAGCCGAGCGATCGAGAAGGAGGGGTCCATCGACATCTCGTAGGCGCCGTAGGCGTAGAGGTGAAGCGGCAACGGCTGCCCGGAGGCGCGCGCGTCGCGGCGGCAGACCACCGAGACCGGCACCGAGGCGCCGTCGCTCGAAGGGGCCCAGACGCGGTGTTCCTCGTAGTCGGCGGGGTCGTAGCCACCCAGCACGGGTGCGCGCTTGAGCAGGCTCAGCTCGCGGCTGCGCACGTCGTAGTCGTAGACCGACGACGGGATCGCCATGGTCGTGTAGCCCAGACGCACCGTCGGCTGGTCGAAGCGAGGGTTGGCGCCCGACCCGACGGTGTAGACCGGCTCGTCGAACTCGACGAGGTAGTCGTCGACCACGCCGTGAGCACCCGCCTCCCCGAGCTCCAGGATGCGCAGCTGGGTCAGGCCCTGGCTGCGCTGGTGGACCACCAGGTGGCCGGCGAACGCGTCCACGTCCTCGAGCCGTACGGCGGGGTCGTGGGCGATCAGCGGGGTCCACGCGTCACGCGGGGTCGGGCTCGGCGGGGTCACGCCCAGCTCGAAGTCGGCTCCGGAGCCGTTGTGCATCACCAGGAACCGGTCCTCACCGGCGATGACGGCGTGCTCGACGGAGTACTCCAGACCCTCCTGGCGAGGCGCGAAGCAGCGCAGTCCGAGCTCGGGCGCGTCGGCGTCGAGCACGTGGTACTCGCTCGTGGTCTTCGAACCCGAGGCGACCATGATGAAGCGGTCGGTGCGGGTGCGGCCGACGCCCACCCAGAAGCGGCCGTCGGTCTCGTGGAAGACCAGCTCGTCGTCGGCCTGCCGGGTGCCGAGGCTGTGGCGCCAGATCTTGTCGGCGCGCCAGGACTCGTCAACGGTCGTGTAGAACAGGTCGCTGCCCGAGCGGTCCCAGGTGGCTCCGCCCAGGGCTCCGACGATCTCGTCATCGAGCAGGTCACCGGTCGTGAGGTCCTTGACCCGGATCGTGTAGCGCTCGTCTCCCACGACGTCGATGGCGTAGGCGAGCAGGGTGCTGTCGGGGCTGATGCTCGAGCCGCCGAGGGAGAAGAAGTCGTGGCCCTGCGCGAGCTCGTCGAGGTCCAGCAGCACCTCCTCGCCGGGCAGCGCGGGCTGGTCCGGGGAGGCGTCCTCGGCGGGCTGCGGCGGCGTCCAGTCGTCGGGCCCGCTGACCGGTACCCGACAGGAGGCGCCGTACTCGCGGCCCTCGAAGGAGCGGCCGTAGTACCAGTGGTCGCGCAGGCGTGACGGCACGGACAGGTCGGTCTGCCGGGTCCGCGCCTTGATCTCGTCGAAGATCGTCCCCCGCAGGTCGGCGAGGTGGGCGGTGCGTGCCTGGGCGTAGGCGTTCTCGGCCTCGAGGTGGGCGACCACCTCGGGAGACTCCTTCTCACGCAGCCACTCGTAGTCGTCGACGCGCTGGTGGCCGTGGTGCTCGCTGGTGACGGGTCGCCGCGCGGCGGTGGGCGGCAGGGGCTGGCTCATTGGACGAACGGTAGCCGGGTGAGAGGCTCGGGTCGTGATGGCACAGCCGAGGACGATCGACCTCAACGCCGACCTCGGCGAGGAGATCACCGACGACGCGGCATTGCTGCAGGTGGTCACCAGCGCCAACGTCGCGTGCGGCTACCACGCCGGGACGGCGCAGATCATGGCTCGGGTCTGCGAGGGAGCGGTCCAGCACGGTGTCTCCGTGGGAGCCCAGGTCTCCTACGCGGACCGGCCGAACTTCGGGCGAGTGGCTGTCGACGTCGCCTACGAGCTCCTCCGGGAGCAGGTGGCGCACCAGGTCGGCGTGCTCACCGAGATCGCCCGGGCCGCCGGCACCGACGTCCGCTACCTCAAGCCCCACGGCGCGCTCTACCACCGGGTGCTGGACGACGAGGAGCAGGCCGCCGCGGTGCTCGACGGGTCAGGTCGGCTGCCGGTGCTGGGCATGCCCGGCCGGCTTCTCGACCAGGCCTACGCCGCGGGACGGGCGGTCCTGCTGGAGGGCTTCCCCGATCGTGGCTACGGCGAGGACGGGCGGTTGCTGGCGCGCGATCAGCCCGGTGCGGTGCTGGACGACAGCGCCCGGATCGCCGCCCGCGCGGTCGACCTCGCCGCGTCGGTGCACTCGGTCTGCGTGCACGGTGACAGCCCGGGGGCGGTCGGCCACGCGCGGGCCTGCAGGGCGGCGTTGGAAGGTGCCGGGTTCGTGCTCGGGGGACTCTGACTCGAGGGCGTCCGTCCGCGCCGCGGGGTGTTCGGAATGGGCGAGGCGTCTAGACCAGTGTCCGGGATTGTGGCTTTCGCTGGTCGCCGGCGAGGTGCCGTGGTCGAATGCGCCTGCTGGTCGTCAAGGGGTGACGACGCGAAGCTCGAACGGTGGCACTTCATGCTCCCCAGTCTCATCCTCGTCGCAGCGGCGCACCACACGTCGGTGCTGTCGACCAGCCGCGCCACCCGTCTCCGACATGCCTGTCCAGCACCGGCTCCTCGGCTCGTGCCGAGCAGGTGCTGACGGCGCTCCCGTAGGCCTACCCGGCCTCCTGGGCTGTGGGCTCCACCTGCGCGCGAGCGCCCCGTGGAGCAGCAGTCCGAACCCTCTCCCGTGGATCACTTGGAACATCCGGAGGAACGACCACCTATGCACATTCGCGGTTTCCTGGTCAGGTTGCTGGCCTTCGTCGTCGCTGTCAGCGGCGCATCTCTCTGGGCGGCGACTCCCGCCCATGCGGCCCCGGTCTCGGTGACCGGCTCGGTCGTTGCCGCCGACGGCGGCGCCGCCATCGAGGGCGCCTACGTCTATGCCGACGGCCCCGACTACGACGAGGACTACACCTCGTCCGACGGCAGCTACGGCCTGAACCTCGAGCCCGGCGTCTACGACCTGTACGCCGAGGCCGACGGCTACCTGGACGGCTACCTCGAGTTCGAGGTGACCGCCGGCACCACGGCACTGCCGGACTTCGAGCTGGAGGCGCTTCCGGACCCGGTCGCCGTCACCGGCTCCGTCATCGACGCAGACGGCGGAGCGGCCGTCGAGGGCGCCTACGTCTACGCCTACGGAGACCTCTACGACGAGGACTACACGTCGTCCGACGGTAGCTACGGCCTCGACCTCTCGCCGGGCTTCTACGACCTGTACGTGGAGGCCGACGGCTACGAGGACGGTCACCTCGAGGTCGAGGTGACCGAGGACACCACCGCGCTGCCGGACATCGAGCTGGTGGCGCTGCCCGACCCGATCACGGTGACGGGGTCGGTCGTCGACGCCGACTCGGGTGACGGCATCGCGGGAGCCTCCGTCGAGGCGTACGGAGATACCTACGAGGAGGTCGAGACGCTCGGGGACGGGACCTTCAGCATCGACCTGCGGCCCGGCTACACCGAGTTCTACATCTACGCCGAGGACTACGACGACGGCTATGCCGAGGTCGACATCGCCGAGGACACCACCACGCTCCCGCCGTTCGAGCTGACCGCGCTGCCGGACCCGGTCACCGTGTCCGGGTCGGTCGTCGACGCCGTGACCGGTGACGGCATCGCCGCCGCCTACGTCGAGGTGTACGGCGAGTTCTCCGGCGCCGAGTTCGAGACCGATGAAGCCGGCGCCTTCACGGTGGAGCTGCGTCCCGGGTCCACCGAGTTCTACGTCTCTGCGGAGGACTACTTCGACGGCTACTTCGAGGTGGAGATCACCGAGGACACCACCACACTGGACCCGTTCGCGCTGAGCAAGCCGGTCGAGGGCATCAACGTCAGCGTCTACGACGACCCGTTCGGCCAGCCCGTGTCGGGCGCCGAGGTCTCGCTGGAGGACGGGGGCGGCGCTGTCACGACATCGCTGACGGGCGAGGACGGCAAGGTGGCCTTCGGGGGCCTCGCCGAGGGCGCCTACACGGTCGACGTCGCAGCTCCGAGCGGGTACAGCGACGTCGAGCCGATCGAGGTCTTCTACTCGGGCGGCTTCGAGTACGTCGAGTTCAGCCTGCCCGTGGACTTCTCGTGCGAGCCGGCCGCGGCCAATCCGAGCCTGACCAACATGGGCTTCGAGGACGGCCTCACCGGCTGGACGCTGGGCTACCAGACCGAGGGCACCGAGGTGACCGGCGCGGACGCCTTCACTCCTCCGTGGGAGGGCGCCGCGATGGCTCGCCTGGGCTCGTCACAGCCGAGCAGCAGCGAGGACCAGCCAGAAGGTCCGAACATCATGTGCCAGGACTTCGTGGCCACGCAGGCGGAGGAGAAGTTCGCGTTCAACTTCTTCACCTACGACTACACCGGCTACGACGAGTTCACGTTCGACCTGGTCGTCTCCGACCCTGACACGGGGGAGACCCTCGCGGCCTTCCGGCAGGGCGCGTTCGGTGAGGGGACTGCGCTGAAGACCTCGGGGTGGCGTGGTGTCCAGCTCGACACGTCCGACAACATCGGCGACACGCTCCGTCTGTCCTTCCGGGTCGGGGGGACCTCGGACGACCTGTACGCCTTCTGGGGCTACCTGGACTCGGCCGACACGTTGCCGCCGACGGTGCAGACGACCCCGACCGAGGTGGAGACGACGTCGGGCAGTGTGACGACGGACCCGACCACCGGGCTGCTGACGGTGGCGATGCCGTTCAGCGACCCCTCGGACCTGACCGTGACCGTGCCGGCCGCCTGCGCCGACCCGGAGGTCGACCCGACGTCGGTCAGCCTCGTCCTCAACGGCACCGTCTTCGAGGCTGCCGAGGGCGTGCCGGGGAACTACACCGCGACGATTCCGGCCGGACAGATCCAGAACGGTCCGCTCAACGTCCAGGTCGTCTGCGACGGCGAGACCACGGTGGTCACGCCACTGGGCGAGATCGTCCTGTACGACCCGAGCGGCATCATCACCGATGCCGAGAGCGGTGAGCCGGTGGTGGGTGCCGAGGTGCATCTGTACAAGGTGCCGTCGTGGTCGCCGCAGGTCGGTGAGCCGCCGTACGCCGAGAACACGTGCGAGACCAACGAGACCAAGGAGCCGGGCTCGGACTGGGACCAGCCGGCCCCGACGGATCTCGGTGAGCTGGTCAACGCCGCGAGCCCGGGGATCTCGCCGAACGTGAACCCGTTCGTCACCAACAACGTCGGCTACTACGGGTGGGACGTGGCCGAGGGCTGCTACTACGTGCAGGTGACGGCGGAGGGCTACGACCTGCTCGTCTCCCCGGTCGTGGGTGTCCCGAGCGAGGTCACCGATCTCGACCTCGAGCTCCAGCCGATCCCGGTCGACACCACGCCTCCGGACACCACGATCACCGGTGGTCCGGCGGAGGGTTCGACGATCGCGGTCCCGACGGCCACCTTCACCTTCGCCGGTGACCCCGTCGACGACACCAGCTCGTTCGAGTGCAAGCTCGACGGCGGGGCCTTCGAGGTCTGCGGTTCGCCGCGGGCTCTGAGTGGTCTGGTCGACGGTGCGCACACGTTCTCGGTGCGGGCGATCGATGCGG
>NZ_JAPYPS010000093.1:10186-11013 GCF_029937575.1 Nocardioides sp.
GAGTTCGTGGGTGACCCGGCTGGTGACACGGCGTCGTTCGAGTGCAAGCTCGACGCTGCTGCGTTCGCGGCGTGCGCGTCGCCGGCTGACCTGAGTGGTCTGGTCGACGGTGCGCACACGTTCTCGGTGCGGGCGATCGATGCGGTGGGCAACGTGGACGCCAGCCCGGCGTCGCGGACGTTCACGGTCGACACGACGGCTCCGGACACCACGATCACCGGTGGTCCGGCGGAGGGTTCGACGATCTCGAGTGCGTCGGCGTCGTTCGAGTTCGTGGGTGACCCGGCTGGTGACACGGCGTCGTTCGAGTGCAAGCTCGACGGCGGTGCGTTCGCAGCCTGCACCTCGCCGGCGGGGCTCACAGCGCTTGCTGATGGGGCGCACACGTTCTCGGTACGGGCCATCGACGCTGCCGGCAACGTCGACGCGTCCCCCGCGACGCGGGCGTTCACGGTCTCGACCGGTCCCTCGGCTGCCTGTGTCGCGGCTCAGGCGGACCTGGCGAAGGCCGAGACGGCGTTGAAGAAGGCGTCGGCCAAGGCGAAGAAGGCCAAGGCCGCGCTCAAGAAGGCCAAGAAGGCCGACAAGCCGAAGAAGAAGATCAAGAAGCTGGCGGCCAAGGCCAAGAAGGCCAAGCAGAAGGCCAAGGCAGCCAAGTCGGCACGCAACCAGGCGCAGAGCGAGGTGAACAAGTTCTGCTGACCTGCGCTGACCTGCGCTGACCTGCGCTGACCTGCGCTGAGGCTTCACCGCGCGGCCCCCGGGCCGGTGCCTCACGGGATCCGTCCCGTGCGACACCGACCGGGGGCCGTCGCACTGGTGGCGCG
>NZ_JAPYPS010000094.1 GCF_029937575.1 Nocardioides sp.
GCCGGCAAGACGACCACGGGCACGCTGCTGGCCGAGCGTGACGATCGGCTGCGGGTCTTCGACCCGGAGTGGGTCGGCTACCTGCTGGCCAACAACCTGGCCGACCACCCGGTCACCGACTTCCAGCACTACGAGTCGTGGCGGCGGCTCGTGCCGATCGTCGCCGACGAGGTCGTGCGGTTCACCGGACAGTCGCTCGTCGCCATCCAGGCGGTGCTCGACGAGGGCTACTGGGACGAGATCACCTCCGGCCTCGCCACGCTGGGGCACGAGGTCGTGCACGTGCTGGTGGAGTCCGACGAAGCGGTGATGCGGGCACGGATCGCGGCCGATCAGCTGGAGCCGACGGCGCGGCAGTGGCGGCTGGACCACCTGGCGCCGTACGCGAGGGCTCGTCCGTGGATGACGGCGCGAGCCGACCTGGTCGTCGACTCCACCCACCTCTCGCCCGAGGAGGTGGCCGACCGGGTGTGGGTGCACGTCGCCGAGCGGTGGGCGAGCGCGGCGGGTGGGTAGTGCCGGCCGCTACGGTGGCGCGATGCCCACGGACCCGGTCACCGCACGGGGTGGGCTCCCGGAGCGAGCGCCGGACGTCGTCGTGGTCGATCACCACGACTCCTACACGTGGAACCTCGTCCACCTGGTCGCCTCGGTCACGGGGGTGCTGCCGACCGTGGTCCAGCACGACGAGGTCAGGGCGTCGGACGTGCTGGACCACGAGTACGTCGTGCTCTCACCCGGCCCCGGGTCGCCCGACGTCCCCGCCGACTTCGCGGTGGGGACCGAGGTCCTGCGCGCCGGGAGTCGGCCGGTCCTGGGTGTCTGTCTCGGGATGCAGGGCCTGGTGGCGTCGTACGGCGGGCAGGTGACGCGGGTGCGCCCGGCCCACGGCGAGCTGGCCCGGATCGCCCATGACGGCCGGGGGGTCTTCGCCGGGATGCCGCAGGACTTCGCGGCGGTGCGCTACCACTCCCTCGCCGCCGTCGAGCTGCCGCCACCGCTCGAGGTGAGCGCTCGCGCCGAGGACGGCACGGTGATGGGCGTGCGGCACCGGACCCTGCCGCTGGAGGGCGTGCAGTTCCACCCCGAGTCGATCCTGTCCGAGCAGGGCGCGGCGCTGATCGCGAACTTCCTGGGGCGCTTGGTGACGAACGCTGCGCCGGGGGCCCGCTGATGGCCGATCCGGCCGACCCCACGGCGTACTTCACCTCGGTCGCAGCCCGACACTCCCGCTGCTTCTGGCTCGACGGGGGCGGCGCGCGCGCGTGGTCCGGGCGACGCTCGATCATCGGGTGGCTCGACGACGACGACGTGTCGCTGACCTACTCAGCGGCTCGGCGCGAGGTGACCCGGCACCGGGGCGGGCGCTCGGAGGTGGTCGGCGACGACATCTTCGCGGCGCTGGAGTCGGGCCTGGCCGAGAGCGGTGGGCAGTGGTTCGGCTACCTCGGCTACGCCAGTCGGCCCGACCTGCCGGCACGCCCGGACCCCGACCTGCCCGACGCGGTGTGGATGCGGGCCGGTCGAAGCCGGGTGCGGCTGTTCGAGCACGAACTCACCAGGGAGAGCCTGACGTTCTCAGGTGAAGTTTCCCCTGAGAACGTCAGGAATCCCCGGGGAACCGGGGATTCCTGCCCGCCCAGCCCGGCCTACGCCGCCGCCTTCGCCCGGGTCACCGAGGAGCTGTACGCCGGCAACACCTACGAGGCCAACCTGACCTTTCGGCTCACCGAGCACCTCACCGAGCACCCCGCCGAACCGCTCGATCCGGCCGCGCTCTACCTGCGCCTGCGCGAGCTCAACCCCGCGCCGTACGCCGGTTTCCTGCAGCACGACGTGCCGGGCGCCGCGGCCTGGCTGCTGAGCAGCAGCCCCGAGCGGTACGCCCTGATCGACGCAGAGCGGACCCTGGAGACCAAGCCGATCAAGGGCACCACGCCCCGGGGCGCCACGCCCGACGAGGACGAGCGGCACCGCTCGGAGCTGGCGACCCACCCGAAGTACCGCGCCGAGAACCTGATGATCGTCGACCTCCTGCGCAACGACCTCGCCCAGGTGTGCGAGGTCGGCTCGGTCGAGGTGCCGCACCTGATGGAGGTCGAGTCGTACGCGACGGTGCACCAGCTGGTCTCGACCGTGCGCGGGCGGCTGCGTGACGACGTGACCACGATCGACGCCCTGCGAGCCCTCTTCCCGGCAGGCTCGATGACCGGGGCCCCCAAGCTGCGCACGATGCAGGTCATCGACGAGGTCGAGGCGACGCCGCGCGGCGCCTACGCGGGAGCGTTCGGGTGGATCTCCCCCGACGGCCGAGCGGACCTGGGCGTCGTGATCCGCAGCCTGATGGCCGCCAGCCCCGACGGGCCCTACCTGCTCGGCACCGGTGGCGGGATCACGGTGCAGTCGGACCTGCAGGCGGAGTGGGACGAGGCGAGCATCAAGGCCGGGCGGTTGCTGGACGCCGTACGCGGGCCGTCGTCGGAGCACCCGTAACGGGGCTCGGCGTGGATCTCGCCTCAGCCCGTGTTGAGGCCGGACTCCTTGGCGTGCGAGGCGAGCTCGGTGAGCAGGCGGCGTACGCCGGCGACCGTCGCCTCCTTGTCGTACGGCGTGAGGTCGAGCGCGTTGACCACCTGGATCAAGCGTCCGTTGCGGACCAGGCCGGTCACGGCGAGGGCTTCGTCGTCGGTGTCGACGATGAGCCGGGCGCCGCTGGAGCCCGGGATGCGCGGTGTCGTCAGCGCGGAGGTGTCCCCGGGGTCGCCGAGCTGGTCGACGATGTCCTGCAGCGTCCCGCCGTAGAGCTGGTAGTTGATGTCCAGCACGGTCTCGCCCTCCTCGGTGGGGGTGAACGTGCACCGAGGCTCGTCCGACGTGCCGGTCTGCTGGTCGAAGGTCGCGGTGAAGAGGGTCGAGACCTCGGCAGGGTCGAGGGCGTCGCAGGGGTTCCACAGCGGCTCGGCGAGCTCGGACGGGATCGGTGCGCGCGGGGGCAGGTCCGGCTCGTCATCACCGCCGCAGCCGGTGAGGACGAGGGCGAGTCCGAGGGCTGGGGCGAGCGCCCGCGCGGGGAGCAGGCGACGCAGGCGCGGCCGGCTCCTAGGCACCTGCATGCACCCCTCCGGGCAGCCGCAGCACGAGCCGGGCGCCGCCGCCGGGGGCCTGGGTGGCCTCCACGGACCCGGAGTGCCGCTCGGCGACCTGTCGCACGATCGAGAGGCCGAGGCCCGAGCCGGGCATCGTCCGGGACTCCTCGGCGCGCCAGAAGCGGTCGAAGACCCGCGCCCGGTCGGCCGCGGCGATGCCGGGACCCTCGTCGTCGACGGTGAGGACCCCGCCGGTCAGTCGCACGGTCACGGTGCCGGCGGGCGGGCTCCACTTGGCGGCGTTGTCGAGCAGGTTGGTGATGGCGCGCTCGAGGGCGCCGGCCTCGCCGACGACGGCCCAGTGCTCGGTCTCGACGTCGAAGGTCGCGTCCACGGCGCGGCGGCGGACGCGCGCCACGGAGAGGTCGACGATCTCGGCCAGGTCGACCTCACCGACCACGGGCGCGAGGGGCTCGTCGCGAGCGAGCTCGGTGAGGTCACCGATCAGCGTCGTCAGCTCGTCGATCTGGGCCCGGATGTCGGTGAGCAGCTCGGCGCGCGCCGTCGGGTCGAGGGCCCGCTCGGCCTCGTCGGCCTGGGTGAGCAGGTCGACGTTGGTGCGCAAGGACGTCAAAGGGGTGCGCAGCTCGTGCCCGGCGTCGGTCACCAGGCGCCGTTGACGGTCGCGCGAGGCATCCAGGGCGGTGAGCATCTGGTTGAACGCCGTCGCCAGGCGCGCGATCTCGTCGTCGCCCTCGACCTGCAGGGGTGTCAGGTCCTCGGTGATCGCGATCTCCTCGACCCGGGTGGTCAGGGTGCGCACGGGCCGCAACCCGTTGCGTGCGACCGCCCAGCCGGCGATCCCGGCGCCGAGGACGCCGAGCAGCCCGAAGATCAGGCTCACGGCACCGAGACGGTTGAGGAGCTTCTCCTGCTGGGCGAGGGACTGGGCGAGGATCACCGTGGGGCCGCCGGCGTTGCCGGGCACGGCCACCATCCGGTACTCCTCGTCGTCGACCAGCACCGTGCGGATGCTCTTGCGCGCCAGGCCGTTGGCCACGTCGAACTCGGGGGCACCGACCGGCAGCGGTGGGGCTCCGGCGTACATCAGGAGCTTGTCGTCGGACAGGAACGCCACCCGGATGTCGGAGGCCCCGACGGGCAGCCCCTGCACGATGTCGGGGTTCTCCACGATGTCGGCCTGGGCCGTGCTGAGGGCCCGGTCGACCAGGGTCTCGTCGAGCTGGGACTGCAGCTGCATGCGCGCGGTCACGTAGACACCGGAGGCGAGGAAGGCCACCGAGAGCCCGACGGCGATCGTGGTCAGCAGCGTGACCCGACTGGCCAGCGAGCGCCGGTAGTGCCAGCCGCGGTCGAGGTGCGGGGCCGCGGTCGGAGCGGATCCCCGGCCACCGCTCGGGACGGGCGGCCCCGACGGTGGTCCTGGGGGTGGTCCTGGGGGCGGTCCTGGGGGCGGTGGAGGTGGAGCCGTGGCGCCGACGAGGCTGTCGTCGTCGAGCCGGCTCATGACTCCTTGAGCACGTAGCCCACGCCGCGCACCGTGTGCAGCAGGCGCGGCTCCTCGTCGGCCTCGGTCTTGCGCCGCAGGTAGCCGACGTAGACCTCGAGGGAGTTGGCGGTGGTGGGGAAGTCGTACCCCCAGACCTCCTCCAGGATGAAGGACCGGTCGAGCACCCGTCGCGGGCGGCGCAGGAACATCTCCAGCAGCGTGAACTCGGTGCGGGTCAGCTCCATCGAGCGGCTGCCGCGGGTGACCTCGCGGGTGGACGTGTTCATCGACAGGTCGCTGAAGGTCAGCGTCTCGTCCTCGAGGCTGTCCTCCGGCACGACGCGACGCAGCAATGCGCGGAGCCGGGCGAGCAGCTCCGGCAGGGCGAACGGCTTGGCGAGGTAGTCGTCGGCGCCCGCGTCGAGGCCCTCGACCCGGTCGCCGACGGCGTCGCGGGCGGTGAGCACGATGATCGGTACGTCGTTGCCGGCGCTGCGCAGGGCGCGGGTGGTCTCGAGGCCGTCGAGGCGCGGCATCATCACGTCCATCACCACGACGTCGGGAGCCAGCGACCCGATGCCGGCCAGGGCCTCGGCGCCGTCTGCCGCGAGGTGGACCTCGTAGCCGTTGAACTCCAGTGAGCGCCGCAGCGACTCGCGCACCGCCTTGTCGTCGTCGACGACGAGCACGGATTGCTTCGCGGAAGTGGGGGCGCTCGTCGCGGAGGCGCCCGGCGTGGGCGCGCCACCAGCGCCAGGGGTCAGAGCATTCACACGCCCTAATGTGCCACTTCGCCCTGAGTCGGCGCTGAGAGCCCACACCAGTGGTGCGAGGAACGAGCACGGCTGCGTGGTGGGCGAGGACTGAGCGAACCCTGTGCCCGACGGAGGAGGGCACAACGGGTGAGACGAGATCCGGGGGCGGTCCTGCGGTCTGGTGCGGCGACCGACGTCATAGATACCGCGCGGCCGTCGCGGCCGCCCGCGCGCCGTACCCGCCACCGAAGAGGCAGGCGTGGACCAGCAGCGGGAAGAGCTGGTGGAGGCCGAGGCGGTCCTCCCAGTCGTCGGCCAGCGGGCTGACCTCCTCGTAGGCCTCCATCATCCGCGGCAGGTGGGGCAGGCCGAAGAGCGCCAGCATGGCGAGGTCGACCTCGCGGTGCCCGCCGTACGCCGCCGGGTCGATGAGGGTGACCTGGCCCTCCTGTCCCCACAGGACGTTGCCGTTCCAGAGGTCGCCGTGCAGGCGGGCGGGCGACTCCTCGGGGAGCAGTCCGGAGAGGCGGCCCACCAGGGTGTCGATCGACGCGGACTCGGCCGCGGTCATCGCGCCGCGGTCGCGGGCCAGCTTGGCGTAGGGGAGCAGCCGTCGGGTCGCGTAGAACTCCGCCCACGTGGGGGCTGCGCCGTTGGGGAGCGGGAGACGGCCGATGTAGCCGTCGACCCCGCCGCCGTACGACGGAGCACCGGCGAGGTGGGTGCGCGCGAGGCGCTGACCGAGGTCGGCAGCGTCGTCGGCGCCACCGCGACCGGTCTCGACCCAGGCGATGATCAGGCAGTCGTGCTCGACGGCGAGGACGTCGGGGACCCGGACCCCGCCGCTGACCTCGCCCAGCCAGCGAAGGCCGGCGGCCTCGGTGGGGAAGAAGTCCTCGGGCGCGCCGTTGAGGGTCTTCATCAAGGCCGTCGTGCCGTTGCTGAGCCGGAGCTTGGTCGCCGTCGAGATGTCGCCGCCGGCCACGGGAGCCGTGGCGACGACGGCCGACTCGATGAGCTCCTCGGCCCGGCGCGCCAGCGTGGGCTGTCGGGTCACCGGACGTCACCGACCTCGGGAGTGCCGTCGACGCCGGCGACCGCGAGCGCCTCGGGGAGGAGGTCGACCACGGCCGCGCAGCTGCGCTCGACCATCGCCAGCACCTCCTCGAATCCGGTGGGTCCACCGTAGTACGGGTCCGGCACCTCCGCGTCCTGACCGGCGTGGGCCGACGCCGCGGCCGGGTCGGCGTCACGCAGCAGCGCCGCCCGGGGGCCTCGTCCGCCGATGTCGGCGAGGTTCTGGGTGTCCATGGCGAGCAGGAGGTCGTAGTGCTCGGACCAGTCCACGTCGTACTGCCGGGCGACGTGGCGCGTGGGGTCGTAGCCGGCTTCGCTCAGCGTCGCCGCCGAGCGTCGGTCCATCGGCTCACCGACGTGCCACGGGCCGGTGCCGCAGCTGGCCACCTCGACGCGGTCGTCGAGCCCGGCGTCGGCGACCAGGGCGGTGAGCACCACGTCGGCGACCGGCGAGCGGCAGATGTTGCCGAGGCAGACCATGCCGATGCGGTACCGGCCCGGGGTGCGAGCCGGGGGGAGGGTCAGGGGCATCGAGGCGTCACTTGTCGTCGCCGACGAAGCCGTCGACGACCCAGGTGACGATCGTGATCACGATGGCCCCGCCCACGGCGGTCCAGAAGCCGTCCACCTTGAAGCCGATGTCGAGCGCATCGGCCAGGGAGCCGGTGAGCAGCAGGAGCAGCGCGTTGATTACCAGGAGGAACAGGCCCAGCGTGAGGATGATCAGGGGGATCGACAAGATCGTCAGGATCGGCTTCACGAATGACGTGATGATGCCCAGGATTGCCGCGACGACGAGCAGCGGGACCAGGTTCTTCTCGACCTCCTCCCAACCCTGCCGGGGCCCGCCGGTGAAGCGGATGCCGTCGAAGAGCCAGGCGGCCGTGGCCACCCCGAGCGCGGTCGTCAGGAGTCGCAGGATGATGCGCATGCGAGCCAGTGTGGCAGGACGTCTCTGCCGACCTGCCGCGCACGGGCCGACGCGTCGCGCGCGGGCCGCCCGCTGACCCCGTCAGGAGACCTGGAGCGCGTTCAGGATCGCGTCGGCGGCCTCGGCGAGGTGCTCGCGCAGGAACTCGTGGGCGCCCTCGAGGTCGCCGTCCTCCATCAGGGTCACCAGGGCCGTGTGGGAGTCGGCCTGGTCGTGGGCGTTGCGTCGCAACCGGTCGACCTGGGCCAGGGCCAGCTTGAGCTCCACGACGAGCAGCTCGGCCATCGAGACGAGACGGGCGCTCTGGGTCAGCCCCACGAGGGAGACGTGGAAGGCCAGGTGCCGCTGGTTGAGCTCCTGGTAGGAGGCCCCAGCGGCCACGGAGTCGGTGTAGTCGCGCAGGCACGTGCGGACGTGGTCGCGGTCGACCTGGTCGGCCTCGGCCCAGCGCAGGACCCCAGCACCCTCGAGCACGAAGCGGGCGCGGCAGACGTCGCGCACCGAGGAGGCCTCCGGGGCTGCCACGTTGACGCCTCGGTTGGGCTGGCGGGTGGCCAGTCCCTCGGCGACGAGCATGCCCAGCGCCTCGCGCACGGTGGGTCGCGAGACGCCGAGGGACTCGGCGAGGGCGAGCTCGCGCAGCGGCGTACCGCTCTCGATCTCGCCGTCGAAGATGGCGCGGCGCAGCTCGGCGGCGGCGCGGTCGACGGTGGAGGAGTGCTCCACGTGCAGCGTCGCGAACGAGGTGGTGGCGCCCGGCATGGCCCCATCATGCCGGGTCGGCTTGCGTCGAGGGGAGTGGTTGGGCACCATGGGACGTGTCAGATTGTCTGACAAAACAATGTGAAGCCAAGGAGCACCATGCCCATGAGCACTCCACCGGCAGCACTCGCCTGGGGGCAGCACTACCTCGCCGTCGAGCCGACCGACTTCCGGATCGACTACGTGATCAACCCGTTCATGGACCCCGCGGTCCAGCCCGACCCCGCCCTGGCCCTCGCGCAGTGGCACACGATGGTCGACACCCTGCGCGGCCTGGGGGCGCGGGTCGACGTGCTCGAGCAGCGCTCCGACGCGCCGGACATGGTCTACGCGATGAACCTCGGCCTCGGCGTCGTCCAGCCCGACGGCACGCCGTACGCCGTGATGTCGCACATGCGCTACGCCCAGCGCCGGGTCGAGACCGCCAGCGCCCAGCCGTGGCTGGTCGCCCACGGCTGGTCGACGTCGTACGTCGGCCGCGACAGCATCGGCGCCCACTTCGAGGCCGGTGACGCGTTTGCGTACGGCGATGCCCTCGTCGTCGGCTACGGCCCCCGCACTGACGAGCTCGCCCTCAAGCACCTGGCCACCGACCTCGGCGTCCGGGTGCGTGGGCTGCGGATCACCCACCCGTCGATGTACCACCTGGACCTGGCCTTCTGCCCGCTCGACGAGCGCCGCGCGATGGTCTGCCCCGAGGCCCTCGACGGGCCGTCCGCCGAGGCGCTGCTGTCGATCGTGCCCGAGCCGCTCGTGCTCAGCGCGGACGAGGCGATCGGCTCGCTGTGCGCCAACTCCGTGGTCGTCGGGCGCACGATCGTGATGCCGGCCTGCCCCGACCGGGTGCGCTCGCAGCTCGAGGCGTGGGGCTTCGAGATCGTGCTCGTCGACGTCTCGGAGTTCCACAAGGCCGGCGGCTCGATCCGTTGCCTGACCAACCCCGTCGACATCACGATCGGCCGCGACCTGCCCGCGGTGCCCGGCGGGGACGTGGTGCTCCCGGCGGCCGATGCTGGCCCGGCCACCGGGTTGTGTGCCTGAACACGGTCCAGTGACCGGGATCAGGCCCACGACCCCCGTAGCCTCGGCCGCGTGTTTCCGGTTGGTGGCGTCGAGGTCATGCTCCTGGGCGCGCTCGCGTCGGGAGTCGTGCTCGCCCTGCTCGCCCGGTTGCTCGTACGACGACTCGGCTGGGTCACCGCGGTCGCGCTGGCCGGGCTCGTGTGGTCGCTCGTCGTCATCGCGCTGATCACCCTGCTGCCGGCCGACGGCGCGCCGGGGGTGGTCCTCGCCGAGGACCGGCTCGGCACCTGCTCGTGGGACATCGGCGGGCCGGCGCCGGACGGGTTCTGGATCTTCTCTGGCGGCCAGCGGCTGCTCAACGCGGTGGTCTTCGTGCCCTCGGGCGCCCTGCTCGTCGTCGCGGCCGCGCGGTGGCGCTCGGCATGGGTGACGGTCCCGGTCGGGCTCGTGCTCCTGGCGGCGTACTCCGTCGGCATCGAGCTGACCCAGCTGGAGCTCGCCCGGATCGACCGGGCCTGCGACGTCACCGACATCATCGACAACACGACCGGTGCTGCGGTCGGCGTCGGTGTGGGTCTCCTGCTGGCCGTGGCGCTGCGTCCGTGGCGGGCGCGCCGTGGCCCGACCCGGTAACTACCCTGACCTCATGGCCACACCCCAGCCGCGCGCGAACGTCGCCCAGATCCCCGCCTACGTGGCCGGCAAGCCGCCGACCGTCCTCCCGGGGCAGGCGTCGTACAAGCTCTCGAGCAACGAGAACCCCTACCCGCCGCTGCCCGGTGTGATCGAGGCCGCGAGCGCCGCGGTCGCGGCGATGAACCGCTACCCCGACATGGGCAACAGTGCGCTGTACGCCGCGCTGGCCGACCGGCTCGAGGTGCCGGTCACCGACCTCGCCGTCGCGACCGGAAGCGTCGCGCTGCTCTACCAGCTGCCGATGGCCTTCTGCGACCCCGGCGACGAGGTCGTCTACGCCTGGCGCTCCTTCGAGGCCTACCCGATCGCCGCCGCGGCGGCGGGCGCGACGTCGGTGCCGGTGCCCCTGCTGCCCGACGGGCGCCACGACCTCGAGGCGATGCTCGCCGCGATCACCGACCGCACGAAGGTCGTCACGGTCTGCACCCCCAACAACCCCACCGGGCCCTCGGTCACCCAGTCCGAGCTGGACGCCTTCATCGCCCGGGTGCCCGAGCACGTGGTCGTCGTCGTCGACGAGGCGTACGTCGAGTTCGTGCGGATGGACGATGCCGTCGACGGCCTCGCGACCTACCGAGGGCACCCCAACGTCGCGCTCTTCCGCACCTTCTCCAAGGCCTACGGGCTGGCCGGCTTCCGGGTCGGGTACGCCGTCGCGCCGGAGCCGATCGCGGCCGCGATGCGCGCGGTCTCCCTGCCGTTCGGCGTCAACGCCGTGGCCCAGGCCGCGGCGATCGCCTCGCTGGCCGCCGAGGACGACCTCCTCGAGCGGGTCGAGGCTCTCGCCGTCGAGCGCGGCCGGGTGCTGGCCGCACTCACCGAGCAGGGCTGGGACCTGCCGGAGCCGCAGGGCAACTTCGTGTGGTTCGCCCTGGGTGAGCGCACGGCGGAGTTCGCGGCCGCCACCGACGCCGTCGGGGTCACGGTGCGGCCGTTCGCGGGCGAGGGTGCGCGCGTCACGATCGGCGAGTCCGAGGCGAACGACCGGTTGATCGAGGTCGCCCGCGGGTTCGTGGCCTGAGCCCTGCTAGGCGGTTTCACCGCTGCAGCGGTTCGGGCAGGCTCCGCCCGATCGGCCGGCCGGCCGGCTAGATGACAAATTCCAAGGGGTGTCAGTGGTCGTAGGCGGTGAGTGAGCGTCGG
>NZ_JAPYPS010000095.1 GCF_029937575.1 Nocardioides sp.
GGCCGGGGCGCGGAGCGGGTCGTGGGCCCGGCGCCGCGCCGTCGTCATCAGCCAGCCCGACGGGTTGTCCGGCACCCCCGCGGCCGACCAGTCACGGGCGGCCGCCTCGACGGCGTCGGCGAGCGCGTCCTCGGCCAGGTCGAGGCGCCGGAACCGAGCGACGAGCAGGGCGAGCAGCCGGCCCCACTCCTCACGCACGACCCGCTCGAGTGCATCCATCCGGGCGGCCCGTGGGACCGGTCAGAAGTCCACGTCGACGCACTCGCGGACCTCGACGTCGTACTCGCGCGGGAGCAGGGCCGCGAGCTCGACGGCGACCTCCATGCTCTCGACATCGATCAGGTAGAAGCCGCCGAGCTGCTCGATGGTCTCCGCGAACGGCCCGTCGGTCACGGGTCGGTCCGGGCCGGGGCGCACGGTGCGCGCGGTGTCGGGACTGCTCAGCGCCTGGCCCCCGGCGATGGAGCCGCGGGCCTTGACGGCCTCGTCGAAGGCCATGAAATCGGCCACCACGCGCTCGCGCAGCGCGTCGTCGGCCTCCTCCCACTTGCGGAAGTGGTCGGCCTCGGCCATCAGCAGCAGGTACGTCGTCATCTCGGCTCCTCGGTTGTGGTGATGCTGTCATGGGGGTGACGCGCGAGGGCGGCCACTTTCGACAATCGGCTGGTAAGTCGCCCCCCAGGGTGCCCCCGCCGGCAACGCCCCCGGGGCCGACACGGCCCGCTCACCGCGTGGACCACTGCTGTTCAGGTCGAGGTGGTTGAACAGGGTCCATGGCTCGTCGACGCATCCTCGCCGTGGCAGTGACCGGAGTCGCCGCGGGCGCGCTGGGAGGGTCGTACGGCGCCCGCGAGCTGCTGCATCGCCAGGCGGCGGCTGCGCGGCGGTTGATCGGGAAGCCGCTGGGCGAGCACGCGCCGTACGCCGACCGCGTCTGGAAGTCCGCGCACGGCAACCCGATCGACCTCCTCCTGCTCGGCGACTCGATCGCGGCGGGGCTGGGCGCGGAGCGCCGCAAGGACACCCTGGGTGGCCGGGTCGCCAAGGGCCTCGCGAAGGAGACGGGTCGGTCGGTGCGGCTGCGGACCGCCGCGGTCGTCGGCTCGGAGAGCTCCCAGCTCGCCGACCAGCTCGCCACTCTCGAGCCGGAGTACGCCCCCGACGTCGCGGTGATCGTGGTCGGTGGCAACGACGTCACCCACCGGGTGCCGATCGCCGAGTCGGTGGGCTACCTGCAGGACGCGATCGTGGACCTGCGCGCCCGCGGCACCGAGGTCGTCGTCGGGACCTGCCCCGACCTCGGCGCCCTGCGTCCGGTCCCGCAGCCGCTGCGCGCGCTCGGGTCCCGAGCCTCGCGCCAGCTCGCGGTCGCCCAGGCGCAGGCGGCGGTGGCGGCCGGCGCGCACGCGGTGTCGCTGGCCCAGGTGGTCGGGCCGTTCTTCATCACCAACCCCGACGAGATGTTCAGCCTCGACCGCTTCCACCCGAGCGCGCTGGGCTATCGCCGTACGGCGGCCGCGCTGGTGCCGTCGCTGCTGACCGCCATGGGACTGCACGACCAGGTGCCCTTCGGCCACGCGGCGCCGATCGTGCCTGCTGAGCCCCCACTGTGAATCGTTGCTCACCCGCCCGCAGACGCGTGATCTGGCGTGGAGGGTGGGCTAGGGTCCCAGCGTGACTGACTCGACCCTCCATGCTCCCCTCGGCGCTCCCAGCCCCGCCGTGGACCTGTACCTCAACTCCCTCGCCAAGATGCTCACGCGCTACGGCTTCGAGGGCCGCAGCGCCACGGTGATCTTCAACCCGCGCTCCTACGAGTCCTACCTGTGGGACCTCGTGCGTCAGGCCACCCCCAACCGCGACATCCGGATGGTCGAGCCCGGCGTCTTCGACGCCGCCCGGCGCGACGTCGGTCGTGACTGGCCCGCCGACGCCGAGACGATGGTCGGGATGAAGCGCCTGCTCAACGTGCGCGAGGTGATGGAGTCGGTGCTCGCCGACGGCATCGAGGGCGACTTCATCGAGACCGGCGCCTGGCGCGGCGGCACGTGCATCTTCGCCCGCGCCATCCTGGCGGCGTACGGCGTCACCGACCGCAACGTGTGGGTGGCCGACTCCTTCGAGGGACTGCCGGCCCCCGACGGCCGCTTCGAGGCCGACCGGGGCGACCAGCACCACACCAAGGTCGACCTGGCCGTCAGCGTCGAGCAGGTGGAGGAGAACTTCCGCCGCTACGACCTGCTCGACGACCAGGTGAAGTTCCTCAAGGGGTTCTTCGCCGACTCCCTGCCCACCGCGCCGATCGAGAAGATCTCGGTGCTGCGCCTCGACGGCGACATGTACACCTCGACGATCGACGCCCTCGAGCCGCTCTACGACAAGGTCTCGACCGGCGGCTACGTCGTGGTCGACGACTACGGCGCCGTCGACGCGTGCAAGAAGGCGATCCACGACTTCCGCGACGCCCGCGGGATCACCGACGAGATGGTCGAGATCGACTGGGCCGGCGTCTACTGGAGGAAGTCGTGACCCAGGACGCGCACGCGGAGACACCGGACATACCGGAGACACCGGAGCGCTACACCGACGCGACCACCGGGGTCGACACCTCGACCTTCGCGGAGGGTCACCTGGCCCGGGTGCTGCGCCTGGAGCGTCAGCTCGCCAACAACCGCAAGTGGTCGCGCAAGGCCACCCGTCAGCTGCACGGCACGATGCTCAAGGAGATCCAGGCTGCCGAGCGCCGAGCGCGCCAGGCCGAGCGTCGGGCCGAGGCCGCGGAGAAGCGTCTGGCGAAGGCGCAGGGTCGCGCCCGTGCCGCAGAGGCGGAGGTGGCGGCGCTGCACGACAGTGCCACCTGGAAGGCCGGGCGCGCCGTCGTGGCCGTCCCGGCGAAGCTCAAGCAACGTTGGGGACCCAGATGACTGAAAGCCCACGAGTGCTCCTCGTGACCTCCGCTGCGCACCCGGATGGGGAACCGGGCCACGCAGCACTCGACCGGGCGCTGGCCGCGCGCGGGATCGACAGCCAGTGGGTCGTCTGGGACGACCCGTACGTCGACTGGGCCGACGCCGACCTGGTCGCCGTCCGTTCCACGTGGGACTACGACCTGCGGATCAAGGAGTTCCTCGGCTGGGCGAGCTCCGTCGGCGCGACCCTGCTCCACGGCACCGACGTCTTCCGGTGGAACACCGACAAGAGCTACCTGGTCGACCTGGCGACCCGCTCGAAGCTGCCGCTCGTGCCGACCGTCCTGGCCGACAACCCGGTCAAGCTGCGCGCGGCGATCGGCCGCTTCGGCACCGCCGTCGTCAAGCCGCGCATCGGCTGCAGCGGTCGCGGCATCGTCATCGTCTACGACGCCGAGACGTGGTTGCCCGTCGACAAGGGTCCGTGGGTCGTCCAGCCACTGGTGGAGTCCGTCTTCCGCGAGGGCGAGGTGTCGGTGATCGTGATCAACGGCCACCCGGTCGCGCAGGTGCACAAGGTCGCCGGGTCCGGCGACATCCGGGTCAACGAGGAGTTCGGTGGCACCGTCTCGGCCGTCGAGCTGACCAGCGAGGCGGCGCTGCTCGCCGTCGACGCCGTGGCCGCCACGACCGAGATCGTGGAGTCGGAGATCGTCTACGCGCGCGTCGACATGCTGCGCCACCAGGGCACCCTGAGCGTCAGCGAGGTCGAGGTGACCGAGCCCGGTCTCTACCTCGACGTGGTGCCCGAGGCCGCCGAGAAGTACGCCGACGCGATCGCGCGGCGCCTCGACCTGCCCGAGCTCGCGGTCGTCCAGGACTGACGCCCGCCCCACGGGCCGCCGTACGACCGACCCGGGTTGTCACTCTCGGGTCCTGAGTGCTAAAACAGGCATTGGCACTCTCACCACGAGAGTGACAGCCGGAGCGGTGTCAGCTGAGGTCCTCAAGCCCGACGGGAATGGTTCGTCGGAGGGCGGGATCGTCCGTCGCGGGCAGCCCACCGACCCGGACCCACCGACTCCCACAAGAGGAATCGCAGGTTATGCCGAAGCTGATTGCTTTCAACGAGGAGGCCCGGCGCGGTCTCGAGCGTGGCATGAACACGCTCGCCGACGCCGTCAAGGTCACCCTGGGCCCCAAGGGCCGCAACGTCGTGCTCGAGAAGAAGTGGGGTGCGCCCACCATCACCAACGATGGTGTGAGCATCGCCAAGGAGATCGAGCTCGAGGACCCGTACGAGAAGATCGGTGCCGAGCTCGTCAAGGAGGTCGCCAAGAAGACCGACGACGTCGCCGGCGACGGCACCACCACCGCCACCGTGCTCGCCCAGGCGATGGTCCGCGAGGGCCTGCGCAACGTGGCCGCCGGTGCCAACCCGATGAGCCTCAAGCGGGGCATCGAGGCCGCCGTCTCCGCCGTGTCGGACCACCTCTCCAACATGGCCATCGACATCGAGACCAAGGAGCAGATCGCGGCGACCGCCTCGATCTCCGCCGCGGACTCCACCGTCGGTGACATCATCGCCGAGGCGATGGACAAGGTCGGCAAGGAAGGTGTCATCACCGTCGAGGAGTCGAACACGTTCGGCCTCGACCTCGAGCTGACCGAGGGCATGCGGTTCGACAAGGGCTACATCTCGGCCTACTTCGTCACCGACCCCGAGCGCATGGAGACCGTGCTCGAGGACCCCTACGTGCTCATCGCCAACTCCAAGGTGAGCAACGTCAAGGACCTGCTGCCGCTGCTCGAGAAGGTCATGCAGTCCGGCAAGCCGCTGGTCATCATCGCCGAGGACGTCGACGGTGAGGCCCTGTCCACGCTGGTCGTCAACAAGATCCGTGGCACGTTCAAGTCGGTCGCCGTCAAGGCGCCCGGCTTCGGCGACCGCCGCAAGGCCATGCTGCAGGACATCGCCATCCTGACCGGTGGCCAGGTCATCTCCGAGGAGGTCGGCCTCAAGCTCGAGTCGGCCGGTGTCGAGCTGCTGGGCCAGGCCCGCAAGGTCGTCATCACCAAGGACGAGACCACCATCGTCGAGGGTGCCGGCGACCAGGGCCAGATCGAGGGCCGGGTCAACCAGATCCGCGCCGAGATCGAGAAGTCCGACTCCGACTACGACCGCGAGAAGCTGCAGGAGCGCCTGGCCAAGCTGGCCGGCGGCGTTGCGGTGATCAAGGTCGGCGCGGCCACCGAGGTCGAGCTCAAGGAGCGCAAGCACCGCATCGAGGACGCCGTTCGCAACGCGAAGGCGGCCGTCGAGGAGGGCATCGTCGCCGGTGGCGGCGTCGCGCTGGCCCAGGCCGGCGCGACCGCGTTCGACAAGCTGGACCTCACCGGTGACGAGGCGACCGGTGCCAACATCGTGCGCGTCGCGATCGAGGCCCCGCTCAAGCAGATCGCGATCAACGCCGGCCTCGAGGGCGGCGTCATCGCGGAGAAGGTGCGCGGCCTGCCCGTCGGACAGGGCCTCAACGCCGCGTCCGGCGAGTACGTCGACATGATCGCCGAGGGCATCATCGACCCGGCGAAGGTCACCCGCTCGGCTCTGCAGAACGCCGCCTCCATCGCGGCGCTGTTCCTCACCACCGAGGCCGTCGTGGCCGACAAGCCGGAGAAGGCGGCGCCCATGGGCGGCGACCCGACCGGTGGCATGGGTGGCATGGGCGGCATGGACTTCTGAGTCCACCGCTCCCCAGGAGCACCAGCACCACACGCTGACCCGTCAGACATGTCTGACGGGTCAGCGTCATTTGGGGGTCACTGGAAGCGGAAGGACTTCACCATCGGGTCGATCTGGGCGCGGCGCTCGTCGAGGCTGTCGATCCGGCTGTGCTGGAAGGTCACCCGGTAGAGGAACTTGCCCTTCATCAGGAACCACGTCTCCTCGGCGAGCTCGAGGTTGTCGCCGGCATCCCGGTAGGCCGCCCGGGTCCGCGCGGCCTGGACGCCGTCCAACCAGGCCGGCTCCAGCCGCTCGGACCGGATCAGGCTGAGGTCCGGGTTGGAGGAGTCGATGCTCTCCACGGCGCTCTGCGCCACGATGTCGAGCAGCGCGATGTCGTCGAGCGGGACCTTGGGCACGGAGCGGCGGAGGAAGACCGAGGAGTAGTAGCCCTCGAAGTCGTCGTAGTCGCGCGCGCCGGCTCCGTTGTCGACGATGCCGTCGTCGATCAGGCCCCAGCCGGCAGGGGCGCGCAGGGACGCTGGGCCGAGCGAGATCTGCACTCCCGAGGCGGCCGGGACCTTCGGGTAGAACGGCTTCGGTCCTGGCGTCGGCGTGGGGCTGGGCGTGGGCGCCGGGGTGGGGGCCGGGGAGGGCGTGGACACCGGCGTGGGGGTCGGGGTCGGCGTGGCGATCACGAGCGGCGACCCGGTCGGTCCGTCGTCGGCGGCGTCCTCGCCGTTGAGCGCGACGGCGGCGGTGATGCCGCCGGCGATCACGACCATCGCCGCGGCAGCGCTGACCAGGACGAGGCGCGTGCGGCCGGGGCGCTGCTGCCGCGGCACCGGAGCGCCGGACGGGTGCGAGGGGTACGAGGGGGGTGAGGGATGCGAGGGGTACGGCGGCCGTGCCGGGCGGGTGGGCGGTACGGCGGGTGCGTCCTGTGGTCGTGGGACCAGCGGCGGGTGCGGGGTCGAGCGCGCGAGGCGGGCGATCTCCTGCAGCGCTGAGCGCATGGCGTCGGCCGACGAGTACCGCGAGGCGGGGTCCTTGGCCATCGCGGTGCGCAGGAGGGCGTTGATCGCGGCGGCGACGGAGGAGCTCTCCATCAGCTGGGGGACCGGGGCGCTGACGTGGGCCATGCCGATCTCGACGTCGGTCCCGGCGTACGGCGTGCGAGCGGTCAGCGCGGTCCACAGCACGCAGCCGAGGGCGTAGAGGTCGGCCGCCGGAGTGGCGGGCTCGCCACGGGTCCGCTCCGGGGCGAGGTAGGCGAACGTGCCGGCGACGGCTCCCGGCACGGTCAACCCGGGGGAGCGGTCCTGGGCGATCCCGAAGTCGCAGAGATAGGCGAAGACGTCGGAGGAGATGCTGCGCAGCAGCACGTTGCTCGGCTTGAGGTCGCGGTGGATGATGCCCGCCTGGTGGGCGTCGGAGAGGGCGAAGGCGAGCTGGGCGGCGATCTCGCAGGCCGGCGCTGCCGGGACCGGACCGTGGGCGTCGAGGGCGACGCTGAGGTCGCCTCCGGCGACGTACTGGGTGGCGATGTAGAGGCAGCCGTCGTGCTCGCCATGGTCGAAGATCGAGATGATGTGCGGGGAGTCCACCCGGGCCAGGACCGACGCCTCGCGCGCGAAGCGCTGGCGGTAGTCCGCCTGCTCGGCGAGCTCGGGGCTGAGGACCTTCAGGGCCACCGTGCGCCCGAGGCCGACCTGCTCGGCGGCGAAGACGACGCCCATGCCGCCGCGCCCGAGCTGCCGGGTGATCCGGAAGGCGCCGAAGTCCTCGCCGACGGACGGGAAGTGAGCCATGGACGGTCGCTCCTTCGGTCTCCGTCGGGTGCCGGTCGGTGGTGCCATTCAGTGGTGCCGGTCGGTGGTGCCGGTCGGTGGCCCGGCTGGCAGGGAGGGTGTCCGCCACGTGCGGGTGATAAACCCCCGGTGGCAGGCGCTGTGCGGCCCTGTGTGACACGGTTGAGGCGTGACAGCGCAGGCACGTCGGTCGAGGTTCGAGGCGCTCGCGCCCGGGCTCATCGACCCGTTGCGGCGCTTCCTGGCACGCCGTACCGACGCAGCGACGGCCGACGACGTCCTCGGCGACACGCTGCTCGTGTGCTGGCGGCGACTCGACGAGGTGCCCGCCGGCGAGGAGCTGCCCTGGGCGTACGGCGTGGCGCGCCACTGCCTGGCCAACGCCGAGCGGGGCGTACGTCGTCAGCAGCGCGTCGCCGCCAAGATCGCGGTCGTCGACCCTCCGGCCACGGTGGCCGCCGGCCCGGACGACGATCCGACGTCGGGGGAGGCGGCGCAGGTGCGAGCAGCCCTCGAGGAGCTGCCGGAGCGCGACGCCGAGCTGCTGCGTCTGTGGGCGTGGGAGCAGCTGGGCGCCGGTGAGATCGCCGTGGTCCTCAACATCACGCCCAACGCGGCGAGCATCCGGCTGCACCGAGCTCGGGAGAAGCTGCGCCAGGCGGTGGGAAAGATCCAGGCGCCTGTCGGACATGAGGGGTCGAAGGAAGGGAGGGCGACATGACCGACGACCAGCACGCGTCGGCAGACTTGTCTGCAGACGACGCGTTGCGCGCCCGGCTCGCCGCCGCCGACCCGGCAGCCTCCCTGTCCGCCGCCGACCCCGCCGGGGTCGCCCGACTCCTGGAGGACACCATGTCCCAGACGCCCGAGACCCGCAGCGACCACCTGCGCCACCGCAGCCGCCTGACCTGGGCGATCGCGGCCGCGGCGGCCGTCGTGATCGTAGGTGGCTTCGCCTTCGCCTTCGCCCTCGGCAACGACGGGGACGACGGGCCTGCCGTGGCGGCGACCGACGTGTCACCCAGCGCTCCCGTGACGACGCCGACGGAGGAGGAGAGCGTCACCGAGCTCTCCCTCGCCGCCAACGGCACGTCCGGGCGGTGTCTGACGCCCGAGGCCGCCCCGCAGGTCGTCTCCTCCCAGTCCCTCGTGGTCGATGCGACGGTGGAGTCGATCAGTGCCGGAGTCGTGACGCTGGCTCCCACCCGCTTCTACACGGGCGAGGAGGCCGACATCGTGACCGTCTCCGAGCCGAGCGGCGACCTGCAGCTCCTGCTGGCCGGGGTCGAGTTCGAGGAGGGTGAGCGCTACCTGGTCTCGGCGACCGACGGGCAGGTCACCCTGTGCGGCTTCAGCGGCCCGTACTCCGAACGGCTCGCCGCGGTCTACGACGACGCGTTCTCGGACTGAGATGTCGCCGGTCGGAGTCCTGCTCGCCGCCGGGGCGGGCTCCCGGATGGGGATGCCCAAGGCACTGGTGCACGACCCCGACGGCACCGCCTGGATGGTCCGCAGCGTCGGCGTGCTCCGCGACTCGGGGTGCGACGAGGTCGTGGTGGTGCTCGGCGCCCGGGCCGACGAGGCCGCCGCCCTCGTGCCTGCCGACGTGCGCGTGGTGGTCGCCGACGACTGGGCGGACGGGATGTCGGCGTCGCTGCGTGCGGCCCTCGGGACCTTGGACGATGACCCATCGTGCGGCGAGGTCGCCGTGGTGACGCTGGTCGACCTGCCCGACGTCGGCGCCGATGCCGTACGGCGAGTGGTCGCGGCCGCCTCGGGTCCGGCGGCGCTGGTGCGGGCGTCGTACGGCGGACGGCCGGGGCACCCGGTCGTGCTCGGGCGTGACCACTGGGCGCCGATCGCCGCCGATGTCTGCGGCGACGAGGGAGCCAAGACCTACCTGCGCCGCCACGGGTGCACACTGGTCGAGTGCGGGGACCTGGCGACGGGCGAGGACCAGGACGAACCGCCCGGTGGCTCGGTCGGAGATGTCGTGCTCGAGACCGAGCGGCTGAGGCTCCGGCCGTGGCGGGTCACCGAGGCGCACGTGCAGCGCGAGCTCTGGGCCGAGCGCGACCCGCGGGTGCCGGCCCGGCGGCGCATCGACGCCGACGGTCATCCCACCCTGGCGGAGATGGAGGAGTGGATCGCCTCCTCGCCCCCGCCCGACTCGACCGGGCTGCTCGCCGTCGAGCTCCGTGACGGCGGTGACGTGATCGGCTACTGCGGCCTCACCGAGGGCAGCTCACCCGAGGTCCCCGAGCTCGCCTACGAGCTGCTCCGCCGCGCCCGGGGTCACGGCTATGCGACGGAGGCGGCCACGTCGGTGCTCGCGTGGGCGCGGGCCTCCGGCTTCGCGGGTCTGACGGCCACGGTCTGGGAGTGGAACACCGCCTCGCTGCGAGTGCTGACGAAGCTCGGCTTCGCCGAGGAGTCACGCGAGGTGGACCCGGCGCACGGGGTCAACGTGGTGACCTCGAGGCGGCTCTGAGATCGCCCGGCTACCGGTTGAGATCACGAAGACCCAGAGGGTGAGAAACCCTTGCTATACGAACATGTGTTCGATAGCATGTGATCATGTCCGCTGGTCTCCTCGACGCCCAGGACGTCCGTCGCTTCCGTGACGACGTCCTCGCAGCGGCGCGACCGGCCGGTGACGAGGTGGTCACCGACGCGGCGAGGATCGACCTGATCGCGGAGGCCGAGAAGCTGAAGTCGGCGTTGTGTGCGGTGCAGGCCGAGCTGGCCGTCGACCTGGACGCCTCCGTCCGTTCGCGTGATGCGCGTCAGGGCGTCGCCCCGGAGCGGCAGGGTCGTGGGGTGGCCGCCCAGATCGGATTGGCCCGTCAGGAGTCACCCCACCGCGCGAGCATGCTGCTCGGGTTGGCCAAGGACCTCGCCACCGACCTGTCCTGCACCCACCAGGCGCTGCGCGAAGGCCGACTCAACGAGTTCCGCGCCCAGGTCGTGGCCCGCGAGTCCGGCTGCCTGGGACGCGAGAGCCGAGCAGTCATCGACGAAGAGGTCTGCGGCACCGAGGTGATCGACGGCCTCGGGACAGGCGCGTTGGCCGGCGAGATCCGCAAACGCGTCGCCCGGTCCGACCCGGCCGCCGTGGCGCGACGCAAGGCCAAGGCCCACGAGGCGCGCCGCGTCGGGATCCGTCCCACCGAGGACACCATGGTCTACCTCACCGGCCTGCTGCCGGTCGCCCAGGGCGTCAAGGCGTTCGCGGCGCTGACCAAGGAGGCAGCCCGGCTGATCTCGGAAGGAGACACCCGGACCAAGGGCCAGATCATGGCCGACCTCCTCGTCGAACGCCTCACCGGCCAGACCCATGCCGCCGACGTCGGTCTCACCGTCGACCTCGTCCTGTCCGACGAGACCCTCCTCGGCGCCGGCCACGCACCCGCGAGCCTGCCCCAGCTGCCCGGCTGCGTGATCCCGGCCCAGATCGCGCG
>NZ_JAPYPS010000096.1 GCF_029937575.1 Nocardioides sp.
CGCCACACCCGTCACACCCTTCACATCGCCTCATCGGTTGGGCAAAGACTGCAGGTTTCAGGCCGGTTTTCGTGTCGTTCTTGACCACTCGACGAGGCCATGTGACTCGTGGGACTGGTGGGGCCGCGCTTGCGCGGGCGGCGCCACCGAGCGCCAGCGAGGGGGCTCCGCCCCGTGCGCCGAGCAGCCGACCTACCGGGTCCCGCAGTCAAGGACACCCGAAGGTGCCGCGCAGCGGGCGAGCGCAGCGAGCTCCTTGACGGCGGGAGCAGGTCGGCTACGCGCGGGGTCCCACCACCGCAACCACCAGGACCAACCCCAGGAACCCGCGCCTACTCGGCGCCGACCTCCTTGGCCAACGTGCCGAGGTACAGCTCGATGACCTTGGGGTCGTTGGCGAGCTCACGGCCGGTGCCCGTGTAGGCGTCGCGGCCCTGGTCGAGCACGTAGCCGCGGTCGCAGACCTGCAGGCAGCGGCGGGCGTTCTGCTCCACCATCACGACACAGACGCCGGTCTTGTTGATCCGGCGCGTGCGGATGAACGTCTCGTCCTGACGCACGGGCGACAACCCGGCCGACGGCTCGTCGAGGAGCAGCACCGAGGGCTCCATCATGAGGGCACGCGCCATGGCCAACGACTGCCGCTCACCGCCGGAGAGCGCTCCGGCACTGCGGTCCTTGCGCTCGTGGAGGTTCGGGAAGAGGTCCCAGGTGGCGGCGAGCCGCTCCTTGAGCTTCTTGGGACGCAGGAAGAGCCCCATCCGGAGGTTCTCCTCGATGGTCAACGACGGGAAGACGTTGTTGTTCTGCGGGACGAAGCCCACACCCATCTGCACGAGCTGGTTGGCCTTCATGTTGGTGATGTCGCGCTCGCCCAGCCGCACCTCACCGGAGTGGATCTTGACCAGGCCGAACATTGCCTTGAGCAGGGTCGACTTGCCGGCGCCGTTGGGACCGATGATGCCGATCATCTCGCCGGGGTACGCCGTGAGGCTGCACCCGTTGAGGATGTTGACGCCGGGAAGGTAGCCGGCGACGAGGTCCCTCGCCTCGACGACCGCCTGCTGGCCGGTGGGTGAGCTGCTCATGCGTGCTTCCCTTCGTCGTGGCTCTCGGGTGGCGGCGAGCCTTCCTCGTCTGCAGCGGTCTCGGACAGCGGTCCGAGGTCCGCACCCTCGTCGAGCAGGTCGTCGTCGCCCAGGTCGGTGTCGTGGTGTGCGCCGAGGTAGGCGTCGATCACGGCGGGGTTGGCCATCACCGTGTCGGCCGGCCCCTCGGCCACGATCTGACCCTCGGCCATCACCACGACCCAGTCGGAGATGTGCTGGACCACGTGCATGTCGTGCTCGACGAACAGCACCGTGGTGCCCTCGTCGCGCAGCGCCTGGATGTGACCGAGCAGGGACTGCGTCAGCGCCGGGTTCACCCCGGCCATCGGCTCGTCGAGCATGATCATCTTGGGGTCGCTCATCAGGGCGCGCGCCATCTCGAGGAGCTTGCGCTGACCGCCCGACAGGCTGCCGGCGTAGTCGTCCTTCTTCTCGAGCAGCTTGAACCGCTCGAGAAGTCCGGCCGCCTTCTCCTCGACCTCGCGCTCCTGTCCCGACCAGATCGGGCGGAACATGCAGCGCATCAGGCTCTCGCCGCGCTGGTCCTTGGCGCCGAGCAGCATGTTGTCCATCACCGTCATCCGGCTCAGCGCCTTGGTGAGCTGGAAGGTGCGGACCATCCCCGACTTGGCCACCGCGGAGGCACCGGTCTTGTCCAACGTGGCACCGTCGAAGGACCAGTGGGCTCCCTTGCCGGCGCTGCTCGGCTTGTCGAAGCCCGTGATCAGGTTGAAGAACGTCGTCTTGCCGGCCCCGTTGGGTCCGATGAGGGCGGTGATCATGCCGCGCTGGACCTCGAGGTGGTTCACGTCGACGGCAGTGATGCCGCCGAAGCGGCGGGTGATGTTGTCGACCGAGAGGATCGAGTCGGGCTTCGCCGAGCCAGGCTCCTGGGCCACGTCGGCCATGAGCTGACGTCGGACGGCGGGGTCGGCCATGCCGACGGTTGTCTCAGACATTGAACCGGAGCTCCCTCTTGTTGCCCAATATCCCTTGTGGTCGGAAGATCACCAGCAGCATCAGGCCGACGCCGACCACCACATAGGAGAACTGCTCGGTCTGCGAGTTGGTCATGATCGCGTCCGGGATGTAGGCGCCCGAGGCCTCCCGGATCAGGATGCGGGCCGAGAAGAAGATGATCGTGCCGAGCACCGGACCGAAGATGGTCGCCGCACCACCGAGCAGCAACGCGGTGTAGGCGAAGAACGTGAGCGAACGGCCCATGGAGTCGGCCTGCACCGTGCCGGTGAGGACGTAGACCATGCCACCCAGCGAGCCGAACATGCCGCCGATGATGAGGGCCTGCATCTTGATCGCGAAGACGTTCTTGCCGAGGCTGCGCATCGCGTCCTCGTCCTCACGCACGCCCCGCAGGAGCCGACCCCAGGGGCTGCGCACCAGCAGGAAGACCACCGCGCACGACAGGCCGACGATGAACCAGGCGATCATCCGTACCCACCAGCCGTCGACGCCGGTGCGGTCGTAGGTCTTGGGGAAGGTGAAGAAGATCGCGAGCACGGCGAAGAGGATTAAGACACCGGCCAGCACGGCCTTGCGTCCCTTGGCGGTCTTCCAGGCGGCGAAGGCGGCCTGGCCGCCGAACAGCACCGCGAGCATGATGCTCGTGAAGATCACGAACGCCACCACGCGGCTGAAGATGTCCGTGGCGGTGTCCCGGTCGGCGTACGCCGGCACGACCACCGTCAGGATGGCGCCCAGCACCAGAGCGACCGCGACCAGTGCGCTGCGCACCGTCGACGACATCGGGGCCAGCACGGCTCCCCCGGCGGACTTCAGGCTCCTGAGCAGCAGGACCGCACCCACGATGGCGCCGATCAGCGCGATCAGGCCGAGGACCTGGACCCACCGCGCACCGTCGGCGACGTCGGTGTAGTTGAACTCCAGCAGCGTCAACCGACCCGAGCCGAGGAACGACAGCGAGATGAAGGGCCCCTGGTAGTCCTTGCCGAAGATGCCCTGGGACCCTCCGGTGAAGTCCTCGAAGGCCGCTAGTCGTCCTGAGTACCGGACGATCTCCGCGGCCGAGATCGTCACGATCGCCAGGTAGTCACCTCGGAGCTTGAGGGTGGGTAGCCCGAGGATCAGCGAGAAGACGAAGCTCACCACGAAGCCGATGAGCACGGCGAACAGCAAGGGGATGTCGTAGGTGATCGAGATCGCCATGCCGTAGGCGCCCAGCAGCATGTAGCCGGCCTGACCGATGTTCAGCAGTCCGGTGAAGCCGAAGTGGATGTTGAGTCCGATGACGGCGATCGCGACCGCTGCGGTGTTCGGGGCGATCGCCTCGCGCAGGGTGGCGTTGAGGATGCTCAGAATGGTGTCCATGTGGGCTCCTTCAGCCGACCCGTGCTGCTCGACCGAGCAGGCCCTGGGGCCTGACCATCAGCAGAACGATGAGGATGACGAGGGCGACGGCGTACTTGAGGTCGCCGGGGGCGCCGAGCGGTCCGGCCAGCTCGACCACCAGACCGATGATGATCGCGCCGACGAAGGCCCCGAAGGCCGTACCGAGCCCGCCGAGGGTCACTGCGGCGAAGAGCAACAGCAGGATCTGCATCCCGGTGTCCCAACGGATGCCGTTGCTGACCACGAGTGCGTAGAACACGCCGCCGAGGCCGGCGAGGCCGGCGGCGACCACCCAGACCATCCGGATGATCTTGTCGACGTCGATGCCGGACGCCGCGGCGAGGGCCGGGTTGTCGGACACGGCCCGGGTGGCCTGGCCGACCCGGGTGTAGAGCAGGACGTAGCCGACGATGCCGATCGCGACCAACGCGACCCCCATGGCCACGAAGGACATGCCGGTGAGCCGGATCGGCCCGAGCTCGACGACGTCGAAGTTGCGGACCACGACCTTCTGCTGGGAGGCACCGACGAAGAACTGGAACGCGTACTGCGCTGCCAGCGACAGCCCGATCGTCACGATCATCATCTGGGTGAGGCCGAGCCCACGTTTACGCAACGGTTTCCACATCACGAAGTCCTGCAGGAAGCCGCTGAACCCGCAGATCAGCGTGGTGAGCACGATGCCCACCCAGAGGTTGATCCCCGCGACGTTGCACAGGCCGTAGGCGACCATGCCGCCGAGGGTGACCTGCTCGGCATGGGCGAAGTTGGACAGCCCCGTGGTGCCGTAGATCAGGGACAGGCCGACCGAGGCCAGGGCCAGCAGCAGCCCGAGGCGCAGGCCCTGGGCGATGCTCTGGATGATCTGGTCGCCGAAGCTGTCTCCCCCGGCGTCGAAGTCGACCGAGCGTACGTTGAGGTCCGGACTCACCGAGCCACCGAGGGCGACGGTGACCATGATGGAGCCGTCCGGTCCCTGGAAGCGCTCGGCAGGCGGGCGCACCTCCAGCCCGTCCGGGAGCTCGCCGACGCTGACGAAGTAGTCGCCCGCCTCGGTGACCTGGAAGCTGAACTTGCCGTCGGCCTCGGTCGTCAAGGAGTCCACCTCGACACCGTCTGCATCGAGCAGGCTGACGTCGACTCCCTCAACGGGGTTGGCGCGGTTGCCCACGGTGCCGGTGACGCAGCCGGTCTGGTCGGCCTGAGCCAGACAGAGCACCACGGCGTTGGCCGGCGGGGCTCCCATCAGCAGCGCCAGGGGCGCGAGCAGCATGCCCAGCAAGGCACCCACAACAGTCGTTCGTCTACGAAGACCGGGTGGCCTCGTGCATGGCTTCACGTGGTTCTCCTCCTCCGCGCCCGGCTGGGCGGCGACTCAGCAGTCTAGGGGCACGTTCGGCCGCTGAGCAGCACATCGAGAAACCCAGCAGGAGCGCAACGAGGGCTTAACTACCTCGTGACCGTGCCGAGACCTGCCGGACCTGACGGCGCGCGCCTGACCCGAAGCACGGTGCCACCGGCGGTCGTCAGGGGCCCCCGGCGATCTCGGGCCCGTGGGTCACCACGCCCTCGGCCACCTGGCGCATCGACAGTCGCAGGTCCATCGCGGTCTTCTGGATCCAGCGGAACGCCTCCGGCTCGGAGAGCGACAGCTTCTCCTGCAGCACTCCCTTCGCCCGGTCGACGGACTTGCGGGTCTCCAGTCGCTCCTGCAGGTCGTGCACCTCGCTCTCGAGCTGGGCGAGCTCGGCGAAGCGGGACACCGCCATCTCGATCGCGGGCACCAGGTCCGACTGCGTGAAGGGCTTGACGAGGTAGGCCATCGCCCCCGCGTCGCGAGCCCTCTCGACCAGCTCGCGCTGGGAGAAGGCCGTCAGGATCACGACCGGCGCGATCCGCTTCGCCGCGATCGCCTCCGCGGCCGCGATCCCGTCGAGGACGGGCATCTTGACGTCGAGGATCACCAGGTCGGGGCGGTGCTCGGTGGCCAGCTCGATGGCCTTGGCCCCGTCGCCGGCCTGACCGACGACGTCGTACCCCTCCTCGGTGAGCATCTCGGCGAGGTCCATCCGGATGAGGGTCTCGTCCTCGGCGATGACCACGGTGCGGCTCGCGGCCGGCGCGGGACTCGCGGCGGGTGCTGGGGCGGGGGTGTCGTTCACGCGCTCAGGGTAGTCGGCACCAGGGTCAGTCGTGGTGATCGGCTAGGGTTTGGGCGCACCCAGCCGGGTTGGCGGAACGGCATACGCGATGGTCTCAAACACCATTGTCCGAAAGGACTTGTGGGTTCGAATCCCACACCCGGTACCGATGTCGGTGGCTTGGTCGAGCATCGCGACATGTCTCACGTACGACCTCGGGAAGTGGTGGAGTCCGCCTTGCGTGACTCCGATGCCGGGATGCTCGACCGCGACAACGCCACGAAGCACGGGGTCGCGATCAAGACGATCCGGCGCTGGCGGCGTGACTACCAGCGCAGAGGGCGGCCACGAGGCCAGGACCACACCATCGCTCCCTGTCCGCGGTGCGGCGACGGCCCGCTCGAGGCGTCGGCCTACAGCGAGCTCCTGGGTTGGTACCTCGGCGACGGACACATCTCGAGGGGACGCCGAGGCGTCTTCGCGTTCCACATCTACAATGATCGGCGATACGTAGACGACAACCACCGCCTTCGGCTGTTGATGCGGCTGGTCAAGCCTGGGAGTCGCCCGCACACACGACTCGTCCCCGGAGCCGTGATCACCACGACGTCCTGGAAGCACTGGCCGTGCCTCTTCCCCCAGCACGGGCCGGGCCGCAAGCACCTGCGCCCGATCGTGCTGGAGGACTGGCAACGCGTGATCGTGGAGACTCACCCGGGACCGTTCCTGCGCGGGCTCTTCCACTCCGACGGGTGTCGGGTGCGCAACTGGGCCAGGCGACCCGTGGCCGGCGAGCTGAAGCGCTACGACTACCCCCGCTGGCAGTTCACCAACGAGAGCGCCGACATCCGTGAGCTGTGCTGCTGGGCGCTCGACCTCGCCGACGTCGCCTGGCGCCAGAGCAACCGCACGACCATCAGCGTGTCTCGACGCGAGGCGGTGGCCCGGCTGGATGCGCTGATCGGGTCGAAGTCCTGACCTGCGTCACTCCGGCTTGCGGTAGGCGGGCGCGGCACCGTTGATGGCATCGCCCATCTGGTGGATCCGCAGCGCGTTCGTCGAGCCGGGGATCCCCGGCGGGCTGCCCGCGACGATGACGACGAGGTCACCTTCCTTGACCCGGCCGATCTGCAGCAGCTGCTCGTCGACCTGGCGGACCATCTGGTCGGTGTGCTCGACGGCGTGGGTGCGGAAGGTCTCGACGCCCCAGCTCAGCGACAGCTGGGAGCGGACCTTGTTCTCCGGGGTGAACGCGAGCACCGGCACCTTGCTGCGCAGCCGCGAGAGCCGCTTGGCGGAGTCGCCGCTCTGGGTGAAGGCCACGATGTACTTCGCTCCGACGCGGGTGGCGACCTCCTCGGCGGCCTTGGCGATCACGCCGCCGCGCGTGTGTGGGTCCCACTCGATCGCCTCGAACTGTCCGAGGTCGGACGGCTCGAGTGCGTGCTGCTCGGTGGCGGAGATGATCCGCGCCATCGTCTCGACGGTGTGGATCGGGTGGTCGCCGACGCTGGTCTCCCCCGACAGCATCACGGCGTCGGCACCGTCGAGCACCGCGTTGGCGACGTCGCTGGCCTCGGCCCGCGTCGGCGCCGGGTTGGTGATCATCGACTCCAGCATCTGGGTGGCGACGATCACCGGCTTGGCGTTGAGGCGGGCCTTGTCGACGACCTTCTTCTGCAGGAAGGGCACGTCCTCCAGCGGGCACTCCACGCCGAGGTCGCCGCGGGCCACCATGAAGCCGTCGAAGGCGCGGACGACCTCGTCGAGGTTGTCGATCGCCTGGGGCTTCTCGATCTTGGCGATGACCGGCAGCAGGACTCCCTCCTCACGCATGATCGCGCGCACGTCCTCGGCGTCGGCGGCATTGCGCACGAAGCTGAGGGCGATGAAGTCGACGCTGAGGCTCAGCGCGAAGCGCAGGTCGGCGATGTCCTTGACCGACAGTGCCGGGACCGACACCGCCACACCGGGGAGGTTGATGCCCTTGTTGTTGCTGACCGGCCCGCCGACGAGCACCTCGGTCACGACGTCGGTGCCGTCCACGGCCACCACGCGCAGGCGGACCTTGCCGTCGTCGATGAGGATGGGGTCGCCGGGCTTCACGTCGCCGGGCAGACCCTGGTACGTCGTGCCAGCCACCTCGCCGTCACCGGGGACATCACGCGTGGTGATCGTCCAGCGCTGACCGCGGCTCAACACCGCGTGGCCGTCCGCGAAGGTGGCCAGCCTGATCTTGGGGCCCTGGAGGTCGGCGAAGATCCCCACACCGTGCCCGGAGGCGTCGGCCGCCTCGCGCACCAGACGGTAGGTCTCGGCATGGTCGGCGTGGGTGCCGTGACTCATGTTGAGCCGGGCGACGTCCATCCCGGCGTACACGAGCTCACGGATCCTCCGCTCGGAACTCGTCGCCGGGCCCAGGGTGCACACGATCTTTGCTCTCCGCACGTGCTTCACCCTAGCGCGGATTGGAACGTTCTAAACCACCAACGGCCTCGCCGTCGGCGGGATCGGCCTCGGCAGCGTGGTGGAGCCGGTGAGGTGCTGGTCGACCGCGGCGGCCGCGGCGCGGCCCTCGGCGATGGCCCACACGATCAGCGACTGTCCGCGACCGCAGTCACCGGCGGAGAAGACGCCGGAGACCGAGGTCATGTAGTCCTTGTCACGAGCGACGTTGCCTCGCTCGTCCAGGTCGACGCCGAGCTGCTCGACGATGCCCGGCTTCTCGGGGCCGACGAAGCCCATCGCGAAGAGCACCAGCTGGGCCGGGATCTCGCGCTCGGTGCCCTCGATCTCGGTGAGCTTGCCGCCCTCGAAGACGACGTCGACCAGGACCAGCGCGCGGACGTTGCCGTGCTCGTCGCCGAGGAACTCCTTGGTCGAGACGGCGTAGACGCGGTCGCCGCCCTCCTCGTGGGCCGAGGAGACCCGGAAGGTCATCGGGTACGTCGGCCACGGCTGTCCGGCAGGACGGCTCTCGGGCGGCTCGGGCATGATCTCCAGCTGCGTGATGGAGCGCGCGCCGTGCCGCGTCGAGGTGCCGAGGCAGTCGGCTCCGGTGTCACCGCCACCGATGATCACGACGTCCTTGTCGGTGGCCATGATCTGCTCCTGGCCGTCGAGCTGCTCGAGACCGAGCGCGGCGCGGTTGGCCTGCGGGAGGAACTCCATCGCCTGGTGGATGCCGCCGAGCTCGCGGCCGGTGATCGGCAGGTCCCGCGCCTCGGTGGCGCCCAGAGCCAGCACCACCGCGTCGTAGCGCTCGCGCAGCTTGATGCCGCTGAGGCCCGAGGCCTCCGACCCGACGTCGATGCCGGCACGGAAGACGGTGCCCTCGCGCTTCATCTGGTCCAGGCGACGGTCGAGGTGCTTCTTCTCCATCTTGAACTCGGGGATGCCGTAGCGCATCAGCCCACCGATCTGGTCGGCTCGCTCGTAGACCGCGACCGTGTGGCCGGCGCGCGTGAGCTGCTGGGCAGCCGCCAGGCCGGCCGGGCCCGATCCCACGACCGCCACGGTGCGACCCGAGAGCCACTCCGGGGCCTGCGGACGGACGTAGCCCGACTCCCAGGCCTTGTCGATGATCGAGACCTCGACGTTCTTGATCGTCACCGGGTCCTGGTTGATGCCCAGCACACAGGCGGTCTCACAGGGCGCGGGACACAACCGACCGGTGAACTCCGGGAAGTTGTTGGTGGCGTGCAGGCGCTCGATGGCGCCCTCCCAGTCGTCTCGCCAGACCAGGTCGTTCCACTCGGGGATGATGTTGCCCAACGGGCAGCCCTGGTGGCAGAACGGGATGCCGCAGTCCATGCAGCGTCCGGCCTGCGGCGTGATGATCGGCAGCAGCGCGCGGCCGATGCCGTCGGGGTAGACCTCGTTCCAGTCGTGGATCCGCTCCTCGACCGGTCGACGGGTCGCGACCTCGCGACCCTCCTTCAGAAAACCCTTGGGGTCAGCCATGCAGCGCCTCCATCATCGCGTGAGCGGTCTCGTTCTCGTCCAGTCCCTCGGACTCGGCCTTGGCCTTGGCCTCCAGCACGATCCGGTAGTCGCGCGGCATCACCTCGGTGAAGCGTCCCAGCGACGACTCCCAGTCGACCAGCAGCTCCTCGGCGACCTTGGACCCGGTCTCCTCGAGGTGCTCGCGCACCATCAGCTGCAGCTCGTCGGCCGCGTCGCCCGTGACCGGGCCGAGCTCGACGAGCTCCTTGTTGACGCGGAACTCCTTGAGGTCCAGGACCCAGGCCACGCCACCGGACATGCCGGCTCCGAAGTTGCGTCCGGTCTTGCCGAGCACGACGACGCGCCCGCCGGTCATGTACTCACACCCGTGGTCGCCCACACCCTCGGTCACCACCCATGCCCCCGAGTTGCGGACGGCGAAGCGCTCGCCGACCCCGCCCCGGAGGAAGATCTGACCCGCTGTGGCGCCGTAGGCGATCGTGTTGCCGGCGATGATCTGCTGGTTGCTCTCGAACGTCGCGGCCCGGTCCGGTCGTACGACGATGCGCCCGCCGGACAGGCCCTTGCCGACGTAGTCGTTGGCGTCGCCCTCCAGCCTCAGGGTGATCCCCCGGGGCAGGAACGCACCGAACGACTGCCCGGCCGAGCCGGTCAACGTGATGTCGATCGTGTTGTCGGGCAAGCCCTCACCGCCGTACTTCTTGGTGAGCTCGTGACCCAGGATCGTGCCGACGGTGCGGTTGACGTTGCGCACCGCCACCTCGGCGCGCACCTTCTCGCCACGCTCGAGGGCGGGCTCGGCCAGCGGCACCAGCTCGGTGACGTCGAGCGAGCGCTCCAGGCCGTGGTCCTGGCCCTTGGTGTTGCGCCGGTCCTGGTCGGGGAACGCGTCGGTCTCGACCTGGTGCAGGATCGGGCTCAGGTCGAGACCCGAGGCCTTCCAGTGGTTGACGGCAGTGCCCATGTCGAGGCTCGCGACGTCGCCGACGGCCTCCTCGATGGACCGGTAGCCGAGCTCGGCCAGGATCTCGCGGACCTCCTGGGCGATGTACTCGAAGAAGGTCACGACGTACTCGGCCTTCCCGCTGTAGCGCTCGCGCAGCACGGGGTTCTGGGTGGCGACGCCCACCGGACAGGTGTCGAGGTGACAGACCCGCATCAGGATGCAGCCGGACACGACCAGCGGGGCGGTCGCGAAGCCGAACTCCTCGGCGCCCAGCAGCGCGGCGATGACGACGTCGCGGCCGGTCTTGAGCTGACCGTCGGCCTGCACGACGATCCGGTCGCGCAGCCCGTTGAGGAGCAGCGTCTGCT
>NZ_JAPYPS010000097.1:0-6174 GCF_029937575.1 Nocardioides sp.
TAGTTCAGGATCTGCTCGTCCAGCGACCCGAAGCTCGGCTCGGCGAAGCAGAGGAACTCGTCGTCCGGGTCGATGTCGGACGGGTCGTCGATGATCAGGTTGATCAACAGGTCCTCGGGGAAGGCCGCGAGGGCGCTGAGGTCGTCCTCGGGCATCAGCGACGTGCACACGTCGACCGGGTCGACCTGACCACTGAGGTTGCCCTCGTAGTCCGAGGCCACGCCCACGTAGATGACCTCGGCGTCGTGGTCGTCCTCGCAGTCCTGCTTGAGCAGGTTGTACTCGTCGCCGTCCCGGCTGACCTCGACGCACTGACCCGGCTCGGCGTTGGAGGGCGTGACGACGTTCTGCACGGCGTAGACGATGCCGAAGACGATCAGCCCGCCGATGACGCTGAAGACCAGGCCCAGGGGGATCGCGGCGATCGCGGCCCAGCGGCCCTTGCGCTGGCCACCCTTGGTGCGGCCCAGGCCGACGAGGCCGAGGATCAAGCCGATCGGTGACAGGAAGCAGGTGAAGGCCAGGACGAAGGCGGTGATCGACAGGGCGTCGGTCTTCTTCGGTGCCTCGCCGTAGGACTGCTGGCCGTACGGCGACTGTCCGTACGGCGGCTGCTGGCCGTAGCCGGACTGGTCGTAGGACTGGCCGTAGGGCTGCTGGCCGTACGGCGAGTCACCGGCGGGGGGCGGTGGGTACTGGCCGGGCTGCTCGCTCCCGCCGTACGGCGGGGGAGGCGGCGGCCCACCCTGGCCCCCCTGACCGCCTTGGCCACTCTGCCCGGAGCCGTCGTCGGAGGAACCGGAGTTGTACGGGTCGTAGGGGTTGCTCATCACGTGCTCCAGGCTCGTCCGGTGGGCGGGTCGCACGGCAGTCTGTCAGACCTGTCGCCGCGGCTCGTGCAGGATGGGCTGATGCGCCACGTCTCCGATGCCGAGCGCCGGACCCGCCTCGCCCGTCGCCACGCCTTGGCGCCCGCACACCGCGTCGACACGGTGGCCGAGGCCACCCGCGCGATGACGGTGCTGCACTCCACCGAGCCGGCCACCGTCTACCTCTCGTGCTGGTGCCGGGTGGACGACGTGAGCGTCGCGACGATCGACCGCGCCCTCTACGAGGACCGCGACGTCGTCAAGCAGCTCGCGATGCGCCGCACGCTGTTCCTCTTCCCGCGCGAGCTCCTGCCGGCGGCCTGGGGGAGCGCCTCGGCTCGGGTCGCGGAGGTGGAGCTCAAGCGGATGGCCAAGGACGTCGAGAAGGCGGGCGTGGACTCCGACGGGCTGGCGTGGGTGCACCGCTCCCGCGACGCCGTCCTGGCCGCCATCCGCACGCGACCCGACGGGTTGACCGCCCAGGAGGTGCGTGAGCTGCTTCCCGAGGTCGCCGTGACCTACGACGTCACCTCCGGCTCGGTGTGGAACCACAGCCGGATCCTCACCCACCTCGGCCTCACCCACGACCTGGTCCGGGGGCTCAACACCCAGCATTGGCGCCTGTCGAGGCCCCGCTGGACCTCGATGGAGGCCTGGCTGGGCGACGTTCCTCCCGCCTTGCCCGCCCAGGAGGGGTACGCCGTGCTCGTCAGCCGCTGGCTGCACACCTTCGGCCCCGGCACCGAGGCCGACCTGGTGTGGTGGCTCGGCAGCACCAAGGCCGCGGTGCGCACCGCCCTGGCCGACCTGGGCGCCGTGCAGGTCGGCCTCGACGGCGGGGACACGGGCTGGCTGCTGCCCGACGACGTCGACCCGCCCACCGGTGACGACGAGCCCTGGGTCGCCCTGCTGCCGGTGCTCGACCCGACGGTGATGGGCTGGAAGCAGCGCGACTTCTACCTGGGCCCCCACGCTCCGGAGCTGTTCGACCGCAACGGCAACGCCGGCACCACCGCCTGGGCCGACGGACGTGTCGTCGGCTGCTGGACCCAGGGCGCGGCCGGCGACGTACGCGTCCATCTGCTCGAGGAGGTCGGGGGCGACGTACGGCGTGCGCTGGACGCCGAGGCCGACCGGCTGACCCGGTGGCTCGACGGTCAACGCGTGGGCACCGTCTACCCTTCGCCTGCGATGAAGTGCCACCGAGATCTGCCCGTGCCCGCCGCTGCCCCGACCGCTGCCTCGAGCGCTGTCCCCACCGTGGGGGGTGCTGCGTCATGAGCCGCCAGCCCCCCGAGCAGCAGGCCCCGCCCGTCCAGCGGCTCCGCGTCCGCTACGCCAAGCGCGGCCGGCTGCGCTTCACCAGCCACCGGGACTTCAGCCGCGCCTTCGAGCGTGCCGTCTTCCGGGCCCAGGTGCCGATGGCCTACTCGTCCGGCTTCAACCCGCATCCCAGGATCTCCTACGCCGGGGCCGCGCCCACCGGCTCGGCCAGCGAGGCCGAGTACCTCGAGATCGCGCTGGCGCAGGTGGTCGACGCGGCGACGATCCATGCGCTCCTCGACGAGTCGCTTCCCGACGGGCTCGACGTCCTCGAGGTGGTCGACGCCGCCGACCTGGAGAAGGGCGGCCTCGCCGATCGCCTGGTGGCCAGCCGCTGGCTCATCGACACGGGTGCGGACGAGACGCTGGCGAGGAGCGCCGTCGCCGACTTCCTGGCCGCCGAGTCGGTGACGGTGGAGCGGATGACGAAGAAGGGTCTGCGCGAGTTCGACTGCCGAGCGGCCGTGGTCTCGCTGGTCGTCGCTGACGACGGCGCTGCGCAGGGCCGGCTTCGCCTCGACCTCGTGCTCCGGCACAGCGTCCCGTCGGTGCGCCCCGACGACGTCCTGACCGGGATCAGGAGCCTCAGCGCGCTCGACCTGGGCGGACCTCCCCTGCTCACTCGGGTCGAGCAGGGGCCGCTGGACGAGGCCACTGGCGTGGTCGGCGACCCCCTCGCCCGGTGACCCCCGCCGGCAGCGGGGGATCGCCGCGAAACGCCTCCGAAGCGCCGTCCCAGGAGGTCTGTGCGATACTCGTCACGGTTGGCGATCGACGCTCCCAGGTGCCGAGGACCAACCCGACGACGTTCTCGTCGCTCCGCCACGGCGGGTCGACACGGTGGGGACAGGTCGTCGCCAGACCGCGACGCGGCCCGGATCGGTGACAGCGATCCGACCAGGCTGCCGACCGCGGTAGGTGACCTCCGGCCTCCAGTGACGCACCGCGGAGGGTGTCGTTCGAACCACGAAGGCTTTGCACCGCGATCGGGACCACGGTCCTCCAGATCCCCGACCGGTGCCAGACACCACCCGGCCTGGGGTCGGGTGCGAGGAGCAGCACATGGCTGACGACAACGCCGAGCAGTACAACGGCAACGAGGGCAGCGAGGGGTCCGCCGGGCCCGTCGCCCCCGAGACTCCGGTGGCCCCGGCAACCCCGGGAGCCGACGCCCCCGAGGCGCCGCCGAAGGCGGCCAAGAAGGCGCCTGCGAAGAAGGCCGCCAAGAAGGCGCCTGCGAAGAAGGCGGCCGCCAAGAAGGCCGCCGCCAGCAGCGACGAGCCGGACCCCGAGTCCGGGGAGGCGCCCGCCGAGAAGCCGGCCAAGAAGGCCGCCAAGAAGGCACCCGCGAAGAAGACGGCCCCCAAGGCCGCCAAGAAGACCTCCGCGAAGGTGTCCGACGAGGCCCCGGCCCCGGCCGACGAGGCGCCCTCCGAGGGCAACGACGGCCCTGCGGCCCCGATGCCGCTCTTCCAGACTCCTGAGACGGCCCCCGCGCCCCGCAAGCGGCGCGCGCCGGCCAAGAAGGCGGCCGCTGCCGCGCCCGACGAGGCGCTGCCCGAGGCCGGGACCGGCGACAGTGGCGAGGGCGCCGCCCAGGACGCGAGCGAGAAGCCCGCGCCGGCGAAGAAGACCACGCGCAAGCGGACCTCCTCGACCAAGGCCGCCCCGTCCGGCGAGGCGGACCCGTCCCTCGAGGCGAAGACCGAGTCCCGAGATGCGCAGGCAGACGCCGCGCCGAAGCAGGACGCGGGCAGGGGCTCGGAGAAGAGCGCCGGCCAGGGCTCCGACGACACCTCGTCGGACAGCGACAACGACGGGGACAACGACAACGACGGGGACGACGACAACGGCGAAGGCGGAGACGGCCCTCGTCGTCGGCGCCGTCGTGGCGGTCGACGCCGCCGCAAGAGTGGCGGCGGAGACGGCGCCAACGGTGGCGAGTCCGGCGATGGCAACCAGGGCAACCAGGGCAACCAGGGCAACCAGGGCGGCAACGGCGGCGGGAACAGCAACCAGGGCGGCAGCCAGAAGAACCAGGGCGGCGCCAAGGACGAGGACGACGCCGACTCCGGCGACGGCTCCTCGCGTCGGCGCCGTCGTCGGCGCCGCGAGGGCGACGACGGTGGATCGGGCGGCGACGACCCCAACAACACCACGACACGCGTGCGTCGCGCCCGTTCGCCCGAGGACGAGATCACCGCGGTCAGCGGTTCGACGCGCCTGGAGGCCAAGAAGCAGCGTCGCCGCGAGGGTCGCGAGGCCGGGCGGCGGCGCGCCCCCATCGTGAGCGAGGCCGAGTTCCTGGCCCGGCGCGAGTCGGTCGAGCGCGTCATGACGATCCGTCAGCGCGAGGACCTGACCCAGATCGGCGTCCTCGAGGACAAGGTCCTGGTCGAGCACTACGTGGCGCGTGAGTCGCAGACCTCGCTGATCGGCAACATCTACCTCGGTCGGGTGCAGAACGTCCTGCCGTCGATGGAGGCCGCCTTCATCGACATCGGCAAGGGCCGCAACGCCGTGCTGTACGCCGGCGAGGTCAACTGGTCGGCCCTGGGCCACAAGGACGGTGCCCCGCGCAAGATCGAGTCGGTGCTCTCGTCGGGCCAGACGATCCTGGTGCAGGTCAGCAAGGACCCGGTCGGACACAAGGGCGCTCGGCTCACCAGCCAGATCAGTCTCGCCGGCCGCTTCCTGGTCTACGTGCCCGACGGCACGACGAGCGGCATCTCCCGCAAGCTGCCCGACACCGAGCGGCACCGCCTCAAGACCCTCCTGAAGGAGGTCGTCCCGTCCTCGGCCGGCGTCATCGTGCGCACTGCGGCCGAGGGTGCCAGCGAGGAGGAGCTGACCCAGGACGTCGAGCGACTCAAGGCGCGCTGGGAGGAGATCGAGGCCAAGACGGGCAAGGGCAGCAAGGGTGGAGCCCCCAAGCTGCTGTACGGCGAGCCCGACCTCACGCTCAAGGTCGTGCGCGACCTCTTCACCGAGGACTTCGCCAAGCTCGTGATCTCCGGCGACGAGGTCTGGGAGACCATCAGCGGCTACGTCGCCGAGATCGCTCCCGACCTGGCACCGCGGCTGGAGAAGTACGACGTCGCCGACCACAACGGCACCGACCTGTTCACGACGTACCGCGTCGACGAGCAGATCGCCAAGGCCCTGGACCGCAAGGTCTACCTGCCATCGGGCGGGTCCCTGGTCATCGACCGCACCGAGGCGATGACCGTCGTCGACGTCAACACCGGCAAGTTCACCGGCTCCGGGGGCAACCTCGAGGAGACCGTCACCAAGAACAACCTGGAGGCCGCCGAGGAGGTCGTGCGCCAGCTCCGGCTGCGCGACATCGGTGGCATCATCGTCGTGGACTTCATCGACATGGTCCTGGAGTCCAACCGCGACCTCGTGCTGCGCCGCATGGTCGAGTGCCTCGGGCGCGACCGCACCCGCCACCAGGTCGCCGAGGTCACCTCGCTCGGCCTGATCCAGATGACGCGCAAGCGCATCGGCACCGGCCTGCTGGAGTCCTTCAGCGAGAACTGCCAGCACTGCCAGGGCCGCGGTGTCGTGGTCCACGACATGCCGATCGAGCCCCGCCAGGGCGGCGACGACGAGTCGCGTCGCGGTGGCGGCGGCGGCGGAGGCGGCCGTCGACGCGGCGGCCGTGGCCGTGGCCCGGACGACTCCGACCAGCAGGGCGCAGGTCAGCAGAAGCCCGGCGACTCGGGCGGCCCCGGGGACTCCGGTTCGCCGGCGTCGAAGCCGTCGCCCGCCGAGTTCGCGGCGATGGCGAAGGCCGAGCGTGCCCGCGCGGAGCAGGCGCCGGCTGACGAGGCTGCAGCGGCTGCTCCTGCCCCGCAGCAGGATGAGACGAGCCCGGCGCCCGAGCCGGCCGAGCCCGCGGCCCCCAAGGTCGTGACCCGCACACGTCGTGGCGCGAGCCGGACGGCACCGGTGTCGGCGAGCCCCCAGTCCACCGAGG
>NZ_JAPYPS010000097.1:6274-10817 GCF_029937575.1 Nocardioides sp.
CATCCTCGGAGCCGGCCTCTCCGGTCACCGAGCCGGAGACTCCTGCCGAGCCGGAGGCTCCTGCCGAGAGCTCGGCTGAGTCGCCCGAGACCAGCCAGCCGGCTGAGCCGGCGGCCCCCAAGGTCGTCACACGCACCCGCCGCGGTGTCTCCCGCACCGTGGCGAGCGCGCCTCCCGAGCCCGTGGAGGCGGTGGTCGCCCCGGCGAACCCGGCCCCGGCGGTCCCCGCGCCCGAGGTGAGCACCCCGGAGCCGCCGCGCGTGGTCACCCGCACGCGCGGGCAGGGAGCACGCCGGCCCGCGGCCGCCCCGTCGAGCACCTCGGCGGACACCCAAGCCGACGCACAGGCTGACGCACTGGCCGACGTACCGGAGACCGAGGCGGTCGAGCAGGCTGCGGTGCCCACCATGGACGAGGCAGCACCCGCCTCCGGCCAGATCGGGTCACCGCCGGAGTCCGGCGTCGTCGAGCCCTCGCTCGTCGACGTGGAGCCGGGGGAGCCCGTGGCGGCTGCCGAGGGCGACGACCCCGAGGTCGAGCCCTCGAACGACGCGGCCGGGCACGTCCCGGTCAAGCGCAAGGGGAGCGCCCGCAAGCGCTGAGCACCATGCGGGCGACGTCCCCGACCGGCTCGTTTTGCTGTCCGGGGACGTTGTCCGTAGCATTCATCCTTGGTGCGCCCGGCGTGCCGCCCTCTGACTGGCACCCATTCGCCACACGATGCCCGGTCCTTCGAGATGATTGTCTCGAGGTGCTGCGCGTGATGGTGGCCGACGTGCCGCAGACCCAGATGTGCCAGACGTGATTGTGAATCGACGAAGGAGACCGCGGTGTACGCGATCGTGCGCGCAGGCGCCAAGCAGCAGAAGGTCGCTGTTGGCGACGTCATCGAGATCGACAAGGTCACCACGCCCGTCGGCGAGACCCTGAGCCTCCCGGTCGTGATGGCCGTGGACGGCGAGACCGTGACCGCCACCGGCCTGGCCGACGCCGCGGTGACCGTCGAGGTGCTCGGGCTGACCAAGGGCCCGAAGATCGTCATCCAGAAGTACAAGAACAAGACCGGCTACAAGAAGCGCCAGGGTCACCGTCAGAAGTACACCCAGGTCAAGGTCACCGACATCAGTTTGTGATCGGCCGAGCCACCGGCTCGGACACTCTCCACACTCTCCACACTCTCCACACTCTCGACTCCAAGGACTCCTCAGATGGCACACAAGAAGGGCGCCGCGTCCACCAAGAACGGTCGCGACTCCAACTCCCAGCGTCTCGGCGTCAAGCGCTACGGCGGCCAGACCGTCAACGCCGGCGAGATCATCGTCCGCCAGCGCGGCACGCACTTCCACCCGGGCTCCGGCGTGGGCCGTGGTGGCGACGACACGATCTTCGCGCTCATCGCGGGCTCGGTCGAGTTCGGCCGCAAGCGCGGTCGTCGTGTGGTCAACATCGTGCCGGGCGAGTGACCTGACGCTCGCCAGCAGCACCACTCACAGCTTTCACTGAGAGGCGTCCCGGGCATCGGGGCGTCTCTCGGCATTTCCGCACCACCGAGGAGCACCCATGGCCATCCCCACCTTCGTCGACCGCGTCACGCTGCACGTCAGCGCCGGGCGCGGTGGCCACGGGGTCGCCTCGGTCCACCGCGAGAAGTTCAAGCCTCTCGGTGGCCCCGACGGCGGCAACGGCGGTCCGGGTGGCTCGGTGATCCTGCGCGTCGAGTCCGACGTGACGACCCTGGTCGACTACCACCACAGCCCGCACCGCAAGGCCGAGCACGGCGACCACGGCGGCGGCTCGCACAAGAACGGCTCCCACGGCGCCGACCTGGTGCTGCCGGTCCCCGACGGCACGGTCGTGGCCTACAAGAGCGGTGAGGTCATCGCCGACCTCGTCGGCCCCGGCACCGAGCTGGTGATCGCCGAGGGCGGCCGCGGCGGCCTGGGCAACGCGGCGTTGGCCTCGGCCAAGCGCAAGGCCCCCGGCTTCGCGCTGCTCGGCGAGCCGGGTGACGAGCTGGAGATCGTGCTCGAGCTCAAGGTGGTCGCCGACATCGGCCTGGTGGGGTTCCCCAGTGCCGGCAAGTCGAGCCTGATCGCCTCCATCTCCCGAGCGCGGCCCAAGATCGCCGACTACCCGTTCACGACGCTCGTGCCCAACCTGGGCGTGGTCACCGGTGGCGAGGTGACCTTCACCGTCGCCGACGTACCCGGGCTGATCGAGGGTGCCAGCGACGGCCGCGGCCTGGGTCACGACTTCCTGCGTCACGTCGAGCGCTGCGCCGCCCTGGTGCACGTGCTCGACACCGCGACCTTCGAGCCCGGCCGCAACCCGCTCGACGACCTGGACATCATCGAGCGCGAGCTGACCCAGTACGGCGGCCTCGAGGACCGGCCGCGCCTGGTGGCGCTCAACAAGGTCGACGTGCCCGACGGGCGCGACATCTCCGACATGGTGATCGACGACCTGGTGGCCCGCGGCCTTCGGGTCTTCCCGGTCTCGGCAGCGAGCGGCGAGGGCACGCGCGAGCTGGTCTTCGCGATGGCCGAGATCGTCTCCGCGGCCCGCGAGGAGCGCGCCGTGGAGGTGGCCCAGCGGATCGTGCTGCGTCCGCCGAGCGCCGACGGTGGCTCTGTCTTCACCGTCACCGAGACCGAGGACGGGTGGCGGGTCCGGGGCGACAAGCCCGAGCGCTGGGTGCGCCAGACCGACTTCAGCAACGACGAGGCCGTCGGCTTCCTCGCCGACCGGCTCAACCGGCTGGGCGTCGAGACCCGCCTGGTCGAGCTGGGCGCCGTCGAGGGCGACGCCGTCCTGATCGGCGACCCCGACAACGCCGTGGTCTTCGACTTCAAGCCCGGCCTCGACGCGGGTGCGGAGAACCTCGCCCGCCGCGGCGAGGACACGCGCCTGAAGGAGAACCGTCCGGCCCGCGAGCGCCGCCGGGCGATCGAGGACGCGATGGACGACCGCAGCGAGACCGAGACCCGCGCCGACGTGGCGCGCCGCCTCGACAAGCCCGAGGTCTACGGCCCCTCCTCCTACGACATCGGCACCGACGACGACCCGGACTGGCTCGAGGACGACCCCGGTGCCCGCTAGGGCCGAGGTCACGCAGGCCCGGCGCATCGTCGTCAAGGTCGGCTCGTCCTCACTCACCACCGCCGCTGGCGGACTCGACCCTGACCGCCTGCGCGCGCTGGTCGACGTGCTCGCCGCGGCCCGGGCCGCCGGCGGCGACGTCGTGCTCGTGTCGTCCGGTGCGATCGCTGCTGGTCTGGCGCCGTTGGGGCTCACGCGGCGGCCGTCCGGACTGCCGGCGCAGCAGGCCGCCGCCTCGGTCGGCCAGGGGCTGCTCGTGCACCGCTACACCGAGGAGCTGCGTCGCCACGACGTCGTGGTCGGCCAGGTGCTGCTGACCCACGACGACGTCACCCGGCGGGCGCACTACCGCAACGCCGCGCAGACCTTCGACAAGCTGCTCGAGCTCGGCGTGCTGCCGATCGTCAACGAGAACGACACCGTCGCCACCGGTGAGATCCGCTTCGGCGACAACGACCGACTGGCCGCCCTCGTCGCGCACCTGGTCAAGGCCGACCTGCTGGTGCTGCTGTCCGACGTCGACGGTCTGTACGACGGCCGCCCCAGCGACCCGGGCACCTCCCTGGTCCCGGAGGTGGTCTCGGCCGACGACCTCGACGGGCTGCGCATCGGCAAGACCGGGGCCGCCGGGCTCGGCACGGGCGGCATGCAGACCAAGGTCCAGGCGGCTCAGATCGCCACGGGCGCCGGGATCCCGGTCGTGCTCACCTCGGCCGCCCAGGCCGGCGCAGCGCTGGCGGGCGAACCCGTCGGCACCCTCTTCCGCCCCACCGGGCGCCGCCGCTCGACCCGCCTGCTGTGGCTGGCGCACGCGACCGAGGCCAAGGGGACCCTCGTCCTGGACGCCGGCGCGGTCGCCGCGGTGACCCAGCGCGGCGCCTCGCTGCTCGCCGCCGGGATCACCGACGTCACGGGGCGCTTCATCGCCGGCGACCCCGTCGATCTCGTCGGCCCCGACGAGACGGTGGTGGCGCGCGGGCTGGTGAACTTCGACGCCGAGGAGCTGCCCCGCTTGCTGGGTCGCTCGTCGGGCGACCTGAAGGCCGAGCTGGGTGCGGGCTACGAGCGGGAGATCGTGCACCGCGACGACCTGGCGTTGCTGTAGGCGGAGCTGCTCAGCAACGGCGAGGACATGCCGGTAGCCCCGCTGCGGTGGGCGGGGTGGCGGGGCGGGGTGTTCAGGGCTCGGAGTCGGGTGGGACCTGGTGGATCTGGGTGGTGATGGGCATCCGGCCGTGGCGTCGGCTGCGGGTGACGCGGAAGTGGGTGCCGGTGGGGCTGGTCCAGTCGTAGACGCCTGGTTGGGGGCTGGTGTAGGTCCAGGGGGAGAAGGTCTTGGTGCGGTGGTGGCGCCGGCACAGGAGGGCGAGGTTGGACGTGGTGGTCTTGCCGCCGGCGGAGGCTGAGCAGCGAGCGCCAGCGAGCGTCGACGAAGCCCGGTGAG
>NZ_JAPYPS010000098.1 GCF_029937575.1 Nocardioides sp.
CCGTTCTTGATGTCCTTGCCCGTGATGAGGCCGCCGGCGACGGCAGCGCCGCTGGAGCCGAGAACCAGTGCTCCGGCTGCGATCAGGATCGTGCTGCGATGTGAGGTCATTGCCCGAGCCAACCGCTCTTTACCCGCGGCGGCTGTAGTCAATGACCAGAAAGCGAGGTTCCATCGGGGTGGTTTTCGCGCTGGGGTCGTCCTGGGCCTGTGCCGCCTCGCGGACGGCCCGTTCCCCTGCCTCGAGCTCTGTGCTGCTCACCCAGCGGAGCCTGGAAGGCTGCTCACCGCGCCGAGGAGTAGAACGCGTTCTAGGATCGCCCCATGCTCCTCGACGTCCAGCTCGACGCCCGCCCCGACCTCGTCGCCGAACGCGCCCGCGAGCTGGTGGGCGCGGGCATCGCGGGACTCTTCACGTTCGAGGGACCGCACGACGTGTTCCTCCCGCTCGCCACCGCCGCGAGCGTCGTCGAGACCGACCTGATGACCAACGTGGCGATCGCGATGCCGCGCAGCCCGATGCACCTGGCCAACGCCGCCTGGGACCTCCAGCTGATGAGCCAGGGACGGTTCCGGCTCGGGCTGGGCTCGCAGATCAAGCCCCACATCGAGAAGCGGTACGGCGCCACCTGGTCGCCGCCGGCGGCCCGGATGCGCGAGATCGTCCTGGCGGTCAAGGCGATCCTCGGCTCATGGCAGGACGGCACCCGCCTGGACTTCCGCGGCGAGCACACGAAGCACACCCTGATGCCGCCGACGTTCGTCCCCGGCCCCAACCCGTACGGCGCCCCGCCGGTGCTGCTCGGTGCGCTCGGTCCGCTGATGACCCGCACGGCCGCCGAGGTCGCCGACGGCCTGTTGGTGATGCCGTTCAACTCGCTGCGCCACTTCCGCGAGCGCACGATGGTGGCGGTCGGCGAGGGCTTGGAGCTGGGCGGACGGGAGTCGATGGCGATCTACCCGCAGGCGATCACCGCGATGGGCCGGACCCCCGACGAGCAAGCCGCAGCCGACCTCGGCGTACGCGGTCTGCTCGCCTTCTACGGCTCCACCCCCGCCTACCGTCCCGTCCTCGACGTCGAGGGTTGGGGCGACCTCCAGCCCGAGCTCAACGCCCTCTCGAAGACCGGCGACGTCGCCGCGATGATGGCGCTGGTCAGCGACGAGATGATCTCGACCATCGCGGTGCGCGGCACGCCGGAGGAATGCGCCGCCGAGCTGCAGCGCCGCTTCGGCGACGTGGCCGAGCGGGTGTGCTGCTACTTCCCCGGGTACGACGCCCCGCTCGCCGCGATCAGGGACCTGGCGGCGGCACTGGCCGACTGAGGGCTCGGGCCGCCCTGTCCAGATCCCACAATTGTGGAGTTGTGACACGGTCTGCGCTCGATTCCCTGCCACAACGGCACAATTGTGCGATCTGGACCCCACCCCGCCGCACCACCAACCCCACCGACCTACTCGTCGAAGCGGATCAACCAGGCAGCCAACCCGCCGCCCACCGCGCCGAACAGATGCCCCTGCCACGAGATGCCGGGCTGACCCGGCAGCACGCCGAAGAGCAGCGTCCCGTAGAGCAGGAACAGCATGATCCCGAGGATGATCTGGCCGACGCGACGCGTCCAGATCCCGCGCAGCATCAGGTAGACGAGCCACCCGAAGATCAGCACGGACGCACCGAGGTGGATGGAGCTGGTGGGCGCGACGAGCCATACGCCCACGCCCCCGACGACCCAGATCACCGCGGTCGCCTCGAGCCCCTTCGCGATGCCGGAGAAGAGCACGAGGAAGCCGAGCACCAGGGCCGGCACCGTGTTGGCCTCCAGGTGGGTCCAGCTGCCGTGCAGCACCGGGGCGAACAGGATGCCCCAGAGCCCGTCGGCCGAGCGCGGCTCGACGCCGAGCCGGTCGAGTCGGTGGTCGGCGATCACGTCGGCGAGCTCGACGACGTACAGCAGGGCCACGAACGCCCCGGACACGACCGCAGCCGTCACCCAGGTGCCCGGGCCGTCGTCGACGCCCGCGCGGGAACGACGAAGCGCGCTCACGCCACACCCCCACCCACGACGTCACCCGCAAGGTCACCCACGAGGTCCCCGACGATCTCGGCCACCTGCTCGACCTGCGCCGCGTCGGAGGCGGTCGGGATCAGGTGGACCTCGTCGGCGCCGAGGTCGGCCAGCCGTTCGAGCACGTCGCGCAGCTCGTCGGGCGTGCCGGCGAAGCCGGTGGTCGGTGCCATGGCGTCGACGAGCTGCTGGGGCAGCCAGTTCATGTAGTGCCGCAGGTGACGGTGCACCTGGTCGCGCGCGGCGCCGGACCCGTCGTCGAGGGCGAACCAGAACGACGTCGTCAGCCGCGGCACCCCGCGACCCGCCTCCACCCACGCACGCCGGGCCAGGTCGAAGAGGTCGCCGACCGCGGAGAGGTCGAGGTCGAGGGTGACGCCGGCGAGACCGTCGGCCCACGCCGCGGCGCTGCGGATCGTCTTGGGTCCCATCGTGCCGACCAGGAGCTCGGGGCCCCCGGCCTGCGCCGGCGGCGGACCGACGGGACGGACGGAGTCGGTGACGTGCTCGCCGGCCCAGACCTGCTTCATCACCGCGACGCGCGAGGCCATGTCGCCCATCGTCTGGGTGGCCAGGTCTCCCCCGACGGCGCGGTAGTCCTCCTCGCGCCCGCCCACGCCGAAGCCGACCGTCAGACGGCCGCGCGAGAGCTGGTCACCGGTGGCCAACGATTTGGCGAGCAGGACCGGGTCGTGCAGCTGGGGCACGATCACGGTGGTCACGATCCGCACCCGGGAGGTCCACGCGGCGACCGCACCGAGGAGCGTGAGCGTCTCGGGGTTGTCGAAGGCCATCCGCTCGCCGAAGCACAGCGACGCGAACGGTCCCTCGTCGGTGGCGCGCGCCCACTCCTCGAGGACGTCGGGTCCGCGGCGCCACAGGTCCGGCTCCATCACCGGCAGGGTCATCCCGATCTGCATGTCTCCACTGTGACAGAGCGCTCCCACCCACCCACCTGACCGCCGGGCCGGCCGGATCCGGACCGGGCGACGGCACCAGTCGACGACGCCGGGCTACGACGTCAGTCGACGACGCCCACCGACTGGCGCTCGCGCCGCCCGACCAGCTCGGGCGCCAACGCGGCCAGCGCCGCGACCGGCAGTACGGCGAGCAGCAGCACGCCGTACCCGATCCCCCAGACACCGCCGAGCCCGCCGACCACGGCGGAGCCGACCGATCCGCCGACGAGGAAGACCAGGGTGGACACGCCGAGCGCCACGCCGCGCACCTCGGGCTCGACGCCGTCGGCGACCGCGGCACTCAGCGCCGGCTGCCCGACCCCGAACCCCACGGTCACCAGGATCACCGCGATGGCGAGCAGGGCGGGCCACACGAGCGCGGAGCCCAGCGCGGCCACGCCCAGGGCAACCGTCGTGATGACGGCTGCGAAGGCGAGCGAGCGGGTCGGGCCGACGGCCTCCATGAGGGGGCCGGTGAGCCGCGGCACGAACAGCGCGATGACCGCGCTCGGCACGAGGAGCAGACCGACCTGCCACGGCTCCCAGCCGTCGGCGAGCAGGACGGCCGGCACGGCCACGAGGAGCGCGAACCACCCGGCCGGCACGGACGCGCCGGCGAAGGCGTTGCGCAGCACGATGGGGTTCTGGATCACCGACAGGGGCAGGAAGCCGTGGGGGTGACGGCGTACCCAGGCAGCGCTCAACGGCAACCCGACGACGGCGAGGGCGATCCCGGCGACCAGCACCGCCCGTCCCGTCGACGGCGACTGCACCATCAGCACGAACCCGGCCGCGCTCACCGCCACCAGCAGCGCCCCGACCACGTCGAGCCGGGCGAAGCTGCGCTCGTCGGTCAGCGCCCGCCACAGGAACGGCACCACCAGCAGACCGAGGATCGGCAGGGCGAGCACGGCGCGCCAACCCGCCCAGGTCTCGACCAGTCCGCCCAGGAGCGGGCCCAGGCAGCTCACGGAGGCCGCCATCGCGGCCAGCCGCCCGAGGGCGAGTCCGCGGACGCCGCCGGCGTAGCGACCGTTGATGATGGCGACACCGAGCGTGGGTACGGCGGCAGCGCCGGCGCCCTGCAGCAGCCGGGCGGCCAGCAGCACGGAGAACGATGGAGCCAGGGCTGCCATGAGGGCACCGCTGGCCATCAGGCCGAGCCCGATGAGCAGCGGGATCCGGGTGCCGAGCAGGTCCGAGACGCGCCCGTAGACGGCCGTGGTCACCGCGAGCATGAGCACGTAGAGGCTGATCGTCCAGGTCGCCGTCCCCTGGCCGATGGCGAGGTCGTCGGCGATGAGGGGCACCGCGATCGCGGCCGAGGAGGAGCCCATCCCGGCGATCCCGAACAGCAGTCCGAGGGTCAGCGACACGCGGCGGGAGTCGTCGCGGGTCTCGGGGCTCACAGTGGGCGGCAACCCCGGAGCGCCCCGGGACATTCCCGAGCCCGCTCGGAGGGGTGGGGCCGGCGCGGATAGATTCGTCCGGATGGACCTGATCTGGAGCACCGGGGACGACGGACCGTCGGCCGGGCTGAGCGACGACGACGTGCGCGACGCCTACCCGTGGCCGGACCACGCCTCGGAGCGGCGCTGGGTGCGGGCGATGATGGTGACGACCCTGGACGGCGCCGCCGCCGGTCCCGACGGCCTGAGCGGGTCGATCTCCTCGAGCGTCGACAAGGCCGTCTTTCACGCCGTACGGCGACTGGCCGGCGCCGTGCTCGTCGGCGCAGGCACCGTGCGCGCCGAGGGCTACGGCCCGCTGCGCGCCGCCGAGGCGGACGCGGAGGTTCGCGCCGCCGCCGGCCTGGCCCCGGCCCCGGTCCTCGCCATCGTCAGCGGCTCGTTGGAGCTCGACTTCACCGGACCCCTGTTCGCCGAGTCGACGATCCGACCCATCGTGATCACCGGCGCCGCGCCCGACCCGGCGCGCGCCGCGCTCGCCCACGAGCACTGCGAGCTGGTCACTGCCCCCGAGCCGCGGCCGAGCGCCGCCTCGATCCTCTCGATCCTCGAGGACCGGGGCCTGCGCCGCATCGTGTGCGAGGGCGGGCCGACGCTGCTCGAGTCGCTCGTGGCCGACGGCCTGCTCGACGAGGCCGACATCACCGTCTCCCCCACCTTCGCCGGCACCAGGTCGACGCCGCGCACCGCCGGCCTGGAGACCGTCGCCGGCTTCGAGCTGGCCCACGTGCTCACGGCCGAGAGCTTCCTGATGTGTCGCTACGTGCGCAGCGACGTCGGCTGACGCACCTCGACCACACACGCAGCAGGCCCCGACGACCGAAGTCGTCGGGGCCTGCTGTGTGGGCCAGCTGCCGATCAGCCGCCGATCAGCCGCCGACCGGTTGCCCGATCAGCGACCGATCAGCGATCGATCACGGGGTGCCGGTCCCCTGGGGGATCAGCGAGCCGTTGATGGAGCAGGTGCTCACCGAGGGCGTGGCGCCCGGGTCCTGGTGGTACACGTCGGCACCATCGGGAGCGGTGTTGCCCGTGAACGTGATGCCCGTGGCGGTGAAGGTGCCGGAGTTGCTGCACCACAGGCCACCGCCCTCGTTGGCCGCATCGTTGTCGGACACCGTGCCACCGGTGTAGACCACCGTGTTGGCGCCACCGGCGTGGAAGCCGCCACCGTTGCCAGGGTTGGCCCCGGTGGTGTTGGCGTCCAGGTCGACATCGGTCAGGGTGACCGTGCCGGCGTTGGTCTCGATGCCGCCACCGGCGCGGATCGCGTCGTTGGCGGAGAACGAGGTGTCGCTGATGACCAGGGTGCCCTGGTCGTTGAGCACGCCACCACCGGAGCCGGAGGTACCGGTCGCGGTGTTGTTGGAGACCACGGAGTTGGTGACCGTCAGGGTCCCGGCGCCGGCGTCCTGGAACAGGCCGCCACCACCCTGCGTGGCGTCGTTGCCCGCCGCGGAGTTGCCGTCGATCAGCGTGTTGTCGACCGTCATCGTGCCGACGGCCGAGTTCCACAGCCCGCCACCCTCGGCGGCCGCGGTGTTGCCCGTGACCTCGGAGTTGGTGACGGTGACGTCGCCGTCACCGGTGGTGTGCAGACCGCCACCGTTGCCGGGGGCAGCACCCGCCGTGTTGGTGTCCAGCGACGAGTCGTCGATCGTGACCGTGCCGGCGTTGTTCTCGATACCGCCACCGGCGCGCTGGGCGTCGTTGCCGGAGATCTCGGTGCCGGTGATGGTGACCGTGCCACCCACGTCGTTGAGCACGCCTCCACCGGAGCCGGCGGTGCCGGTCGCGGAGTTGCCGGACACGACGGAGTCGGTGACCGTCAGCGTGCCGGTCGCGCCGTCCTGCTGGAACAGGCCGCCACCACCCTGCGTGGCGTCGTTGCCCGCCGCGGAGTTGCCGTCGACCAGCGTGCCGGTGACCGTCATGGTGCCGACACCGGAGTTCCACAGTCCGCCACCTTCGGCGGCCGCGGTGTTGCCCGTGACCGTCGAGTCGGTGACGGTGACGTCACCGGCGCCGGAGGTGTGCAGGCCGCCGCCGTTGCCCGGGGCCGCGCCCGTCACGTTGGTCGACAGTGCGGAGTCCTCGATCGTGACCGTGGCCGCGAGGTTCTCGATGGCGCCACCCGCCCGCTGGGCGTCGTTGCCGTCGAACGTCGAGCCGGAGATGGCCAGCGTGCCGGTGTTGCTCAGCGCGCCACCACCCGATCCGGCGGCGCCGGACGCGGAGTTGCCGGAGACCGTCGAGTCGGTGACCGTCAGGTCGCCACCGTCGTTGTAGAGGCCGCCACCACCGTTGTCGGAGGCCGCACCGAGCGCCTCGTTGCCGGAGATGTCGGAGCCGGTCACGGTCATCACACCGGGAGCCGAGTTCCACAGGCCGCCACCCTCCAGGGCCGCGGTGTTGCCGGAGACCTCCGTGTTGACGATGTCGACCGTGCCCGCGCCGGACAGGTGCAGGGCACCGCCGTTGCCGGGAGCGGCCGAGGCCAGGTTGTTGGACAGCACCGAGCCCGCCCGGATGGTCGTCGAGCCCTCGTTGGCCTCGACGCCGCCACCGGCGCGCACCGCGTTGTTGTTCATCAGCGTGGAGGACACGATCTCGACCGTGGCCTTGTTGTTGAGCACGCCACCACCGGATCCGGCCGCACCGTCGGCGCTGTTCTCCCGGATGTCGGAGTCGACGATGAACAGGTCGCCACCGTCGGTGAAGACGCCGCCACCGCCCTGGTCGGCGTCAGCGCCGGAGGCGGTGTTGCCGACGATGTCGCTGCGCTCGATCGACATGGTGCCGCCGGCCGAGTTCCACAGCGCGCCACCCTCGGCCGAGGCCGTGTTGGCGCCGAAGGAGCTGGCCCGTACGACGACCGCGCCGGGGCCGGTCAGGTGCACGGCGCCACCGTTGCCGGGGGCCGCGCCCGCGGCGTTCGACTCCAGCGAGGAGCGGACGATGGTCGTCGTACCCTCGTTGGCCTCGATCGCGCCACCGGCACGGTTGGCCGAGCCGCCGTTGATCGTGGAGTTCACGACGGTCAGGTCGCCGAGGTTGTTCAGGATGCCGCCGCCGGAGCCGGCAGCGCCGGTCGCGTCGTTGGCCTCCAGGCTCGAGCCGCGCACCGTCATGGTGCCGCCGTCGTTGTAGAGGCCGCCGCCGCCGTTGTCGGCAGCCGCACCCGCAGCGGTGTTGCCCGTGACGCTCACCTGGGCGACGTCCATCGAGCCCACGGCGGAGTTCCAGAGGCCGCCGCCCTCGGCGGAGGCGGTGTTGTCCACGACGCGACCGCCGGAGACGAGCACCGTGCCGGCGCCGGAGAGGTGCAGGGCACCGCCGTTGCCGGGGTTGGCGCCTGCGGAGTTGCCGCGCATGGCCGAGTCGAGCACCTCGGTGGTGCCCGCGTTGGCCTCGATGGCGCCACCGGCGCGGTTGGCCGAGTTGCCCGACATCGTGGAGTTCTCGACGCCGAGCTCGCCGTCGTTGTTGAAGATCGCGCCGCCGGAGCCGGAGGTGCCGGTGGCCGAGTTGTCCAGCATCTCGCTGGTGACCACGAACAGGGCGCCGCCCTCGTTGTACAGCGCGCCACCGCCCTCGTCGGCCGCAGCGCCCTTGGCCTCGTTGGCCTCGAACGTCGTCGCGGTGACGGCGAAGATGCCCTCGAGGGAGTTCCAGAAGGCCCCACCCTCGGCGGAGGCGATGTTGAGGTTGGCCTCGCTCTTGTTGACCGAGACGGTGCCGTCGCCGGTCAGGTGGATCGCGCCGCCGTTGCCGGGGCCGTCGCCCGCCGAGTTGCGACCCAGCAGGGTCTGGTTGACGGTCGTCGAGCCGGCGTTGGCCTCGATCGCGCCACCCGCGCGGAACGCGGAGTTGCTGACGAGGTCCGAGTTGCGGACGACGAGCACGCCGTCGTCGTTCATGATCGCGCCGCCGGAGGCGCCCACGCCCGTGACGCGGTTGCGGTTGGCGGTGACGTTGCTCAGCACGACGGTCGCACCGGTGCCGCGCACAGCGCCACCGCTCTCGCCGGCGGCGGGGATGCCTCGCTTGAGGGTCACGTTCTTGACGTCCAGTCGGACCCCGGAGGTCACGTCGAAGATCCGGTCGACGCCCTTGGCGTTGACCTGGAAGCCGCCGCCCTCGACGATCAGGTCGTCGGTGACGTCGAGGTCGCCCTTGCGTGCCCCGTTGCCCTTGCCGCTGCCACCCTTGAGGCGCACCGTCGAGGTCAGCACGATCTTGTCGGTGCCGTTGCGCTTGTTGGCCTTCGCGACGGCCTTGCGCAGCTGCTTCTGGTTCTTGACGTCGGTGGAGTTCTTCGCCTTCTGCTTCTTCTTCGCCGCCTCGCGCGTCGCCTTGCGGGCGACGTCGTAGTCGGTGTCGTCGATGCGGGGTGCGGCGGCGGAGGCGACGGGGGCCGCGCTCACCAGTCCTGCCCGGTCGGGTACGGCGGCTGCCGTTGCGGGTGCCGGCACCAGGGCCAGCGCGCCGAGCGCGAGCGCTCCAGCAGCACTGCCCGTGAGCAGCCGGACCGCTCGGGTCCTCGATGGGTTCATCAGTTCGTGTTCCTCTCGGATCTCGGTCGGGCGCTGAGCACCCCCTGACGCGACCACCACGAGGCGGCCTCGCGAGTCACTACGGGACCCGCAGCGGTTGCGTTCATCACAGGTTCGACGCAGTCCCGGATCCGGATGGGCCCCGGACCAGACCACGACGAGGAGTCACCCAGACGGGTGAACGGGGCCGCGCCGGGCGCCGTACAGACCCAGGACGACGTCGACCCGAGCCCGCGGCTGAAAGGGTGTGCCCATGGACGACACCGCCGTGGCGGGGTTGAGCAACGAGGACGAGGTGTACGCCGCCTACCTCCTGCACGGCCCGGAGCTCTACCGGTTCGTCCTGCGCGGACTGGGCGACCAGGGCGCTGCCCAGGACGTCGTCCAGGAGACCTTCATCAAGGCCTGGCGCTCTGCCGAGCGCTACGACCCGACGCTCGCCTCCCTGCGCGTGTGGCTCTTCGGGATCGCCCGCAACGCGATGATCGACCACGCGCGAGCAGCGAAGGTGCGGCCCTGGCAGGGCAACCTCGTCGACCCTCCGACGGTGCAGGACCTCGCCGGCTCCGACCAGGGCGACCCCGTCGAGAGGATGATGACGTCCTGGGTGGTCGAGGAGGCGCTGCGGCACCTCTCCGAGCACCACCGGGTCGCCATCGTGCGGACCCACCTGCAGGAGCGGCCCTACGAGGAGGTCGCTGCAGAGCTGGGGATCCCGGTCGGGACCCTGCGCAGCAGGGTGTTCTACGGACTGAAGGCATTGAGAGTGGCGATCGACGAGATGGGGGTGACACCGTGAACACCTGGGACCTGGGCAGCAACGAGGAGCACCAGCGATTGCGTGACCTGCTGGGCTCCTACACCCTCGGACACCTCGGCGAGGCCGACCAGGCCATGGTCCGTGCCCACCTCGACGGGTGCGCGGCGTGCCGCGCCGACCTCGAGGAGATCGCCCCCCTCGGCGCCATGCTCGACCTCGTCGACGCCCGCCACTTCGACCTCCCCGCGCTGCCTCCCGGTGACCTCGGCGCGGCCATCCGCGACCAGGTCGCCGGCGAGCGCGAGCAGCTGGAGTCCGACGAGGTCGCCCGCGCCCGCGCCCGGGCCCGACGCCGTACGGCGTGGCGCGCCGGCCTCGGGGCGGCGGCAGCCGTCGTCGTGCTCGTCGCCCTGGAGGGGGGCGTCCTCATCGGCCGCAGCACGTCACCGGGGTCGACGGCCCCGACCCCGCCCCCGGCCACGGTCACCGTCACCGAGGCGCCGCCCTCGGTGACCATCGAGCCCGTCACGCTCAGTGGCGGCTCCTCCCGCATCAAGATCGAGACCTCCGGGCTGGTCGCCCACACGTGGGGGGTCGAGCTCCGGATGAGCGGCAAGGGGTTCGCCAAGGGCGACGTCTTCGAGGCCGCCTTCCGTGACGGCACCACCGGCGAGTTCGTGACCGCCGGTGCCTTCATCGGCACCGGACGCAACGAGATGACCTGCAACCTGCAGTCGGCGCTGATGCGGGCCGAGGCGACCGAGGTCGTCGTGATGGACGAGGCCGGCGAGATCGTCCTGACGGCTCCGCTCTGACCGCTCTGACCGCTTGGGCCGCTTGGGGTCGGACGTGGTCCTGATGGGGGCGCGCGCGTGACCGGTCTGTTGCTTCAGGGTTGGTCCTGGTGGTCACCCGGGGTGGGGCCGCGCGCGTAGCCGACCTGCTCCCGCCGTCAAGGATCGCCTGCGGC